>NZ_OY782870.1:1466637-2199956 GCF_963678545.1 uncultured Methanomethylovorans sp.
AGAAGTAAAAAGAGACTATGCTACTGTAAGAAATGAATACGAAAGCAACTCAAAAATGTTATTCAACAATTTTTTAAAGATAGCAAGACTAATTTAGGACAATATTGAATCATAAAAGAAGGTTAACGAAGCAGATAATAATTGATATTATCTGTTTTGAGATTCTCATGCATTACTTAATGCAGTAGAAACCAGCTTGCATATAGGAATAACATAGTATTTCCACAGTCCTAAAACCAGTTTCCCCCAATAATTTGAGATGAGCTTCCACGATAATGGGGAAGTATTTCATGTCAAACCGAGCAATATGCTTATCCACTTCTTCCTGGCTTTTTCCCATGGATAACTGGAAATTACCCTTGTATTTCTTTCCAATAAAGATGCCCTCTTCTGTAAGAAGCCGTATGTTCTCAAAGGTGATGTAGACTCTTCATTCAATAGTCATAGCATACTTTAGTTGCCTTGACTCTGTCTTCACCAAAAGAAAATGGTGATATTGAATAGCAGTTACTACACCTGGTTTTTCTCCATGGCCCCAGTTCCAATAGCAAAAGTTTCAAAGAAACCAAGGCTACGTCCAAATCTTTCTTTTGGTTTGATTGTTACCATCCAGTACCCTCATGTCAACCAATGTTAAACATGCATAAATATTATGTACATAGAATACAAAAACAGGGTCTGTAGTAACCCCATTTAATAATATGTTAACCATTTGTTTGAGAGCCTGTATCAAAACTATAAATACTATTTCTCTGAATGTTATTGTGGGGATATGAATGAAATTTAGGGAGCTCTCTGATGAACAATGGAAGTTTATTAATCCACATTTACCACCAAAAACAATAACCCAAAGAAAGAGGGCTGATGACCGTAAGGTAATCAATGGCATTCTCTTTGTCCTGATAACTGGTTGTAGGGGTGATATGCCAAAATGTTATAGTTCAGATGCAAAAGCATGGAGAAGGCTAAAAAGGTGGTCTGAGGAAGGTATCTGGAATGAGATCATGGAATCCCTCTGGGATTCTGCTCACAATTTAAATAGCTTCTGGAAAAGAGTACTATCGACAGCATTTCATTGAAGTTCTGGCAGATGCTGCGTATGATGACATACAGATAAGGTGGTATTTAAGGTCCAGAGCCATCAAAAGTAACATTCTGATCAATACAAGGAACAGTAAAAGAAGGAAAAGAGGAAGAACTACTCGATTTGATGAGGAAATATATCCTTACAGAGGAAGTATAACGATTCTTTGAATAGTTGAAGATGGGATTTAGAAAACTGGCAAGCAGATATGAAAGGCTTAATGTGGTTTTCAAAGGATTGTTAGATATTGCATGTTTCCTGTTGTGTTGGAAAAAGGTGTGAGTGAAGTTTTGAAATAGGCTCTGAAAGAGATTGACCTTTGGTCAGTGCCTATGTATCGTGATATTCTAGTACTCATTATTTTTAAACGTTCGCTGTTACACTATAATCTAATACTTTGCTCCTACGGCAACAACTGAATTCAGTGAACCACTTACCTCAACACTGTTTATACTTCCAAGAACTATATCTTCTTCCACATCGAATGCTTGCAGCAATTCCTGTACTATAGTATGCCTTAACTTCCTACGTTGCCGGGGGTTCACCACGTACCTTACGCATATATCGATACGGTCACTTTCAATCTTAGTATAGACCTGAGTTTCCACGTCGTAACTGGTCAGCAGATATTTCTGCTCCAGGTTGATAAGTTCCTCTTTGGCATTCATTACAGCTGTACTCACAAGCTTATCAGCTATTTCAAATATGATTTTTTGGGCTTTTTCCCAGTTGCTGCCGGGAGCCAGGATGATTTGCATTTCATCCCATATGAAGGAGAAGTCTCGTGTGTAGTTTTTCACAGTGCTGGTAAGCACGAAGCTGTTGGGCATGTTCATTATCCTGCCTGTGTACTGGTCACCATCTACCCATTCCCGAATTTCCATAAGGATGGTGTGAAAATAGGTTATGTCCAATACATCTCCGAAACATTCTCCCACCTGAATACGATCCCCTGCGGTGAAAGGACGCGTCACAAGTAATAGAATCCCTCCGGCAAGGTTGCGGAAAACGTCCTGTAGGGCAATGACCAGACCAGCACTGAAAAGACCATATGCAACGATTAGAGTAGTAGTTTCTTTGAAAAAAACGACCAGTAATATACCAGCAGCTAGTAAGGTAGTGAATGCTGAGGAGATCTTCCTAATATTGTACCGTTCTCTAGTGGTGCGAGCCTTCATTTTGATCACATCATCTAGGATAACATGCAGCACAGAGATCACCAGCAGAATAAAAATAAGGTTCAACAACGGCACCAATATACTACGATAGTATTCCCCATAAACTGTTAAGTAGATAAGATACAACAATACTCCTGTTAGCGCTGAAAGCAAGACAATGAAAAGATTGCGTATCCCACTCACATAAGTAAATTAGGAGAAATGCTATAAATAGGTTGCAGAAGAAATGAAATACTGCGAGTAAACATCTTCTGTTCTATTTGTTTTTTAAAAGTTCCATTATCGGTTCTGTAGAAAACCGATTAGAATCACTATCAACAGCCTAGAATGCCCATTTTCTAACTATACCTAAAGAAACATTTGGGAAAAATCTCAGTTCGATTTGTCCCTTGAAAATCGGGGATTTCTACAGAGCCAAAAAAGAATGCTTTGATAAGCACTCAGTTTTCTGTAACGTTCATTAAATCCGCAAGTTCAAGACCTGCACTGCCTGCATCAGAGAGTTGCCTGAATATTTCTGTTTTTGAGACATATTTTTCTGTTCGGGTTTCATCCGGATGCTCTATTTTTATAGTGATCTCTTCCTTATTGTAGCCCCTAACAAGACATTCATTGATCAAATCACCATACTTTACAGCAATAATTTTAAGGCAATCAAATACCCTGTTCTCAGATATTGCGTCTTTTCCATCGATTAGTACCTTCAAAAGTGCACGAGACTGGACACCCACTAAGAAGTATTGCTTCATCTTTTTTATAAGAAGTAGGACATCTTCCTTTACCATAGATTGGACTAATTCTTCATCAACGGTTATGTCATGATCATTATGGAATATCATGAAGGTATTCCCATCAGCAACTATCCTGAATATATGCTCTGAGTTATCGTCCTTTAATAGAACTTCAAAGTGTTCGTTCTCATTATATTCAATGGAAACAACACGATGATTAGACAGATCCAGACTCTTTACCCTGTCTTCCCGATGTAATAACCCACCTGAAACCCATATTGGTAATGAGAAATTCTTGTATAAGTGATCTACTTTGAGTAAAGTTTCATTAAAATTCAAACCAAACCAGTATTCCATGTTTTCAGCAAATGAAACTTGCTTACCACTAATACTTTCATCTTCCTGCTGGAGTAAGTATGTGTCTACTGAATTGTAGATGCCTTCTTTAAAGACAGAATCCATAAGGGATAGCATCTTGGTGCTTAACTGATCCAACTCAAAATCTGCGGTTTTTACGTTATCATCAAGCTCTTTTCCCAGTTCTGTTTTCTTCCTGGAAGAAATAGAAGCTATTGATGCAATCGACTCATCTTTCACGCTTGAGAGGTCCATGCCTTCAATGTTTTTGTTTAGCTCCTGTATTGCTTTTGAGACGCCTGTTTCAAATCCATCGAGTGCCTTGATCTCACTTTCCACCAATAAAGTGCTCTTTCTCTTCTTTTCGTTGAGAAGATAGGATGCTTTTTCAATAGGTAGTATCTCTTTACACAGTTTAACGAAGTCTTGTAAATCCTTTATAAAATCCCGTTGAACCGGTAATTCTGTTGAATCCTGAAATGTATATTTCATACGTTTACCCCCCAAGATAATTAGGGGATCTATGGATAAATACTATTGGATTTCCACAACATAGGACAGAAGACAGAATTTACCTTGTTCTTTGAAGCATTCATTATTTCCATGTGCAAAGAAATGTCATTAGCTTCAGTAGCTGATATTTTAAGGATTCATGAAGATTCTGTCTGGAGAATACGTAGTCATTGTAGACAAAGCAAAAGAGGACAGAAATATATCAGACCTTAAAATGATTGGATTAGACAAAGTAGTGTTTTAGGGCCCTTTGAAAATAGAACTCATTTCTAGGATTAATATAACTTATTTTCTCTATTTTAGTACTAATCCATATTCCCCCTTCAAATGTACATCTCAAAACAAGGTTACTTTTCATTTTACTCTTAATTAGTGCCTTATTTCTTTTTTAATGGCATATTTACCCTTTATTTAGTTAGAATTGGATATTTAAAAAACCAGTAACAATAGCCTGTATATCAATAAGTAGCCATTAAAGGATTTTTACTACTTCATTTCTGTATTAGACTTATACAAGTCCTGATTTGTGTAATTAATCAATTATCAAGATGTACTTTTTATGGGGGAGGTTCTATTGACTGCTTACAGCTAAAAATAGCCTCAGTAAATCCTCCATTTGAATGTTATTTCAAAAGGACCCTATAGTGTTTATTTCTGATGAGAAATAAGAAGAGAAATTGAAAGCTTTTGGTATTGTGAAAGACGCAGCACAAGTTACTGGAGTCTATGAAATCCAGAAACCAAAATCAAATAACTAGCTACTCACCAATGAAAAATAAGAAAGAGGAGGTATTACCTCTTCTTTTAATTCAATTGAATTGTTTACCGTTTTCCTTTATTCAAACGGGAGACAAAAGCGAATCCTAAAATTGCAAACATAATTCCAAATCCTGGAATTCCTTTGCTCTGCGTTTCTTGTTCCTGTACAGGTGCTTCTGCAGGTGTTGGAACCATTTGAGAATAATCGTCCTCCAGAGTCATGGTTATACCTGTAAAAGCTGGATCATGTGTGTAGTAATCATATAGGTTTCCCACAAGTTTCGATGTTGTCGCATTCTCTGAAGGCAGACCCGTGACCATCACATCGATCATTGCCGTACCACCTGCACTCCGTACTTCTCCCATCTTCGGAGCCAGAGCGTCCACAACAGTATCAAATGTGCTGAACTTGTTCTCGGCATCATAATCTATTAGCACAAAGAGGTCCACGTTCTTGGACACATTAGCCAATTCTGTTGTTTCAAATGATGGGGGCACATCGACTACAAGCGGTATCGTGCTTGTTGTCTTTTGCCTGACCTCTTCAAGAAGCAACATATTATCTGTACATGCCTGCTCAGTATCTTTTGTACAGGGATCAAGTGTAATATCTATACCATCAAAATCGGACATGGATTTTGAATTATAATCCAGAATACCATTCACTGTAGTTATTAGCTGATCTTTTCCAGATGTTTCGTTAGTTCCTTCTGGAATAAACAGCATAGCATATACCGTGATGTTCTTTTCATGTGCAGTCTTGATGAACCGTTCGGATTTCCATATTGTGTCTCCCGTTGTTCTCAGGAACACCATATTTACGCCACTGGTGTTGAATTGGTTCAGGATGGCATCATCGTAATTTCCCACATCGAAATATCTTATAGACAACACTTTTCCTTCGGGCAGGACCAATGTTGGCAGCTTGGTCTCTCCAACAACTTCAGCGGGTTGCTCTTCAGTTTGCACCTTTGGGAAGCTCACAGTCGGCTCCTGTGAAGTGTATTTACGCAGGAACACATAATCTATACCCATGTAACCTGTGTTGTCAAAACCATCGACATAGGTGTTGGATTTAAGGAATACCTTCATATTGGTTCCAGGGACATAAGGTTTCTCTTCACTGGAAACAACATCCATATGGGAATCTCGCACACCGTTCTTGAACCAAGCTACTTTGTTTATTTCATCGCCTTCCTGGTACCACGCAGTTTCAGAGATATACCACACTTTATTGGGAACATTCACACTGGACAGGTCCCAAGGATTATATTTCAAGTTAGCTTTGTAATTCTTAATCGTCCATGTGGCAAACGTTTCATTATTCAATTCTGTCTGCAAAAGTATCCAGTTCTTTGTCTCACTTTGCGGGTCTACAAAGCCCTGCTGCAGGATGGGGCCCTTTGGTTCAGTTCCTGTGGTCACTTTTTCCCTTTTTACGACAAAACTTGAATTTATCGGGAAATCGTTCTTGGATTTGAGCATGGAAAAACCATTGGGATGTTTCACAGGCACAACGAGTTTACATATACCTGATGTAAATTCAAGTTGACCCCCACCATTGGTACCGGATTCCCATGTGCCGTATTTAAGTCGTGAATCGCTGAAATCATCAAAAAGATCAAAGGTAGAAGAACCTTTACTCATATCTTCTGCCAGTGGATTCCCATAATAGATCTTAATTTCCGACTGCCTATTAGCTATAAGGTATGGAACTTTCACCCACACTGAAGCTGTTGCAGAAGCTTGGTCCCAGTTCTCTATCCAGTAAGCAAGCTGTTTACCGCCGGCTTCGAACCTTATATCTTTACCTTTGGCATCAGCTTTAGTGAAATCGAAATTGGAACTGTCAAGCTCGACCTTCACCTGATAAGCAGAAAGGTCTCGACCTGAATTTTCCTGTACATACATAGTTGAACTATAGTTCCATTCTCCTTCACCGGATCCAGTCAACGCGTGAGCAGATCCTGTCATTAGTAAAAGAAAAGTAAATAGATACAATACTTTTATAAAAAACTCCCCAGTCATTTTATTCACCTTTTAGCGCATTGTTTTCGTTCTAAGAATGCAGAAAAATTAAGAAGGCGAAGATCAATCTACAGCTCCCCCTATTAAAGAATATGATTAATTCTTATATTAATTACTTCCCACACCACACACTGTTTGGTAATATCATATAGTTATAACCCAACTTTGGAACAAGTTCTATCAGTTGTTTTTATTTTCATCATGCTAGAGCATTTTCTTCTCCAGAGTCGAGTGTGAAAAGGCAGGATGAACCTGTTAACTCTACCATTCTACGGATGAACTCAAAATCAGGCTCATGTGATAGCGTAAATATATTTAGAGATACCTGAGGTACTTTCTGAACTATGCTTTCAATATCACCTTCTAGAGCATAGGTATTGACGTTTGGGAGTCTTGCCAGTTCAGCGAGTGTCTTGATATATTCTTCTGCTTTCCTTTTCTGTCCTTCCTCACCAACAGCGCTTATGAGGTTCATTGAAGCCTCCCACTTTCTTTTGAGCTTGTATCCAATGAGAATTGCAAGGTCCATATTTCCAAGATCCATGCTGATATCCCAGTCCGGGCTTTTGTCATCTATCCAGACGTTAATTGATTTGTGTCTTCCAAGGCCGGACTTTGGATGGGCTGCGTATATCACAACACCTGTGCGGATATGTGATGCCTTTTGTATGATTTTCCGAATGTCCTCTTCTCTCTGTTTCGATAACGGTGGTCTCAGAAATAGGATATTCGGGCGGAAGAAAGCCCCGCCCAGGGCTTCCATACCCGCAATAAGGTTATCTTCAAAAGACGGTGCATCTATTATTGTCCATGATGAGAACACCCCTTCATCCTGAAATGATCTTGTGATATCCGGCAGTCTCAAATACAGTTCCATCTCATCTACTTTGCCTGTAAGACCCAAAATTTTAATAAATCCTTTCGGATAGGAGATATCCCTTATCAGATTGAACATACCTCGCAGTTCCTGTGGATCTTCTATGGGTACCAATAGATTTGCTGTCCATGCCCTTTCCCTGGATACAGTAATCTCATTAACTTTCTTTGCCGCCCATTCGGCCAGTGCTACAAAAAGTCCGCTGCGCACATCTCCAAAAGGCGCTTTGAGATGTTTGCGCAAAAGAACGCCATGTATGGATAGAACAACAACCATCGCCATAAGACTGAATGTGGAGTTTACTGTGAACATTACAAAAAGACAACCTGCTGCTCCAAGGAACGATGCGGCCAGGGGTATCCTGAACAGAGGCCTGAAGCTAACCAGATTCAGGCTCTGTTCCATGAAAACTACCACATTGATCATTGCATATGTGAGCAGGAAAAACATGGTTATAAGGGGAGCAATAGCATTAAGGTTTCGAAGCATTAATGCAATAAGTACGATTGCACCTGTGAATATTATAGAGTTCCTAGGTTCGCCTGATTGTGTTCTTATTGCGAACCATTTACTTTTTGGCAGTATGCTGCTATCTCCCAAGGCTTGCAATATCCTTGGTGCACCAACGATGGAAGACAGTGCAGAAGAGAAAGTTGCTCCAAGCAGGCCCGCCACGACTATAGGTGTCCATGCTGCGCGTTCTATCATTATGGTGTAATTGTTGACAAGTTCATCCGGAGTTGCGGAGCGAATAAGCCAGTAAGCCAGTAAAAGATAAATGATAGTGCCTAGTACAATTGCTGACATGGTGCCCACCGGGATACTCCCACGTGGATTTTTCAATTCTCCTGACATGTTTGCTCCGGCCATGATACCTGTAGCTGCAGGGAAAAATACTGCAAAAAGTGCCCAGAATCCAATTCCTGTGAACATGTTCTCAGGAGAACCCGAAAATGTTCCCCACCATGTTATGGGCTGCTGTGCCGGAACTGAAACTATAATGTCCAGAATATAGAGATCAGGGAGCCGGCGGTGATTGCCAAAATTACGTACTGAATCCTGAATGCAAGGCTGGCACTTATGTAAGCGATTATGAACAGGGCTGCAAAGGTGCCCAGATCTATAAGAATTGCCGGATGGTCAGGGAATATCCATTGCCAGCCGGTACGGAAACCAAATATATACATAGCTACTGCAAGGACCTGTGCCAGATAAAGTGGAATACCAATACTCCCTCCTACTTCGAGTCCCAATGACTGGGAGATAATCGAGAAAGCACCGCCTGCACCAATGCGGATATTGGTTGTTATTGAGGAGAGTGACAATCCAGTTAGAAATATTATGCTGCATGAAAGCAGGATAATAAGCCAGGCACCTAGAAGACCTGCATTTCCCACTATCCACCCTTCTCTCAAGTACATTATCACTCCAAGGATTGTGAGCATCGTTGGTGTAAAAACACCATCAAAAGTGCCGAAAAGCTTGCCTTTGGCTACCTTGTGTTCATGAACTTGCTCCTGTAATGTAGGCTCTTGAGCAATAGTCGAAAAATTATTGTCCTCGGCCATTATGTTCCCCCCCACTTATGATGGTCGATGCGACTAATAATAGTTGTTGGAGTCTTATTCATCTGGCATTGGGCTCATTCAGCTGTTTTCTCATAGTTCATAATAGGTGCTTTGGGTGGCTTAATCCCCCTTTTATAGAATTCATTCCAGGTTCTCTGAGTTATATCAGATCTGAATATGAATTCATTCCTAAGATCGTTCACATATGCTCTTGCTTTTAGACCTTTGTAGAAAGGATAATCGTTTAAAAGGATAACAACCGGCCGGGTGGGAGATATATATACGAATCTTGAAGTAACAACGGCTTCTCTTAATATTTTCATTGCCAAGTCTACGTCAGAATCGTTCTCTATATAGATATCCAGTGTTGCCATCATTTCTGGACTGCCCGAGTTGCCGCTTGCCACAGATTGTGTAAAAATCAGATTGTTTGGAGCTGATACCAAACTATCATCCGGAGTAACAATACGGGTAGCTCTAAGACCTATATCTTTTACTTCTCCATAATAGTTACCCATTTCAATCCTGTCCCCAACTTGATATGGTTTCTCCATTGTGATTATAATGCCTCCTGCGATATCCTCAAAAAGGTTCCTCATACCAAAACCAATTACAGCACCAATGAAACCACTAAATATAACTAGTTGATTCAAGGAAAGTGCAAATACAAATGCCAAAATGTAATAAAAAGCCAGTGAATAAATGAGGACATTAGAAACAGAGATTATGCTCTTGAAATATAGCCTGTACTTCCATGTTGTTTCTGACAGTTTTGTCAGCAAAAATGCCACAGTTTTTGAAAGAATGGCGGCAAAGATTAGGATGACAACAGATAAAAATACAGTATTTAGATCAAAGTTTTCAAAATTACTGACAATCGTATCAACACCCAGTTGAGCCATTATCACACCAACCGAATATTCTCTAAGTATTTGATCACAACATATAGCTTTTCAGGTTTTACACTGTAGTATTCATCATTTTTTGCTATTAGGTCCTGATTAAGCATTTCAAATATTATTTTATTGATCATAATTTCATCTACATTATGACTTTGATTCATTATGATTTCCAATTCTTCTTTTCTAATATGGCCCATTGACAATACAATGTACAGAACAAATGCTCCGGTATCATCAAGATCTATATCACCAAAATCACTATTTATACTACTTGTTTTAATCAAAGGGTATTCTAACCATTTGTTCCATATCTCCGTTGCAACTCCTGGATTCCCGTGTGAGACTTTTGTGAGTTCTTTGAATATGACAGATTCTGCGTTCTCATCTTTTTTTATATGGAAAAGAAGTATTCTAAGGGCAGTATAGTTGATTTGGAAACTGTATAGATTTATTGTCCGATGAGTTATTTTCTCTGTTATTGGTATTTTAACCGATGTAAATATTTTTGTATTTTTTTTATCACTATCGTCCACAAATTGTATTTCGTTCTCTTCATATACTGAAAGTACGAATTTTTCCATATCTGCGGTATTCAGTGGTGGAATCTTAACCTGTATTGGAAAATATCGACCTATATCTAATACCTGCTCAAGATAATTCCACGAGTGTATGTTCCATGTGGTTATGCAGAGTCTTTCGTCAGAGGAAAGCACCATATTGAGGAATTCTTTAATAACATCAAATCCACCGACCTTTCTCATATAAAGGTAATGGCAATTATCAAAGATTATTATCTTTGTAGAATTTTCAGGCAAAGATATCTCGTCTTTACTACTGATTATAGATGAAAAACGGACTGTTGTCACTTCATGTGAGTGTATTTTGACTATCTCATCTACAAGTTCAGATTTCCCAGCATAAGGCAACGCAATTATGGCGATGTTCAGCCTTTGGCCGGATTCAAAACCAGATATAGCTTTTTGAATGGTTGCAATTGGTTCGTCCAGACCAAGCACCAAAGTTTCTATAGCTTCTTTTGCATTTGATGTAACCATAAATACTATTCCCTACACTTAATACCGCTACTGCCCCTGCTACAATTGAAAAAATATGTGTTGAAGATACAACACAAGCCCCAAAAAAACAAGGTCTTACAATTATAAATAGTCCTTGATTAAGTGGATTCATAATGTGGAAAAATAGAATCTAAAAATAGATTCGGCTGCAGAAAATAAATTAGGGGTCGATATATAGCTTAAATAAAAGTAATTAAGAGCAAGTCAAACTGGTTCCCTAGGAATATCCCCACGATCTTTCAAACAAAGAGCTTTATAGCATCGAAACGGCACGATGCAACACAAGCCATGCAATGCCTGCAATTATCCACTCTTAAAGGCTTACATACCCCATTATCCAAAGATAATACTCTATATCGGCATGTATCCACGCACGAACCGCATCCTGTGCATTTATTATTATCTACTGCTATGAAGACCATAATAGTTCTCCTTATCAACAGAATTTATTAGAATTGTTTAAATGGAGTAGTTGTACATTATCCTTACCTTTAACTTTGACATTAATATATGGATCAAAGTTTTTTCATGTCAAAAGTTTGAGTTCTGGGGGACTTAGTATAACTATAGAGAATTTCGATTAACCTCCCTTCTTCAGTACCACATTCCGCTAAAATATAAATACCAGCTAAGTAAATTAATAATTATGGATGATTTAATTGATTTTGCTCTTAATGAAGAATATAAACGTCTTCAATCTATTGGAGACAAGTTTGCTGAAATATCATTACTGATAGACTGGAAACCATTTCGTCCTATTCTCGAATCAATGTACAACAATAAAACAGCTTCAGGCGGTAGGCCTGAAGCTGATGTTATTGTGATGTTCAAAATGCTTGTACTGCAACAATGGCATGGTCTTTTTGATGCTGAACTTGAAAGACAATGCATTGATAGAATCTCCTTCCGGAAATTTCTTTCATTCCCTGAATATGTACCAGACAGTACAACTGTCTGGTCATTCCGCAAGAGGATTGCGGATAATGGAAAAGAAGAGCAAATATGGACTGAAATGCAGAAGCAACTTGATGCTCTAGGATTGAAGATCAAAAAAGGAATGATTCAGGATGCTACTTTCATCCATTCAACTCCAGGACATGCTAAAGCAGATGAACCTAAAGGAGAAGAAGCAAAAACAAGAAGAAGTAAGGACGGAACCTGGACAAAGAAAGGTGGTAAATCTTTCTTTGGTTACAAGTTCCACACAATCATTGATAAGGATTATGAATTGATCAGAAGATTCAAAACAACAACTGCATCGGTTCATGATTCTCATATAGATCTTTCTGAATTGAATGAAGTTGTATACAGAGATAGAGGATATTTCGGAGCAATTGCAAAAGGTTTTGCAGCAACAATGCAGAGAGCTGTGAGGGGACATCCATTAGAAATAAGCGATATCCTGAGGAACGAAAGGATCAGTAGTCAGAGAGCTCTAGGAGAATGAGTATACTCTGTGGTCAAAGAAGTATTCAATGCAGGAAAAGTTCTTGTTACTACTGTGGAAAGAGTAAATGTAAAAATGCTGATGACAGCTTTTTGTTTTAACTTACATCAGTTGAAGACACTCAAAAATAAAGGAATTATTTAGGATAGCGGAAGCTATCCTAAAAACAAGGAAAAAATGAAAGAAACGAAGCAAAAACAGAATTAGAGGGAATAAATGCCACTTCAAATTTGTGGTGACATAAAAAACAGAGGGTTAATCTGAATCCTCTATACTTAAGAGCATTGCGGATTTGAAAGGCTGGAAAAAAGGCACGCAATTAGAACTAAAGGAACATGTGTAATTAGCGTGATTGGTTGAAGTTAGGAGATAGATTAGAAGGAAGTGGTTTTGTGAAAGAATCAAATTTAGACTTATTTTTTATGTTTATAAAAGGTGATCATAGGGCGCCTCGAAAATATGCCGAATTAAAGAAAAATCTACCAATAAAGGAATTAGATATTCCTCTGCTAAACTACACCATTTCATTAAAAGACAGAATCGATAGGCTCTCTATTCTTCACTCAAAAATAATTCAAACTAACGAGGAAGCAATAAGGGAAATTGAATACGTGTATAAAAATGGGAGAGGTTATTATATAAAAGGCTTAGAATTGGGCTCTGTAGAAATGCTTATTTGAAAAATATACGTAACCTTGACATACCTGTAAAGGTTATGCACTAAGAGTTTTAACTTTTACAGTGGAAAGTAATATTTAGTAGATCTGTCCTTTTTTAATTGATAGGTAAAAATAAAATCAAGAGTATCTTTCCTACAAAATCGAAATATAAGTAGATTAAAACAAGGATTGAAACAACAGGAGTGGGTACAATGAGTGAAGAAACAGACAAAACAAAAAAAAGCGAAGCTTTAAAGCAAAAAGAAGAAGAGGCTGCCATCAAGGCTCAAGAAAAGGCCATCGCAGAGGCAGAAAAAGCAATTGCAGAGGCAAAAAAAGCTAAACTGAAAGCCGAACTACCAGACGGAGTCACTGCCACTCCACCTGAGGGGACCATCACTACTGACGATAAATTCGGCTACTTGGCAGAACTGGTAGCCAACGATACTTTAATTCACCAGGTGAAGAAATTGGTGAATAAGCTATCTACTGCTGAGTTGCCATATAATTGTAAAATTCTCTTGGTAGACGACTTGAACATAGCAGCGAGGGATGTGCAATTGTTGCAAGTAAAAAGTCAGCTGGATAGATTGAAAAAAGGGATGAACACCCAAATTACAGTCAATGACGTGTATTTCCAATCCAGAGAAACCAATAGAGAAACAAAAAAAGATGGAGTGGATGTGGAATTAACAAAAGTGATGGCATCAATAACGTTGTTGACAGCAATACCAGCTGTGGCATCAGTAATTGGATCGGCATCAGTAATTGGATCAGCAGCAGGAGCTGTCGTCTGTTCTGTGAGCAACATCGTCAATATGTTCCGCAAAGATTATACCATCAAAGGCAAAGAGATCTCCTTATCAGACATAGCCTTAAAGGCATTAATTGCGGGGGAATTCAAAGAAAAAAAGCATCTAGTTTATTTACCTGATTTCTACAGCATCACAAATTCCAAGATGATCGAGACTTTTGAAGAAGTGGGTGAAAAACGATGGAAATTAGAATATCAGGTGCAACTGCTGCAACAGCAAATTGTAGAGCCAACAAAGAAAGCTGTAGCTGAATTAGAGACGGAAATCAAAAAGATAAAAGATCCTTCTCTGCTTGAGCATAAGAAGAAAGAATTAAAAGATTTGACAATCGTGCAACAAGCCGCAGAAAAAGCTGTCCTGCAGTCAAAAATTCTGATAGAGGCTTGCGATAAAAGTAGTGAAGTGCTGCTGACCATCGCTGAGGGTCAAAACGCTTCTCCAATGGCGGCTGCTATTTTACAGGAGAAAATTTTGGAGTTACAGATCACCCATTTGCTTTATGCGAAAATTGTTTCCAGCGGTGGTGAAGCAATCACCGGCAAAAGAATGATTGGATCGGGGGAAACAGCTTACCTGGGTGGTAGTGTGGTCAGTTACGTCCTAGCAAAGATGGAAGGAGAGATTGTAGCTGCTGGTACCCTGGTAGAGGCAGGAAGATTGGACTATAAGTTGGGGGTCAAAGGAAATACCTGCTTTTGGAAATAAGTGAATTATTAACCAAGGAACACGAGCCTGTTCATCAATGTTGTTTATAGTTGGGAGGAAACAAAAAATATTGATGAACAAAACTCTTCCCATTAACCTCTTTCTAACATGAGCATTTAATGGCTCTGTAGAATTCCTCGATATTCAAGGAACAAATAATGCTGAAATATTATTAGAGTGTTTTCTATAGGTACTATTTAGGAATTACGATTTCTGCCTTTAGGTATTGATTTTAATCTATTTTCTACATAGCCATTTTTTCAGCAATTGACCCTGGACCTTTTACTCTATAATCCATCCTATAGAGTTCATCAGGAAAACCATAAAAGTCATGTATTGTTCGTGGATATTCCATTGCAGTAACATCTGTGTCTGGCTGCTTCCAATGGGCGGATACGCATAGTATTGCTTTTGGTTTTGGGATAAGTTCTGCTATCTTTTTCCAACCTCTTGTAAACTCATTATCTTCTATTGCATTTTCAGAAGAGCCATGCCCAACAAAAAGTACAGGCATCTTCGATAACTCACTTTTCATTAAACTCACCTTCAAAAATCAATTCATTGAGTTTCATTCTATCAGAGGGGAATTCCCTTATCCTATCTTTTTCC
Source organism: uncultured Methanomethylovorans sp. (assembly GCF_963678545.1). Classification (NCBI taxonomy): domain Archaea; kingdom Methanobacteriati; phylum Methanobacteriota; class Methanomicrobia; order Methanosarcinales; family Methanosarcinaceae; genus Methanomethylovorans; species uncultured Methanomethylovorans sp. The sequence continues at coordinate 1,481,946 of NZ_OY782870.1, forward strand.
TCCAAATCTTCAATCTTACGAGGCATTCCTATAGCTACCATGACATCTACATAGTATTCTATTGGGATTCCTAATACTTTAGCAGCCTTATTCTCATCAAAACCTGCAAATGGGTGAACAACCAACCCTAGATTAGTTGCCTGCAATTGCAAATTCTCAAAGGCTGAACCAGCTGAGAATGAATGTGTCCTATTTTCTGCATCATATTTTGTAAATCTAATTTTAGAAATAATTACCATAAGAACTGCAGCATTCTTGCACCATCTTTTATTGCCTTCTGCAACTAAATCAAAGAACACATCCCAGTATTTTGTTCCTTTTTTTGCATAGATGAATCTCCATGGCTGCTCATTGCTAGCGCTTGGTGCCCATCTTGCAACCTCAAATAAACGCATTAAGTCCTTATCAGGGATAGACTGTCCTGACATTGCTCTTGGAGACCATCTCCTGACAAATAACTCATCAATATCATTTTCTGGCTTCCTATATTGATATACATCTATTTCTGTTGGAATTGTCATTTAATTCACCTATTCCTAGACAAGTAACTCAAATAGTTTTTTGCAACTAGTTGCATAAAACCTACAAAAAATATGCAAGTTATTTGTTCCTATTATTGAATCTTGCTCTGCTATGTGAACCATCACAATATGGCTTGTTGAGTACTTCCCAAAGCGACAGAGGACATGAAGTTCCTTAGCAGGATACGCTTTACCTATTCCTAAGTGCCAAGATTGCCATCATTATCAACGTCTTGAGTCTCTACACCTAATGGCAGGTCCCCATAAACCAGATAAGGTCCATCCTTAGAGATGACTATTTTGCCCTTATTTTCAACCATAGAATCGCTTATTAGTCTTTATAATAACATAAATGTCTGAGTTTATATAAAGTCTGTGTCAATTTAAAATGTTTTCATGCATCTTGAATACTCTGGTTTATGCTAGTACTTGGTAAAATGTTACTATCTCTAGTGCATGGAAATAACTCAGAATCGGACAGTATTTATTCAATTGTGTTTAACATTAGGTTTTTGCCCACAATATTTAGTAACACTGTTTATAATATAAACCTCTTGGAATCATTAGGAGTATCTGCAGAGCCGTTAAAATCAAGATTTATATATCTGTGCACATCATGTAAACTTGTAATATGCTGTAATCGGTGATAGGATGTATATTAGAACAATTTGTCCCACTTGCGGTGAAGTGGTATACCACAACTTACAAGTACAGCGTGTCCCAGGTGCGGGCAGGTGAACGGTCCGACTTCGTGATTATGTTCGAAGTGTGGTATGGCTTTCGGGATTGATAGTGCTATTGATACTGAGAAGAAGCGATCTGATATTACTATGGCTCTGATGGAACTTGTGGAGAAAGAGCCGGAGATCGTGAAGATCTTGAGTGAGAGCGTTTAAAGTATTTCCCTCAATATTTTTTAGTGATGCTTTTCTGGATACTGATTTTGTATTACTGATGAGCTGGTTTCAGTTTCTACAGAGCCCTTTTTACCATCAAATTTGAAAAGGGTACAGTACTTATCGTTCTGGCTTTTTCAGATATTATTTCCTATTTGGCTCTTGAGTAATCTGAGCCACGCAATGCTTAGAATTCCCACAACAAATACGATCAACAAATCATCACCATGCAGCAGTGAGAAACGGAACTGACTTCTTAAAGCCGGCACATATATAACCAGAAGAAGCCCTGAAAGCGCTCCTGCGAGCACATATCTCAATGCTTTGTTTTCCGATTTTAGGGTTTTGATTATGCTCTGTGACCAAGAAAGATTTGCTACGATTAAAGTAAGATTGGAAATTACCAGCGTAGCAAATGTAAGTGTACGCGCATCTACTTCACTTTTGCCCATATATAACGCATACAGGAAAACAGCAATTACTCCTGCAAGCATGCTTATTCCCTGTATCAAACTAAGGGCCAGATTTTTTCTTCCGAACATTCTTTCCTGCAAGTTTCGAGGTGGTCTGTTCATTATGTTTTTCTCTTCAGGTTCAGCCTCAAAGACTGTTGAACAGGCAGGATCAATTATCAATTCCAGAAATGCTATGTGTGCAGGCAAAAGAACCAGAGGTAAGTTAAATAATATAGGGAACAGGGCTAGTCCTGCAATAGGCATATGGACTGAAAATATGTAACCTATTGCTTTCTTGAGGTTATCGAAAATCCGCCTTCCAAGCCTGACGGCTGCAACTATTGACAAGAAATCATCATTTAGAAGAACAATCGATGCAGATTCACGAGCTACATCCGTGCCCCTTTCTCCCATTGCAATTCCAATGTGAGCTGATTTTAAGGCAGGCGCATCGTTAACCCCATCTCCTGTCATCGCAACAACTTCCCCGTTTAATTTCAAAGCGTTTACAATTGCCAGTTTTTGTTCAGGCACAACCCTAGCGAAAATATTTGTCTTTTTGATTTTCTCTGCAAGCTCGTGCTCACTCATTTTGGAAAGCTCTGTACCAGTAATGTATTTCTCTGGATCTTTTAAGCCGATCTGTCTTGCGATATGCTGGGCTGTACCGGGATAGTCTCCCGTAATCATAATGACTCTTATTCCGGCTGTATAGCATTCCTTTACTGATTGGGCAACCGATGGCCGGACAGGGTCGACAAAACCAAGCAATCCTATAAATTCATATTCGAAATCGTGCTGTTTTTCAGGTAAAGAGTCATCCTGAAAACTGGCTTTAGCTACACCAAGAAGCCTCAACCCTTTGTCTGCCATATTCTGGACTTGGGATAACAACTTCTCTTTTTCGGCTTCATTGAGATGACATAAATCGAAAATAGCTTCAGGTGCGCCTTTTGTAGCGACAACGTTTTTCCGATAATCATTGGATTCCCACACGTTTGAGAGTGCAAGTAAGTTTTTAGAAAGGGGATACTCCCGGATAAGTTTCCATTCACGATGTATATTCTCATGATCTGGAAGGAATTTCTCAGTTATCTTCTTAATCTCTTTCTCAAGTGGGTCAAAGGGATCCTGCAAACTTGCCAGATAGCCAAATTCAAGCAGCTCATGGAACTTCTCAGGCAGGCCCTCATTTTTATCGATCTCACAAGATTCATTTCCTGAATATATGGAGCTTAAGATCATTTTGTTCTGTGTAAGAGTCCCAGTTTTATCCACGCACAGAACGGTTGAAGAGCCAAGAGTCTCAATAGCTGGCATACGCCGTACCAGAACATTCCTCTTGGACAGGCGCCAGGCACCCATACTCAGGAATACCAGCAAAACTACTGAGAATTCTTCGGGGAGAAGTGCCATGCTCAAACTCAGGCCTGCCAGCAAGCCGTGTAGCCAATCTCCTCTGGTTAAGCCATAGACCACTACTATAAAGATGCAGAGTATTCCTCCAAAAATAGCAAAATTCTTTATAATCAAGGCAGTTTCTTTCTTAAGCAGAGAATCTTCTTCGGCAATCGTCCCCAGAGCTTTTCCGATTTTGCCCATTTCAGTATTTATTCCTGTTCCACTTACCTGAGCTATTCCTTGACCTTGAATTACCAGTGTCCCGGAATACACAAATGGAGTGTCATCTCCTCCGGGCTGCAAAGGCAGCATAGACTGGCTTAAGCTGCTAGATTCTGATTTTCTTACTGCAAGGGATTCGCCTGTGAGCAGAGATTCGTCTACCAGAAGATTCGTACAGGAAAGGACAAACCCATCTGTTGGGATACGGTCTCCCTCTCTTAAAATCAGAATATCGCCTTTAACGACTTCCCGCCCTGGAATTCTCTTCTGTTCCCCGTCTCTTATCACAAGAGCCCTTGGGCTTGAGAGATCTCTCAAAGCATCTAATGCTCTTTCAGTCTTTCTCTCCTGGTTAAACGTTATACCCATGACTACAAAAACGAACAATAGCAGTATCAGAGCATCTTTTACTTCCCCCAGGAACAGATAAATCAGACCTGCGCCTAAAAGAAGAAGCAACATAGGTTCTTTGAGAACATTCAGTAAGATGGAAAAAAGGCTCTGTTTCTTTTGGGAAGGCAACTCGTTATAACCTTCCTTCTGAAGAATTCCAGTGGCCTCTACTTCTGAAAGTCCAGTTATATTTTCCGGATCGAATGTTGTTTCCATTTTTGTTTATACCTGCCGTAATATCTCAGATCCTCATTGCACTTTTGAACTTCGACTTTTCTCGCCTGGAAAATTCTTTTGATCGAATGAATCTAATAAGTATATCTTTTTTGATCTTTTGTTATATAAATTAGAGGGATCTGGCTTAGAAGTCGTACTTACACTTCGAAAATAGCTTTGGATGATCCTTACTCAAGAAAAGAGAAAAAACAATAAATCTGATTCGTGTGAATTCCAGAAAATATTCCGAAAATCAAAAAGATAGAAATTACGCGCTTAAGATCGGAACCAATGTATCAGTATTCTTAAAAATAGGGATTTTGCGAAAGCTATCCTAAAAACACGGAAAAAATGAAAGAAATGAAGCAAAGAAATAGATCTAGAGAATAAATGCCACTTCAAATTTATGATAACATATAAAACTTAGGGTTAATCAAAATCCTCCAGAATATTTGAAAAATCAAGAAGTACTAAATACTATTAATAATATATAAATTATTAGAGCCTAAATCATTTCGGTGTTTAAACCGTATTTTAAGAGGATAAAAGATGAAAATAAGAGTAGTCAGTTCCAAAGACGAGATAAACACATTAAATCCAAATGAAAAGATAGTTCATTTTGCATTCAGACCATCCAATACAGATATTTTGACACTTATTATCAAGGGTCCACAGGTCAAGGCACTGCACATTCCAACTTCTTATCTGAAATCAATATCTGAATCTACAATAATGTACCTTAAAATGCAAGGTATTGAACTACTTAAGGGCGATGTGTGGGGACACCGTAAGGATATCAATGAGTATTATGAAATTCCTCCTGAGTTATTTGACCGCCTTAAACAATTGCGTAGGGATGGGATGCCAGAACAGGACATCCTTGAAAAATTGACACGAGAGACTAGATTAGGTTCAAACCTCATTGAATTTATTTTAAAGAACAACTAATTCCACAATGTCGTGATCGAATCTGGATGTACAACCTCCTATAGCCAAATAATAGTTATATCCACAATCATGGCATTGATATTGCGTTGGCGTTCACTTATTTTTCCGTTCTTTTTATGATTAGAGCTTTTGCACCTGGGGCAATCCATACAGAACCATAAGTCTTAATAATAGATGACAATGTTTTCTTACCAATACCTTAAAGACTATAATTAGATTCTGCTAATAGAAGTTATTTTGCAGGAGGGATGAACTGGTATATGAAATCTTAATCATTTTAAAATAAATAACTGGAACAGTGTGAGCATAAATCAAACTGCAAATCTTCAGTATATAGAGGACATTCCAAGAATAGAATTGTTAGAACGGCATTATACTAATAAAAAACGATAAAAAGTAGTTATGAATGAAAATGTATCCATAACTATGAATTAAAGGCATCTTTTACTTTTTCAAATATGCCCGAATGCCTATTCTTACCACTCTTCTTATCAAGCTCATCGAACTTCCTGAGTAATTCTTTCTGTTCTGAATTAAGGTTCTTGGGCGTTTGCACGATAACCTTGATAAGCTGATCGCCTTCACCATTTCCATGTAAATGTGGGATCCCTTTGCCCTTGAGCCTTAGAACAGAATGTGTCTGTGTACCTTGTTTAATGCTCATTTTTACATTTCCGTAGAGAGTTGGTACCAATACCTCATCACCCAAAGCCGCCTGGACAAATGAAATCGGTAACTCGTAGAGTACATCGTCTCCCATACGCTCGAAGGTTTTATGAGGTTGCACATGCACCATGACGTAAAGATCACCTGATGGTGCACCGGGACTTCCTGATTCGCCTTCCCCCCGGATCTTCAGGCGTAGCCCATTATCAGACCCCTTAGGTAATTTTACAGAAAGTTTCTTTACCTTCTTGACCTTACCTGTACCTTTACATGCAGGACATGGGTCCTCAATAATCTGACCATTTCCATGACATGCATTACAAACACTCGTACTCATGAAACGGCCAAACGGAGTATTGCGTGCACTGGTTATCTGGCCACTGCCATGACATGTGGAACATGTTTTGGGGCTTGTACCTGCCTTTGCGCCGGTTCCTCCACAAGTCTCACAATTCTCCGCCCTGGGAACATTGATCGTAGTTTCCACACCAGTGGCTGCTTCTTCCAATGAAATAGATAGATCATAACGCAGGTCCGATCCTCTCATAGGAGCATTGCGCCTTCCTCTTCCACCACCGAATATGTCCCCGGCAAATCCTCCAAAACCACTCCCAAAGATACCGGAGAGTATATCACCCAAATCTTCAAAGCCTCTGAAGTCAGCACCACGGAAAATATCTTCCTGAGAATAACGCCCATCTATACCAGCGTGACCAAATTTATCATATTGGGCTCTTTTTTCTTCGTCCGAGAGCACAGCATAAGCTTCAGAAATCTCCTTGAATTTTTCCTCGGCATCTTGAGCTTTATTCTTGTCAGGATGGTATTGCATTGCAAGCTTTCTGTATGCCTTTTTTATCTCGGCTTCAGTAGACTCCTTGGAAACGCCAAGGATCTCATAATAATCACGTTTAGTGGACATGAAAAAACCTGTGTATCAGCATAAAATAAATAAAGTACGTTCAGATAGAACGTACCTTTGTGCCTGAAACTGTTTAATTCTTACCGTCATCAACTATTTCATAGTCAGCATCTTCTACTGTATCATCACCAGAACCCGGCTTGGTAGATGCATCTGCAGAAGCTCCGGATGCAGCTTCTTGCTGTGCTTTCTGATACATAGCAGCTGATACATCATAGATGGCAGTTTGGAGTTCCTCGGTTTTGGACTTGATGCCTTCAATATCATCTTTATCAAGAGCATCTTTCAGAGCAGAAATAGCACTTTCCACCTTTGACTTCTGATCTGCAGTTGCAGAATCACCTGCTTCCTTGAGAGTCTTCTCTGCTGCGTTGACAAGGGATTCAGCTGTGTTCTTTACCTCAACCTGCTCCTTAAGTTTGTGGTCCTCCTCAGCATGGAGTTCCGCATCGTTTACCATCTTGTTGATCTCTTCATCAGACAAGCCACCTGGCTTCTGGATAGATATGGACTGTTCCTTACCAGTACCCAGATCCTTTGCCCTCACATGTAGGATACCATTTGCATCTATGTCAAAGGTAACCTCAATCTGTGGAAGTCCTCTTGGAGCAGGTGGAATGCCATCCAGTATGAAACGTCCCAGAGTCTTATTGGCAGAGGCTATACCCCTCTCACCCTGCAACACATGGATTTCCACAGATGGCTGGCTGTCAGCAGCCGTGGAGAATACTTGGCTCTTCCTCACAGGTATGGTAGTGTTGCGCTCTATGAGTGGAGTTGCTACACCTCCCAGGGTTTCAATACCAAGTGTCAGTGGTGTGACATCAAGCAGAAGCACATCGTGGACCTCTCCCCCAAGCACACCAGCCTGAATTGCTGCACCTACTGCAACGGCTTCATCTGGATTGATGTTCTTGTATGGGTCCTTACCTGTTACCTTTTTGACAAGCTCAGTGACTGCAGGCATCCTTGTGGAACCTCCTACAAGAAGTACCCTGTCAATGTCCTTTGCTGCGAGCTTTGCATCCTTCATTGCCTGATTGACAGACACCAGAGTCTTATCAAGCAGGTCAGCAGTCATCTTCTCGAACTGTGCCCTTGTAAGGTCAATATCAATGTGCTTTGGCTGTCCGTTGGCATCTGCTGTGATGAACGGAAGGTTGACGTTGGTGGAAGGTATACCAGAAAGCTCGATTTTTGCCTTCTCAGCTGCATCCCTCAGACGCTGCAATGCTGCCCTGTCCTTAGAGAGATCGATACCTTCATTTTTCTTGAACTGTTCAACAAGATAATCTACTATCCTCTGATCAAAGTCGTCACCACCAAGATGAGTGTCTCCGCTGGTTGAAAGCACCTCGAATACCCCTCCTCCAAGCTCTAGGATGGATACATCAAAGGTACCGCCTCCAAGGTCGTAGATAAGAATCTTGTGGTCTTCAACCTCTTTATCAAGACCATAGGCAAGAGCTGCTGCAGTGGGCTCATTAATAATTCTCATTACTTCCAGACCTGCAATGGCACCTGCGTCTTTGGTGGCCTGCCTCTGTGCATCATTGAAATAAGCGGGAACTGTAATGACAGCCTGCGTAATGGTTTCTCCAAGGTATGTTTCAGCATCTTCCTTCATTTTACGCAAGATCATGGCAGATACTTCCTGCGGAGTGTAGTCCTTGCCGTTGAGAGTTACTTTATATGATGCCTCTCCCATGTGCCTTTTGATAGAGTACACGGTATTATCTGCATTTGTGATCATCTGCCTCTTGGCAACCTGACCAACAAGTTTCTCACCCTTCTTGGAAAAACCTACAACAGAAGGTGTAGTTCTGCCTCCTTCTGCATTAGGGACGACAGTTGGCTCTCCACCTTCGATCACAGCCATACAGGAATTTGTGGTTCCAAGGTCAATACCCAATATCTTTGCCATATTATTACCTCTTAGATCATTATAAGATCATTATGTTATAATTAAATATTTATGAGTTTGTTTATGTAGTCGTCAAGCAACAGATGCAGCTTTAACTGCAACCCTTATTTTTCACCTGATGCTTCGGGAAGCCTTGACACAGTCACAGCGGCGGGCCTGAGCACCCTGGAATGTAAAAAAAATCCAGGTCTACATACTCCAATAATGGTGTTCTCTTCATGATCGGGATGTTCAACATGCATCATCGCCTCATGCTCATGGGGATTGAATTCTGCACCCAGACATTCCATTTTCTGAAGACCTTCTTTTTCTAAAATGGAAACAAACTGCTTGAAAACCATCTCAACCCCCTTCACCACAGAACCAACATCATCTGTACCCTTTGCAGATTCCATGGCACGTTCAAAGTTCTCATAAACTTCTATGAGTTCAAGAAGAAGGTTCTCTGATGCGAACTTGCGAAACTCTTCCTTTTCCCGGACCGTGCGCTTCCTGAAGTTATCAAACTCTGCGGTCAGACGTAAGAGCCTGTCCTTTAATTGTCCTATCTCTTCGTCTTTCATACAAAGTTGCTTCTCCATAGATGGCGCGCCATTTGTGACTGACACATCATCCATCACATCATTCTCAGTAGTTTTGGGTTTCATTTCATCAACATTTCCCAATCCTTCATCCATCTATACATTCCTCTTGTCTGTGTTCGGTTGTGTGCCTTCAATAGTTATGATTGTTTGATATTCTATAAATATGTGTTGGCTAGAGGTGTCGCTAAATATAAACCATATGACTTAAAGATAATTGCCACGCCCCTTATGCTGCACAGCTTTTATTATAAGCATACTTGCGATCATGCAGATAGCCAAAGCTGACACTATTGTGTCCCATCCAAGTTCCCCGATGCCTTTAATCCCTATATTACTAACAACATATAATATACCTGTGAAAAAAGCAGTCACAGCGAAGGTTACAGCAAATGCGGCTATGCCCCCGCCTATAAGTGAACCCACATGATCAGCACCCCGATTTTCAAAAAATACAGAAGCTGCAATGAATATGACTGCAAAGATGAGCAATATCATCGCAAAAGGAAGAGGTTTGTACTGTGGACTAAGCATTGTCATAATGCCCATGGCAACGCCTATCATAAATAGTGCCATGGAAGTAGATACTGCGATGGCCTGCGCAAATGGATTTTCAGATAATATTCCCATATTCATCCCTTGGATAGCCAAGATGTGAATGATAGTATTTATTGATTATCAAATAATTATACTATTGTTTCTTCCTACTCGTTAGTAATAAATCTAATAAAACGATTTTCATCCTTCATGAAGATACTACTTGCAGAATATGCAATGGGTACAGGCATGGGTGGTACTTTCCTTCTTGAAGGCAAGTCCATGCTCAAAACCCTTGTAAGCAGTTTCTCAAGACTTGGCCATGAAGTCACGTATTTGACTTCAGGTACGTTGTTGCCTGCAGGAAATGCCATAATATCAACAGGAGAAAATTTCAGGAATATCATAGAAGAAGAAGCAAAAAAAAGTGATGCTGGACTTGTAATAGGACCTGATAATATTTTAGCTGAACTTACTTCTTTTATTGAGGACAATACACTTAATCTGGGTTCTAAACCTGAAGCGGTTGCTTTATGTGCAGACAAAGTAAAGTGTACCGAAGTCCTTCTAAGGCACAACATAGCTGCTCCTCGCATCCTAAAAGATGAGGAAGGCATAAAATGTGTGGTAAAACCCAGATTTGGATGTGCTTCAGAAGATACGTATCTCACTACAAACGCTAAAGTGCCTTCTGGATCCATTGCAACAGAGTTCATAAACGGAGAACATCTGAGCGTGAGTCTCATAGCAGGAGAAAAAACGTTGCCATTATGCGCTAACAAGCAGCTCATTGAATTTATGGATGTTAAAAATCCTTCTGGGCTTCGTGTTGAATATAAAGGTAATACAGTATGTTTTTCGTCGTCCTACAAAGAAGAGCTCTTCCTAACAGCCGTGGAAGCTGCGAAGATTCTAGGGTGCCGTGGCTACGCTGGAGTGGACATTGTATATGATGGAATACCTTATGTAGTAGATGTGAATCCCAGGCCAACCACTTCGATATACGGTATATCTAAGGTAATGGATGTTGAGATAGCTGATCTGCTGCTTAAGAACAGATTGGGAGGATTACCTGAATCTGTCAGGATGACTGCAGAATGCTCCTTTACAAAGGAGGATTTCAAATGAGATATCTTGGTATTGACATAGGAGGAGCAAATACAAAAATAGCTACCTCAGATGGAACTATTATAGAACTCCACTATCTACCACTATGGAAAGACACTACTCTACCGCAGACACTTAAAAACATAGCCAAAAGGCTCAATCCCGATATTGTCGCAGTGGTCATGACTGGTGAACTTGCCGATTGCTTTGAAGATAAGTTGCATGGACTGAAGTTTATAATGAGGGCAGTAGAAGATTCATTTAGATGCGAAATATGCTATATCGGTACTAATGGAGATATCCATAAGCATGGTGAGGATATGAGAAAACTTGCTGCAGCAAACTGGGCAGCTTCTTCAAGACTCATTGGAGAGGAAATAGGAGATTGTATCTTTGTTGATGTGGGAAGCACTACAAGTGACATTATCCCTATAGCGAATACGAAACATGTGGCAGCATCTACTGATTTTACGAGGCTGCTTGCAAGCGAACTAGTGTATATGGGTACACTGCGTACTAACGTAGCTACTCTCGTAGATAAAGTAGAACTGAAACAGGGAACATGCAGAGTATCCTCTGAATTTTTCACCACAACAGGTGATGTTTACCTGCTGCTTGAAGATATCGGGCCGGAAACTTACACCTGTACGACTGCTGATGGAGCCGGAAAAAGCAGGCTGGAAACCATGAGAAGGCTTGCAAGGCTTGTGTGTGCGGACATGGAAGAGATATCAGAAGATGAGGTGATGGAAATTGCACGTCAGGTCAAAGAAAAACAGATAAGTCTACTCACCCAGGCAATTTCCACAGTTTCTGAGGAACATGGCATACGCAGGATAGTTGCTGCAGGTATAGGGGAATTTATGATCATCGAAGCCGCAGAAAGACTTGGGATGGAATGCATTTCTGTGGCCGAGAAGTGGGGGAAAGAGATATCCAATGTATTTCCTGCCTACGCTGCAGCTTGGCTGGTAGAAAGAAATGCGAAACTCCAGTAATACGAGAGTTATATATGGGTATTGCAAAAAGTCGCGTTGTTCTAAAAGTAGGGGGCAGTCTTATGGACAATGCTCCTGAACTTCTCATTTATTTGCAGGAAGAACTAAAGTTAAGATCCGTATCTACCCCCTCAGTGCTGATAGTACCTGGAGGCGGTGTTTTTGCAGATAGTATAAGAAATCTCCATGAAAAAGAAGGCATTAGTGATGATGCAGCCCATTGGATGGCAATCTTAGGAATGGAACAATATGCGTATTACCTTGCCGACAAAAGCGGGATTAGAACAACGGATGATTTGAGTAGGTTGACGCTAGGAATTTCTATTCTAATGCCTTATAGACTGCTGCGGAGCATGGATCCTTTGCCTCATTCATGGAATGTGACATCAGACTGTATTGCTGCATGGATAGCATCAATATTAGATGCCAGGCTGGTCAAAGTTACTGATGTGGATGGAGTACTGATCAACGGAAAAATCGTTGCAACCGTAGATGCAGCAAAACTTAAAGAGATGGGTGAAAGCTGTGTGGACAAAATGCTGCCTGAATTATTGATAAAAGATAGCAGAGATTGTATGGTTATCAATGGAAATTATCCTGAAAGAGTGTTGGCCGCTCTTGAGGAGAAAGCTGTAAGAGGCACTCTTATCAAGGGGAATATTTAAATCGTATACTGATTATGTACACAAATCATCTTATGCTGATAAACATAGTATTTATTTCTATTATAACTAATGAAGGAGAATTTAAATGGTAAACAAGGTAGCAAACTGTACTTCATGCGGTATTAACTTAGAGGAACGTGGTTTTGCCCGGTTCCCATGCCCAGTATGCGGTGCAGAAATAGGAAGATGTGTGAGCTGCAGACAGCAGAGCAACCCTTACACCTGCCCAAAATGCGGTTTCGTAGGTCCATGAGGTGTAATAATGGGTGATGTAGCAGCAACAATGAAGATAATGCCAGAAAGTGTGGAAACCGATCTTAACGACCTCAAAAGCAAGCTTGAAGCTGTAATCCCTGAGGGAGCAAGCTTATTTGGTTCTAAGATCGAACCTGTTGCTTTTGGTCTTAAAGCACTTGTTATGGTTATAATGGTAGGAGACATCGAGGGTGGCACAGAGCAGGTAGAAACTGCCTTTGCTGCGGTTCCTGGTGTCGAAAGCGTACAGGTTACAGAAGTGGGCAGACCACTCTAAAACCTTTCTTTTTTTATTACTATTTTTCGGGCTCGTAGATCAGGGGAAGATCGTTACGTTCGCAACGTAAAGGCCGCGGGTTCGAATCCCGCCGAGTCCATTAAATAAGTGTTGATAGTCTTAGATTGACACTGTTCTAAAACCTCTTACTAATAATGTCACTATTAAGATCAATGGTTCACTTACCTGTAAAGACCGTTTTATACTGGCATATGTATGGCAGTAAACAATATAGTTCAGTTCATTCCATATCAAAATACCATCAAGAAATTCCCTGTGAAACATCACTAAGATATCATCTCAAAAAACTGGATATCGAGTAACTTTTAGGTACTTTTTTGCATTTGCCTCATTCCTGCTCAGAAATACATGGCTCTACCTTTAGAAAAAACATTTTACAATAATAAAACAAGGTCCTCTGATCATTGATGAAGACAAGTTTAGATTTGACAGATTTGTTATATTTGTTGAGGAATGGCTTAGAAGAAAGTTAAGGATTCAGTTAGCGATAGAATGTTTGAGGTAATTCAATAGTAGTAACAACAAGAGGGGAAAAATTAGCGAACTACTGAGCATAGATCTCAATTATATTGCCTCTTGAAAATGAAGGATTTCTACAGAGAAAAAAAGATATAAATATGTTACAAAGACTAATTTAGTCATGGAGGAATTATCATATTTAGTTTAAAAGGACGTGTTGTTGTAATTACAGGTGCTTCTTCTGGTTTGGGTGTTCAAATGGCAAAAGGCTTTGCCGGACAGGGAGCAGATTTAGTTATAATGGCCCGGAGATTTGAAAAACTAGAAAAGGTGGCTGAAGAGATCAGAGATTTGGGTGTAAAATGCTCACCTGTTCAGTGTGATGTGACAAATACAGATTCAGTAAATAATGCATCAGAAGAAGCAATTAAAGAGTATGGTAAAGTAGATATTTTAGTTAACTGTGCAGGATCAGCTAAAAATGCTGGTGTACTGAACATGACTGATGAAGAGTGGGATTTTACAGTAGATACAGATCTAACCAGTGTATTTAAAGTGACCCGGGCATTTGCAAAATACATGGTTGAAAAGAGGTATGGTCGAATTATTAATATCGCTTCTATGTATGGGCTTGTGGGAAATACGGCTATTGATACTGTTGCCTATCATTCTTCTAAAGGTGGAGTGGTGAATTTTACCAGAGCTGTTGCAGCAGAACTTGCTAAATATAACATTACATGTAATGCAATATGCCCTGGGTATTTTGCGACGGAATTGACCATTGATACTTTAAAAACTGAGGCATTTACAAATTATATGAAAGCTACAGTTCCAATGGGTCGGTATGGAGAAGAAGGTGAATTAAACCCGGCTGCTATTTTCTTAGCAAGCGATGAAGCCTCATATGTGACCGGAGCGATCTTAACAGTTGATGGCGGATATACTGCTGTTTAAAGATGTAATCCAACTAGATGCATCAAAAGAGTCAATAGACTCTATTTTTTATAAGTTTGATGAAAGAAGATCATGATATTTTATTATTTATCAGGGGTAATTTGATGGAAAAAATATATAAATATTATCCAGATGATTTTGGAGAATTAACTGTAAAAGTTGTACACATGGACCTCCTTTTCGATATGTTTGCTGATCATACAAAGGTAACATCCCATCTGAAATTACGAACCCTTGCCACTCCTATCAATGAACTTGAGCTGAATTGCAAAAATCTTGAGATCCTATCCGTAAGTTGCAGAGAACATGATATTGATTCTGAATACAAGAAAAAAGATGATATCCTCCTGATCAAATTCAGCCAGACAGTACCTGAGAATACTGAGATCTTGATCATTACCCGGACCATCTGCAGACCTACTAAAAATATACTGGAAGGCCTCTATTATGATGAAACCCCTGCAGGTGCTCCACCCCAGCAGATAACCCAATGTCAGCAATGGGGATTCCAGAGGATCGTACCATGTATAGATGATATGGTAGCCAAATGCACTTACACTACAACCATCATTGCCGATGAGAGATATACCAATCTCATAAGCAACGGCGACATTATAGAGGCAAGGCACTCGGTTGGAGATGGAAGGGACAGTATTGTCTATGATAACTCAATTACCCCTATGGCCCCCTATCTTTTTTTCCTGGGTGTGGGTACCTACGACACATTCAAAAGGGAGTTAGAATATCCGGATGGGCAGACCTTTGACCTGGAACTGCTGGTGCCTCCTGGCTCGGATCCATTGATAGCCCAGAAAAGTCTTGATGTTCTCTACGATTCTATTATGTGGATCCACCTTTTCACAGGTAGCCCTGATCAATACGATCAGTTTGAAAAACGCAGAGATATCATGGCTATGGTCATGGAAAGGGACCGGCTTAAAAGTGAGGTGGAAGGTGCTGATGAACAGAACCAGAAGATTCGAAGCATCAGAGATGAACTGAAGAAGGCAGTCGGATCGATACAGACTGGATACAAGTATACAGGTACAGTTTACAGGGAGATCGGTATGCAGAATTCCAATTTTGGTGGTATGGAAAATGTAGGAAATACTACCATAAGTACCAATCGCATAATGCCCTTCCCTCAGATGACTGACGGTGCTTTTGAGTATCTGATGAGGGTAAAGGTCCATGAATTCTATCATAACCTGAACGGCTCCGAGGTAACCGGGAGAAGTCCTTTTGAAATATGGCTTAATGAAGCAGTTACCGTTCATATAGAAAGAATGTATCATGCATATCATTTTGGTGAGGCATACAGTCGTCTTGAGGAAGTCCTTGGCTTTCTGGCTCCTGGCTCAGGAATCTTTGCCCTTGACCGAGGAGCAGCTTCCATGCCCATCATTCCGGACGGATTTAATGACCCTGATGATCTTATTACTTCAGTGACCTATGTAAAAGCCCCTGAATTTGTGACTATGATAGAAACCATGATGGGGAAAGAAACATTTGTTAAGGCTCTGAATGTATATCATTCCAGATATAAACATTCAAATGCTTCAAGTTGGGACTGGGTTGAAGTAATGGAAGAGGTTTCGGGATATGAATTCAAAGACATGGCAAAGACCTGGTTGAAACAGACGCAGTTCCCAATGGTCCATGCAAACTCTTCTTATGATGAAAATGAAAGGACTTTTACATTATTCCTGGAACAGGAAGTTCCAGAAGGTGGAACATTCTGGGATTTCCCATTCTGTGCAGCCCTTGTCGACAGGGAGGGGAACGATCTTGCTGAAGTTACGGAGTTGATGAATGGCAAGGAGAAAAAGATAGTCATCACTGATGTGGAGAAACCTGCTTTTTCATCCCTGAACCGGGGGTATTCTTTTTTTGGTAAAGTAGTTCATGATGTGGATATTGATGAACTGATCTTGCAGGCCAAAAAGGATCGGGATTTGATAAACAGGTTCATCGCATTCTACAGGATTGTGGATATAGAAAAAATGAGACTGATCGAGGACACAACTCGTCTTCCTTCAAAAGAGTTTACAGACCTTTATAATGAGTTCATACAGGATCAGGACCTGATGAAGGAAACAGGCGCTCAGTTCCTGACGATTTTCGAATCCGTGGAGGATGAGAAACTTGCACACAGGTACCAGTTGTTATATGAAGTTAAACAAAAACTTCTCAAAGCAATAGCAAGCAGACATGAAGATTCACTGATAGCTCTCCATAGGGTTTACAATAAAAAGAACTTTAAAAATACCGATTATCTGAATGAACAGATAAATGCAATCAAAAATCGCCAGGTAAAGAATACGTGTCTCTCTGTCCTTTCGACCCTTGATAATCCCATTGTACACGATATGATCAGGGAACAGTTTGAGACAGCTCAAAACTCCACGGATAAATTAAGTGCTTTCGGTTATTATCTAGGCAGTTCGGCACCTGACAGGATTCAGCTTATGCAGGCCTTCCAAAAGGAGGCAGAAAAACATCCGGTAAGCTGGGAAGCTTTCCTGAGGGTTATAGGAAGTAGTAGTGGCAATGATGTATTTGATCTGGTAAGGCAGGTCGAACAATCCAAGGCTTTTAGGATAGAACAGGCAAACGATCAGCGAGCTCTTTATGGAAGTTTTGCATTGAATAGAAAGAAATCTCTGCAAACTGAAAAGGGAAGAAAATTGCTTGGAGATATAGTTCTCAAACTAGCAGAAGTCAATGAGTATAGTACCGTAAATATACTCAACGTCCTTGCCAACATTGATAAAATGGAAGATGAATATCACATACCCTTGGTGGGAATGATGATTTGTTTCCTAGATCGATTTGATCCAGATCATACACCAAGTGTGTACAACAGAATCAGGAAGATACTCCTTAATTCTCCAAAAGCCGTGAAAAGATATGAAGTGGTCAATGGAAAAATTAATCTTGGTTAAAACCTGAAATCTACTTCAGGTTAGTTTTATTTTTGATTACATGGACACAGATGGTGTCTTTCTTCTTTTTCTTCTTGAATAGGCACAGGCCATGGACATACATTTCATTGATTTTATCCTCTTGATTAGGCTCAATGAAATTCCCTAACTGGTAGTATTTCCTAATACCTTGATGGCCGGTGCTCTACTTTGTAGACGCTTATATTCTGGATCTTATTTGCTTCTATTTTTTTAATTATGCTTTTTTGATCTCGGTAATATCGCGCATGATACCTTCGCTGAATAGAGGCTTACCATTTTGATCCCTGATTATCATAAAGTGGTCGGCAAACCAACGGTATTTTCCGTCCTTATGTTTGAAACGGTATTCAATAGTTCCAAAACCAATATCTACCGCATGGGAGAATCCTACATTAACGAGAGGTAGGTCATCGGGATGGATAAGATCACAGGATTTACCGATACTACCCATTGCAATCATCTCCTGTACAGAATAACCAGCAATCTTCTCTATCACAGGACTCATGAAATCAAGGTTGTCAGCCTGAAGATTCCGTCTGTATGCAACATCAAGAGAATTATCTGTTGCCTGCTTATCTCTAAGAGAAAGATCATAATTCCCTACATTTTCGTCCATTCAGTATCACCAACTATCAAATTTATTATGTTAGTTTATGATATTTATCATCTTCGAATACATAATTTGTTCAGTTTATTGGGATCATAGAGAATGCCCATCTTTTTCGATCAGGTATCTTCTCTTTGTTTTAAGGAACGTACGTCGTATTATTACGACAAGTTATATGCGAAAAGTTATATCTATGACTTACATTTACGAAAGTCATGAAAAAGCATTTTTCAAACAAAATCCTCATTATCGGTTATGGTTCAGTTTCACAATGCACGTTACCCCTTTTAATGGACAAACTTAATGTTCCGCTAGAAAACATTACCTTAATTGATTTTGAAGACAAATCAAAAGCCCTGAAAAAGTATACCAATCAGGGATTGACATTTGTTTGTGAAAGGATCACCCCGAAAAATCTTGATCGGGTTTTATCGCAATATGTGGAAAACAATGGCTTGATCATTGACCTTTCATGGAATATTGATTCCAATGAAATCATTAAATGGTGCCATGATCACAATATATTGTACATTAACACTTCAGTTGAAATATGGAATCCCGATGAGGCATTTTTAACTAGAGATATGTTGGAAAAATCGCTTTATATACGGCAAATGAAATTGCTTGAATTATCCCGTGATTGGAAAAATGCACCCACTGCTGTTGTTGACCATGGTGCAAATCCAGGCCTCATTACTCACTTCGTAAAGCAGGGATTGCTGGATATTGCCGCTCGCATCTGTGCTGATAAGAAAGTATCTCCTGAAGATGAACAAGAGATTGCCATTCTCTCAAAGAACAGGAATTTTGCCCGTTTGGCCCAGAAACTTGGAGTCAAAGTAATCCATTGTAGTGAGCGAGATACTCAAGTAGCAAATCGGGCAAAAGAGGTCAATGAATTTGTGGGGACATGGAGCATTGAAGGATTAAGGGAAGAAGGAACAGCTCCTGTAGAAATAGCTTGGGGAACACATGAGAGTAAATTGCCGCCGTTGGCACATATTCCTCCGTACGGACCAAAAAATGTGATCTTTTTGCCCCAGATGGGATTTAATACATGGGTCAGATCATGGATACCTAATGAAGAGATTGTAGGTATGGCAATACGTCATGGTGAAGCATATGGACTTTCACATATGTTGACTGTTTGGGATGATGATAATGCAATCTATCGACCAACCGTACATTATGCTTATATGCCATGTCATGATACCCTCTCCTCTCTTTGTGAACTGCGAGGCAGGAATTATGAGCTTCAATCTCAACTAAGGATTATGACAAATGAGATCATATCCGGCGAGGATATAATGGGGGCGCTATTGATGGGTCATTCATACAATTCCTGGTGGACTGGCAGTTCTTTGAGTATCGAAGAAGCTAGATCCCTTGCTCCCGGTCAGAATGCAACTACTATTCAGGTAGCTGCAGGCATTGTTGCTGCTGTACTCTGGATGCTTGAAAATCCGAGAGAAGGTATTAAAACGCCCGAGGACTTGCCTCATGATTTTGTTCTTGATATTGCCAGACCGTATCTTGGAACGTTTATTTCAACGCCCTCGGACTGGACACCGCTTAAGAACCGCAAAATATTTTTCAAAGAAAATCCTGCTGTGAAACACGATCCAGATCCATGGCAATTCGAAAATTTTCTTTTCGTAGGTTGATCCTAAGAGGCTTTCTTAGGATTTAAACTATTTTTATAGTTGGATAATGGCAATGTTAATGTGCTTATTCCAAAACCGATCTTATCCTCTATCTGTTCAAGCTTCATGATCATTTTTCTGAATCGGAAAAACGATAGATCACTCAGAATTTGAATTTAGATACGTATTTAATTGTTTTGTAATCATCACAAAATATAACTTTCGGTAATACAACCGTCAGGAATTTATACCAATACTTAGATAATATGAATTGGTCATAAGGGAGTAAACTGTAAGGTGAAGTAAATTCAGGACGGAGTAAAATCTGATCCCGTAGCAACCTTCATTGGCGCGTAAACTGTAAGGTGAAGTAAATTCAGGACGGAGTAAAATCTGATCCCGTAACAAACTTCATTGATGTGTAAACTGTAAGATGAAGCAAATTCAGGACAGAGTAAAATCTGATCCCATAACAAACTTCATTGTTGCAGGTCAAACCTTGTGACCGCCTTTTCCACTCTTTTAATCAACACTAAAGAATAGATTTCGTTATTAGATCATCATCCCCGAAAGATTATCCAGATGCAATTAAGCTACACTAAAAGATCGCTGAGATCGATTTCTTCACCCATTCTCAACTGATTTCGAAGAAGAGTAATTTTACGGTCTACTTTTTCGAGGTTTTTCAGGTGCTTTTTTTCATCCTCTGTAGTTTTTAAAAGTTTTGAGATTCCGCCATTTTTAATGACCAAACGCTGATCGGCCGAGAGGGCCAGAAGTGGATCATGAGTACTGATCAGAACTATCTTATCATTATTTACCAGAAGCTCCAGGGATTTGACCTTATCCACCCCGGCATTCTCAATCTCATCAATCAGGACGACAGATGCCGGACTCAACAATGCTGTATCCGCTATCATCAGGGCTCGTGATTGTCCTCCTGAGAGCTCTGTAACTGGAGTTTTCCTGCTGAATGATTCTCCTGCTAGAATATTTGCAGTATCATATATTTTCTGAACAATATGGGATATATTATCAAGCATACGGCTCTCAGCATGCAGAGTCAGGAACTCTTCTACACTTAGATCCATTACAAAGTTCATGTTCTGTGAAAGCTGCGCAATGAAACGTCCCTCAGTTGAGAAACGCTCTTCATCACTTGGGTATCGGTCATCAAGTAATATTTTGCGCCCAGTGGGAGTATCCCCCTGAGCTAGGGATTCAATATCAGCCAGAAGACGTGACTTGCCTGACCCTGTCGGACCGACAATTGCTGTCACTTCGCCCATTTTCAAATCTACTGAAAAGGTTTCTTTTTCACCATTCTTATTATGCCCGGGAAGCACAGTCAAGGATTCAACTGTAAATCCGTTTCCCCGTTGGAGAGCTCTGGCTTGCTCAATGAATTGAATAAAACCATCAATAAAGGAAATATAGCTGCTCCCTTTCTCAATAAAATAATCTTCACCAAGTATCGGATCTAGTTCTTCAAGTCTCATTTTCCCAAAATGAACCGGATCAACCTCAAATGAAGAGAAATAATCCTCTATCCAGGGCATAATCTGTATGAGTTCATCTATCCTCATATGAAGCAGATCTACTCTCATTTTATTCCTCTCCTCTGAAATTTACCAGTTTTGAAACACCAATTTGCCTGTCATCCCCTATTTTTCGTTCTCCAAGACAATATGAACACAAAGCTCCTGGCATGGTAAACCGAAGTGTAGCCCCATGAAGTGTTTCGATTGCAGATGTATTTTCCAGAAGTTTTGCAAGATAGAAACTACCCTGTCCTGTAACACCATTTATCGGGATTATCATTCCTTTTGGGTTAACCTGTCTGACCCTGTATGCGAATACCTCACGCTCTGCCTGAGAGACAATATCCCCCTTAGTGATAACAACGATGTCTGCAAGTTTTAACATGGGTCCGATTTTTTTAGGTGTATTGATACCACTGAGGTTATCAATTACACAAATTGCCAGAACATCTTTAATATGGGGAGAACAACGATTGCAAAGACCAGCACTCTCGGTGATCAGAAAATCAAAATTCTTCTCTTTAGCCCATTTAAGTGCTTCTTCAATATTGCTTACAAAGAAATGGTCGGGACACAAACCCCCAGAAAGGCCGGTCCTGATCGGAATGCTGTGAATGCAATAGAGTTCCTCATCCTGAGCTGAAAGACAGTCAAATTTTACCACACCGATATTGAAACCTTTGCATCTGAGCTCTTCGATGGTCTTGATGATTATACTGGTTTTTCCAGATGATGGAGGGCCTGCTACTGTAACAAGCCTCACACAACACCTCCAGTAAACATGAACTCTTTATTAAAGATTCCTGCAATCTCTTTTTTAAGTGCTCCTATATCGTCATTCATCAGGAAGTCCCACCCCATCCAATATAGCTTGATGCCTTCAAGATTATTATTAACTTCGGGATTTGTTGTAGGGAAGAAGGCTTTGGCAGAAATTTGTCCAAACTCCTTTCCACAAAGGAAATCCGTTATCCCCTTAACCCGCTCTGCTGCCGTTTTTTTAACCAGCATCTGTACAGGACTGATAATAGCTCCTTCTGAAGGTATATTAATCGTTATTCGGGATTGATCCTTAATTTTCTTGGCAAAGAAATAAGGTATAATATACATGGGTGGTACATCATCCTTTTTGCTATCTATCATTTTGACCATCTCGGATGGGTGGAGTCCTGCATATACTGATGAAGCAAGCTTTTTAATTCCTTCCATACCGTACATCCGGTAGAACGGGAGCAGCACCCCATTACAGAAAAAGCCCCCCTGTCCTCGCATAATTACTTTGTTGCGGAACTCATCTTTTAATATGTATTCCCAGGATTTTGGTTTGGCATTGTCCTTCATCAGTTCATCTATTGTGACAAGCACGAGAAGGTTTGCAGAGATCATGGTAAACTGGTCACGGGGATCGGCAAAACCGATGGCTTCCAGGTCAATGTTCATAGGGGATGCATTAAGATTTATAAAATATTCCTTGCTCAAGAAATTCTCCTGGAATGGTTTATGGTAGAAGCTATTTATGTCAGAACTGATGATTATGTCCGGCAGTTCGTCAATGGATGTGACAGAATCCATATAGGCATAATAGGATAGCTCGTGATTGACATTGCCTTCTACAAGGCTGTGAAGCACATTATCCGTTTGTCTGCTGTATTCAGCTGAAAAATTATCGAATGCACGGTTAAACGGCATTTTCATACCACAGGGTAGAAGGGCAAGAAGTGTCAGCTCTTTTTGCCGATCTGGTGAGTCTGCAAGGGTAAAATCTCCTTTTATTTCATTATCCTGAATGGCCTTATTCAAAAGTTCTATAAAGGACTCCTTATTCACCGATACCATTGACAGTGCTGTTCTTAATTTAAGCAAAGGACCAAGGTTTTCAAGAACTTCCTTGTTCTCGAATTTTCCCATTCCATGCTGTTTGAATATTTTTAGTAAAAAAGGATATTCAATTAAGATCTGGTATATGCTCATTGTTTCATCAATTACTTTCATGTTATTCCCCCTGATACTTTCAGATCTGATAAATTTCATATTCACACCAAGCTTTTGTTTTTGTGTTCTGTTTTGTATGGCGTCAGCTAGTCAATAGTTATACAAACATATAAATATTGTTATATCAGAAGCCTATTTCCGTGTATGAAAGGAAATTGATTAGTCATTTCGCCTTTTTATTTCTATTGGAATTGAGTTAGTTGAGTATAAATGTACAAACAAGATAGTGGAAGCAGTACAAAAGGCTGGAGTATATGGACCTGCTAGGAGTAGTAACAGGCAGTTTTCCTCTGTGTGGCATATCGTTGTTGCTTCGACTCTATATACTCAAAGGTTATTCACTTTTGGCACTTTACTTTCTGTTTATTTGTCCACTTCAGACGAGACAATACCGGTAATTCTTTCTCAACCAGGCCTCAGCAGGATATGTAATTCAATATATTATTTATTGAGCTAAACTCAAAGTTCAATGTATTGTCAACTTGAATATCTTTTGGGAGGAGTCATATAGAACTAAGATTAGTTTTAAATATTATGAAATACACATTGATTATTTGGGGATGATCAATAACAAGTCCATCCTTAAATGTATTTTTTATATTCTTTTTGAGATTGTACTCACATTGATAAAGGCAGTTATTCCTGTAAAACAATGGAACATATACTGATTATTCTGCAAATTCAGTTCAGCAGACTTAGGACGGAGAATACATAATAGCAGGAGGTAATTAACATGAAGAAAACCGTTCACGGTAAAGGGCATGATATAGAGACGGCTACTGAAATTGCAAGTTGGAATAATGGATATACATATGATGATCCGAATTACGTGTTTGAGGCACTGTACAAAACTAAATATAAAGTGTACATCCTGTATGCAGAGGGTGGAGCATTATCAAAATATTCTGAACAATGTGGGAACGAAAGATGTGCTGGAAAGGATATAATTCCACTATCAACAGAAGATGTACTTTCTTGGTTATCAGAACATGATTTAATAGAAGTGGCTGAAATAGAATTTCCAGAAATGATAGAAAATGATTGATAATAATGAACTCATTTCAAAAATTCGCTCACACTTTTTTCCAACACAACAGAAAACATTCAATATCTAACAATCCTTTGAAAACCACATTAAGCCTTTCATATCTGCTTGCCAGTTTTCTAAATCCCATCTTCAACTATTCAAAGAATCGTTATACTTCCTCTGTAAGGATATATTTCCTCATCAAATCGAGTAGTTCTTCCTCTTTTCCTTCTTTTACTGTTCCTTGTATTGATCAGAATGTTACTTTTGATGGCTCTGGACCTTAAATACCACCTTATCTGTATGTCATCATACGCAGCATCTGCCAGAACTTCAATGAAATGCTGTCGATAGTACTCTTTTCCAGAAGCTATTTAAATTGTGAGCAGAATCCCAGAGGGATTCCATGATCTCATTCCAGATACCTTCCTCAGACCACCTTTTTAGCCTTCTCCATGCTTTTGCATCTGAACTATAACATTTTGGCATATCACCCCTACAACCAGTTATCAGGACAAAGAGAATGCCATTGATTACCTTACGGTCATCAGCCCTCTTTCTTTGGGTTATTGTTTTTGGTGGTAAATGTGGATTAATAAACTTCCATTGTTCATCAGAGAGCTCCCTAAATTTCATTCAAACCTCCAACGGGTATTATATAAATTGATAGTTATACTTTTGAAACGAGCTCATTTCATGATGGTATCGAAGTTAAAGGCTGAAAGTTATTAGATAAAGATTATATACTCTTTAGCAACAACCTATCTTTATGCATCAACTCTTTTCTCTCCTACGCAATTCCAGTCACTGCGTATTCCTGAGTGGTGCTGGTATCTCTACACTATCGGGTATACCGGACTTTCGGGGGACTAAGGGCATATATAAGCAGTTCGATGCGGATAAGATATTTGATATTGATTACTTCCGCGAAGATCCCACGTATTTCTACACTCATGGAAGAGAGTTCATATATAATTTAGAGCAAAAGGAGCCGAATATTATCCATAAGGTGCTGGCAAAGCTGGAAGAGCAGGGGTTGGTAAAGTCCATCATCACCCAAAATATAGATATGCTGCACCAGAAGGCAGGTTCAAAGCGAGTCATAGAGATCCATGGCTCACCTGCGCAGCATACTTGTTTGCATTGTGACAGAAAATTTCCCTATGAGTTTATCTCCCCCATTGTACATGGGCCACAGGTTGTTCCAAGATGCGATAGATGCGGTGGCTTGGTAAAACCAGACATAATATTCTTTGGAGAAATGCTGGATCAGAATACACTTATGCAGGCTTTTTCGGAAAGCTCTAAAGCAGACCTTATGATAGTCATCGGCTCATCCTTGGTGGTGCATCCGGCAGCATCTTTGCCCTTAAACACTGCAAAACATGGTGGTCGCTTGGTCATAGTCAATAATATGCCCACGCCTCTTGATGAGTATGCTTACTTGCGATATCCAGACCTTGAAGAAGTGTTCCGGCATCTGGAAAAAGAAATTATGTGAGTAGTAATCACAGTTCAGTTAAAATAGATATGACCGGAGTTATCCGGTCATTAATTATTCTTCAGTAATCTCATCATCTGTCCTAATCGCTGCTACCAGTTCCACAGGTGAGACGAAGATTCGACCATCACCGAACTTGCCGGTGCGAGCTGACTTGCGGATGATATCGATGATAGGGCGGACATCTGCATTCTTTACCACCATGTCTATCTCTATCTTTGGGATCATATCCACTTCTATCTTCTTACCCCTGTATTGCAAGCAGATGCCCTTCTGAGCACCTCTGCCCTTTACCTCATATACTGTCATGGGAAAATATCCCTTCTCTTCCAAGGCAGCTTTGACATCGTTAAGCATTTCGGGACGTATGATTGCATTGATCTTCTTCACTGTTATCACCTCATACAGTCATAGATTCGCCATGTTGTGAGATATCCAATCCCACATATTCCTCTGTTTCAGTTACACGCAGGCCCAAGGTCTTATCCACTATCTGGGCAAGGATGTACGTTACCACGAATGCATATGTAATAGCCACACCGGCATCCAATGCCTGAACAAGGAACTGGTGTACATTACCATATATAAGGCCATCAACGCCTCCTATGGAAGCACTTGCAAATATTCCAGTGGCAAGAGCTCCCCACAAGCCACCCATGCCGTGAACGGCCCAGGCATCAAGACTTTCATCCAATCCCTTCTTCACACGGAATAGTAGCATCTTGTAACATAGAACTCCTGCGACACCACCTATTGCTATCGCTGACATTGGCCCAACAAATCCCGATGCTGGAGTTATTGCCACGAGTCCGGCTACTGCACCGCTCACAATTCCCAAGGAGCTGGGCTTACCCTTTACCCATGATGCAAGCATCCATGTTATTGCACCTGAAGCTGCAGAAATATTGGTTACTACGAATGCATTTGCCGCAATGCCATTTGCTGCAAGGGCACTACCAGAATTGAAAGCGAACCATCCAAACCATAGAAGTGCTCCGCCGATCAAAGTGAGTGTGACATTCTCTGCTTCCATGCTGAACTTTCCAAATCCTACTCTCTTACCAATTACCATGGCTAATGCAAGAGCTCCAAATCCGGAACTTATGTGCACTACAGTCCCTCCTGCAAAGTCAAGGGCTCCAAGCTCTGAAGCCCAACCTCCGCCCCATGCCCAGTGAGCAAGCGGGTCGTATACAAGGGTGGTCCACAAAACTCCTAGTACTATGAATGAACTGAACTTGATCCTTTCAGCAACAGCTGATGTAAGGATCGCAAGTGTCACTGCAGCGAAGACCATCTGGAATGCCATGAATAGTATGTCAGGTATATTTGCTGCGCCTGTCGCATCCATACCTACTCCATTTAGACCAAAGTATTGAAGGCTTCCTATAAAGCCTGAAATATCAGATCCGAAAGCCAGTGAATAACCAACTACTACCCACTGAATAGTTACAATAGCAAAAGCTATGAAAGACAGGGCCATCATTGAAATTAAGTTTTTCTTCCTAACCATACCGCCATAGAATAGCCCAACGCCTGGTGTCATTAACATTACCATGGCTGTACAAATTATTATAAAAGCCGTATCTCCTGCGTCTATTGGCATTCTAATAGCACCTCTGCATTTGCTGATTAATGGTGCACAGTGTTTTGTTCATAATCATCGGTTCCATATCCTTTCTTCATCGTATTTTTCTTTTTTACACTCTACTACGCAGTGTGTATCCGTATTCCGGCTTTATCTTATTTATATTTTGCTAGCTAAAAGTTAAAGTTAAAACTTATTCTATATATATGCACAAAATAATCTATATTTCTAAAATTGCAGCTCTGCAGAATACCTATTAAAATCAATATCTACAGCCAGAAAGAGTTGTTTTCTAACGATACCGAGAGAAACATTTGAGAAAAATCTATACTCTAGATGTTCCTTGAAAAGAGAGGAATTCTACAGAGCCAAAATTGCTTCAACTAATATGTATGGAATGTTGCAAGCAAATCATAAACGATCTATGAATAAAGAGGGTGGAACTGAAGCAGATAAAAGTCTTCAAAATTTAGTACGGAAACACTTGTATGTACGTAGGAATAAAAAAGATAGAAAATGTGCATCCATATGATGCTAAGGATATTAATTCGTAATCTTACTCTATAATAGTCTTTTTGAGGCAAATCTCAAAAACACCGTTCTTGCAAGTTTGTACTGCGGTAGCAGGATCAACTGGTACGGGTAGCTCTACAAGTTTTGAAAATCCAAAGTTGGGAGCTATAACAACCAGTTCCAATGCATCTTCGGATGGAGAGAATTCTACATACTCTTCATCTACGCAAAGTTCCGAGGTAACATACACAGCATCATCAGTTTCAAATACTTCTACCATAGGTTCTGCGCTATTGATATAGATATCTCCTTCTTCATCCTCTTCATCATCGGAAAAAGAGGAATGAGCTATTTTGAAACCCTGTATATCCGGCTTCTCGCCGACCTTCTGGAATATGGTATATCCATAAATAAAGGACTCACCAAGTTCATCAGCATCTTTAGAGAACATGGACAGCAGGTGCTGAATAAGCTGTTCGATGTCCATTGTCGGGCTTTTATCAAAATTCTCATCGAAAGAATGCTTTTTCTTGTCGTCCATATGATTGCTCCTTGTAGGCTATTAGCAAATCAGCTTTATCGCCCACTTTCCCACTTGTTCTAAGCTATACGAACAAGTCGTATATAAATGTATACTTTGAGCTATACCTTTACAAGTGTAAGTACCGTATACCCTAATAATACTAGACACCCCACTACAATAAACATGTTTCGCCTTTAAGATTGCAAATAATAGAGAATTTCGATAAACCTTCTCTCTTCATCACCACATTCCACTAAAATATAAATATTAGCTAAGTAAATTAAGAATTATGAATGATTTAACTGATTTTGCTCTTAAAGAAGAATACAAACGTCTCCAATCTGTTGGAGATAAGCTTGCTGAAATCGAATCATTGATTGACTGGAAACCATTTCATCCCATTCTTGAATCGATGTATTCTAATAAAACAGCTTCAGGCGGTAGGCCTGAAGCTGATGTCATCGTCATGTTCAAAATGCTTGTACTGCAACAATGGCATGGTCTTTCTGATGCTGAACTTGAGCGACAATGCATTGATAGAATCTCCTTCAGGAAATTTCTTTCATTTCCTGAATATGTACCAGACAGTACAACTGTCTGGTCATTCCGAAAGAGGATTATCGATAATGGAAAAGAAGAGCAAATATGGACTGAAATACAGAAGCAGCTTGATGCTCTTGGATTGAAGATAAAAAAAGGAATGATCCAGGATGCTACTTTCATCCATTCAACTCCAGGACATGCTAAAGCAGATGAACCTAGAGGAAAAGAAGCAAAAACAAGAAGAAGTAAGGACGGAACCTGGACAAAGAAAGGCAGTAAATCCTTTTTTGGTTACAAGCTCCACACGATCATCGATAAGGATTATGAATTGATCAGAAGATTCAAAACAACAACTGCATCAGTCCATGATTCTCAGATAGATCTCTCTGAATTGAATGAAGTTGTATACAGAGATAGAGGATATTTCGGAGCAGTTGCAAAAGGTTTTGCTGCAACAATGCAAAGAGCTGTGAGAGGACATCCATTAGAAATAGGAGACATTCTGAGAAACGAAAGAATCAGCAGCCAAAGAGCTCCAGGAGAACGAGTATATTCTGTGGTCAAAGAAGTATTCAATGCAGGAAAAGTTCTTGTAACCACAGTGGAAAGAGTAAATGTAAAGATGCTTATGACAGCTTTTTGCTTTAACTTACATCAGCTGAAGACACTCAAACATAAAGGAATTATTTAGGATAGCGGTAGCTATCCTAAAATCAAGGAAAAAATGAAAGAAATGAAGCAAAAATTGAGATAAGATGAATAAACGCCACTTTAAGTTTATGTTGACATAAAAAACAGAGGGTTAATCAGAATCCTCAATAGTATATTCATAAACTCATATAGATAAGTAAATACTAACAAAAGAGTGGTCTTATGAAGATATGTACGAATCTTGCGGTCGAGCTGATAGATATTACAGATGATGTTTTAGCAGAAGTAAATAAAAGCTCAATAAAAGATGGAATATGCATAGTAAGCACAACCCACACGACTACAGCTATCATCATTAATGAGAATGAACCGGGTTTGCTTTCTGACATGTTTAATCTACTCAATAAGCTGGTGCCTCCAGGTGCAGGATACAATCATGATCGTATAGACAACAATGCTCATTCTCACCTTAGAGCCATGCTTTTAGGATCCAGTGAAACGATACCTATAGTAGACGGAAAACTTGTATTGGGTATGTGGCAACGAATATTCTTCGTGGAACTTGATGGACCACGTCAGAGGAATGTGAATGTTACATTACTAGCGAGTAATAGTAGGATAATGTCTTAGATTAAAGCGTTGAAAGAACGTTAATCTTTTCCATAATGCTTACCTTATACAATTGGTATCAGGTAATTTTAATGTCAAAAGTAACCGTCCGAGATTCAAAGGGTGGATTGAATGTAACGATCCCCAAGAGTATTACTGATCTCAAGGCTGGAAAAAGGGCACGACCTTGGAGTTCAGGGAACACAGTGGCCTTATCTGTCTGATTGAAGTCCGGTAAAAATCTACTAATTATGGGGCCAAAACCTCTTGGAGTCATGGTGAAGAGATCAGATCATGGTTGGTTTGTAAATCCCTGACCTAGTAAGAGAACATTAAAATGTTTTTATATTTTTTTTTTCGACACGTAGGGTTATATCGAAATTCTCTGTAGATAATTCTTTAAAGTTCTCCAATTACAAAGACAAAACCTTAAAAAAAATTAGATACAAACTTTACTCCACATGAAAACAATGCCAACCCGATCCCAACATAAAGAAACCCTATGAAAAAACCAGGCAAGAGGTTAAATTTTCTAATAGTAATTCCACCCAATACCATTACAAACATAATTAGGTATGACTTTTTATCAAAAAATTCCAAAACAAACATTTTTTCTCGACTATCATTGCTTATCCTATTAGTGTGCTTTTCAACTAATTTAGAAAAAATGAAAAAATAAAATACAAAGAATACTGACATAGCCAACAGTACACTAAAAATAAATTTCCCTTGATTAATAAAAAGTGGAAATCCAGTTTTTATTACCATTATTCCAGCAAACATCCAAACGACGCCTGCAATCAAAATTAAATATTTATTAGGAAAAGACAATTTATTTTCAAAATGTTTTCTCATATTTGCTGCCTAACCTTGCATTCATCAAATAAAAAACTTATAGTATTTAATCTAGCTCTAAGGCAAGGACATCACTCATAGGGAGGAGGAAGTTAGGATAATACCTCTGAAATGCTCCTTCTCTTTTGAACACAAAGAAAGTGGATTCTGCCATCAGTTTCTATTTTCATAATTTGACAATAGCAGGCTGGCAACTGCGCGTATGCCCTCCAGCTGGATAAGCCAATGATCTCAAAATTTGGAGAGCTTTATGTAATGTATCTCGTGCTTGTTTAGTCCTTGAAAGAAACAAATGTAAAAACCAAAAAGAGTTAACTGCTTATTCAGCAGAATAATAGCATCTCTTGGGAGAGATAACCTTTCCTTCTTCTTTTAGGGAACTAATTATCTTGCTCACTTCTTTGCTGTCAATTCCGGTCATCTTTGCAACATCTCCCGGTCTTAGTGGCTTCCCGGCGTTCTTCATGGCATCAAGGACAATCTGTGTATTATCAGTCATAGAATATCTCCATGCTGTATTATGTAAGGCATATATTAAAAAATTAGGCTTTAGTACAGATGATAATAGGCCTGCTCAGTCCATCGGAAGTGAACTTTTATTTGTGAAAGACTTTTTTGCGTTGAGATATTATACAGAAGTTTTGTACTGTCCAGAAGAGAATACCAGCTCAAATCGCGCTCTTCTACCTGGTACACCGGCCTCTTTTATTACAATACCGTCATCTTGGAATACTACCAATAAGTAATCTTTTTCTTCCACAGTGGTGATGACAAGGTTGGTGGCCTTGCTGTGCTTGATTACATTGTTGGCCAGATTAGAGAACACTTTTCTTACCATCGGGTCAGTGAAAACAAAATAATCTCTTATCTCTATGTGTAAATTTATCAGTGCCCTATCTACAGGAACCATAGCGTTGGCCAAAACATCTCGGAGATTGACCTACTGGGGTGCGTAGATGCCAATCTCCTGATAATCTTTGGTGAACAATTAAGTACTTACTAGACAAAACACAATCATTTCCTTTATGTTTCGTGGAAAGTAATACTGAGGGAAATTATCCTTTTTAAATGATTAGGCAAAAATAAAATTTAAATTCTGTTTTTTACAGAGCCAAAATAAGATTTTGACAGAGCCCAAAAATTGCCTTATTCGGTGACTTTCCGACAGTCTTTATATATATTCGGCCTGGATTTTAAGTATGTCCTTACTGTCCTTGGCCATAGAATAATCTTCCAGAGGCTCCCTGTTAAGCTCCAGAAAAGTATGGCCCCAGTTGAACTTGGTGAGTATAGAAGCTGCTTGCTCCTTATATCCAAGTATATACAAAGAAGCAGCAAAAGCTTCCACAGATGTAAGTTTAAAAGGACGGCCAAAGTTAACCGGATTGCCTGCAACAAGAAAAGGCAAAGCACGATGCTGCAGGTCAAGCATGAGTAACTGGGGAAAAACAGATTCTACATGCTCCCAAGAGCAATCAAGCACTGTAAGACCTTTTGTTACCTTATCTGCCGGAGAAAGAGCTTTTTCAGCCATCGGATCAAGAAGAATAGAACCTCTGGGAATAGCATTTACTTTCTCCACCAAGCGAGCGAGCTTGAAGCGCACCATTTTCTTACCAGTGCACTTTTTAGGATCGCACTGTCCTGCATGATAAAGATATAGATGAATTTCTCTTGACATACTGTTTTCCATATGTTGTGGATGGAATTTCCTATATATAGCTTGAGCGAAATTCAATACGTTTTATTTTATAGTTATCTATTTATATTTATATTGCATAATTCTCTGTATAAAGTTTGAACTAAAAGTAAGAATCGATGAACAAAGTTGTGAAGAAGATGGCTGCCAAAATATACACAATAACTTCCGGAAAAGGAGGGACTGGTAAAAGCATATTTGCTGTCAATCTGGCAGCAGCACTTGCCGGCCTTGCAAAAAAGACTCTTTTGATCGATGCTGACCTTGGCATGGCAAATATAGGTCTTATGCTGGGGTTGGAGAATAAGAAAATCACACTACACGAAGTATTGGCTGATGAAGCAAATGTCTCTGATACACTGTGCGACGGGCCTAATGGTCTTAAGATCCTTCCCTGTGGCATATCCTTGCAGGGTTTCAAAAAAGCAGATCCATCCAAGCTTAAAGATGTTATAGCTGAACTTGCACCAAATTTTGAATTCATAATTATTGACACTCCTACGGGAATGAACCACATAACTGCCACTGCCATAGAACTATGCAATGAAGTTTTACTGGTACTTACACCTGAAATAACCTCTATTGCAGATGGCTCCAAGATGAAAACAGTTGCAGCATTATTAGGAAAAGAAGTTACAGGTGTGGTACTTAACAGAACTGTGCCAGTACACGATGAACCATATAGGGAAAAGCTTGCAAAATCACTTGATCTGAAAATACTAGAAGTACTTCCTGATGATGTAAGCGTGCCCAACAGCATTGTAGGAAAAAGTCCAGTAGTTACAAAATATCCGTATTCTGAGATCTCTATAGCAGTTAACAGGTTTGCAGCATTGATCTGTGGAATAAAGATGCCCGATGAAGAGATGAAAGGACAAAAGAAGCAAAAAGCAGAAAAGAGTCGGCTTGCAGGTAATAAGTTGCCTTTCTCCCAGTCTAAGAAATAAGAGGTCATACAATGGATCTTGCCGATGAAATCCAACATAGCGGGAATGCAAGTGAAGTTCCTCCCCCTGCACTTCAGGGAACCAATAATGACAATAAAAATTCCGGATCAGAAGAAGCTATTGATCTTCTACTTTCAGACATTAGCAATGATAATTCTTCTTATGGCACTGCAGATGATCTGAAATCTCGTCTAGCAGATGACCATATCAAATTGATTTCAAACCATAATATTGATTTTGACGGAAACACCGGATGGGAACAGAAAGTAAGGAACATTATCGATAGCAAAGAACTTGCTATAGAGTATGGAGCAAAGGTGGAGGAAGAAAAACAAGTTCCCCTACACCAGCGACTGATAGACCTTATATCTAATAAAGAGGAATTTGAAGAGGACTACAATATCGCAATACATGGTCCTATCGTTGAGTTTGCTACTCCTGAAGGAAGCAATTTCAAAGAGATAGAGATGTATGCGGTCAATCCGCCATATGCCTACATCAGAGTTGCATATAATCCAATTACACATGAATATCAATATCAGGTTCTTGAACCTCTGCTTTCAGAAGAGGAGAATAAACTGCTGGGAAATATGAAACAGCAGTTGATAGAGACACTTGAACTTAATCTAAAAGAAACTGATCACAAGGGTGCTGAAAAATATCTAAGAGAATATAGTATAAAATATTTAAAAGAGTACAAAATTGATATTTCAGTCCGTAAAAGGGAAAGAGTGATGTATCACTTGATTAGGGACTTCCTCGGGTTTGGAAGAATAGATCCACTCATGCGTGATATGAGACTTGAGGATGTATCATGTGATGGCCCAAATACTCCCATCTATGTATTCCACAAATCCTACAATTCAGTTCCCACTAATGTGATCTTTTCTGATGATGATGAGCTTGACGCCTTCGCTATAAGGATTGCCCAGTTATGTGGAAGACACATATCTATAGCTAACCCACTTCTTGATGCAACAATGCCAGATGGGTCACGTATCCAGCTTACTCTTGGAAGGGAGGTTACCACTCGTGGAAGCACGTTTACCATAAGACGGTTCAATGAGAATCCCATCACTCCGGCAAATCTCGTCAATTACCATACGTTCTCCACAGCCATGATGGCATACCTGTGGATGGCTGTGGATTCAAGTAAAAGCATAGTGTTCGTGGGAGGTACAGCATCAGGTAAAACAACTGCAATGAATGCAGTATCACTTTTTATCCAGCCTGAAATGAAAATCGTATCCATTGAAGATACAAGGGAACTAAACCTTTCACATCCTAACTGGATACCAGGTGTGACTAGGGAATCTTTTGCAGGCGAGGAAAGAGGTTCTATTCAAATGTATGAGCTTCTGAGGGCAGCTCTTAGACAAAGACCCGAGTACATTCTTGTAGGTGAAGTGCGTGGAGCAGAAGCGTATGTGCTTTTCCAGGCAATGTCAACAGGCCATACTACATTCTCTACTATGCATGCTGACTCCGTGCAATCTGTGGTACACAGACTTGAGAACCCTCCAATTAATGTTCCAAGGATTATGATACAGGCTCTTGACATTGTTTCTATTCAGGCCCAGGTAAAAGTGAATGATGAAAGGGTGAGAAGATGCAAATCCCTAACGGAAATAGTGGGTGTAGATCCAAGAACTGGTGAATTGCTTACAAATGAGGTTTTCATCTGGGATGCAGCAAAGGATGCTTTCCAATATTCAGGTCGTTCATACATCCTAGAAAGCATAATGGAAAACAGGGGATGGACTGAAGATAAACTCAAAGACGAGCTTAAGAAAAGACAGGACATTCTAGAATGGACGCGTGTAAAGAAGATCAGCCACTACAAGGACTTTGCTAAACTTGTTGTGACATACGGTAGAGAACCTGAAACTATAATGAAGCAAGTAAGGCAGGATATGAATGACTAACATTTTTTTTAGTGTTGCTCATGAAATATTCGGGGAATATTACGATAACCGAAGGCATGAGTACTATAGTCTTCGACTGAACATGCTCAGGAACAGAATGAGTATAGGCTATGACATGTACATGTCCGGCGCTGTGCTCACTTCATTTTTATGTGCGTTCTTTGTCCTCATTGCTGTCAATCTGCTTTTCTATTTAATAGGAGTACCTGATTTTACAGGATCCAGAATAACTGCTCCACAATGGATGCTTCAGTTCAGCCAGTACAAAGGAATAGCTATATGGTTAGTTTTGAACATTATTACCGGGATCTTTGTATTCAGCGCTGTGTACAAAACATTCTTGATCTATCCAGCTATCATGGCCGGAGAAAGGAAGCGAGGAATAGAGCGTATGCTTCCTTATGCGATTAACTACATGTCCTCAATGGCGGGAGCAGGAGTACTGCCTTTAGAGCTTTTTCGTTCTCTTGCATCTAATGACATATATAAAGATGTGGCAGTGGAAGCCAGATATCTTGTAAGAGATATCGAAATACTGGGACTTAACCTGGTCTCAGGGATGAGGAATCTGGCTCTTACAACCCCTTCGCCCTCGTTACAGGATTTCCTGCAAGGAGCTATCACAGTCATCACATCAGGAGGAGAACTGGAACCCTACTTCAAGATAAAGACAGAACAGTACCTGATAGAGAACAGGCAAAAGCAAAAAGAATTCCTGGAAACTCTGGGTCTCTTAGGTGAAACCTATGTTACGGCTTTTGTTGCCGGACCTTTGTTCATGATAGTTGTCATATCGATCATGGCAATAATGGGAGGAGCTGAAATGATCTTCCTGTATCTGATAATTTATGCAATCATACCCTTTGGAAGTGCAATGTTCATTCTACTTATTAGCAGCATGACACCGGAGGCCTAAGAATGGAATGGAAAAAACTCTTTAAGAATGAGTTACCTCTGGACCCAAACCTTGATGAGGAAACGCTTCGTCAGATAGAAGAGACTACAGTACGCGTTGGATTGGAGAATTCCCGTAAGAACGTTATCTTAAAGCAGTTCATAAAAAATCCCTATGAAACACTGTGTATCTACCCGGATTACACCTTCATTTTGAGTGTACCTCTGGCACTTATATTCCTCATATTAGGCCTTATACGCAATTGGCCTAATCCGATAGTAGATGACATAGTTTTCTTTAGTATTCTAACGGCAATAGCTCCTGCTTCAGTCATGTACCAGAAAAAAATGAAGCACGTTAGTAAAATAGAGGAATACTTGCCTACTTTCCTAAGAGACATTTCTGAGATGAGCCGCGCAGGGCTTACTCTTCCCAGAGCTGTGGCAACTGTCGCAAAAGGAGAATATGGAGAGCTTTCCAAAGAAATCAAAAAGATGAATACTCTCATGTCCTGGGGAGTTTCTTTTGAAAACTCACTGCTCACTTTTGCTAAAAAGATGAACACAGCCCTTATTGGCAGATCTGTTGCCTTGATCACTCAGGCAAGCAAAGCTGGAGGAAAAGTTTCCCAGGTACTGGAAGCTGCAGCCAGAGACGCCACAGAAGTCAAACAGCTTGAAAGAGAACGAAAAGGTAACATGATGGTGTATCTGGTGATCATCTACATGTCTTTCTTTGTGTTTCTCTTTGTCATAGCTATGCTTTCAACGACCTTCGTGCCTACCATGGCCACAGCAGGGCAGGCTGCCACGGATGCAGGTGCCGGAAGTCAGTTCATGGGTGCATTCAACCCAGATCTGTTCATAAGAATAATGTTCCATGCATCTCTCATCCAGGGATTCTTCAGCGGACTTGTAGCAGGACAGATGGGAGAAGGCGCAACAACTGCTGGCCTTAAGCATTCTATAATTCTTTCAATGATAGCTTGGGTTACATTCACCTTTTTTATCTGAGCTGGCAGAAAGCCTTGAGGGCTTGTTCCCTCACTTTTTCAAAAAGATCGTTACCATGAGCATCTATGCCAACTACAAGGGGACCAAAGCGTTCAACTTCAAGTTCCCATACGGCTTCGGGCATTCCG
Organism: uncultured Methanomethylovorans sp.; assembly: GCF_963678545.1. Classification (NCBI taxonomy): domain Archaea; kingdom Methanobacteriati; phylum Methanobacteriota; class Methanomicrobia; order Methanosarcinales; family Methanosarcinaceae; genus Methanomethylovorans; species uncultured Methanomethylovorans sp. Next base: position 1,519,530 of record NZ_OY782870.1, read on the forward strand.
AATTGTGGCCAATGTACCGATCTGACCTTTTTAATAGAACCTGCTGCAAGGGCGGCACATCCCCCCGTATAGGCAAGATACACACACCTATCCTTTAGGACCTTAGTTACTCCTTGCATGCCTCCTTTACCAATGAGGGCACGCACATTATGTTTTTCAAGCAGTTTTGGCGTCATCTTAGCCATTCTGGCACTTGTGGTGGGCCCGGAAGCGACTGCTTTCCACTTATCATTTTTTTCTTGAACCATCAGGGGGCCACAATGATAAATTACCGCACCTTCAAGGTCAATGGGTAGTTTTTCACCCGCTTCATCCAATCCCAGTATGTGAGCATGGGCTTCATCTCTTGCAGTGTACACAGTACCACTAATGTATACGACATCACCCACATAGAGTTTTTTCACATCTTCAAATTTAAGAGGTGTAACTAACTCATAAGTGCTCATGCTTTCCCTCCCAAGACTACAGTGGCATGCCTGTTTGCCCAGCATTGTATATTGACTGCCACGGGCAATGATGCAGTATGGCAGTGTGCCTGCTTAACATGCACAGCAAGAGCAGTTATGCTGCCACCCATTCCCATGGTACCTATTCCCAGCTTATTGATGTCATTAAGCAGCTCAAGTTCAAAAGCATCCATATTATCCATCTCCATTAGAAGAGCTTGCTTTGCAAGCCTTGCTGCTTTATCAAAAGAGCCTCCGATACCTACTCCCACAACGATGGGAGGACACGGCATGCCACCTGCTTTAAGCACCGTTTCCAGCACAACTTCTTTTATCTTTGAGGTCTCGGTGGGGTTTAACATGCGTAAAGCGCTCATGTTCTCAGAGCCTGCACCCTTAGGAGCTACTGTGATGCTAAGCTTGTTGCCTTCTACAAAACTGTAGTTAATGTCCGGAAGGCCTGCGCCTGTATTGTCCTCACTGTTCTTTCTGGAAAGAGGTGATACGGCATTTGGTCTAAGCGGCACTTGTATTGTTGCACGGCGCACACCTTCAATGATAGCACCTTCAAGATCAAAATCGATTATCAAGGAACGGCCAATCTCTACAAAGAATACCATAATACCTGTGTCCTGGCACATGGGTATTAACTGCTTTTTGGAGATTTCAATGTTCTTTAAGATTGCTGCAAGCTGCGCTTTGGCAATTTCAGATACTTCTCTATTGTATGCATTTTCAATGGCATAGACCACATCATAAGGAAGGCAAGTCTCCGCTTCTCTTATAACTTCCACTGTTGCTATAGCTACGTCCTCATAAGTTATTCGTATTGTCAAAGAACCACCCCAGAAAGTGTATTGAGCGTAAATCCATAATTACTTGTTATTGAATTGAGCATAGATTGCTGCCGCAACTATTATACAGCAACATAGTCCTAATTTTATTGCTTTTCTTATCATTTAACTACCCATATTAATTAAGCCCATTTTGATAGAACCACTATTGCAACAAGTACTGTTTTTTGCACCATGCACCATATTTAACCCTTTCAGCAGACCTCCTCTTTAGGACTTAGGTATATAAATATTCCCAGAGCACAAGAGCAGTAGATCAGCGTTATGAATACACACACAACAAATGGAATAAAATGAGAGAATGAAGATGAAAAAGATTATTACTTACAATAGAAGGCTAAAATAATAAAAGTGCGGGAGAAGGGATTCGAACCCCCGAACGCCTGCGCGAGTAGATCTTGAGTCTACCACCGTTGGCCGCTTGGTTACTCCCGCATTTAGGACTAAGATAGCAGTAAGACAGGTATTAATTATAAATCTAACTGTCCACAAAGTATCTAGCCAAACATATTCAACGGAAGATTCATATTCTACATCTGCTAAGTTCATGATTATTTTATAATACAAAGGGCAAGAGGGAATTGGATGAAACCAAGTACAAAATGGTTTTTCTTCATATGCGTATATGTGATGCTTTTTGTATTTCTTGCCAATTCTATCCAAGATATCAATTATTATGAGTTGGGTATCAATGATTGGTTAATTCTGTCCTTTCTCTTTTTGCCTTTAATCTTGACTGGTGCTTCTAAAGTGGGAACCATACGCAATTTGACTGGAAGGCCATATGGAAAGAAATATTCTTTTTATGAATTGAAAACTGCTCTTGCAGATACTGACCTGGGAATCTGGGAATTAGATATGAACAAAGGCAATCTCAACGTAAACAAACGTTGGGCATGCATGCTCGGATATGATCTTGAAGAAATAAAACCTCATATTTCTTTCTGGAACAAATTAACTCACCCAGACGACTGGAAAAATCTCTTTTTTAATAGTAACCATGAAATAAAAGGCTTTAATGGCAATTTCCAACATGAGATCCGTATGCAAACTAAGCATGGCGTATGGAAATGGATTGCTGTAAATGGTACTGTAATTCGCCATGATTCACAAGGAAGCCCTGTTAAGATAATAGGTACTCAGCTTGACATAGATCATATAAAGAAAGCTGAGAACGAGATAGCACATTCTGAGCATAAATTCAAAACTTTGTTCCATAGTGCTAACGACTCTATTTTTATTCAGGATATGGACATGATTATTCTGGATATGAATAATGCTGCTTGCAAATGTTTGGGATATAACAGAAAAGAACTGCTTGGAAAAAAGCTACTTGAAATCACCTCCCCGGAATTCCTTTCAAAAGAACAGGAAATGCAAAGAGAATTGTTAAAGAATAGATATTCCGTCTACGAAACATCTTATATTTGCAATGATGGAGTTATACTTCCTGTTGAAGTTAGTAGTCGTATAATATATTATGAGAATTCTCAGACTATTCTCAGCATTGCAAAAGACATAAGTCGCCGCAAAAGAGTTGAATCTGCACTGAACGAATCCGAGAACAAGTTCCAATACATTTTCAACAATGTGAATGATGAGATTTTCATGCAGGACATGAATTATAACTTGCTGGAAGTGAACCAGATTGCCTGCCAAAGACTTGGGTATACAAAAGAAGAGTTATTGAAACTTCGACCTGAAGATATTGAAACCCCTGACAATTCACCCCTCATAAAATCCAGGATGACAGCAATAAGCCATTTCAAACACGGAATATTTGAATCAGAGCACCTGCGTATAGATGGTACTACTTATCCTGTGGAACTAAGCATTAGTATTGTAGAACTCGATGGAAAGAAACGAGTATTAACAATTGCAAGAGACATTACTGAAAGAAAAGAAGCAGAAGCAGCTGTTCGCAAACATGAAATTGAAAAAGAGATGATACTCGACGGAATGGAAGAACATGTTGTGTACCATGACATTGATATGAATATATTATGGGCCAACAAGGCAGGATGCGAGTTCTTCAATAGGGAACGCAGTACAATAATAGGCAAGCCTTGTCATGAAATATGGCCAGTTGGAATTGAGAGCAATGGAAAAGATTCTAGCATAAAGGCCAATATCCAGGGTATTCCAAGAGAAATTGAAAGGTCCACGCCAGATGGAAGAATATGGAGTGTGAAAAGTTATCCATTAAAAGAACCACATGGAGATATCAATGGTGGCATCATGATCACTCTTGACATTACTGAAAGGAAAAAGGCTCAGGAACAAATACAGAAATTCAACAGGGAGTTACTGAAGATCAATGAAGAACTCCAATCTGTAGACAGGATTAAAAATGAATTCCTGGCAAATCTCGGACACGAACTTAGAACTCCACTTAGCTCTATAATAGGATATAGTGAACTGCTGGATTCATTGACACTGGGAGAACTCAATGACGTACAGAAAAAAGCTTCTGAATCAATATATAGAAATGCTGAAAGGTTACGCAGTTTAATAGACTCCTTACTTTATCTAAGCTATGTAAATTCAGGAAAAATAGAATATAATTTTGAACTTATGCACATTGGAAGTGCCATTGATGAAGCTCTTGCCAGAGTTGCAGGGGAACTAGAAGATAAAAGTATAACAGTCGATAAAAAAATCTCAAATCAGATCTCTTTTATGAAAGGTGAACCTGCAAAGATCCAAGAATTGCTGCACAATATACTGGACAACGCCATAAAGTTCTCAAACAAAAATGGAAAAATAGAGATTGACGTCCACTTAGAAGGAGAAAATTTGCTAATAGAGATTTCTGATAATGGGATTGGAATACCTCATGATGAAGTAAATAATCTTTTCACGCTTTTCCATCAGGTAGATGGTTCTATGAAACGCAGACATGGAGGAACTGGAGTAGGGCTATATATATGTAAAAATATAGTTGCAGCACATAATGGTATGATATGGATTGTAAGTAAGGAAGGCAAAGGTACTACAGTACACATATCACTTCCTTTGAAGTGGAAAGCTGCAGACAGAAAAGAGTATATAGACCTCACTGACAATTAGAAGAACATATTATTATCTTTCTTTGCAGATAATGAATCCTTTAACATATGTTATAAAAATAAGGCTATGATAATGCATAATCATTGCCAAATTGGAGAGTTTATTTGAACTGGACGACCGTTGGAATTGTATTATTTCTCCTGTACTGGATGTTCGTATCTCACCTGAACAGGAAGGGTATCCTTGAAAGACACAATATCACAAGCTATGGCCCATTGCTAATGGTCAGAACTACAAGGGGACTGAAACTACTTGACAAACTGGCAGTTCCAAAAAGGGCCTGGAGATTATTTGCTGATATAGGCATACGCATGATGTTTATAGGCATGTTAGCAATGCTGCTTATTGTGATAGTTTCAGATATTGGCATGTTATCGTCTGTAGCTAACAATACAATGCCCGAACCTAGTAAGTTCAATGAGGCACGTAACATATTCCTTATTCCTGGTGTCAATGAGTTCATACCTTTTACATGGGGGTTGATAGCGCTTGTTGTAACTCTGGTAGTACATGAGTTCTCCCATGCAATCCTGTGCAGAGTAGAAAATATCCGGGTCAAGTCCATGGGTATATTGCTAGCCCTTGTACCAGTTGGAGGATTTGCTGAACCTGATGAAAAAGAACTTTTCGGTACTGAAGATTCGAGCAAAAGCGATGAAAATACTGTAGTAACAAATTCTAAAGCAGCTACACGACAGCAAAGAGCACGTATTCTTGCAGCCGGTGTCATGGCAAACTTTGTCGTTGCACTTCTTGCCTTTTCGCTGTTCTTCGGGCCAGTACTTGGTACCATTGCACCTATTGGTAATGTGATGATAACGGAAGTACAAGGAGAGGCTGCTGATGCAGGGCTCGGCCCCCAGATGATCATCACTCAAATAAATGACAGACCAGTTGACAACATAATAGAAATGCTCGAGTATCTTGATACAATACCAGCCGGAGAAACGGTCAAGGTACAAGCTTCAAAGGATATGGTCACTTCGACATATGACATCAAGGTGGGATCTCCAGAAGAAGCCGTGACAGGCGTTCTTATACAGGATATAGTACCTGATTCTCCGGCAGAGGCAGCAGGCTTACAGAAAGGTATGAAAATCATGCAAATGGACAATGTTCCTATGCGAAGTGTTTATGACTTCAGGTCATTTATGAATGCCACGTCTGTTGGCCAATCTGTAAAACTCTTGCTTGCCGATAATACATCAAAAACACTAGAAGTAACACTTCTGCTTGCATCTCACCCGGATGAAGGTGGCCAGAAAGGTTTCTTGGGAGTGTATACAGGCCAGGATGAAAATGTGATAACCAGTCTTGGAATCACAGTGGGGGAATTCCCTGCTACAACCTACCTCTCTTTGCTTAAGAGCATTCCTGAAATGTTAAAAGGAAGAGTAGGGTGGATAATCCTGCTTGGATTACCTATTGTAGGATTTGCAGGAGAAGGATTCCCTGGATTTAGCGGCATGCTCGCTAATTTCTATGCGCCTGCCGGATGGGCTGAACCGCTGGGAATAGGGATATTCTGGATCGCTAATTCCCTGTTATGGATCGGATGGCTCAATTTCTATGTGGGACTGTTCAATTGCCTGCCTGCAGTACCTCTTGATGGAGGACACATATTCAAAGATTACACAAAGGCCTTTATTTACTGGTTGACAAAGAATGAAGAACAGTCACTTCGTCTTTCTTCAGCCGTAACTGCAACATTCGCAATGCTGATATTCATGTCCTTTGCGTTCATGGTATTAGGACCTTATTTAGTACATGGTTTCTGAAAAAAGCTATCGTGGATGTGGTGATACATGAAACACACGTATTTCTGGCGCATGACTGTCGCAAAATACATTGTTTCTTTAGTAATTGTGTTCACTGCATACATTTTTACTTTTATATGGATAATGCGTATTGAAGGACAGCTGGCTTTTGCAAATATACCTAATGCCATATATTGGACAGCTTCCACTGTTACTACAGTTGGATATGGCGACATTGTTTTCAAATCTACGATAGGAAAACTATTTTCTGTATTTGTGCAATTCTCAGGAATCCCACTTGTTTTTGGTTTATTATTTACATGGCTGCTTATTCCCTGGATGGAAAAAACAGTAAGACCAGCTATTCCTTTAAAAGTTTCCGAAAAATTGAAAGATCATACAATAATATGTGGCTATAATAAAATTGTTGAAACACTGATAGAAGAGCTACAGGAAAAAAACACTCCATATGTTATCATCGAGGATGATGATAAACTTGTAAGAACACTTATAAAGAGAAACATAGCCTGCATTTTTGGAAGTGCTTCTGAAGAAACCACACTTAAGAATGCTCATATTGACACTGCACGTTTTCTGATAGCCAATGAATCAGATGAAATGAATGCTACTATTGTCCTCACTGCAAGGACAATGTGTGATATAGATATAATATCCATTGTAGAGAACGTATCAAATGCCAAATATCTTAAATATGCGGGAGCTACACGCGTACTGTCTCCTAAACAACTTTTTGGAGATTTTATTGGAAGAAAGGCAGCTGACCCGTTTGTAGGAAAACTGACTGGTGCTACCGAATTTTTCCAAGGTGTGAGTATTGTGGAATTACCAGTATATCCTAAAAGTTCCCTGACAGGAAAAACACTGCGTAGTGCATCTATAAGAGAAAAAACTGGAGCCAATGTGGTAGGCGTATGGAGTGGAGGCAAACTTACATACGACATATCCCCAAATGAAAGAATAAGAGAAAATTCTGTATTACTCGCAATTGGCACTATGAGCCAGCTAGCAAAACTTAAAAAACTGACCCAGGGATATCAGGAAAACAATCACGGAGAATCAATATGAACGCCGACAAAGGACATCTTATCGTCTTAGGATACGGTGATGTAGGGAAAAGAGTCGTAGAGATATTTAAAAGGAACAATCTGAATTTCCTGGTAGTGGATGCTCATCAGGAGATATTTGAGAAGGCGGATTTTAATTTTGTCGTGGGAAATGCGACTTCTGAAGATGTGCTTAAAGAAGCAAACGTTGAAAATGCTTCTACGATCATAATTTCCCTAAACGATGACAAAGATGTCATATTCGCAACGCTGATAGCCAGGAACCTTAACCCTTCGGTAACAATAATGGCAAGAGCTAATTCTTACAGATCGATCGATAAAATATACAAAGCAGGCGCTGATTATGTTCCATCCATCTCCATTGTTACTGGCCAGATGCTTGCAAGAATGACATCTGAATGCGCAAAAGATGTATGCTCCCTAGAAGATGAGGACATCAGGCTATACGAAGGGATAGATATTGAAAAACATCGCGTGAAAGATGGCGATCCACTTGCAGGGAAATCTGTTAAGGAACTGGATATCCGAGCAAAGGCAGGGTGTACAATAATAGGAATAGAAAGGAACAACAATGTTATCACGGATATCACTCCATCGCTTGTAATTCAATTAGGAGATGTGGTAGCTGTTGTAGGTGGTAAGGCAGAGATAACTGTGTTCAATAAAAAATACCTGAAGAGTTAGGTCAATGATATCATGTATCCACTGGTATTTGCAATACTGATATTCTTCTTGTCTGTCCTGTTCTCCATGATCGGTCTGGGGGGTGCGATAGTATATGTTCCTCTTTTCTATTGGTTAGGAATCGATTTACTTAGTGCCATACCGATGGGTTTGCTGCTGAATACCGCCACATCTGCATCTGCAGCCATTACATATCTACGTAAAGGACTTGTGGAACTTAGGGTAGCCATCCCATTCCTTATCATATCTATGATAGCTGCACCCATTGGTGCCTATTGTACAAATATAATACCCACCAATATGCTGCTAGGGATATTCAGTATCATTATGGTACTTGTGGGAATACAGATGTTGAAACCTGAAAAAGAGATTTTGATTGGGAGCCACGACCATCCTTTTTCTCTTCACCTTATTTTGGCGAGTGCTTTTATAGTAGGTTTTATCGGAGGGCTGTTGGGAATTGGTGGTGGTTCCCTAGTAATGCCATTACTTTTGTATTTTGGGTATGCAGTAAAGAAATCTGCAGCCACCTCCGGAATTATTGTATTGTTTACTTCACTTGCCGGACTTGTAGCACACCTGAGTTTATGGCAACCTGACATGCAGCTTGTTATCTATATAACAATTGCAGCAATTTTAGGAGCACAGGTGGGTTCCTACCTCATGCACACCAGAATGAAGCCAGAAACTCTTCGGAAAATGGTTGGCTTGGTGCTGTGGGTCATGGCTCTGAGGATGTTTGCCAATTTTATCTAAATTCATTTGGATGGAAAGCTTTAAGAATTTTATCGTAATCAGATGTTCCACAAGTGAGAAGTGGGCTCGTAGGGTAGCCAGGATATCCTAATGGGCTTCGAAACCATCGTGAAGATACCCATTGACTCGCGTTCGAATCGCGGCGGGCCCGCCTAACTTTCACTGAAGTTGGTTCTACAAAGAGGCAATTTTCCACAATAGAATACTTGCCCATAATCACCCTTTTTCTCAAATGTGAAAACAAGAGGATTAACCTTCACTCCTTCTTTGATTGCGTGGCTAAAAGCAGCAGCAAAGTCCGGATCTATTTTCTCATGAGCCCAAAAGCATTGTGCTTCCCGCCGGAAAATCAATACTATCATGGTGGCATTATCTCCGGCTTGTAAGGCTTTTATAAGCTCTTCCACATGCCTTCTTCCACGACTAGTAGGAGCATCAGGAAACATCGCTTTGCCATTTTCAGCAAAGGTGCACCCTTTTACTTCAACCCATGTCCTATTGCCTGCTCCCTCAACCAGATAATCCAGCCTGCTCTCTCCAAATATCTGCTCTGGAATTATCTTTTCAATACTTCTCAGGCTTTCTATTATCCGGTTCTCCAGAACCCACGTGGAAATATATCTATGATATCCTGAATGAGTAAGAATGAAATTGTCTCCTACTTTCCCTCCAATGAGATCCCAGCCTGTTTTTCTGCTCTTCCCGTTAGCCCTTTTCAGAAGGACACGATTTCCAGGAAAAAGTATATCCTCAAGTCTTCCAGGGTCATGGATATGTACTTTTTCATCTTTTAATTCTATAGGAGTAACAATGTCCACTATCCCCAAAAACCTGTTTGGCCTGCAAATTAAAATTCCCTCTGCGTCAAGAGGAATATCAAGCACATGTTTTTTGTCAAGTTTCTCTTTGTCAACAGGCTCTATATTCGCCCGGTCAAACCTCTCCATTGCATTAGTAAAAACGCTATCCGTGCTGTGAATATCATCAACTGTTTTGACCATCACATTCTAAAACTATGATTAAGCCTATATACTTTTGTAGCATAGACCCGCAAGTCCATTGAAAAAGAGAACATGTTTTTATTTTCATAAAAAGCTTATTTTGAATATTAATAGGAGATGAACATTGTGTGGATTAAAAGAAGCATGGTTCTGATTCTGGTGATTGTTGCGATATTCTTTGCCGGATGTACCGAAAAACCCATTGAGAATGCAACTTCGGGAGCAGAGGAAGTTGCTTCTGAAGGAACACTTAACTCTACTGAATGGAATAACAAAGGTGTTGACCTTTTTGTCTCCGGCAGATCTGAAGAAGCAATACAAGCTTACGATAAAGCCACAGAACTTGATCCGCAGAATGTCTATGCATGGTATAACAAAGGCTATGCATATTCTTATATGGGAAAATATAAAGAGGCATTAGACGCATATAATAAAACTATAGAGATAAATCCACAAGATGCAAATACATGGATTACCAAAGCTGATGCCCTAAATAATCTTGGAAGATATGAAGAAGCTATAGAAGCTTATGATAAAGCAATAGAACTTGATTCTCAGTTTGCGTATGCATGGTATAACAAAGGTGTCGCCCTCGATAAACTTGGAAAACACGATGAAGCACAATTATGCTATGATAAAGCAAAGGAATTGGGATATACTGCATAATATCCCTCATTCCATCTTATTCATTGCTAACTAATTCAACTGCTCTATTCATATGATAGATAGCGGAACTTGAATAAGACAACCACTTTTCAGTATTTTGAGGATTATTAATACCAGCTTTAAGGTCATTTGCGATCAAGATTGTGTATTGCCCCACATAGTTTAAATCAGCAAGATAGAACACCCACTCTGACTGTGCCTCTTGAAACATAGGTGATACAATATATTTGCTGTTATCTGCCAGTGCTTTCTGTGTATCATCCGTAATTTTTTGCCCAACCGTAGCTAAAGAAGCATAATCGGCCTTACTCATAGCCACGGATATCTCATCAAAATCGTTTTCCAGTAATGTTGAATAATGAGCAACACTTCCAATCCACGCATGGTCAGTATTCCAAATTCCAACAACTTGAGTCACACCATCCCATCCAAGTCCTAAAACATCAAATCTGGATTTATTCTGGAGAAGGAAATTGTTACCTCCGGTATTGTATATACCCAATTCAGCAGATCCATCTAAGTCCCAATCACCTACTATCGGCTCAGTACCTACCCAACCGAATCCCACAATATCAGCCGAATTAGTACTGGTATTCCACAGAGCCCATGTGCCTTCATTATTGTACACACCGACCTCATCAGCACCGTCTCCGTTCCAGTCCCCTACTACAGGAGTGACACCAGGCCATCCCAGTCCAATTACATCTAATTCTGAATCAGTCAGGATATGGAAATTATTACCTGCAGTATTGTATATGCCTACCTCAGTAACTCCATCAGCATCCCAATCGCCGACCATCGGTTCAGTACCTGCCCAGCCGAATCCCACGATATCTGCCGAATTAGTACTGGTATTCCATAGGGCCCAGGTACCTTCGTTGTTGTATACTCCTACCTCATCAGCACCATCACCATTCCAGTCTCCTACAACTGGCGTAACGCCCGGCCATCCAAGACCTATGAGATCAAAGCTGGAATAGGACTGAAGCAGGAAATTATTGCCCACAGTATTGTATATGCCTAATTCAGTAACTCCATCAGCGTCCCAATCGCCTACTATCGGCTCAGTACCTGCCCAACCAAAACCTACGATATCTGCCGAATTAGTACTGGTATTCCACAGAGCCCAGGTACCCGCATTGTCATATACGCCTATAGATTCAGCTGAGACAATGCCTGCAGTTATCATCACAACACACAACAATATACCAAAATAGACTAATCTACTTAATTTGATTTGCATCCCATCACCCATACACAAAAATAGTAGATTTAAGTTTGTTTATCCACAATTCTTACTCCCGAATTTCATGAACAAAAACATTAACGTCTGGAAACCATATATCCAGAACCTTCAATCTCTTCATGCTGTACTAATTAAACATGGGAAACAATCCATATATATAAAAACATCGAAACGATTTGAGTTAACATATTATTTATTAGATCTCATCTTCTTGAGGAGCAAATAAATGACATTTTAAAAAACAGACATTAAAAAGGTAAACTTGGCCTGTATGACATGTAATTAAATTTTAGGAGCTTGGCTTTTCGGTTTTTTTAAGTGATTTTCCTGAAGAAGTTGAAATCCAACACTTAACAGTATATTTGTAATTCAACTGACAAGTAACAGGACCTAATACGTCAAGCTATAAGATTCACTTAAACTATGCATACCACTATTGATTTAAACTACCCTTGAAACTTAATATTATGAGACAAATCATACTTGCTTCTGCCTCCCCCCGCAGAAAAGAATTGCTCAGGCAATTGATAGGAGACAACTTTAAGGTAGTTGAGAGCTCCTATCATGAAAAGTCACAAACAAAGATGAAACCTCTTGAGTTTGTCATCCACAATTCCAGAGAAAAAGCAAAAGAAATAGCCTCTATGATACGTCATGGGATTGTTATCGGAGCTGACACTGTAGTACTTTGTGACGAGGAGATCCTCGGGAAACCCCATACTGAAAATAAAGCACGCGAAATGCTCAGGCAGATTAACGGTGAAAAAGTACATGTTATCACCGGTTTAACTGTAATTGATATCGATGGTAACCTTCAGACCAGCACTTCGGAAACTACGAGCGTTAAGATCAAACAAATGTCCGATGCTGAAATAGAGGCTTATGTAAAAACTAAAGAACCTATTGACAAAGCAGGAGCTTTTGCTATACAGGGAAAGGGAGCAATAATTGTAGAAGAAATTGACGGCGATTATTTCAATGTAGTGGGATTGCCTCTGTTCAAACTGAACAAGATACTACATGAATTAGGGATCGATGTAATGGAGATCGTCTGAACATCTAATTGAAACAGAAAGCTTAAAAGGGATAAAGGTTTGTCCAAAGTATATGGAGAAACCACAGGAACCCCTTTTTAGTTCTCAGGCCATTATATTCTTGATCGCCGGATTTGCCATATCTGCCTTTCTATTCTATGAGATGATGAAGTTCGCAGAGGCTGGTAATCTGATACTTGTGATACTCACCTCTATTTCAATATCAATGGTAGCCGTAGTTATTCTAAAGTACATTAAACACTTGCAGAAAAAGTTATAAGAAGCTGCAAATCACTGCAGCCTCTTTTTTGATTCTTCTACTTCATCAAAGATACCGGGGTATTCCTTAAACATCGATAGTATATCAAGAGCTGCAACCAGGTCAACTACACCCACAACTCCAATAGCATTTCCATCTGAGGTGCGTATGGGTGCTACTACAACTGTCTTTCCTTTATAAGGTCCATCTACGGGGACTGTGTGAGTTATCTTGTTGGTCTTTAGCACTTCTTCCAATACAGGTCCCGTATAATCACTATCCATGACTTTTCCTCTTTCCATACGAATGCCTCGATTATTGCGGCTTCGAATAGTGATAGGGATACCCAGTAAAGCATGTACGGCTTCCGCTATAGGTTGCAGATCATCAGCGGTAGAATCCTCACATATTTGTAGACAGGATTTACCACCGGTATCATTTTTACATATCATCTATTGATCCCCCTTCCGTTATTTTGTGTCATGTATCTTAAAATTCAAGACCTAAAATGTACTCATGTGCAAACACAGCAGCCATCGCACCATCTGCAACTGCAGTGACGACCTGCCGGATAGAGATGTTCCTGCAATCGCCTGCTGCATAAATGCCAGCTACCGATGTTCTTAATTTTTCATCTGTTACTATAAAACCTGAAATATTTTTATCTACGTTTATGAATTCTGTATTGGGGTGAATACCCACATATATAAAAACCCCATCTGCAGACGTACTGGATACGTTTTCAGTCTTCATGTTCCGTAGCACTACATTTTCAACTTTGGTCTTTCCTTCTATTCTTTCAGGAATAGTATCCCATATTATCTCTATGTTGCTTTTCTTAGATACTCGTTGTTGTAATATTGCGCAAGCGCGTAATTTATCCCTTCTATGCACGATATACACTTTTTTGGCGATGTTAGATAAAATAAGCGCATCTGTAAGTGCAGAGTCACCTCCTCCTACCACCATTACTGTTTTCCCTTTATAAAAGGGAGCATCACATGTGGCACAATAGGAGACACCCTTGCTCAGCAACTCATCCTCTCCCGGAATACCCAGTTTTTTAGGATTCGCACCGGTAGCAATGATAACAGCTTTGGCCTCAAAGTTACCATTATCTGTCACTACCATTTTCTTCTCAGTTTCCGATCTTACTAAAGATACATGTGCGGATTCTATTTTTACCCCTGCACCCTCTGCATGCTCTTTGAACTTTTGCATCAGTTCAGGGCCCGAGATAGCTGTGAAACCAGTATAATTTTCGATCATATCTGTTGCTGCGATCTGACCTGGCAATACTTCCTTTTCAATTACCACAGTGTCAAGTCCATACCTTACAGCATATATCCCTGCAGTAAGCCCTGCAGGTCCTCCCCCAATTATGACCAGGTCATACATGTCAATAACCCACACAGTTTAGTCAAACCGGTTTTTCTAGAGTCTTGCTAGCTTTATCTTTGTCCGGAACCCCCACAAAAACAATTTGATCATCGATTATGGTTGTGGGAACAGATACAATGGAAAATTTATCTGCAAGTTTTTCGCCTTCCGGGGATTCATAATCGATTTCTTCATATTCAAAATTAAATTTGTCCTTTAGATCTCTCCAGACTTTTTTTGCAGTCGGGCAGTAGTGACACCACTGGGCAGTAACAAGTGTGACTTTTACCATAATTCATCACTCCACATCAATACAACTAGGATTTTATTATGCTATCACTATATTAGATTAGTGTTCATTATTAATATTTGTTGATACAAACAATTTCATATTAAAAAAACAATCGGAAACAGTAAATTTGAAGGAAAAGTGGTAATATGGGAAGATATTCAATTAGTCAATTTGTGGAGAGCACAGGGCAAAGGGATTTGGGCGAAGGTAAGTTCGAGCTGGAACGAGATAGATTGCTGGAAGTTAACCTGGATGGCAAAGTGTGGATTAAAAAAGGCACAATGGTGGCTTATAATGGCGAGATTAAGTTCACAAGAGAGGGAGTTTTGGAACATGGTCTTGGCAAACTAGTAAAGAAAGCGATTACCGGCGAAGGACTTAGCCTTACAAAAGCAGAAGGGGAAGGTAAATTATACCTGGCCGACACAGGAAAAAAGGTCACAATATTGGAACTGGACGGACAATCCATTTATGTTAACGGTAACGACATACTGGCTTTTGAAGAAACAATTCAGTGGGACATAAAAATGATGAAAAAAGTGGCAGGTTTCCTGTCAGGTGGTCTTTTTAATGTACTACTTGAAGGAAAAGGCATGGTTGCTATCACCACACACTACGATCCCCTCACACTGCAAGTTACAAAAGAAAGACCAGTGTTCACCGACCCTAATGCTACTGTTGCATGGTCGGGAAATCTGCAACCTGATCTGCGTACCGACATATCTCTGAAGACATTAGTTGGCAGATCCAGCGGGGAAAGCTTACAGATGGCTTTCACTGGTGAAGGTTTTGTGGTAATACAACCATATGAGGAAGTATACTTAGCCACTACCCAAGGATGAAACTAGCCTTTAGTGATGCAGTCATAATTGACATCGGCTCGGACTATTTCCGGGATGTCGCCCCACATCCCTATATACTCCCCCTGTATCACCATTGCTCCATTTATATCCGAAACAGGTTTCACGGCATCGAAGGCTTTTTCTACTGCTTCTTTTCCGATAGATGTGGCATTTCCCAATGCAGTGGCTGCAGCATCTGCCAAAGCGACATCATCTGAGAAAATAATAGCCGCATCCGCCATCCCAAAACTAATGGATGGACCCACAGTGCCAGAAGAAGTGCAGATCCCGGTGATATGATCGTGACATGGTACCCTGAAGGCCAGGTCCTTAACTGGGGAAGGGCCCGCATAGACGCCAATAGCAACTGGCCTGTCATTAATTAGAGCAATATCTCCTCCGTTATCAACAATCGCAAAAGTAGCTCCAGCATCTACCATAGCTTCTACGGCAAGTGAAGCAATAGTACCTGCAACAGCACTCATGGGACCAATCCCCATGGTGTTACCTGCAACTATCATTCTTTTCACCACTTCCGGTACATTTTCCTGGCAATCATAAGGTTCCAAGGTTGATCTGAAAAAAGGATCATATGCAATGAAACGCTCCAGAGCCACACGGTGGTAGTGAATAGATTCTTTTGCCTTTTTTAGATGTAATTCCCGGTCTGCCACAATAGTGACTACTGTTTCTTTAAGCTGGAAAAGCTCCTTCATTTGATTCCCTTTCAGACAATCCTTTTCAAGAACTTCACACATCTAAAGAAAGCGCATCATGAGGACACATTTCGATACATGTTCCACACTGGATACATTTTGTAGTGTCCACTTTTAGGTTCCATTCTTTATCCATTGAAAATACTTTTGTAGGACATACTGAAATACAGCCCCCGCATTCTACACATTCTTCCTCATCCCAATTGATAGGAGTATCCAGTCTAAGCACTTCAGCTCCTCTGGAAACCAGGGCATTCTTGATCATCTTGTATTCAGTATCCTCTATATCTGCTATGATCTCACCTGTGGTAGAATCGAAATGTGCCTGTGCGATGTTAAGAGGAATGCCAGTCTCAATTATAGCCTCAGCCAATATCGGTTTGGTGACAATATCCCTATTTATAATAATCCTGATCTTCATTTCAGTTCCTCCTGGCAAAAAGCATGCTGATATCATCGCTGGTAATAATACCTATGACATGATGTTGCTCATCCACCACAGGCATTGCCGATACGCCATGTTGCTCAAGTCTCCTGGCTGCAATGGTTACCTGTTCAGTATCCGTAGCAGTGATGACTTTCCTTGTCATGATATTCTCTACCAGATCAAATGTATTCTGAGCAACCGCTTTTGAAATATCCCATGCTGTGATAATACCCACAAGGATATTGTTCTCAGTGACTACAGGCAAGTGGTTAAAAGAAACATCCATGATTTTTTTAGCAGCATCAAATACACTAGCATTTTTATGGATGGTCATTACATCTTTGGCCATAATATCTCTGACCATGGCTGTTCCACGTGTTTGTTTCATTGGCTTGGAGACAGTGTCTGAAGGCAATCTCTCTGCAGGTTGTGACAGGAAGAACTCACCATGGGAGATCCAGTCTTTCAAAATACCCGCTATCTGCTTGGAACGCTTGAAACTTGAAAGTGATGAAGTTGTAACCTCACGCCCTTTGATCTCAATGGAACCAGACCTAAGCTCTTCATATGTGACCCCTCTGACAACAGGCCTGTCACGGGTGGGTATCCCGTAATCCATCACCTGGGTAATTATATCTGCATCAGATACTGCAGTGGCGAGTGCAACCTTTTCATCAAGTATTGGTATTGGTATTCCCATTCCCACATATAGAGACACGCCATATCCGGTGAAAGTAGAAGCACGCACGAATTCAGCATCCATCTCTTTGAGGTCACCCTGGAGCATCAATGTGCCAAAACCACTTTTAGAAGAATGCTGAGTACCCTGACCTACTATATATCCCTGTGTACCTCCAAGAAAAATACGTGTTCCGGTACCAATTGTTCTATATTCCGGGTCATTGGAGAGGGGTGATAGTACACCTGCACCGGAATATGTAACATTACCATAATTAGGCATCAATGATCCCATATAAGTGTACAATTTCTGGGAAGTACTGTTAGTGGCTGCATTATACTTTTGATATGCATTACGAGGATTGAGCATTATAGCCTGATTCAAATCATTGATATCGATTGTTGTATCGAGGATCTTCCGTGGATAGCAATCAGTTCCTGGAGAAATAGCATGTACATCAATGGTATTTCCTCGAATAAGGTCTTCTATGACATGGGCTCCCCCATATTCCATTCCGAGGGTTTCAGATACTTGCGTTGCTCCAATATAAGCATCTACTGCAGCTACACCAGTATATGCTTCAACATCGTTAAGCCATACTTTCTGCATCTTGATAGGAGGTTCTGCATGACCAAAATTTAAAAAAACACCTGAAGAGCACATTGCACCGAAAGTGCCCGTTGTTACCACATCTACTTCTCTTGCTGCCCCTTGTGCACCAAGCTCTCCTACAATACCAACCATCTCTTCAGCAGTCACTACGTTGACGCTTCCATCTTTGATTCTGTTATTGATCTCACTGACAGATTTGTTGACCATGCTACCTACCTTTGCAACTGGAACATAATTAGTTAAAACACCTATATATTACATATGGTAATTTATATGACGATAGATTATGTATTAATGCGTATTAACTTCCTATGACATATCATGCTAATTTCTTCTTTTCTCTACTTTTAGCATGGAGAAATCCCCATTTAAATCTTATTTTCACCTGATGATTTGAAGAGAATAAGTTTTTTTAGCATAAATTCATGCAGAAAATACAAAGATGCGATTGTGTTTTGTTCCTGATTGGAATCTGGAACTCACATTAGATTTTGGATTAATTGCATGTTAAAATAGTACTTAAAGTTTATTGATGCAAATCAGGCTTATTGACCTGTTCTGCATAAGATTATTAAAGTTAGTACGCTTCTACCTCATACAATTCTAGGTGATACGATTGATAAGGGTCTTAGCAACAGGAACTTTTGATCTATTACATCCAGGGCATCTGGCATACCTGAAAGAGTGTAAATCATTAGGAGACGAGTTATATGTTATCGTTGCAAGGGATTCCATGATCAGACATAAACCAAAACCAGTGATACCCGAAGATCAAAGAGTAGAGATGATAAATGCCCTCAAGATGGTAGATGAAGCGATCCTCGGGAGTGAAGAAGATATATTTGTACCCATAAAAGAAATAAAACCTGATATCATTGCTCTGGGATATGATCAGCATATTGATGAAGAAGAACTTGAAAACGAACTGCACAAAAGAGGATTCTATATCCGTGTTGTAAGGATAGACAAATCCGAAAAATGTGCTTTGTGCAGCAGTGCAAAGATTGTCAAAAAAATTATGGAAAGGTGCAACTGAAGATCAGCAAAGAAGATCTTCAATGCGCTGTAGTCCTTCATGTATACGCTGTTGTGAAGTAGCATAAGAGAGCCTTATAAAGTTATTACCGCTTTCACCGAAAGAGGAACCCTGTGTTACTGATACATGCGCCTCATTGAGAAGCTTATCTGTTACCTGGTCGCCACCACCGTATTCACTTACATCAGCAAACACATAGAATGCACCCTCGGGTTTATGGCAGTTCAAACCAATGGAATTCAAACCATCCACTAAGATATCCCTTCTTGCGTGGAACTCTTTTACCATGTCATGCACAGGCTCCTGAGTTCCCTCTAAAGCGGCAACACCACCAAATTGCACAAAAGTAGTGGCACTGCTTACAGAGTTAGACTGTATCTTCAAAATACCTTTGAAAATATCCGGTGCAGCAGATACATACCCAAGTCTCCAGCCTGTCATAGCATAAGCCTTAGAAAAACCGTTCACAGTAATAGTACGGTCCTGCATCCCATCCATAGAACCTATGCTTATATGCTCCTTTCCATAGGTTATTTTTTCATAGATCTCATCGGAAAGAACAAGCAAGTCATTGTCAATAGCATTATCGGCAATGCATTTGAGGGTCTTTTTATCGTAAACCCCACCTGTGGGATTGCAAGGACTGTTAACTATAATCATCCTCGTCTTGTCAGTGATATATTCGCCAATATCAGAGGGTTCAAAACCATTCTCAGGGTCGGTGGGCACCCATACCGATTCTGCTCCTGCGAAATGGATGCATGCCTCGTATGATACCCAGGCCGGGTCAAAAAGAAGGGCATTCTCCCCATCTCCAAGTACTGACATCATTATAGAGAATATTGCCTGTTTTGCTCCAGGAGTGACAAGCACATTTGATGCCTTTGTCTCTAAGCCGTTCTCAACTCTGAGCTTCTCTGCTATGGCTTCCCTCAACTCAGGGATACCTGCTGCTGGAGTGTAATGCGTTTCCCCCCTATACATAGCATCTGCAGCAGCATCACATATATGCTTGGGAGTATCGAAATCCGGCTCTCCAAGATTAAAATTGATGACATCTATTCCCTTTTTTAGCATCTCACTTGCCTTGTTGGCAGCTTTGATTGTAGCAGATTCCTGCATCCTTGCAAGTCTTATGGAAGCCATAAGTATCCCTTAAATCTCATCTGTTTTTTCT
Organism: uncultured Methanomethylovorans sp.; assembly: GCF_963678545.1. Lineage (NCBI taxonomy): Archaea > Methanobacteriati > Methanobacteriota > Methanomicrobia > Methanosarcinales > Methanosarcinaceae > Methanomethylovorans > uncultured Methanomethylovorans sp. Next base: position 1,539,548 of record NZ_OY782870.1, read on the forward strand.
TATCAGAGCCGTCTTACTAATTTTACGGCAGCCTCTACGGCACGCTTGGCATAGTCCACACGTTCGTGTGCCTCAAGCCTTGACATACCCGGACCAGCAATTCCTAGAGTAACTGGCTTTTCATATTCCAAAGAGATATCAATAATTTTTCTTGCAGCATGCTGGACCACAATCTCATCATGCTTTGTGGCTCCTTCTATTACAGAACCAATGGTCACAACGGCATCTATATCTTCTCTCTTGCAAAGCTTCTTGATTGCAAGAGGCATATCAAATACCCCCGGAACCATTATTTTTTCCTTAACCGTGGCTCCAAGGAACTTTGCATGTTCCTCACCTAATAATTCCATCTGATAGGTAAGGTCCCTGTTGAATTCAGCAATGACAAATCCAAGATTGATGGTCATGTAATATTCACCCAAATTACCTTTACGTTAATTTATATATTTGATTTATGTTGTCCTTTACATACGTGCCGGGCCGACATCTTCAAAACCCTGCCTTTGACCAGTGCCTGCTTCTTTGATCATAGCCTCGGGTTTGAAAAGCAACTTAACTGCATTGACCGCATGCTCCCTGGACCTCTGTTCCATGAGAAAGGCAAGTTCTCTTTCGTCCTTTGCCTCATCTTCGTGTACAAACACCTCAATAATATGAATATTTGTCATTAACTGTGCCTGTATCAGACCCATGGAAGCCTGGTTTGCACACATCTTGTCCTTTTCCATTTTCCCGGGCATACCCAAGGCAATGACAAGATCGCAGGGCTCCTTCTTATCCTCTATAAGTCTTTTGGCAGCTACAGGCAGATCTTTGATACCAGGCACAGTAACTCTTTTGATCTTTACTGAGACATGCCTCTTCACCTCGTCAATAGCTGCACTTCCCATGTCAAAACGTGCAAATGTAGTATCAACGATGCCTATTGTAGCCATATTGAATCACTGTTCAGAGTGTGTCAAGTACGTCGCTTGCGGCCTCTATACCCGGTCCTACACTGGATATAATTCCGCGTTTCTTAAGCACTATTTCAAGTTCGGCTACTGTAAGCAGTATATCTTTTGGCTGGACATTACCCATGTTGCCTATCCTGAATATTTTGCCACTGAGCCTGTCCTGCCCACCTGCGATCACAATACCTCTTGCCTGCATATCTTTCTTGATATCATTACCAGTAACACCTTCAGGTGCTTTCATTGCACTTACGGTATTGGAGTAATGACTGTACTCATTGAGGTTGGGCAACATTTCAATTCCCATTGCATTTACAGCAGCTCTTACTGCAGCAGCTTCTGTGCAGTGGCGTTTTATCCTGGCTTCCATGCCCTCTTCCTTAATGATATGTAAAGCTTCCTGAAGCGCATAGAACAGAGGTATAGCAGGAGTATACGGTGTCTCACGCTGGCTTTTTTCTGTGCTCTTTTTGTAAGCTTTTAGATCCAGATAATAGGGCATGCGTTCTACATTGTTCATAGCCTCAAATGCCTTCTCACTTACTGAAACAACTGAAAGTCCTGGAGGTGTAGCCAGACATTTCTGTGACCCAACAAGAGCAATATCTACATTCCATTCATCCACTTTGACGAGATCCCCGCCAAGTGATGTGACACCGTCCATAATAAAAAGAGCACCATATTCCTTAGTAAGCTTACCTATCTCTTTTGCAGGATTAAGAATACCCGTAGATGTTTCATTGTGAACAAGTGTAACAGCCTTTGCTCCTTTTTCCAACTTCTCTTCGAGCTGGCCAAGGTCCACTGAATCTCCCCATTCACATGCCAGGGGATCTACAGTTCCATATCTCTTTGCGATATTCTTGAACCTTTCACCAAATTTCCCATTCTCAATAGCAATAATCCTATCATTAGGATTTGTGGTACATCCCACGGCAGCTTCCATAGCTGCAGTGCCTGATCCACTGATAACAAAAATGTCGTTCTTAGTGTTGAAAATGCCAGATAATATCTGCCTGCAGTCGTCGTACATATCTGAGAACGCGCCACTCCTGTGATTTATCATAGGTTTTGACATCGCTCTAAGTACTCTAGGTGCAACGGGCACAGGCCCCGGCATCATAAGCAAAGTGTCTTCTAAATTCATGTATATCGCCTGAAACCTTGATTAAAATGATTGTGCTGTAAGATATGCTTTTCGATTTGTCGGAGATTTCGACCTGTTAAATGTAGACCTTATATATAATATAGTCGAGTGCAGTATTCTTCAGCCGCGTAATAATTTCATAAGATCATGCTTTGTGACAACACCTGCAATCTGCCCTCTTTCCAAAACTATCACAGCAGGCATGGTTTCGAGAAGATGAGAAACCAATTTTATGTGTGTACCTGGAGATACCACAGGAAAAGTATCCCCCATAAGGTCCCTTATTTTCATTTTTGAGACTTCCAACGCCTTTTTTCCAGCCATAGAACGGACGATAGTCTCTTCAGAAATGCTTCCTATAGGCACACCATTTTCGACTACCGGTATCTGCGATATATCATTATCTCCCATAATTCTAACTGCAGCATCCACAGGTTCGTCAGCACTTATGGATATAACTTTGGTGTTCATGAGATTCCGTGCCAGCACATGACTTTCCTCCTCACTAGCATCAAAAGCATTAAGAATACGTTTAAGAGTAGAAAGACGTGGGTCTACATCACCTGCTTCGATGCGTGCTATCAGTGGCTGGCTGACACCTGCTCTTTTTGCCAGTTCACTCTGAGTAAGCCCAAGCTCATTTCTTTTCTGTCGAATACTGTCTGGAGTAGGAAGGTGCATAATTATTACCCATAGTAATTATATTATATATATGTGAGCATATCCGACAAAAAAAGATAAAAAGAAAGTTATTGGTTAGACTGGAATTCAGTGACCTTACCATTTTCATCTATCATAGTCGTCTTTCCGTCCTTCATAGTCATTTCACTCATTACTGTTCCATTCGCATAATAGCTCTTCCAGCTAAAAGTCTCGCTATCTTCTGAGAACATATATTCGACTCTGGCAACCTCGTCTTCAGGATTTGTGGACTTGTATTCCATGACACACATAGGTACACCATCTACTTCTTTAGAGCCAGTGTACATCATTGAAACTTCTTCTCCTGTTGTTGGATTCGAAGTTTTCCATGAAGTTCCCACAGGACACCAGCTATCTTGGTTCTTTTGGTCTGTGGTTACCTCAACTTTTGTTCCATTATCTGTCTCGTAAGTGGTAGTATCCTTACCACCGCAGCCTGAAGCGGCCACCGCTATCAACAATATTGCAACAATCAGCCATTTTACATTCATATTAATCCCAAAAAGAGTCTCGGTTAATAGGATTTAAGCTTGTCGATATAGTTTTGCACAGCAACTGCATCTTAGGCATACCAGAACATCAATCCGGCAACATACAAATCATACAGTACCACATTGGATTTTATTACAAGTACTTTAAAAAAGCAAGATGAAGACGTAACTCATCTCATTTATAAAACATTTATTTAATGTTCAAGCCCTAGGGACGTTACGGCAATGACAATGACTATTCCAAGACCCACCATACGGGCAGAGTGCTTTATCATACTTTGTTTTGCAATTTTTCCTGAGTATAGGCCAAGGATAGAAAGAACCATAATACTCATGACAATCGAAACTTCAAGCATGTGTTCTTTCAGTAGTACATAAGGCAGGATAGGAACCATTGAACCCAAGAAGCTTGCACCTCCATGAAAAATTGAATCGCTCCATATCTTCTTTTTAGTCTGCTTTTCAATTGAAGTACATGCCAAGCTTCGAAGTAGGGGCTTTTCAAGCTCCGCAAGTTTTCCATACTCAACAGCACTTTCAGCAAGATATGATCCCACGCCGTTGGTAAGAGCAAGCGCCACAGCTCCTCCGAAAGCTGCATTAATTATTATTGAAGGATCATTAGCCACTTGAGATGTTCCTATAACTACACCCAATACTGCGAGTATCCCATCTATACTACCCAGTATGACATATCTTCCATGTTCGACATTAAGTTTCATTACAATCAGGTTTTAGCCAATATTAGAATTAACAGTATTCTCAGTTGTTTTATAATATAAAAACTTTTTAGCCATGGAGTCTTTACATCAAACAACAAGCTTAATTTGGATATATCTGATTACTACGAAAATTTTACACAGGAAATAATCATGAAAGTCGATCCACAATGCTCATACTGTTTGCTTTCAAGGGTTCACTACGAATCAAAGTTATCCACAAATGACGAAGTACTAATCGATAAAATCATGCAGGAATGCATCCATGTGCTTAAAGACACATATGCTCCGGGCGTGCCTGCAGCATTAGTATCTACTTCAATGCATAGAAAAGCCTATGAGTTACTGGATGATGAAGATCCTTACAGGGATATGAAAGAAATATGTAACAGAACTGCTGAGAAAGTATTCCCTATTGCAAGATCAATGATCTATGACGGCAATCCATCAGATACTGAACTTTTCAGGCGTGCTGTGCTTGCAGCTGTAATTGGTAACTTCTTTGATTTTGGAGTAATGGGACTTGAAGTACCAATAAATGTATTCGATGAAACATTCAGACAGCACTTTATCAGAGGACTTGACATCGATGATACGCCCAGAATGATTGAGATGCTGGATAATGTAGTATATATTGCAGACAACTGCGGTGAGATCCTGCTCGATACCTTGGTTTTTGATGTTATCAAAAAGTTGGGAGGACACGTAACCCTTGTGGTGAGAGGAAAGCCCATATTGACCGACGTTACAATGAAGGATATAAAAGAATTGGGGGTCGATGTAAAAGTAGATAAAATCCTTACCACGGGTTGTGGCTCTATCGGTGTAGATATGGAACAGGCTCCACAGGAGCTTATAGAGGCTTTAGGATCAGCATCATTGATAATTAGTAAAGGTATGGCAAATTACGAAACTCTTACAGAATATGACGTGGGACCTATCGCATATTTGCTTAAGGCAAAATGCAAACCTGTGGCAAAGCATATAGGAGTAGACTTGGAACATTCTGTAGCAAGATTATTCGAATAAGGATAGTGACCTTTATGTGTGAATTAGATGTAATACTTTTAGAGAACAATACCAGACAGCTTGTAATGGAATCGGTTACAAAGGTACTGGTAAATGAAGATACAATAGAACTGATAGGTATACTTGGCGATAGAAAAACATTGAAGGGATCTATTAAAATAATAGACTTCTCAAAAGGAGAAATTGTTATTCACAGTAAATAAGTATTATTTATGTGAAGACATATAATCAAATAACCTAAATTCAAATGAACGGTCTTTAGGGAGCGTCATTACAATATTGTGACAAAGGAGAGGTATATCAATGGCAAAAGTAAAAGTAGCAATCAATGGTTTTGGAACGATAGGTAAACGTGTTGCTGATGCTGTGCAAATGCAGAAGGACATGGAAATAATAGGTATCTCTAAGACTAAACCCAATTTTGAGGCATTTACTGCCCTGGATAAGGGTTACTCCCTATATGCACCCGCTGATAAGATAAAAGATATGGAAAAAGGCGGAATACAGGCTTCCGGCTCTATAGAAGATATGATAGCTGCCGCAGACATAGTAGTTGACTGTACCCCCGGAGGATTGGGCGAGCAGAACAAGGCATTGTACAAGAAGGCTGGTGTAAAAGCTATCTGGCAGGGAGGCGAAGAACATGAGCTTGCAGGTTTCTCATTCAATTCTGTTTCCAATTATGAGGAAGCCCTGGGCAAAGAGTTCGTAAGGGTAGTTTCCTGCAATACCACAGGGCTTTGCAGAGTGATATATCCACTTGACCAGGAATTTGGAATAAAGAAGGCACGTGTGACATTAATGCGTAGAGCTGCCGATCCCAATGATGTAAAGAAGGGACCAATAAATGCTATTGTCCCAAGTCCTATCAAGCTACCATCACACCATGGACCCGATGTTAAATCTGTAATTCCCCACATAAATATCACTTCTACGGCAGTTATTGTTTCTACTACCCTTATGCACCTGCACAGCCTTAATATAGAAATGAACAAGCAGTGCACTACTGAAGATATAGTAGACCTGCTAGCTGCACAATCACGTATAAGGTTCGTTGGCCAGGGCATAACCTCCACTGCCGAGATCATGGAGCTTGGAAAAGACCTGGGCAGACCCCGCGGTGACATGTGGGAGAACTGTATATGGGATAAATCCATAACAATGGATGAAGGAGAATTATACTTCTTCCAGGCCATCCACCAGGAATCAGATGTTATTCCCGAAAATGTGGATGCAATTCGAGCAATGATGGAATTGGAAAGCAATGGTGCAAGATCCATAGAAAAAACAAACAAAGCGATGGGTATCTAAACCCATTCTTTTATGCAGATCGATGCCACGCTGCTGGAACTATGTGAGAAGGTTTCTGCAGCCTCATACAACGCCATAAAGAATCTTGTGGGAACGCCTGAAGCAGATACTACTTTGTATATAGGCGCTGATGGTACACCCACAAAACTCATTGATGAAGTTTCTGAGAGTGCAATATTCCAGGAATTACAGAATGATGGCCGCTCCATGCGCGTTATTAGCGAAGAGTTTGGAGAAAAACAGATAGGCTGTAATCCTGAGATGACTATTATAATGGATCCCCTTGATGGAACCCATAATGCCTTAACAGGAATCCCTTTCTATAGTATTTCAATAGCAATTGCTAATCCTTGTCATGCCGGTATCAATTTTGGATATGTCAAGGATCTTGTCACAGGAGATGTATATTGTGCAGAATTTGGAAAAGGAGCATACTTAAATGGACAAAGGGTACACACATCAAAGAATTCAAATTTAATGGAGTCTTGTATCAGCGTATATGGGTATCGTCAGAGTGTGACCAAGACAGCCAATATCAGTCAGGCCATACGAAGGATACGCATACTTGGCTGTATATCTCTGGAATTGTGTTATGTTGCTAGTGGAAAATTAGATGCATTTATAGATATAAGAGGCTCTTTACGCCTTACAGATGTTGCAGCAGGCAAACTGATAATAGAAGAAGCAGGAGGTACAGTGACTGATGAAAAAGGTTGTAAGCTCTTGCTTAAGGAGATTTTTATAAACAAGGTTTACATGATAGCGACAAATGGCACATCACACCAGCGCATCCTTGAAATTATAGGGAGATAATGAGATGATTAAAAAAATAGGGATCGTATCAAGATATGATAGACCTGAAGCACTTGAGATGGTAGAAACAATAATTACCCGTTTCAAGGATGAAGTTGATATATTCCTTGCTCCCAGGACCGCTCAACATCTGGGGAATCACCATCCCTGTATGGCAATAGATTCTATGCGACAAGCAGGTGTGGAGCTGATAATTATAATAGGGGGAGATGGAACTGTACTTCGTACTATCTCCAAAATGGATGACCCTCTGCCTTTGCTCGGTATTAATATGGGTACACTGGGCTTTTTGGTAGACGTGAAACCTGAAGATTCCATTGAGACCATAGAGGGTGTGCTTAAAGGTTTCACATATACGGAGCGCTCCAGGCTTGCTGTCCAGCTGAATAACGAAAATCTTCCATGCGCCACAAATGAATTGGTACTCATAACTTCAAGAGCTGCAAAAATGCTCTCTTTCAGCATATGTGTAGATGAATCTCAGATAGATGAACTCCGGGCCGATGGAGTAGTAATAGCAACACCTACGGGCTCTACTGCCTATGCCATGAGTGCAGGAGGTCCGATTATCGATCCAAGAGTAGATGCAACATTGATAGTGCCTCTTGCTCCATTTAAGCTCTCAGCAAGGCCCTGGATTGTGCCCGGAAGCAGCAAAATCAGACTTACGATGACAATTCCTGAAAAGGAAGCTGCAGTAGTGTTAGATGGGCAACATACATACCATGTACATGAACATGACGTGATTACACTCACAAGAGCTAAGAATCCAGCACGTTTTGTGAAAATGCCAAAAGACGGTTTCTACGAGAAAGTGAAAAGTAAACTTTCTTGAGATTTTCTTTCAAGTGGTAACAGTATACCGGTCATTCGGATTATAATGGTATCGCTTGATTACGAAAATTATATTTAATATATTGCATATTTGCAGCTATACAAACATTAAGACCATTTTGAATGTGATATATATATGGTAATAGAAAAAGATTATTCACAAAATGAATTGATGCAGTTCCTTAATCTAAAACCCCTTGACATCGAAATTTGCGATGTGACATTGCGTGATGGGGAACAGACTCCGGGAGTTGTTTTTACAAGGGAAGAAAAAATGGACATTGCAACTGAACTGGATTCTATCGGAGTAGAGATAATAGAATCTGGCTTTCCCGTGGTCTCAAATACCGAAAAACAAATTGTTAAAGATATAGCTAATATGGGACTAAATGCTAAGACATGTTGTCTGGCACGTTCAAAGATCAGTGATGTTGAGGTTGCTATTGATTGTGATGTGGATTTTGTGAGCATTTTCATTGCAATGTCAGAACTTCATCTTAAGTACAAATACCACAAAAGCTATGAAGAAATGTTCGGTCTTGCCATGCAAGCCGTGCAATATGCAAAGGACCATGGATTAGGAGTCAGGTTTGCTGCTGAAGACGGTAGCAGGACAGACGTAGAAACTCTGAAACAGGCTTTTCTTGCTGCAGAGGAGTATAAGGTCAACTATGTGAGTATTGCAGATACAATTGGCATTCTTAACCCAAGCACCACTTACTATCTTGTGAAGGAGATTAAAAAGGTTATTAAGACCCCATTATGTATGCATTGCCATGACGATATTGGTATGGCCACAGCTAATACACTGGCAGCTGCAGAAGCTGGTGCTAAACAGTTGCATACCACTGTTAATGGTATAGGAGAAAGAGCAGGTAACGCTTCTCTCGAAGAAGTGTTAGTGGCCCTTAGGGTACAGTACGACATTGACAGATATGATACACGAAAGATTACTAATCTGTCTAAAAAAGTAGAGAGGTATTCAGGTATCAAACCCGCAGTAACAAAAGCAGTCATAGGCGAACATGCATTTTCCCATGAATCCGGCATCCATGTTTGTGCAATATTGGAAGAGCCCAGAACATATGAATTATTCAGTCCGGAAATGGTAGGTGGGCAACGCCGCCTTATTGTTGGTAAACATACCGGAATGAAGGCACTTCGAGGAATTGTAAAGAGTATGGGCTATGACTTAAGTAGGGAAGCGTTATGCACCCTTATAGAAAAAGTGAAAAACAGTGCCGAAACAAAATATGGAATTTCAAGTGAAAGACTGGAAGAAATGATCAATGAGGTCAAGAACACTTGACCTATCCCTTATTCTGATACAACATCTAATTCTTTAGCACGCTGTGACTTTTCAGGAGCACACGTGTAAAAATCGTCATCATAGAAGTTCATTTGGTTGTTCTCAAGGATGATAACATAATCTGCCGAATTCCTAAGAGCCGCAGAGAAACCAGGTTCCACCCCAAACAAAATGGTTTCTTTTCCGTTTTCATTAGCCTTACTTAATAAAGGCTTGAAGTCGGCATCTCTGGTCACGAGAGCAAGAGTATCAATGGTAGGATTGTACACTAACTCCATACCTTCCACCGCAAGACGTACATCGACGTCACTTGAACATATGATAGGTTCAAGTCCATTGTTCTCAATAGCTTCGACAAGTTTATCTGAGGCATACTGATTGAGGAAGACTTTGCCTATCTTTACATTACCATACTCTTTTAAGACATCCCGTATCTCTTCAAGATTTACATTGAACTCTTTGCGAAGAACATTTGGCCCATCTACAAGAAGACCTATCCTGCGCCTTCCTACCTCTTTTTTGGTGCTTAGGTATCTGACAATGGAATTCAATCCGGTCTTTACGTTCTGCATATTGTCACTCGCTATAGTATCGTTAGTGTAGTAATACTAATTTTCCCTTGAATAAGCAGTATTTAATAAGTACTATGAGTAGCTGAGTTTTATAGTTTTGTGTACAATCATTAGCGTTTCTGATGAAAGCGATTATACATATTTTTCAATAAGTTTTTTCATAGATATGTTTTTCACATCCACTTTCTGTAGCCTCGGTTCTGCGAGCCTGAAATAATTGATCATCCATTGACCCTGTATTTTGCGAGTATAAAAAATCTCTCCTCCTTTTTCAGCGAACTTATCAAGGATTTCCTTGAATTGGTCAAGCTCCATCTCGGACAGCTCTATGAAACTTATCCCCTCAAGTAGCCAGTTGTAAACTTCAAGAAGAATGACTTCACGTACTCTTTTAAGACCCGCGGTTTCCATGAAATTATTTTTGTAGACCGTTCTTTTCAATTCAGGCGACCAGCCTGCAAACACTTCACGCATATCAATAAAAGTTATAGGTACCTCTTCACCTTCAGAGGGCCTTGGATGACTAGTTATAAGATGAGAAAGGCTTTTCAGGTCACCACCTTCGATAATAATTATCATATGCACGGTTATATTTTTTCATATTATTTTTAAGGCGGAAACCCATAAACAATCCAACAAGCACCCCACTTAAATGTGCCGTATGAGCCACCATATCATTAGACCCCATTAAAGCGAAATCAAGCACTGCAAAGAGCAGCAATGCATACTTAATTTGCATAGGTATGAAATACACATAAACTCTGAGATCCGGAGCAAGCACTGTAAGAGCAGCGAATACTCCCATAATTGCACCACTGGCACCTACCACAGGTGAAGAAGTATCTGAAACCGTCAGACAATATCCTAAGGCAGCCACAACCCCAGAAATAAAGTAGACTTTTAGGAATGTAATATTACCTACACGATTCTCCAGTTCACGTCCGAAGAAAAAGAGAACAAGCATATTGAAGAACAAATGACTAAGGTCCACATGCAAAAACATATGAGTTATTATTGTCCATGGTTTTACCAGTATTAGTGCAGGCGTCAGCTTAAAAAAATTGAAGTAACTAGATCCCAATAAAATATTTCCAATAAAGAATGATACAATACAAATGTAGATTATAGCCATTGAAGGACTATTTTTCATTGAATTCATAATGCTACCCCAAATGCCTCTGGCCACACCCTTTGCGGCTTTCTTGGCCGTGGTGCGTAACATATCCTTGAATATATTATCATGATGTTTGCTGCTGGCGCCACCAGCATATCCTGAATGCTGCTGCGCAAATTCTAATCCCTGGCATGCATGCTGTTCCGGCAATCTATGAGAAATACAAAAGTTTTTCCCACAATATCTACATGTAAAAGGCAAAAGCTCTTTTTTACCACATATCCAGCATCTATCATCTGTGTCTTTTGCCAAATTATCCTCTGTGCTATTATATACCCATAAAATAAAACAGTTTCTGAAAGAAAAGAAAGCAGAGATAAGTAGCTAAGGCTGATAATATTTAGTTTTAGACATTGAATATAACTCACGATCATATCAATTAAACTCTTGTTACTGCTTTTTTCAATCAACTTTTGCAATTATTCTACGAGCACATCTGTCATGAAAAATCATGATACGGTAGCTTTATATCTTACTACTACACATCTGGTTTTTGACTCATTGTACTTACTAGTTTTCTAAACACATGTTAGATGACGCTATGAATTGGTTTGTAATGAACAATCGTGATAAATACTGGAAACACTTTTATAGGGGATTGTTCATTAGGTTGCTAACGAATACTTGTATAAAGGTATTACGGTTGAAATGTTTTGTAACATGACTTGCTATGAAATATCTTAGAAGTATGCAGAGTGGATTTAAAGGAGGGCAAAACACATGAGTAAGATAACAACAGGTAAATTCTCCCTCGAAGACCTGGAGAACGTCCAGATCACGATCAACAACATAGTGGGTGCCATAGAAACAAAAGCCAAAAATGAAGGCGTTGAGATGGGCCCAACTCCCAAACCAGGTGTTTCCGGTCTAAGAGACTGGGACTACAAATTGCTGTCCCGCTATCAGCCAGTATACACCCCTGTTTGTGACCAGTGTTGCTATTGTACATATGGTAAATGTGATCTGGGTGGAAACACGGAAGGAGCTTGCGGTATTGACCTAGGAACACAACAATCAAGAGAGTTCCTTTTGAGAGTAATCACCGGTGCTGCAGCTCATTCAGCTCACGGACGTCATCTACTGCATCATTTGATAGGGCTATATGGGAAAGACCATCCCATCGATGTGGGACCCTCAAATCTATTTGCTCCTAATATTCAGATGGTTACAGGTATTGCGCCTAAAACGCTGGGCGACTTGGAGGAGGTAGTAGCATACGTAGAAGAGCAATTAATGCAACTTCTCTCAACCATCCACGTAGGGCAGGAAGGATCAGCTCTTGATTTTGAATCAAAAGCAATGCATGGAGGAATGCTTGACCACGTGGGCATGGAAGTCTCAGACATTGCTCAGATTTCATGCCTTGGAATGCCAAAATCTGATCCGGAAGCACCGCTTGCAGAAATAGGAATGGGATGTATTGATTCAACAAAACCTGTACTGCTAGTCATAGGACACAATGTAGCAGGTGTAACCTACATTATGGACTACATGGAAGAGCATGGACTTAATGACAAGATAGAACTTGCCGGACTTTGCTGTACAGCTATCGATATGACCCGTTATAAGACGGAAGATCGTAGTCTCCCACGAACCAAAGTAATAGGTTCTATGGCAAAAGAACTCAAGATGATACGTTCTGCTGCACCTGATGTTATAGTAGTAGATGAACAGTGTGTCAGAGCTGATGTTCTTAAAGAAGCAAAAAGGCTCTTCATACCTGTGATCACAACCAATGAAAAGATCATGTACGGTTTGCCTAACAAATCAGGCAATACTGCTGATATGATTATTGATGAACTGTCCAGTGGGAAGGAAGCAGGAGCTCTAATATTGGACTACGAACTTCTAGGAGAAGTAGCTCCCCGCCTTGCAATGAAGATGGCACCCATTAGAGAGGAAAAGGGCATCAAATCCCTGCCTTCAGAGGAAGAACTGAAAACTTTGACTGCCTCATGTGTACAATGTGGTGCCTGTGAACTGGTATGCCCCAACAACCTGCCTATAATGAACGCGATGACAGCAGCGGTTGCAGGCGACATCACCAAATTCGAGAAACTTCATGATCATTGTATAGCTTGCGGACGCTGTGATCCTGTGTGTCCCAAAGGTATCCCAATTCTCAACGTGATAGAGAAGGCTGCACAGAGAGTCATCCGTGAGGAAAAGGGAAAAATGAGAGCTGGTAGAGGACAAATCAGCGATCCTGAAATCCGAGAGGAAGGCGTCAACCTTGTAATGGGTACTACACCAGGAATTGTGGCAATGGTTGGTTGCTCCAACTACCCCGAAGGTACCAAGGATCTATATACTGTAGCAAATGAGATGCTGCAGAGAAATTACATCGTAGTCATGTCAGGATGTTCTGCTATGGATCTGGGAATGTACAAGGATGAAGAAGGAAAGACACTTTATGAGAAATATCCTTCCAAGTTCCTGGCAGGCAACCTCATAAATGTGGGTTCCTGTGTTTCCAACTCTCATATAACGGGTACTGCCATCAAGGTCGCCGCCATATTCGCTCAGAGGAATATCACAGGCAATTTTGAGGAAATAGCAGACTATATAATGAATCGTATCGGTGCAGTGGGTGTAGCCTGGGGTGCATATTCCCAGAAAGCTGCGGCGATAGGCACAGGATGCAACAGGCTGGGTATTCCCGTTATAGTAGGACCGCATGGTTCAAAATACAGACGCGCACTCATCGGTAAGCCTTACAATGAAGAGGACTGGAAAGTTTACGATGCCCGCAATGGAGAAGAAATGCCTATTCCTTCTTCACCGGAATTCCTGCTTACAACCGCAGAGACCATTGAAGAACTCATGCCCATGATCGCAAAGAACTGTATCAGGCCAAGTGACAACAACATGGGCCGCATGATCAAGCTCACTCACTATATTGAACTGAGTCAGAAGTATCTGGGTCTTCTACCAGAAGATTGGTACAAGTTCGTCAGAGTAGAGACTGACCTTCCGATCACAAGACGTGAAGAGCTGCTGAAGATCCTAGAAAAAGAGCATGGATGGGAAATCGACTGGAAGAAGAAGAAGATCATATCCGGCCCCACCATGAAACTGGATGTGTCTGCACAACCTACCAATGTCAAGAGACTCTGTAAGGAGAGTGCATGCTGATGGTGGACACTACAAAGAATACAATGATATATACCACCTGGGGATCCAGGAATGCAAAACCAGTGCAGCCCTTAGTGGCTGCTAAACTTATTTCCAAAGCGAAAAGGCCACTACTGGTAATTGGTGCTGATGCACTTGATAGTGATCTAATAAACAAGGCTATTGCCATTGGCAAAAAAGGTGTGCAGATAGCTGCAACTGGACATTCCATGCAGGGTTTTAAGGACCAGGACGTAAATGCAAAATATATCAACATCCATTTCCTTGCGCACTATCTCGGAGATAAGAACTGGAAAGGACTGGATGATCAGGGTTCCTATGATCTTGTGATCTTCCTTGGACACAAGAAATACTATGTCAACCAGGTACTATCAGGACTTAAGAACTTCACTGATATCAAGACACTGGCTATTGACAGACATTATTTACAGAATGCAGATATGTCCTTCGGGAATCTGAAACCTGAAGACCATCTGGAAGCACTCGATGAACTTATATCTAATCTCTAAATCATAATAAATAACTCGCGGAGAAAGTAAAATGGCAGATGAATTCCCTTTTGAGATATCTCCTATGTTCGAAGGAGAAAGGATTAGAAAGGACAACATGCATGTTGAACTTGCGGGTCCGAAATCTATTGGTTTCGAGCTTGTAAGGGCAACAGATATGAAAGATGTTGAAGACGGCAAGTTCACACTTATAGGTCCTGATCTTTCAGAAATGGCCGAAGGTTCCAGATACCCAATTGCTATGATATACAAGATAGCAGGTGAACTGGTAGAAACTGATTTGGAATCAATCGTAGAAAGAAGAAATCATGAATTCCAGAACTATATCCAGGGTCTCATGCACCTTAACCAGAGAGATGATGTGTGGTTAAGAGTAAGCAAAGACGCAATAAAAAAAGGTCTTACTTCTTTTGAACCGGTTGCAAAAGCCATTATGATGCTTTTCAAGAACGAGCTTCCATTTATAGAGAAAGTTGAAGCTGTATATATTACAGACCAGGCAGAGATCGAGAAAGAGATCGATAACGCCAGAGCGGTATATAAAGCAAGGGATGAAAGGACAAAAGGTCTGCATGATGAAGATGTAGACACATTCTATGGCTGTACCCTCTGTGCATCATTTGCACCAACTAATGTGTGTGTAATCACACCTGACAGGATTTCATTGTGTGGTGCAATCAACTGGTTCGATGGCAGAGCAGCTGCAAAAGTAGACCCAGAAGGACCACAGTTTGCTATTGAGAAAGGAGAGCTTCTCGATGCAGCATCCGGCGAGTACTCTGGAGTAAACGATCTTGCAAAACGCTTATCCAGCGGCGAGTATGACAGGATAAAACTACATTCTTTCTTTGAATATCCCCATACTTCATGCGGTTGCTTTGAGGTAGTAGGTTTCTACATACCTGAAGTTGACGGTATTGGCTGGGTGGACAGAGACTTTGCAGGTACTGCACCCAATGGTCTGCAATTCTCTACCATGGCCGGACAGACTGGAGGAGGCAAACAGGTCGTCGGTTTCCTAGGTATTGGTGTTAATTACTTCCGTTCTCCCAAGTTCATCAGTGGCGATGGCGGTTGGGACCGTGTAGTATGGATGCCAAACATGCTGAAACAAAAGATACTTGATAGTATACCCGAAGAAGTCAAGGACAAGATCGCAACAGATGAAAACATAAACGATATTGAATCCTTGAAAAACTTCCTTAAAGAAAAAGACCATCCTGTGATCAATAGATGGGTAGTTGAAGAGGAAGAGGAAACTATAGAAGAAGAAGATCAGCCCAATGAAGCGCAATATTACCAACCGATGCAGTATGTGCCACAGCAGATGCCTGCTGGCTTTATGCCTTCCATGGCAATGATGGGTGGTTCTGGAAGTGGCGGTGTAAAAATCATACTGAAGAACGCAAAGGTGACAGTAGATAAGATCATCGTTAAAAAAATAGAGTAATAGAGGCCTATTGTGACCAGAATAATAGCAGTAACCGGGAAAGGTGGGACCGGCAAGACAGCCATCACCACCTTACTTATTCGCCACCTCACCAGAGGCAATAAAGTGGTTCTGGCAGTGGATGCTGATCCAGACACAAATCTTCCTGAAACTTTGGGCTGTGAGGTACACAAGACCATTGGTGATGTGAAAGAGTTCATGCACGAGGAACGCGACAATCTTCCACCTGATGTCAATAAAGAATCCATTCTTGAATCCAAGCTTTATGAGGTGCTGGAAGAAATGCCCGGGTATGACCTGCTGGTCATGGGTCGTCCAGAAGGAGCTGGATGTTACTGCTATGTAAACAATCTGTTAAGAGGCATAATGAATAAGCTTGTAGGCAACTATGATGTGCTTATTATAGATGCTGAAGCAGGGCTTGAGCATTTCAGCCGCAAAATATTCAAACAGGTTGATGACCTCATTGTAGTAACTGATGGATCTCGCAGGGGGCTTGGAACAGCAGAACGTATCCGTGAGCTTGTAGGAGAACTGGAAACCAATATAGGCCACATATATGTAATTGCAAACAAGGTTACCGACAGTACTCGTGAGACGATCTCTAAGACCGCTGCACAATTGGGATTGGAACTTATAGGCATGGTCCCGATGGATGAAATGATAGTACAAAAAGACCTTGCAGGACAGCCGCTTATGGAACTATCTGACGACTCTCCTGCTGTAAGGGAAGTAGAAAATATTTCCCGGAAATTGAATTTGTAACGCTCTCTTGATTTATGGTGGAATGAATATGACAACGAAAACTAAGCTTACTGATATAGCGAGCCTATTCAAGGATTTGAATATCGAATCGCTTGATGGTGTAACTATCGAGGGTGATATAGAACTAAACATCACTGGCGGTGGAGGGCTTAACCCTGCATTGGCCTATGCACTCGGACAGGAAATATCACATATCTCTCTGCACATGGCCAACATAGGAAGGATACTTGGATATCCCGTAGACCAATTGTTTGCCCAGGGTGCTGGAATTGGAAGTACCGGTGTTCCGACACCTCCCTCAAAGGCAACAATAAAAGAACTGCTGGCTGCAAAATTCGAAGTGTCACCAGTCAAGAACTGGACCAACCCTATACAGGAAGTGACACTTGGTGCAACCTCTGCTGACGGTGGCTCAAGGAAGAGCACTGTTACACTTGGAGGAGAGAATGCTCTTCCATATTACTTTGATGCAGAAATGCCCCATCGTAACTACATCACCATGGATGTCTTTGACATGCCCATAGGTATGGCAAAGGCTGTAAAATCTAATTATGAAGATGTCATCAACGACCCCGCTGAGTGGGCAAAGAAAGTTGTCAGAGACTTCAATGCAGATATGGTTACAATACACCTGATTTCCACTGATCCGCTTATCAAGGATACATCTGCTCGTGATGCAGCTAAGGTAGTGGAAGATGTACTGCAAGCCGTAGATGTACCTATTGTAATTGGCGGTTCCGGTAACCCACAGAAAGATCCAGAAGTACTGGAGAAAGCTGCAGAGGCTGCTGCAGGCGAACGCGTATTGCTCGCATCCGCAAGTCTAAACCTGGATTATGAGAGAATTGCAAAAGCAGCTGTAAACAACGGTCATGTCGTATTGTCCTGGACGCAACTTGAGATCAATGCACAGAAAGAGCTTAACAGGAAGCTTATGAAGCAGTGTAATGTTCCAAGAGACAGTATTATAATGGATCCCACAACAGCAGCTCTTGGTTATGGCCTGGATTATGCTTACACCAACATGGAGCGTATAAGGCTTGCTGGCCTAATGGGCGATGATGAACTGACATTCCCAATGTCCTCAGGTACTACCAATGCATGGGGTGCCCGTGAAGCATGGATGGTTTCATCACCACTGCCACAGGACTCTGAATGGGGAGCCAGGGAATACCGTGGTCCAATATGGGAGATCATTACCGGTCTGGCCCTGTCCCTTGCAGGCAATGATCTATTCATGATGATGCACCCAACTTCCGTGCAGGTGATCAAGGAGATCACACAGACTCTTTATGGTTCCATTGAATCAAAAACTGTGGATATAAGTAACTGGATAGGCGCGGAGGTGTAAAACATGAAGATCAACAGTCCGCTTGAAGCATATAAGTATCTCCCCGCTACAAACTGTGGTGAGTGTGGTGAACAGACATGTATGGCCTTTGCTGCACACCTGATCGATCGATCCAAGAAACTCACAGAATGCAAGCCAATCCTTGAAGAAAAGTTTGCCAAGAAGTTCAAAGAACTGCAGACACTTCTTGCTCCAGAGATTCGCGAAGTGGAAATAGGCGTTGGGGAAAGGGCGGTGAAGATCGGTGGAGACGATGTGTTGTATCGTCACAGACTCACATTCTTTAACCAAACTGCACTTGCCTATGATGTATGGGACACCATGCCTGAAAATGAGTTTCTGGAAAGAGTCAAGAAGATTGATGACTTTAAGAAGTTCTACGTAGGCAGTTTCCTTACACTGAACATGGTAGCTGTCAGATGCGTTTCCAAGGATCCGAAAAAGTTCGCTAATGCAGTGAAAAAGGTCATTGAAAATACCGACATGCCACTCATTTTGTGTTCCTTTGATCCGGCAGTACTGAAAGCTGGCCTTGAAGTCGCAAAGGACAAGAACCCACTGCTATATGCTGCAAACAAGGATAACTGGCAGCAGGTTGCAGACCTTGCAATTGAATACAATGTTCCAGTGACATTGTTCTCACCTGATGACTTGGATACTCTCAAGTCCCTTGCAGTAACATTTGCAAAGATGGGTACAGAAAAGCTTGTGCTTGACCCAGGAACCTTCCCCACAGGCAAGGACCTTAAGAAGACCTTCACCAACTTCCTGAAGATAAGAAGAGCTGGAATCGAAGGCGACAAGGATATTGCTTATCCTATCATGGCAGTTCCGCTTACTGCATGGATGGCACAGGATGATGTTGTTAGTGCTTCATATTGGGAAACAGTCGTTGCATCCATATTTACCATAAAGTATGGTGATGTAATGATAATGCACAGTCTCGAGGGCTATGCTCTGCTACCACAGCTGCATATAAGAGACACCATCTACACAGACCCCAGAAAGCCGGTGAGCGTACAGCCGGGAATGAACAAGATAGGTGATCCTGATAAGGACTCTCCTGTGCTAATAACAACGAACTTTGCTCTTACATACTATACCGTGGAAAGCGACCTTGCTTCCAGTAAGATCAATTGTTACCTCTGGGCTATAGATACTGATGGCCTGGGTGTGGAAGCTGCAGTAGCTGGTGGTCAGCTCACAGCGGCCAAGATCAAGAAAGGTATCGAAGATTCCGGCTTTGATCTTAAGAAAGATACAACCCATAACAGCATAGTCCTTCCAGGTCTTGCAGCACGTCTGCAGGGTGATCTGGAAGATGAAAGCGGTGCAAGAATATTGATCGGACCTGCAGACTCCGGAAGGCTTCCGGGCTGGATGGAAAAGAACTGGCCTCCAAAACCAAAGTAAAAATATAGTGTCCGTGTTCTACGGACCCTATTACTTATTTTTCTTTTTAATCTATGGATTTATATAAATTTACTTATTTCCACCAAATCCTGTTTGATCATTGACCAGAAATCCATCGCTTTCTCTTCAAATTATAGAATGATCGCTACGAACACCGATCAAGCCTCAATATTTGTATAGAATAACTTTATGCTACCCTGCGTAAACACAACATAATTATACTACCTCTTTGTTGTCTTATTTGGTTTTTATCATGTCAGAGATAGTTCGCCAGAAAAACAGCATTGAATTAACAAAAGACTGTAAGCATTGTGTCATCCTAGGCAAAGTAGAGGAGATCGCAGATGAATACATCTTAAAGCTTGCACAGTGGGCTACATCTCTATGGGATTATGAAAAGATTAAAATGTGGAAGAAATCCGATACTTTGAGCCCGGGGTACTACATCAGAACAGCTGAAAAAGGGGCATATAAGGTACATGTGCTTGATGAAAGCATGATGAAGGACCTTTTTGACACTGCAAGGAAAGACAGTCCTGCACGATTAAAAGATTGGGATAAGAAAGAACTTATCGCATATGTCGACTGGTATGTAGACAACATCTGTTAATTACATCAGAAATTAACATCATCCACACATGTAAAATACTCAACTGCTTTCAACCATTTTTCTTTATTTTTACTTAATTCAGCAACCTCATTATCATTTGCTCCTTCATGCGTCAGTATCAAGCTATGCTTAATCTTCAAATTAGTTCTGAGCAACATTATATCTGCGTTTGTTTTCATTAGTGTACTACCTCCGTAAGGTTTTTCCCATGACACCGATCCTGATTTGTTTCACATGACCTGAGGTATTGACAATTACCCGTTATCTTGAAAATGATACAATCCAAGCAATAGTGCAATTTGTTATCCTGTGAAAATCCCATTACCTCTATTATGCACATGCTTGAACCCATCCTAGTAGACAGGAGAAGAAATAGTCTCCTGTACTGAAGTAATTCTTCCACATTTTGTACAATAAGATAAGAGATTTGAACCTAGCTGCTGTCTCTTCAGCTCTGACGAACAGAAGTTACATTGTTGTTGCATGTTAATCCTCTTATTGTTTCAATGCACTTTACTTACCAATGATTCCACCGATCATAAAGCGGTAGATATCCAGATCTTCAGCGGTGAAAGAACTCTCAATACGACCATTAGTTATGGAGTGGAAAACGTTCGTTTCACCACGCTCAAATTCTTCAGTATTTATTCTCTTTTTCATTTGTTTGCTCCTTTTCTCTTTGTTCATAATATAGTAAGTAATTGGACTTCATATATGTTATCGAAATATTCTATGGTTATTTTTATGAAAGATATATACTATATAGAATTCTGCACCGAATCACAATACATAGCAAGATCATTGAATTCTTTAGGATTAACCAATGTTGTTTTATAAAATGGATAATATAATAGAAAACATATCATCAGTCAAAATCAATCGCATGAGTTGCAAAAGACATTTGGAAAATCCATTGGAATTCATGATATTGTTGAATATGATTTACCATCAATTCGAATGCCAGAGGTAGGCATGTACATACCAAATGCAAATGTTCAAGATATCTGCAATACCATAAAGGAACTCACACTCAATTACAATGGAACTGCAATTATACTGCTCTCTCAGAATCAACTTCCAAATATTGACTCTTTAATATCTGAACTGAACAGAATGAAAATTAATTTTATTGGAGGCATCTTCCCGGGACTAATATACGATTCTAAAGTATGCCATACAGGAGCTATAATTCTGATTATGCCTACAATGCAGCCTCCAGTTCTTATAAAAAATATCAGCAAGTCACCAAACGATCTGGAAAACTTGATAGATTCATTCAAACCTATGAGCAGAGATAACACAACTGCATTTATAATCGTTGACTGCATGTCTTCTAATATATCTACGTTTCTTTCTTCATTATATAATTTACTTGCTGATTCTGTTGAATATATCGGATGCGGTGCAGGGTTTTTGGACTTTGAGCAAAAGCCGTGTATTTTTACACCCGGTGGTTTCTTCGAAGATGCAGCCATAATATGTTTCCTTGCAACCAAGTGTAAATTAGGTGTACATCACGGATGGGAAAGGTACATCGGCCCATTAGTTGTGACAAAAAGCGAAGGAAATGTGGTCAAAGAACTAAACTGGAAGAATGCTCTTTCAGTTTACGAAAGTGCAATTGAAGCCGATATTGGAAAAGAACTAAAAATGAATGATTTTTATCAAATATCAAGTCATTATCCTTTTGGAATATATATAGAAAAGCATGAAGATCTTATAAGAGAAGTATTCAAAACAAATGATAAAGGGGAGCTTTTCTGTGCAGGGGATGTACCAGAAAATACAATACTCAACATAATGAAAGGTACCAAATCTTCACTCATCAGTTCCGCAGAGAAAGCATTGGAAGATTGTTTGCTTGAAAATGATATGCATATTGAACATTGTTTTATCATAGATTGCATTGGAAGAGCTATATTTCTTCAAGAAGAGTTTGACGAAGAACTTAGAGATATTATGAAGATTTTAGAGCTTAATGTGATTAATATTACAACAGAAGGAGTGCTGTCAGGAGGAGAAATCGCTTCAATGAATGGAGATATGCTTGAATATTTGAGTAAGACCATTGTAGTAGGGTTATTCCAGGCGTCAACAGATACATTCATGTAGACATAAATTTGAAATAAGTAATTTTTTGAACATTCACAACGACAAATACAATTAATAAAAAAAGTAATTACATAAAACATTTTTTATATCATTTACTACTATCAGATTAAATTAGAGAAAGTTATATAAATTGGAAAGAATAACATAGTTAATTAAAGGGTTCTTGCATACAATTTCCAAAAGGAAATATGAACGTACTTGACATTACTTTAAAATAGAATCTTAATCAGAGGTTTTGATGTATATTCCGACTTCGAATGTAGAAGAAATAGTCAATGCAATAGAGAGACAAAATGTTCCGAAGAACAAAACCGTCCTTATATTACTTGCTGAGCAAAAACTTCCTGATATTACACATCTAATCTCTGAACTCAACAAAAAGAAGATAGATTTTTTTGGCGCGATATTTCCAGGACTTATATACGGTGCTGAAAAATATCATACTGGAGCAATAATTCACGTCCTGCCTGTGATACAGAAACCAATATTGGTACAGAATCTCAGTGAACCAACTAAAGATTTGAAAAGTTGCTTTACAGCAGTAAACCAATCACATAAAAATAAACCTACAGCATTTATAATTGTAGACGGACTATCCCAAAAAATATTTTCGTTCCTTTCATCTATATATAACGTGTTTGCTGATTCTGTTCACTATTTAGGAGGAGGCGCAGGAACCCTTACTTTCAAAGAACAGCCATGTATCTTTAATCCAGATGGTTTTTTCCAGGATAGTGCAATTATAACTTTTATTGACGCAAAAAGCGGACTTGGAGTGCAGCATGGCTGGCATAGGATCATGGGCCCAATGATTGTAACTAAAAGCGAAGGCAATGTGATCAAGGAACTTAACTGGAAAAATGCATTTGAAGTCTATCAGGAAGCAATAGAGACGGAGTCTGGAAGAAATATCGATCTGTCTAACTTTTTTGAAATTTCACTGAATTATGCTTTTGGAATCTATTGCGAAGGTGCTGAAGACATTGTGCGCGATGCCCTTAAGGTAAATGAGAAAGGGGAGTTACTCTGTGCAGGAGAGGTCCCCGAGAATGCAGTTATTAATATTCTCAAGGGGGAGAAGTTATCACTTATCAAATCCGCAGAAAAAGCAGTAGAAGACTCTTTATCTGCAGGAATGATAAATGTGAATCATTGTCTTGTGATGGATTGCGTAGCCAGATCAATGTTCTTAAAAGATGATTTTATAGAAGAAATCAGAACAATAATAAAAGGTTTTGAATCGAGGAATATTCATGTCGTTCCTGAAGGCGTCCTATCCTTGGGAGAAATAGCTTCAAGAAAAGAGGGCATTATTGAATTTTTCAATAAGACCATTGCAATTGGGGTATTCGATGAATCAACAGATACAGTACACTGAAACCTTTAACCAAATATCTCTTCTCTATGAACTATCTCTTTCTATAGGGAATTCACTTGATATTAACGATAATTGTGATGTGTTTCTGAAAAAACTCATATCCAGAAAAAGACTAACTTATGTTTCTGTCTGGATAAAAGATGAATATCTCTCGTTTACTAATACAAATAGTGCCACCCTGGTATATGCAAATCCCGAGTACTATATTATGCGAAGGGAAATTCCACTTTCACACCCAATATTTTTCGATATTTCTTATGAAAGTGCCCAGTGTATTAATTCTTGCGATGAAAGGTTCAAGGATTTTATTAATGAAAATAAATTCACAACGGGTTCATGTATAATTTATCCTCTTAAAAATTATGGGAGATTGAAACTTTATTGGACAAAAGAGCTTGAAGATCCTGAATATGTGGCCAACCAACTGAATAATGTCATATCCAAATTCGCATTTTCACTCGAAGCTTGTCTTTTTCACAAAAAATCTTTGTGGGAAAAGGAAGAAAAGAGAAAAGCACTCGAAGATAAGATACTTGCAGAATCTTTAAATCGTGCTAAAAGTGAATTTCTTGCAAATATGAGCCATGAACTGCGCACACCTCTTAATTCAATAATTGGTTTTTCAGATCTGCTGCTTACTGGAAATTGCGGAGAACTTAATGAAAAACAAATCAGATTTACAAGTAATATATCAAATAGCGGAAAAGACCTGCTGAACATAATAAATGACATTCTGGATCTTTCAAAGATTGAAGCACATCAGATGAAACTCAATTATGAGAATATATCCATAAAGCAGATTGTTGATGAAATTATGACGACTCTTAAACCCCTGGCATCTAACAATAATTTACATTTAGATGCTTCACCAGTTGAAAATACGATAATAAAGGCTGATAAAATAAAAATGAAACAGATATTGTTAAATCTAACTGGAAATGCAATCAAATTCACACCACCCGGAGGATATGTCACCATTTCCTCATCTGTAAATGATGGTATGGTCAACATTCAGGTAAAAGACACTGGCATAGGTATTTCCCAGGAAGATCAGCAAAAACTGTTCGAGCCATTTAAGCAAATTGATTCAACCTTCAGCCGAAAATATAATGGAACTGGACTGGGCCTTTCTCTTGTAAAAAAAATGGTTGAGATGCACAAAGGAAGAGTATCTTTGAAAAGTGAATTGGGAAAAGGCAGCATTTTTATCATATCTTTACCAGTCGACTGCACATAGAGTTATCCACCTCGATACTAACAAATTATCTTCACTTCTTTTTCTTGTTTTTTTCTTTTTTATGAAATGAAATCACATAAGTGTAAGAAATATTAAGCCACTTTTGCATCTTTTCATGATTATTATATACAGATGGAAACAGAACCACATGTTCTTTCATTTCTCATCCCATTGTTTCAAAATGTGAAGTTTTATCGTGCTCAACAAACAGTTTATCCCGATCTTCGGGACTAGACGTAGTATAGTTCCATCAATGTGAGCGTGGCAAACATTTTCCGAAGCTCCATATCAAAACCTGTAAGCTCCTCAGATGGCTTCTTCCAAACCATATAATTTTATCTCCAAGTAAATTAGCTAATTATAATTTTAGAATAGATTGCAACAATTTATGCTGTAACATATTACAAACACATATTCAATCTCCACCACTCATTTTATTGCCCATATTATCAATAGATATCATGAATTATTAACTCATGAATTGATATTTCAAAATAATCGTCTTGACAGGTAACTAGGAGGAAAAAGTATGAGTCAAAGTAAAGTATTTTTTAGATCAGCTGCAGAGATAGGACCAGCAAATACACAAATAGATCAGATAAAAGAGCTTTTCTTAAAAATACCTGTAGTTGAAAAAGGCGATCTGGTAGCTATCAAGATACATCCTGGAGAATATGGTAATACGACTTATGTGCGCCCTGTAATAGTGCGTACAGTAGTAGATATGGTAAAAGAAGCAGGAGGAATACCATTCATAACAGACACCACTGTGTTATA
The DNA here is from genome assembly GCF_963678545.1 of uncultured Methanomethylovorans sp. Taxonomy (NCBI): domain Archaea; kingdom Methanobacteriati; phylum Methanobacteriota; class Methanomicrobia; order Methanosarcinales; family Methanosarcinaceae; genus Methanomethylovorans; species uncultured Methanomethylovorans sp. Next base: position 1,565,339 of record NZ_OY782870.1, read on the forward strand.
CGGTGGAAAACGTTTCAATGGAGCTGACCTTCTATGGACAGCAGCTGTGAATGGTTTTACAGATGGAAGTATGAACGCACCATTTATTTCTGCAGATGGCCTTCTTGGGGACGATAGTGTTGTAGTACCAATAGGCGGTGAATTTGTAGAAAATATCACGGTAGCTTCTGCTATTGCAAAAGCTGATGCAATGATCATGATATCACATTGCAAAGGCCATCCTGCATCTGGCTTCGGAGGTGCTGTCAAGAATCTCGGCATGGGATGCCTGGACAAGGAAGGCAAAGCAAAAGTGCATGCTCCTGGAAAGCCGGATATTGATATGGAAAACTGTATTGGTTGCCGTAAATGTATTAAAACATGTCCGTGGAATGCCATATCATTAGAAAATGGCAAGGCTAACATCGATAAAAGCCTTTGTAAAGGAGAATTATCATGTATAGACTCATGCAAATTCCAAGCCATAGTACCACCTGAAAATTCTACTACTGAAATGCAGATACTATTAGGCGAAGCTTCTATTGGACCCATTAAACTGCTGCCTGGAAAAATAGGATACATCAATTGGATGTTCGACCTGACACCTGGATGTGATTGTTTCAATTTCTCCGCACCATCTTTTGCAGGAAATGTAGGGATGCTTGCTTCAATGGATCCTGTTGCTATTGATAAGGCAAGTTTAGACCTCATTAACAAAAAAATAGCTGAAGAAGGTTGTCTGCATTCAATAACTGATGTATGGGGCATTGACCCGACAATACATCTTGAATATGCTGCAAAAATGGGAGCTGGAAGTATGAAATATTCCTTGGATAGTTGAGATCAAACCTGTTTTTATTAATAAGGGGTTATTTTTTATATGACCTCAGCCCATTTTTTAAATGGGTGTTAGCAATTCAGTGGGGTAGTTTTGGAATTGTTGATATTGAAATTTTAAAATTCGTTCATTTGGTCTTGAATTGCCGGTTTGCATTTTTACTTAGTGGAACGGAAACCTGCTGATTGCAACAGTTATCCAAACTTACGGGGGTTTATGTATGAAAGAATTATATGATAAAATGGCAACAGAAGCCATGGGTGCCCAGAGAGCAGTAGTGAATACGATAAACGCAAAAAGGGGGACTAAATTCAAGGTAAAAGATGCACAGCCTTACGTTGATGCAGTAAATAAAATGAAACCGATGGGAGAACAAGCCAAGTCTGTTTTTGCCCTTCATATGGATTCGGTCAACACGCATTTCAATGTGCTAACAGGACTTACTGATACTGTTAGGCCTGAAGACGATCCTTTTGTGGAACATTACCAAACACCACCCATAATGGAGATATTATACGAAGAAGATCCTGCTTTCCGAAAATCTGTTGAAAAGTTTGTGGATGAAATAGGCAGATCAGAAGCTCTTATTGGCAAAGAATCTGTACGCAGGTATGGGGGTTTCTACGGACCCACTTGCGTAGTAGACTTTGCATTTGTGCCGGGAAGCACCAGTAATGTGGTTAACAGGATACTACAAAAAATAGATATACCACTTAACCACAAGCGAGCTATCCTTTCTTCCAAATCATGGGGTATGAATACCTCTTATGGAGTGGGAGCAAAGTTCCAGATGGCTATCGAGGAAGGAAAAACTTTGAACGATGCCATGAAAGAAGAGATAGAGATGCTAAAGATGGTCTATGATACGCCCATGGACGCTCAGGCCAAGCTCATGGACGAAGCAGGACATACCTCATTTGATGTGCGTAAATATATGGCACAGTACAAAGACAAGATGAAAAAGACAGTAAAGACTGCAATGGATGACGAGGTATCCTATGGTAACATAGTTACTGTACCTGCCTATGGAGTAGGTGATGTGGCGCATCACATATCACAATCCATGTTCAACATGACCAAAGATGATGTGGTGATGGCTGTAATCAATGCTGTTACCGAAGTAATGGAAGCTACAATGGAGAAAGCCAGGGGACAATTCAAAAATGAATATTCTCCGCTCACAATTGCCACTGATGCAGCAGCGGCAGCAGCTACAAAGATCCTATGGATGGATGGTTTCACTACTATGATGGTGCTGGATCTGCTGGTCAAAAGATTCCACAACCTTGTGCTCAATAACCCAAAAAGGGGTGCTGCAGCAGAACTGCATAATGTTGATTTCATTGACTTGATTGAGAAAGGAGAAAGGATCATAGATCACAAACCCAGAGGTGCAGGTTGTATAGTTCAGGGAATAAACATCGACCTTAGTTCTATCGAAAGGAATGAAGTACTCAATAATCCACAATGGTACACTTACCCGGCATGTGCCATCACGGTGAGATTCTCTGCTCTTATGAGACTAGCGGATTTTCCGTGCCTGCTTACCAGCGAACCGGTAACTGCAACCATGATGACAAACATAATAGCTCTGCACAAGAAAGAACCGCATTCGCCTGCTAGAGTATGTAAATTCTGCGCTGCCAACTATTTCGATTACAAATGCAAATACTGCAACTGGACGGAAGCTGTCTGATCAATGTACCCTTTAACGGGTACACTCTTTTAAAAAGGTAATGAAATAGTAGAGAAGTCTTTACAAGCTATTATGCGATTTTTAATCATATAAGGAAACTCCCGACCGAAAATCCTATCTAATCACACACATTATGAATTGTAATGACTTCTACCATTTGTCCTAAATGCGGGAATGATACTTCAGTATTACTCAGTGGCGTATGCAGAGAATGTTTTTTCCAGAATTTTGTTCTGGCCCAGCTACCTCAGGTGCTTCAGGCAAGGATATGTGCCACTTGTGGGGCACGCTTTACCCGTGGCAGGTGGATAGATGAAACTGATAGTGAAACTGTTGTATTAAAGACAATTGAAGATGCTCTTTCAATCCATGAAGCTGCAGAAGATATTGAGGTATGCATAAATCCCCGGCAACTGACCCCGCATATGTACAGGGCGGAAGTGAAAATAGTTGCAAGAATTCAGGGAGAACCAGTTACTTCTGAACTTTCCACTGAAATAAGGGTCATACGTGAATCATGTGAGAGATGCAGCCGAGTATCTGGAGGCTATTTTGAAGGCATCATCCAGATAAGAGCCACTGAGAGAATCCCCACCGAAAATGAATTAGATGCATGCATGCGAATTGTGGACATGACTATTGATAGGATGCGTGCCAAAGGTGATCGCCTTGCATTCATAACTGATACTATCAGGTCAAAAGAAGGCTTAGACCTTTACATTGGGTCGATTAATTCCGGCAGACATATTTGTAAAGCTATAATAGAAGAACTCGGTGGCACATTCTCTGAATCTCCGTCCCTGTTCGGTCAGAAAGATGGCAAGGAGATATACAGAATAACTTTTTCCATGAGATTACCACGTTTTACACCCGGAGATATCATAACCATTGGGAACAGAAAAGTTGTGGTTAAACACATGGGAAAAAAGTTGACTGGCACTGACCTTACGGACAGTTCACGCTTTATCGCCACAGAAGAGGAGACCACACAGGCAAAACTGGTGGGTAACATCAAAGATGCAGTAAATGCAGTGCTTGTTTCTGAAGAAGAACATGAAATTATGATATTGGACCCCTTCACGTTTAGAACTGTGAATGTAAAGAAGCCTATTGGCTTTTCACCAGTTGAAGATGAAGAGATCCCAGTGATAAGGATAGACGAATCACTATTCCTCTTGCCTTCTGAATGGAGAAAAAGCGAGATCTGAAAGGGTTGGTCTTTTGAACATACTTGTAATTGGTTTTAGTACCCGCAATATTGTCTGCTCTGGTAGCAGGGCGGGTTACAATATGTATGCTATAGATGCCTTTTGTGACCAAGATACTGTGGACTGTTGTATTGCCGCAAAAGAGTTGTCCAAAGACCTGGACATAAGGAGTATAGATGCAGCAGAAACTATCTTTGATATGATCAGAGGATTTGAAGTCGATTTTGATGCAGTAATACCAGGTTCTGGTTTTGAGTCAATGGACTTTAGTTCTTTGCCATGCCCTGTGCTGGCTACTGACCCTGAAAAGAGTCAGATGGTACAGGATAAATTCACTTTCTCCCATCGGCTTGCAGAACTTGGATATCCGCATCCTCATGTTTATGAGAATATTGACTGCAAGCCAGATAGATTCCCGGTGATAATCAAACCCCGCAAAGGAGGAGGAGGAATATTTAACAGGATAGCCTGGAGTGAGCAGGAACTTTCAGCAGCTGTAAGGGAAATAATGGAAGCTGAACCCTCTTTTAGTCAAACTGACTTTATGATGCAGGAATTTATTGAAGGCATACCTACAAGTGTCTCACTGATTGCCAATAAAGACAAAGCAGTGGCTGTGGCTGTGAATGAACAGATGATTGGAGTCCCTTGGCTGACAAGGATAAAATTCGCCTATTGTGGCAACATCACCCCATATGAAGGCAAATATACTGAAGAAATGCGCAACATCTCAGAAAAGCTCGTAAGAGAACTTGGACTTATGGGATCTGTTGGCATAGATTTTATTGTGACAGAAGATGGACCAGAGATAATAGAAGTGAATCCCAGATTCCAAGGAAGTCTGGATACTGTAGAACTGGCTACTGGAATAAACCTTTTTGAAGCACATGTTAAAGCATTCCAAGGGGAGCTACCCGAAAGAATGGAAAAGGTACAAACATATGCAGGAAGATGTATAATATATGCAAATAAAGAGCTTAGACTGGATCTACAAGTTTTAGGTCTTATGCGTCAGCAACATATAGTAGATATACCTCAACCTGGTTACATTGCATATGTAGATTCTCCTGTAAATTCTGTCCTGAGTACAGGTGTAAATCGAGAAGAGGTCTTAAATTCATTGAAAAGAGATTCGGAAAAGATAAAGGCACTATTAGATAATTGACCTATTGCCTTTAAAGACATAGCAATTTGCACATAATGTGCAAATATTAATATGACAATACGACAGATTAACAACCTATTCTTGAGGTGAGTTTTTTGATAGATATGAATGATCCTGTTATCCGAGGATACCTAATTCGGCTTGTGGGTGAAGATGGCCTAGTTATGATCGAAAAAATGCCGGAAGGTGAAGTTACTGATGAGCAAATAGCTCAAGCTACAGGCATACTTCTCAATATTGTAAGAAGAACCCTATTCATACTGAATGAGAACAAGCTTGCTATTTGCAGAAGGGAAAGAGATGCCAGTAGTGGATGGCTTACTTACCTCTGGACTCTCGATATGTCCGATGTTGAAAGGCAGCTTGTCAAAGAGAAAAAAAGGCTAGTGAAGAACCTTAAAGTACGCAAGGAATTTGAAGATTCTAATGTGTTTTATGTTTGTCCGGAAGGCTGTATAAGAATGGATTTCAAACAGGCTTCAGAGGGCATGTTCATGTGCCCAGACTGTGGCGAGGATATGATACACCAGGACAATTCACCTTTTATCCACATGATACAGGAAAGGATCAAAAACCTGGAAAGCAGATGATATGATAACACCGGATAGGGCATTACACATCCTTAGAGATGAAGGCTGCTCTGAGAAGGTAATTGCGCATTGTATAGCTGTTTCTGAGTATGCCACCGAGATTGCAGAAAAATTAGTAGCATCTGGAAAAAACGTGGATGTAGAACTGGTAACAATTGGTAGTTTGCTTCATGACCTTGGAAGGTCACGTAGTCATGGCATAGACCATGCAGTCATTGGTGCAAGCATAGCTGCTCAATCGGCTTTGGATCCTGCTGTTGTAAATATAATTAAGAAGCATATAGGTGCAGGTATTACTATAGAAGAAGCAAAAGAACTCGGCCTGCCTGAAGATGATTATATGCCTTTCACCATCGAAGAGAAGATAGTTGCACACGCCGACAACTTCACTTCAAGCGATACAAGGATAACTATGCACAAGCTAATGGAGAAACTGCATAAAAGGCACGTCAGTGATGAAAGTATAGCACGCACTATTGCTTTAGCAGAAGAAATAGGCATTTATTGAACTATGGAATTAATTCAAAAGATCGTACATTTGCCAGCAAAAAGCATGATTAATAGAAAGGTTTATATATATTATGATTAATCAATAGTTTGTCTGGATAACAGATATGATCTTTTTATAAAAATTTTCTCATTTTGCGACGATGAGGTATACTGATGGTCGATGATAAATATTTAAAAGGTACAACTACTGTAGGCATAGTTTGTGATAAAGGCGTGGTACTTGCTACGGAAAGACGTGCAACTATGGGAAATTTCATAGCTAGCAAGACAGCCAAAAAAATTTATCAGATCGATGAGCTTGTGGGCATGACCACTGCAGGATCCGTAGGAGATGCTCAACAGATCGTGCGCATAATGAGTGTTGAGTCTCATCTTTACAAAATGAGGCGTAAAGAGCCTATGACTATTAAAGGCATAACTACGCTTCTGTCAAACATCTTGAGCGGACAGCGCTACTATCCCCTTATGGTACAACTGCTTGTAGGCGGTGTGGACAAGAACGGACCTTCTATATTCTCTCTTGATGCTCTTGGAGGCACTATTGAAGAGACAAAGGCTGTAGCAACTGGTTCTGGTTCACCTATGGCTTATGGAGTGCTAGAAGATCGGTTCATGAATGGAATGTCCGTAGAGGAAGGAGTAGAGTTGGCAATACGCGCACTTCATAATGCAATGAAGAGAGATTCAGCATCTGGCAATGGAATTGATGTTGTAGTGATAACTGCTGATAAATTTAATCGTTTGGAAGAAGAGGAAGTTCAACAGTATAGGGATAAATTGAATTAAAATATTCCTGACCATTTTGTTGACTTTACTTTGACATCTGTTCTATCTTGCATAGATCAAAATTTTATATTTTTTTATTTTTCTCAAAGGAAGGCTTTTAATGGCAATAGATGAAGTATTAGCTGATCTAAAACATAAAATAGACGAAAAATTGCCGCAGGGAACTACTATTTCTAGTGTAGAGTTCGAAGGTCCGCAATTAGTAATGTACACTGAAAATCCATGGAGTTTTGCGGATAATGGTAATATTGTAAGAAACCTTGCAAAGATCCTAAGGACACGCATAGTTGTACGCCCAGATCCAAAGGTTTTACTGCCTCCAGAAGAATCTGTTGGCAAAATAATTGAAACCGTACCGGAAGACTCAGCCATAGCTAATTATCACTTCGATCCAGATGTGGGAGAAGTTATAATCGAAGCCGAAAAACCAGGCCTTGTAATTGGGAAACATGGGGAGACTTTAAGAGAGATCACAAAAAAGATAGGATGGACACCAAAAGTAGTGCGTGCTCCGCCCATATCATCACGGACAGTCAAGAACATCCGTGAATTCATGAAAACGAACCACAAAGAAAGGAAAGAAATACTCAAAACCGTGGGTCGTAAAATACACAGAGAATGCACATCCAAAGACAAATGGGTCAGAGTCACATCGCTTGGAGGATGTAAAGAGGTCGGAAGAAGCTGTTTCCTGTTATCAACACCCGAATCCAGCGTAATGATAGATTGTGGTGTTAACGTCGGTTCTGAAGAAAACATGACTCCTTACCTCTATGTCCCTGAGGTTTCACCCCTAAGCAAACTCGATGCAGTAGTGATCACACACGCTCACCTGGATCACCAAGGTCTGTTGCCACTATTATACAGGTATGGATTTGAGGGGCCGGTGTATTGCACACCCCCAACAAGGGACCTGACAGCCTTATTGCAGCTTGATTATATAGACGTGGCTTCAAAAGAAGGCAAAAGGCCTCCATATTCTTCAGCAGATGTGCGTGAAGTGCTTAAACATACTATAGTTCTGGATTTTGAAGAAGTCACAGACATTGCACCTGACATTAAGCTTACCTTCCACAATGCAGGACACATCCTTGGTTCTGCTATTTGCCATTTCCACATAGGTGATGGATTGCACAATGTTGTCTTTACAGGTGACTTCAAATATGAAAAGACAAGACTTTTCGACCCGGCAGTTAACAAGTTCCCACGTGTAGAAAGTGTGATAATGGAGTCCACTTACGGTGGCGCAAATGCACTTCAGCCATCCCTGCAGGATGCAGAAAGCCACCTGCAACAGGTGATAAAAGCCACTCTCCAGAACAAGGGAATCGTGCTGATACCGGCCTTCGCAGTAGGAAGAAGCCAGGAAGTCATGATCGTCCTGGAAGATGCCATACGCAAAGGATTGATAGATAATGTCCCGGTATACCTTGACGGTATGATCTGGGAAGCTACGGCCATCCATGCTACATATCCGGAATATCTTAATAACGATCTGAGAAAACTCATTTTCCAGAAAGGTGAGAATCCTTTCCTTTCAGAATGTTTTAAGCCTGTGGATTCCAATGAGCTACGTAAGGAGATCATAGAGAAGCGTGAGCCATGCGTAATCCTTGCTACATCAGGAATGATGAACGCAGGACCTGTCATGGAGTATTTCAAGGCCCTTGCTGAAGACGAGAGGAACACACTTGTATTCGTAGGTTACCAGGCAGATGGTACACTGGGACGCAGGATCCAGAAAGGATGGAAAGAAATACCCCTCAATACCGGAAAGGGAACAGAGGTAGTACACATGAATATGAACGTGGAAATCGTTGATGGTTTCTCCGGCCATTCTGACCGCAGGCAGCTCATGGAATACGTGCGCAAGATGAAACCAAGACCTGAACGCATATTCACAGAACATGGAGATGAAAGATCATGCATCGATCTGGCAACTTCCATTCATAAAAAGAACAAGATGGAAACAAGAGCACTCACAAACCTTGAGACCATTCGTCTTGTGTAATAGAATCAGAGAAGTCTGGAAAGATACGTTATCAGTTCGGCATGGTCTGCAAGTATCATGTCGGCACCTATTAATTTTTCTTTTAGAAGATAGGTTGGGACTGCTACACAGTAGATACCAGCCATTTTTGCAGACTTTATTCCCAATGGAGCATTTTCTATAACTATACATTCTTCCGGTTCTAGCCCAAGTTTGCTAGCCGCTTTGAGGTAGGGTTCAGGATTTGGTTTGCCCCGAGTAACATCTTCTCCTGAAACTATTATTTTGAAGATGCCTGGATAGAACCTATCCATCAGTGTATTTACTATTACTCTGTCAGCTCCTGACGCAACAGCCAGTTTATACTTTTCTTTAAGTGCCTGCAGACATTCCTGCATACCCTTGAAAGGTTCTGCTCTGTTGTTACGTAAGAAATGTTCCCTTTTCTTTTTGAGAAAGGTTTCATAATCAGATGTTTCGGGTTCTAGTCCAGCCTTATGAAAAATGATATCCACAACACCTTTGTGATTGGAGCCTTCAATCTCATATATATCCCTATTAGTGATAGGGACTCCCACTTCCCGGAATGCCTGCACCCAGGCATCAGCATGATAGGACATGGAATCCATGAGCACTCCATCAACATCAAAGATCAGACCTTTTAACATGTACCTTCATCTTTGGGTATCAGATAAATATTTGTGCATGAGAGTGCACTTTAAATATTGGATAATTTTTATCAATCAAAGGAGGGGACACAATGAGTGAAAAAACAGAAGAACTGCGTGTCTGCCTAAACTGTGGTTATGAAAGAGGATTCCATGTTTTTTTCAGAAGATTACCGAAAAGCAGAATGCATATAGGCCTGATATGCCCGTCATGTGGGCAGAGCTATGATATTGGATGGATAACTGCTGATATAAAAGAATTTGAAGCAATCAAAGGTGAATCATATCCTGAAAAGTGACACTACAATAATGTGCCTGATAGTATTTTAGTCCTTCATAGTTCAACTTTTCTGCTTATTCTCCAGTTTTTTATCCAATTCCTTCTTTATTGCAGATGCCTCTTTTCTGTATTTGGCAGACATTGAACTGTGAATATCTTCATCGATGCTCTTTTTCTTCAGGTCCGAATCAACTGTTGAAAGAACTTTCTGTATTGCAGTGTACCTATATTCCAACTCCTGAATGTCCGTATCTTTATGTGTACCTTTGTTCTTTCTATTCAGATAGATGGCTCCTCCAAGGGTAAACAGACCAGCAATGAAAAACAAAGCAGACAAGTACATGAAATTATTCGATGCCTTTTCCTCGGTTGTGGATACTGTGACCTCATTGAAGGATGGATGGGAGAAAAAGAAAGTTGTTATGTTTCCGTTTTTTTGAGAATTTGAAGATAATGAAAGTCCATTTTCATCAAATAACATCGGTTCAATATCTTGTTTCGTTTTCACATTTAGGACAAGAGAGTGAATGGAAGATGGCTGATACCCAGTTACTAAAAACTGTTTAGTGAACTGTCGATCTGACTCATTAGGTAAAAGATATACCAAACTATACAACTGTGGCGATGCTGGAGATATAGAAGTGATATTGTCACTGAAGTAAAGGATATCGCTTGTTCGGTTATATTCCAAATCTACGATAGACGTTGTATTGGACATATCCTGATTTTTTAAACTCATCACGATGGCATCCTGAGGTACTGAAAGACCTATTGTAGAAGTACCTCCTTCGTCAGACAAAGTCCATGTTTCCTGAACAAGAGTCTCGCCTGTATAACTCATATCCAGATCAATTATATACTGCTGAAATGACACACCTGTGATACCAGTATTGTTTTCTACAGTTGAAGTGGTAATATTATCTGCTGCAACAACATGCGGCACTACAAAGAGGCATAAAAAAACAATAAACACTTGCTTTAAGAATGCAATGATCATTCTATGATTCGATTTTCTAAGCGCTAAATGAAGATTCATGGACAGATCTCTTATAATGCATTCATGTATGGCAACTGTTATATGTTTTTGCCTTTACCAGCGATCTAGAACTATTATAAATCAAATCTACATTTTTTTGGTTGACTATGAAAATGGCTTCGACGAACACATATATATATATCAATCTGTAAAGTATAGCTCTGGTAAAGTTGTGTATGAAAATGACAGATGTCGGAAGATGATGGTATTTGGGTTGCCATTAGTCTGAAATCTGTCTGACATCAGCAGACTTCCAGCGTATAATATCATCTAAAAGATGGTATTAAAATTGTAAAGGGTGGGTAAACACCAATATATTATTAGAGAGAAAGGAAAGAGGCAAGCTGTCCTATAATATGGGTAATGTGAGCTTACCTCAAGCTTTAAATATAAATACATAAGTATAAAAACATGTAAAGGTATATAGTCACTGTAGAGTAATGACACAATTCCACAATAGAAGGAATTTGTGGAAATCCACATATTACAGCTTATGTGGTCATTCACATGTTCATTACGCAAGTGTACTCAGTAATCCAATGAGGGGATGAACGTGCAATCCATAGTACAGGAAGCATTAAAACACACAGAGAAGGATAGAGAGTATAGAAAAACAGTAGCCGTGGATGATCAGCTTGACGGTTTCGGAATGCCGCGTATCACGATAGTAGGTTGTGGTGGCGCAGGAAACAACACCGTTAACAGGCTCTACAACATCGGTATAGATGGTGCAGAAACCATTGCTATTAACACAGACAAACAGCATCTGGATAACATCAGAGCTGACAAGAAGATCCTTGTAGGTAAGACGCTTACCCGTGGACTTGGCGCAGGCGGATATCCAGAAGTCGGTGCAAAGGCAGCCGAACTGGCTCGTGGCACCCTTGAAGACATCTTCAAGGAAACAGACCTTGTATTTATCACTGCAGGTATGGGCGGAGGTACCGGTACAGGAGTAGCACCCGTTGTAGCAGAGATAGCAAAGGAACAGGGAGCTATAGTAGTAGGTATGGTCTCCAGTCCATTCAGAGTAGAAAGGGCAAGGACCGTCAAAGCAGAAGAAGGACTTGAAGACCTACGCAAAGCTGCAGATACTGTGATCGTACTTGACAATAACAGATTACTGGAATATGTACCAAACTTGCCTATAGAGCAGGCATTTTCAGTAATGGACCAGCTCATTTCAGAAACAGTGAAAGGTATCACTGAAACTATCACACAGCCATCTCTAATTAACCTTGACTACGCAGATATCAGGGCAATTATGGGTTGTGGCGGCGTTGCTGTCATGCTTGTAGGAGAGAGCAAGAACCAGGACAAGAGCAATGATGTAGTACGCATTGCATTGAACCATCCATTACTGGATGTGGACTACAGAGGAGCAACCGGTAGCCTTGTGCACATTACAGGTGGCCCTGACCTCAGCCTGAAAGAAGCAGAAGAGATCGCTTCATCCCTTACCTATGAACTGTCACCCAACGCTAATGTCATATGGGGTGCAAGAATAAGGGAAGATTATGAAGGCAAAGTACGTGTTATGGCTATCATGACAGGTGTTCAGTCTGCACAAGTACTTGGTCCGAAAAATCTAGCAAGTAGCATGCCACAGACCGCAAGCAACAGTTCACCTACTTATGGCAGAACACGCCAATCCGTTGTTGAACCAGTTGGCCATAGAAGAAATGGCGGATCAATAATAGATATAATAGGCTGAACGCAAAAGATCCAGGTCACATTGTTGTACTTGGTTCCTTTCTTTTTTTAGCAGTAGATATTCTTTTTAACTATCTGTACAATTAGGATACATGGACATCCTGGTTGCTACGGGAAAACTTGCACAAGGCACTGTAAGGAAAGCTGTGGGTGCAAAAGCACACATTATTGTACTGGACATAGATATAGCTGCGTTCATAACCCCTCGAAGGCTTCTAGAAACCTTGGAAAAACAGTGCCTGCAAAAACATTATGATATCATCTTTGTACCGGGGCTGGCATCCGGAGATTTTTCAAAAGTTGCACAAGAGCTTGGCAGTGAAATATGCCTAGGCCCAAAGCATGCTTATGATCTAGGATATGTTCTGGATTTTGTGGGAAAGATTGAGTTTTCCACTAAAGTTCCTGCATGTGAACTGCTTGCAGATGTCAGAAGAAAATTGGCTCTGGAGAAAGTGGAACAGATAGAAACCTCCTGTAACCCATTAGTGTACATTAAAGATCTTAAGATCGGAGGAAACAGTCGTATGAAAGTACTGGCTGAGATAGTGGATGCTACAGGCATGGAATCTAATGTCCTTGAAAAGAAAATACTTGTATTTGTTAGCCGGGGTGCGGATATGATAGACCTCGGAGCATCCCTTAATGCGACGCCTGATGATGTGGAGCGTATTATCCGCATAGCTAGAAAAGTAACTACGTTGCCAATCAGTATCGATACACTCGATCCTGCCCTCCTTATTCGTGCGATAGAAACAGGCGTTGACCTTGTGTTAAGCCTTAACAATAGTAATCTCGACGAGATTGGCCCCCTAGTAGCATCCGCAGGAGTTGCTGTTGTAGTAATACCTGATAGTTGCGAAGGGCTTGATAGCCTTGTGAAAAATGTCAAAAAAGCAAAAGAACTGGGCATTCAGAAGATCATTGCAGACCCAGTACTTGACCCAATTGGCCATGGCATAGCCAGTTCCATAGTACGCTACCATGAATTTCATAAATTGTTCCCCGAAATTCCTGTATTCTTCGGAGCAGGGAATGTAACTGAACTTTTGGATGTTGACTCCCTCGGAGTAAATGCGACACTTTGTGGTATAGCTGGAGATCTGGGTGCAAGCATACTTTTTACCCCAGAGTATAGTAATAAGACACAAGGCTCTATAAAAGAACTCAAGGTTGCTTCCCAGATGATGATACTTTCCACAGAAAGACAGAGTTCCCCAAAGGATCTGGGCATAGACCTCATGATACTCAAGGAAAAAAGACGCCGTACCGATGTAAATTTTCCTACTAAATATATTGAAGCTAAAGAACGGAAAATGTGGAAAACTGATCCTGCCGGAAGTGTGCGGATAGGAATAATCCCTGATGAGGAAAGAACAGATGAAGGCTTAATAGTCGCCGAGCATGAAAATTCCACCATATTGGGCACCACCGCGAGAGCAGTATTGGATACGCTTATGGATATGAAACTTGTATCTACCTTGGAACATGCAGGTTACCTAGGACGGGAGCTTAAGAAGGCAGAAATTGCCTTAAAGTTTAATAGAAGTTATGCACAGGATGATGAGTTTTAGGTGTTAGTATGATACTTCAACAAGAAGATAAGGATGCTATAGTTGCTATAGTTGCTGCACGCCATTTCTCTGAGCAGAAATGGAAATGGGTCAATTTAAAAAAGGATCTGCAAAAGGTATTCAAATCTTTTGAGGAAATAAGAGAGCAATATAATAAGTACCCATATATGAGCAAGGATTGGTACGTAGAAAATTCAGCTACCAAAGGAGTACACATGTGCGATACTTGGGAAGAGCTCCAACTCTTGGCAGAGTTTCTGCGGGATTATGCCCAATACTTTGATTTCATGGTGAGGTATGAAGGGGGAAAAAAAATGTTTTGCATTGCCAGCAATGATGGAAAACTTACACACGAACAGGAGAATGCCATCACAGTTGCAAGGAGATTAAGGTGCAACGTCATTGTATTTTCTGTGGAAGTGCCGGAGTCTATCGAATTTGACCTGATGCAGATTGGAGGAGGCACATAAAAGCCTTTGATATAATCCTTACAATTCATATTGGTTATTCAATATAGTCCAATCAACTTTATATACAGTATTGATGAATATTAGCCCGAAGCAGTCTCATTTATACGTGAGCTGTGAATGCAGCTTATCTAAATATGATACTTATAAGTAAATCAGAAACATAGACAAATAGAGGAGTTATATAATGGATGTTTTATATTACCTGGCACCTCTTGCCGGTCTTGTCAGTCTGATATTTGCTGGCTTCTTTGCAAGCAGTGTTCTTAAAGAAGGCACTGGATCAAAGGAGATGCAAAAAATATCAGCTGCCATACAAGAAGGTGCGATGGCTTATTTGAACCGTCAGTACAAAACAATAGCTATTGTGGCAATCGTTCTGGCAGCCTTAATGTTTGCACTGCTGGAAGATGGAACTAAGATCGCCATCGGTTTCCTGGTGGGCGCTATAAGTTCTGCTCTTGCAGGGTACATAGGCATGAACGTATCAGTCAGAGCAAATGTAAGGACAGCACATGCTGCTGCCGGTGGTCTGCAAAAAGCAATGCATGTAGCATTCCGTGGTGGAGCTGTCACTGGTCTTGCAGTGGTAGGACTTGCCTTGCTTGGTACCAGTGGATTCTACATATTGTATGGTGATGTAGACCTTGTAGTAGGATTCGGTTTCGGTGCCAGCTTGATCAGCCTGTTCGCAAGGGTGGGCGGCGGCATATTCACAAAGGCTGCTGACGTAGGTGCTGACCTTGTGGGTAAGATCGAAGCGGGCATTCCCGAAGATGACCCACGTAACGCTGCTGTTATTGCAGATAACGTAGGAGACAATGTAGGCGACTGCGCTGGAATGGGTGCTGACCTGTTTGAGACGTACGTGGTCACTGTACTCGCTTCAATGCTACTGGGTTCACTTGTAATTGATAAATACCCCAATGCTGTTCTATACCCACTGATGCTGGGTTCGTCAGCCATTATTGCTTCTATCATATCAGTATTCTTCGTAAAGATAGGATCTGACAATAAAATAATGAAAGCACTGTACAAAGGTGTTGCAGGTTCTGCCATCATCAGTTTGGTGTTTTTCTACTTCATTACAAATATGCTGATGAATGACATGAGAATCTACCTTGCTGCCGTCATTGGTATAATAATAATGGTCCTCATGGTGATTTTTACTGAGTACTATACTTCTACAAGTTTCCGCCCTGTAAAGACAATAGCAGCTGCATCAAAGACTGGTGCAGGAACGAACGTTATTTCCGGTCTTGCAATTGGTTTTGAGAGTACTGCTCTGCCTCTGCTCGCTATTATATCAGGTATCCTTGCCTCATACTATGTCGTGGGCGGGGCTGCTGATCCTGCAGTAGGTTTGTACGGTATCGCTATTGCAGCAGCTGCAATGCTTTCCACAACAGGTATGATCGTAGCACTTGACTCTTATGGACCTATCACCGATAACGCTGGTGGTATCGCTGAAATGGCAGGCATGCCTGCAAAAGTACGCGAGGTTACTGATGCCCTAGATGCTGTAGGTAACACCACCAAAGCCGTTACAAAAGGTTATGCAATTGGTTCTGCTGCTCTGGGTGCTCTGGCCTTGTTCGCAGATTACAAAAGCAAGGTCTCCCCCGATGGAGCTGCCCTTAACCTGAGTCTGGACCAACCAGTAGTACTGGTCGGTCTTTTGATCGGCGGACTGCTGCCTTTCCTCTTCACAGCCGTTACAATGCAGGCTGTAGGCAAGGCCGCTGTGAAGATCGTTGACGAAGTACGCAGACAGTTCAAGGAGATCCCAGGTATCATGGAAGGTACAGCAAAACCGGAATATGGGAAATGTGTAGACATTGTGACTGCTGCAGCTATTCGTGAAATGGTTATCCCCGGTTTCCTTGCAATAGTAGTCCCACTAGCAGTAGGCCTTTTACTGGGCCCATCGGCACTTGGTGGATTGCTCATAGGCCTTATTGTCGCAGGTTTACTACTGGCCCTTACAATGGATAACGGCGGTGGAGCATGGGATAATGCCAAGAAGTTCATAGAGAACGGAGAATATGGTGGAAAAGGCTCAGATGCACACAAGGCTGCAATTGTAGGTGATACCGTTGGTGATCCATTTAAGGATACTTCCGGTCCTGCCCTTAATGCTCTGATCAAAGTGGTCAACATGATCGCCATCCTGTTCTCAGCTCTGTTCATTGGCAAAGGACTGCTATAAAGTATCAAAACATATGAGGCCATTAGCCTCAATCTTCTTTTTTTAGTTGGTTGGAACACTATTTATATTAAAATGTATAAGGTAGCTACAGGAGCAGAAGCATGCATGAAGATCTTGGCACTCTACTAAACAAGGGCTATAATACATGGACAAGAAACATGGTAATAGCAGTTCCTTTCATTCTTGATATTATGGCAACTATCTTCTTTTCATTGTTCGCTATAATTCTTTTTGCAATGATATTCGTGATGCCCGAAATAGCATCTTCTACTGTTGCCAACAATATTCCACCTGAAGCATATCTGGGAGTACTTAGTTCTCTTTTAAAAGAGAATCTTTTGCCTTTCATAATCGGCACAGTGCTCATATTGATGCTTTTCTTACTGATAGGATCATTTTTTGAAGCCGGTGCTATTGGCATGTGCCGTCTTGCACTGCTTAGTGGTGATACATCCATAGGACAAATGTGGTCTTCTGCCCGCCACCACGTCCTAAACCTTCTGCTTGCCAAAACACTGGTAGCTCTAATTATACTGGCAGGTGTGATTTTTATGGTACCCGGCGTGCTCAGTTCAGGCGGGATTGAAACATTAGCAACTAACCCCACATCCACAGGAAGTATACTGATAGGCATAGGTACATTGATTTGGTTCCTCTATGCTTTAGTTATTGGAATATTACTATTCTTTGTAGAGTATGCTTTGGTAGTGGATGATCTGGACCCCATCTCAGCATTGGAGAAAAGCATTGAATTCTTCAAAAAAAATACAGGTAGCGTCCTTGCGATCATCGGAATAATAGTTTTCATTTCCGTGGTACTGGAAATTATCGGAAGTGCTATTAGTTCAGTGGATGCACTTGCAGACGTATGGAGTTTAGCTTACCTGTTCGTGTCTGTGTTCGTTATCAGGCCGCTCACGACAATCTGGATTACACGCATGTACATGGACCGTACAGGAAAGGAACTCTACTCCTTTGACATGTATTCCTTTGAATAGAAATTATCATTGTTTTCCCAGTAACTTACATGCCTGGCAGAGATCACTACTGCAAGCCTGACCGCAAATACGGCAATTGGCGAGCTTTGCAATAGGCATTTCCTTGGAAAGGACAGCTGTTATCTTATCAAAACCACTCAGAAGAGCATATTTTGTTCCCGGGTGCTTATCCTCAAAATCATCCAGCAGTTCCCTAACTTCACCCCTCATAGCCTCATGAGAATAAGGACAGGCACCAGCACTAAGAGGAAGACCGTTTAGATAAGCATACATAGCAACCTCTTTCTCAGGAACAAAACGTAGAGGTTTTATCCTGAGCACCAGACCTTCCAACTCGCAGGGAGGAACAAGACGCACCATGCGTGCCACATCTCCTTTGAAATGATTGAGCATTATTGTCTGTGCTTCATCGTCCAGATTATGACCAATTGCAAGTTTAGTTGCACCTAGTTCCAGAGCCTTGCGATTAAGAATTGATTTACGTAGGACACCGCAATAACTGCACGTTCCTTTTTCACGGTCCCATGCAGCTATCTCATCCATTGTTCGATCATATTCTTCCTTGAAAGACAGAACAATGTGCTCCACGCCGAGCCTGTTGGCAAGCCCTCTGGCCTGTTCCAGCGTATTGTGACGATACCCCTCTATACCCTCATCCACTGAAAGAGCAACGAGCCGGATATCGGGACGTTCTCCAAGGATCTTGTGCAACATATAGAGCAGCACACTGCTATCCTTGCCGCCACTTATAGCCACAGCTATGGTCTCATTCTTTTTTACAGAATAATGTTTGCGAATTGTGAGCTTGATTTTTCGTTCCACATCTTCCACAAAATGTTTCTTGCACAGGTGCATACCGGAGTATCTCTGGTATATAATAGAATCGTGCTTACACTTATCACACTTGATGCTCATGAATTTATTCCTGAACCAAAAAAGGCATCTTACTATTTATTGTTGCGGTGAACAGAATAGAGGGTTTTGAGATTTTTATGTAAAGTTCTAACACCCAGTAAAATATATAAAGATTCAATTCATCATACAATTATAATTTTCTAATTATATAGATGAATGGACGATTAGATGCCTATAATTACTGAAGACTTATCCGTGCTCCTTTTTTTACTGTCCATACTTGCTGGTTGTCTTATGGGTGTAGTGTCAGGGTTAATACCCGGGCTGCACAGCAACAATTTTGCTCTATTGCTGGTATCTGCATCCCCTTTACTCATTGAAAACGGCATACCAGCCATGTATATCATCTGCATGATCCTGGCAAACTGTATCACACACACGTTTCACGACAATAAACGTTAAAGGGTAATACATACCATTATCCAGGGCGTTAGAATGAGATTTGCAGAATTGAAAAAAGATACCATAATTATTGAGTGGCTCGACACCCTAAACCCAAAGCCAAACACTGAAAGAAATTACCTTGTAGCGATGCAAGCATTCACCGAATGGGTCGGGAAGACACCTGAAGAAATATTAACAGAGGCTGAGCAGGAAATAAAAGCTGGCAAGTTGATGAGGGAGAGGAATGTTAAAAAATACCTTATTGGGTTTAGAAAGTATATGCAGGATAGCGACTATGCTCCGATAAGTGTTAAAAATTACCTAACAGGAGTCAAGTCCTTCTATAAGCTCTTTGATATTGAGATCCCCACTCTCCCGAGAACAGGAAACAAAGCAAGGCCACTAGAAAGACACAGTCAGATACCTGATAAAGAGGATGTCCAGCAAGTTCTTACAATATGCGATCCATTAGAGAAGGCAATTGTTTTATGCGGTGTTTCGAGTGGATTAAGTGCCAATGAGATCATTAACCTTAAAGTGGGCAGCTTCAAGAAAGGTTATGATCCTGAAACAGAAATCACAACGCTTAAGCTAAGGCGTGCAAAGGTGGGATATGATTTTATAACCTTCCTGACTCCGGAAGCATCAAGAGCAGTATGGGCATATTTAAAATATCGGGAAAGGGAAGCAAAGACAACGATAACTGCTCGAAAGAAACAGTTTGCCAAACAGAGAATCTATTCTGATGACAATTACCTTTTCATTGGCCGCCAGATTCCTTTTGAATATTTGGACACGAAAGACGAAGACATGCGCAAGCTTGAGCACTACTCTCTTATGAAGCTATACAGAGCCATTGCAGAAAAAGCCGGAAAATGCGCGCCTTTAGGAAACTGGAATATGATAAGGTCTCATAATATGAGAAAATACTTCAATTCAGCTCTTCTTAACGCTGGTTGCGATTCATTTTTTGTTGAATTTACGATGGGCCATACGCTGGATGACACAAGAAGCGCATACTTCCGAGCATCTCCTGAGAAGCTCAAAAAGATATATGCCAAATTCGTTCCATACCTCACTATTCAGAAAGAACTGGATGTTTCAGCAAGTTCTGAATATAGGGAGATCTTGAAGGAAAACAACATATTGAGAGCTGAAACAGCAAAGCACATTGTCGAAAGGACCGAACTATCAAACTTTAAACAGCAGATGGAAGAAAACGAGAAACGCATGAAGCTACTTACTGAAATGGTTGAAAAGCTAGTCAACGTTTAACCCACTGCGTAACAAAAAAGGATATTGTGAACAGATGGTTCCTATTCCTTTGATTTCCTGTTTTCTTGAAGATGTTAAAAATAGATGTGTATTGTGCTGTATTAGTATCAATCGACCTTTGACTTGATAATCTATTTATGTAAAGCATCTTTAATGGTAAAATGTCAACAAGACAATATGATAGCGAAATATAAAAAGTATGATTTCTAGGAAACTAATTGCTAGCAGCGAAGGCTATGGCCATGTAACTATCCCAAGCGAATACATGAAAGAGCTAAAATGGGAGAATGGAACGCCTTTGAGAATAGAAAAAATAGAAAATGCAATAATTGTGACTCCGGTTAACGCCAATTCCCACTAAGAATAAGCGGTAACCGGAGCAGAGACTAACACTTTCGGAGGTGCTGCCAATGGTTGATGCAGATTTGCATGATAAAGAGCTTACGCAATGGGCACGAGAAACGAAGGAGAAATATGGCCCTCAATTAGACTATTTTTTAAAAAGTGGTTCTCATATTGAACAGAAACTTGCTCAGAGAGTAATTGAACTTGCTGGGGAAGCCACAGCATGAAATCAACACTTTTTGAAGAATACATCCTGCCAGGTACGGAAGCTGACAGATATCAGAGATCACTTGATGCATAAGATTTAGTTCATACAAAATACAGATGTTGCCTGTCTGGACAGTACATATTCAACTCTATTTTTAGTCTCTGCACGATGTCACAACAGTGTCTAGCCAGTATTCCAAACTTTTCCTTAAGGATCCTGCAAAGTTCACTTGTGGAGATACCATCGTAAATATGATTGCTCAGTACTTTGAGGGCATCATGAGCAAGATCCTCAGCTGTACAGCTGTCTAATGTTTCAATGTCCGTAATCTCTCTGGTTGACTTACCTCCACTGATAGTTTCCCATTCGTGAATCCGTAAGCTGTGGTATACTACTTCACCACAAGTGGGGCAAATTGTTCTAATATACATTCTATCACCGATTACAGCATATTACAAGTTTACATGATGTGCATAGATATATAAATTTTGATTTCAAGTATCTGAAAAAGCACAGACTTATCAATATCAGTAGACCAAATGATAATTGTCGCTGCATGCAAATCTTCCATTAAGCTTGAAAATATTGGCTCTGTTGAAAGCCAGCGCATATCGAAGGTACTAAGATGAGTTACTATTGTTTCTTTAGGTCAGTGTGGGGAACAGCCAAGTATCTCTTGTTTAAGGCAATACTTGATAATGGCAATACCCTGGTGACTATCAAAGAAGCTCAAGAATTGGTCAATAAGTTGAGAAAGATGTGGGTGTCAAGCCTGTTACCTACAGGGCAGTACATGACATTCTTTATAGGTATTCAGAATATTACAAGGAAAGGAAAAAAGCCGGAACTGGATACTTACTGCTGGTAGGTAAGAGTTTTGTTACGACTACATATAAACCTTTAAAAACCTATAAGCTGAGTGCAAGTCTTGTCAAGAGGATGCAGACTGATGAGAGAAGATGGAAAGTGGGGATGACAATTAACACCAAGAATAAGACAGGCAAGAAATATGTGCCACTAGCTATGGATAATCAAAGGAGAGCGAGAAATATCATGCTCAGGATGCTTAAGGGTGAAATTGGATTTTATGATTTCATGCTTGTTAATAAAAAGGTTGACTATCCATAAACAAGATGTTATATGAGGGAGTGTATGTAGTTCATCAATCAGGGAGTGTGAGTACATCGTAAAAAGACTAAAAAGGAAACCCTCTAAATCTGCATCAATCTTTGACTTTTATGACTCAAGCGAACCGCAAACACCTCAAGTTAAAACGATTAAGTTAGTGGATGGTCGGAAGAAAGTATAGAATCCGCCAAAAGATGAAGATGCCGACCGGATTATTACCATGTTCTGGCTTCTGAAGGCATCAGGGACAAAGAAGAAGGCAGCAGGTACGAAGAAGACGACAACACTGTAGCGAAAAAGAGACCAGTGAGGAAGTCCTAAGGTGCTATTTTCCCAAATCTATTCGTGTTTGAATCTTTTCTATAGCTTTTTTTGAAGCTACTCTGACATCCGGGTCAGAATGATTTAATTTTTCATTAAGTGGCATAATAGGACTTTCATCCATTCAACTCCAGGACATGCTAAAGTAGATGAGCCTAGAGGAAAAGAAGAAAAAACAGATATAGAGAGAATAAATGCCACTTCAAATTTATGGTGACATAAAAAACAGAGGGTTAATCAGAATCCTCTTTAACATATTCATGAATGTAATAAGTTAACTATAAACCAGGAGAGTTTATAGATAAGTTTGGAATCATGAAAGGGTTTAGATGTCAATGAAACAGAATATTGTTGTAGGGATTATCTTTGCTGTTCTAATAGTATCGGTGGCTTTTTTTCTTAGACTCCCTGACGATATTGAATTGAAACCACAGCCAGAAGGAGTGGATATGAGTAACGACACAATCACTGGACCACCGATAGACTCCCACCCTATTACCATAAGGATATTCAACTTGGATTCCGTGGGACATAACGTTTCTTTTGATATGAGAGAAGCATCTAACCATAGCAAGAAGATATACAAAGAAGATTTCTACATTGAGCCGTCCTCATATAGAGATTACAATTACACCTCTACAGATGAGGGTTACTTTATGAGAGTGGTAACAGATAGGGATACTCCAAATCAAGTAGTGAAGTCGACAAGTCATAATTTCGCTGGAATGAGGGTCCTAGAGTTTGAGATTGCTAGGGATGGGATAGACATCGGTTTTGTCTATATTTACGATTGAAATGAGCAACTTGTATGTAGATGTAGACTATAATAGTCATGTTTTTATAATATGAACAATATAAATATTGCGTTCACCCCCCTCAGCGATGGCAAGGTCTTATCGCTTTTGTCCTTGTCATCAGCATGTCATCTGAGAATGTTATACGTAATATAAAGTTATTTTATATGATATGTATTTTGGACAAGCATGTGATTATGTAGGTGGGAAGTGTTTTGAGTGTCTCGAACATGAGATTCCACAGTTCACAATGGACCTAATGCCACGAATTGGTATCTTATTACCTATACCCACATATATCCGCAAACCCCTGCTCCACCAACTTGCAGACATCAAGTTTACTGCAACCCTTACACTTAGTAGGGGTCTTATCATCGTTCATGTACTGCAACAATGATTCACTCTTTACCCTCTCAATGTAAGCTGGCACCATAGGTGCAGCTCTCAGGTAACCATGAACTGGGCAGCTCTGGCGCAGGTGCCTTTCTCCAGTCTTAAGCACTACCCACTCAAAGGTGCATTCTTTCTTGCATTCCGGGCAATATATGCCGATATCACGCTTATGCAGATTATCATGAAACGGGTCTTCATCAAAACCCAATGCCTTTGAAGCTGCTGCATCAGCCCTCACATTCTGCTCTCGTGGTATCCACTCAACCTTTGCAGATTGGAACTTGGACAAGAGTGTCTTTGCTTCTGTATTCAATGGTTTCAGGTTGTCTTTGTTTACCTTCCATGAACCTGCCACCTGATTCACAACGAGTTTGCTGTCACCTTGCACCAATATCTCGGTCCATCCAAGTGCAAGTGCCCGTTTCAGACCTTCTATGAGTGCTGAATATTCGGCTTCGTTGTTGGTGCCTATGCCATCGAGCTTGCGGGATATTTCCTTGAGAACGTGGTTATCTTCGAGGAGGATGACACCTATAGCTCGTGTGCCAGGGTTTGGGACTGCACCACCGTCGAATTGGATGATTTTCATGGGGAGTGTGACCTCTTGAAAATTCAGTACTTCACTAATACAGAACTCGTTCGTCTTCAAATTAAATAGATAAGGGCATAAAGAATACCTGCTAACCCAATTCCCAGAAACATAAGCAGTGCCAAGTACAAGAGAATTTCAATATCTGCATCCATAGACATACATTTATGCTATTTCTAGGTATTAGTTTAATGTTTCCTTGTATACAATAATTCTTCAGAACTTGAACGCTTCTTTATGCCTATCATAATACCCACAAGCAACCTCATAACTATTCCAGTCACATGCATTGCCTACTCTGATACACTTGAGCACCATCTCAGGTTCAACATCTGAGTAATACTCAACAATCTTGGGAATACGTAAGGATGTAAGAGCCCCGGTCTTGAACTCGAGATGATATGCGTTCACTTTATCGTAGGTGTCTTGGTCGATTGGGTACATAGTGGATACTTGGACAGGGGATAATAAGCATGTAATCCAAGGGGAGTGAAAGTGACCATACGCTCACAGAATAGAGGTGAGTGACTATTGAAAGTCAGACAAACGTTGATATAGCTAGCAATTCCTTTTCTCAGCAGGACTGGAATGGGACGTACACCATTCCAGTCCTAACCCATTGATATTACTTAAAAACAGCTATAGTTGCAGTCTGGTTGATATGACCAACATATTGTTCGCCATATGTACTGAAACCTATAGTAGGTACCTTCTTGAAAATGTCTGCATATTTCTGGCACTGACCTTTATTTTCCAGTTCAAGTGTTCTAAGGATACAGTTGAAGTTTATCATACCCGATGCACTTTCTATTTCTGCTAACTTTTTCTCTATGTCTTTTGCAGTTTCTTCAACTATATCCATGGATTCCAGAAGTGATAGTTCCATTCCTTCTTTTATAGAACAATAGAATTTAACTTTGTTTCCTGCCATTGCCTGAGGACTACGCACAAATGGTTCATCATCAACCATAAGTCCCAGAGGATTATGCATGAAATGTTCTGGAAGTTCCTTTACACTTACTCCTAAGGCCTTTGAATAGGCAATTGCCGCTGGCTCGTGATTGAACTCTATCACTTCCCTTGTTTTTTCGTCAACTTTTGTCGCCACAAGTTCCTTGTTCATAACGCGGAAACTCTGTGTTTTGATGATATCAAATCCATTCTTTACTTTTGCCAGTGCCAGTACAGCGGCATTATTGTAGACTTTACCATTGGCATAAACCTGAGTAGCTGCAAATTTCAGGTCATCTCCTGCAGAGCCCCCAATAAAAACCACATTTGTCTTGTTTCCAATATTGTCCATCAGTTCTTCCTCTGCACAAGTCAAACCATCCACAAGTACAAATCCCAGGTATTTATTGTAGTTCAAATCTGAGACTTTCTGTCCATAATATTTCTCAAAAGATGCAAGTGCTTTGGAAGTATTTACTCCTTCTTTTAAGTTTGTTACAATTTCAACTTTGATATCTTCTATAATATCATTATCAAAAGCCATCGCTACAATTGAACCTTTGAGCATCTGGCCACTAATGATTTCTCCTGATGTGGAACAGCCAATTACATTCACTCCTGGAAATACAGACGCCATTTTAGAGCTGATAGAAGCAGGGTCATATTTGGCTGATGCGAAGAACATTAACATTTTGACTCCTGATGAATTCAAAGAGTTCTTTATTTCTGTAACCGCTTCTGCAACTGATTCTTTTTTAGAGTATGCTGTTTTAATTACCATATTAATCATCCCTCACACAACTATCCTTACACCTAACTCCTTTGCAATGTCTACAAGCTTTTCAATGACCACGGGGTCATCTGGAGAATTTTCATCATACTTCTTTGGAATAACACCTTTCATACAGATTTTAGCATTTATCGTGTGAGATAACTTTGGGTCTTGTTTACTTTTTTCGCTGATGATTTGATCAATCATTTTCTTTATTTTTCCAACCATTTAATCACATCCTAGCACTTTTGACTGCTGTTTATTCAAGTCAGTACATAACTTAAGACGCAAACAACTTTACATAGATTGAGACTTTGACATATATATGTTAACTAGTAATATATTAATATAGTTGTGGCCAACTCCCATGTTTTATCTAGAAAGTATGAAAGATGTACTCAGGAAGGTCATATGAATTTGAAAGTAGTGTGTAAATGGATAGAAGAGATTGCAGTTGCGTCACTATTTTGCTGTTAAATATAATAAGTTGGACTGGTGACTATGAGTGTGGATGATACAATATCTGCCATTCTTATTGCTATGCTCACTAAGACCTCAGAAATGGAACGTTTCCTTATGCTTCTCGTAGTACCCATTCCATTTTATAGCTCACCCAGTCACATGCATTGCCGAGTATGATGCACTTCAGAACCATGTTGGGTTCTACTTAGCAATGGTCAACAATCTTGGGAATGCGTAACGAGGTCAGAGCACTGGTCTTGAATTCGATGTGATATGCGTTTACTTTTCGTAAGTGTCTTGGTCGATTGGGTACATGGTGGATACTTGGACAGGGGATAATAAGCATGTAATCCAAGGGGAGTGAAAGTGACCGGGGTAGGAAGGGCACCCGCCTCAATATCTTAGCGTTCAATAGTATCTCTTTAGTCAAGCCAACAATTTCATCATCATCGCACGTAGCTTATCTTCAACAAGTGTCTCAATATTATCTACCTGGCATGCTGTATTTTCTCTTGGAGCCATTATAGGACTGCTCTCGGGCTTCGTAAAGCCGTTTGCTTTCAATATAGCATCAATCAACATCACGGCATGACAGATGCACGTACACAGCAGGCATACCGGAACCTTGGACCCATACTTGAGGTAATTAGGGGTAGTGAACATCACACTTATTGGAGACTGATGGAATGTTGCGCCCCAAGTAAAGTTGTAGCTATCTCAGGTTGGTTTGCATCTACATACGTTAAGTATTAAATATCTCAACCCCATTTTATTCATTTAGACAAGAGAAGCAGACTACAACCAATGAAAATTATGGTATTGGTAAGGAAATAAGTATATGTAGAGGGTACATATGTCTATTTCAGCTATAGTGTCCATTATTCCGTTGTAAATACATATATTATATTCTCATCTTAAAGTAATATTAAATGACAAAATAACCTTGCTGATTTCGGAAATGCTCTGTAGAAATCCTCGATATTCAAGCAAGAAACCGAATTGAGATTTTTCTCAAATGTCTCTCTAGGTATCGTTAGAAAACAACTCTTTAAGGCCGAAGACATTGATTTTAATAGGTATTCTTCAGAGCCAAAATATTGTTTACTTAAATTCTCACGAATATGGAGAATTTGTACAGAGCCCTAAGAAGTGTAATTTTAAGTAGTTTTTTTTAGAAATTATAATTTTACTATTTCTACTTCATCATGTTAATCATCTACGCTCATAACATGACCTTAGTTCTTCGAATACGTCTCCTGGCTCTTTAGAATGGATATACAATTTCTCTGAAGCTCTCGTAAGACCAACGTAGACAAGTTTTTTATTGTCCAACCTATCGATGTTCAGTAAAATGCAAACTTTGTTTTCCAGGCCTTTAGAAGAATGATACGTTGTTATGATGAGCTTGTTCTTGTCAATATCCTTGGAGACTTCAGCTATCTGTTTGATGGACTCATCCAAGTGTTGATACAAGTAGTTATTACCGTTGTTTGAAGGACCAAGGACTATAATATCTTCAGGATTGTAACCGCTATTGAGAAGTTCCAAAAGAGTATTGTTTATCTCTTTATAATATCCATTGAAAAAAGTGACTGTGTTGTCCGAATCGAAGTTCTGACAAATCCCATCCCGTCCTTCATAAAACTTTTCAACTTCCTTACGTAATTCATCGGAGAGCATTAGATAATTCAATGCCATATCTATATGTGAACTACCTGAACGATATGACATTTTCAATAGCTTCGAGCGCCCGACAATATTGATACCGAGATTCTTCCAATTGTGTTCTTTCGGATTATATATACTCTGCAATCTGTCGCCGGCAAGAAAAATGTTTTCAGTTAAGTTTCCGTTCTTATCTGTGTGTTTTTTACATATTTTAAGACAGAGTTTAAACCAAATATCAAAGAAATCTTGGTATTCATCTATCAAAACAGCATCATAGAGGGGTTGTGCTTTATCAAATGCCAGATAAGGAATCATGTCATAAAAATCCTTATCTCTATTTGGAACAAATCCAACCTCTGCAATCCTCTCAGCTAAACTGTTAAATGTTGAGATCTCAAGATTTTCATAGTTAATACCCATATAACAAAGGTCTTCACGTTTGGATTCGATTTGACTTTTGATTCTTTTATTCAGAGATTTATTGTACGTTAAAATAAGTACTTTCCAATTTGGATTTTCTCTTAACAAATGAATAGCCCTTGCAATGAGTATTACTGTTTTACCGCTGCCTGGAACTCCTGTAATCATGTAATGTCCTTCAGGAATACGTCGTGCAAACTTTTCCTGCTCGTAATCCAATGTAGCAACTATCTTGTTATCTGCTGATTTAATCTTGTTATACTGCCAGATTTCTGTCTGGATTTTCTTAACCTGGATCTCAGGGAATATTTTCCCACGAACTACTGAGATTGTGTTTTTATCCAGGAAGATGGAATCGTGACCAAAAAAAGTCTCAATAGAGAGTGAAGCTAATTGGTCCGAACTGATACAATCTGTTACTGGTTGGCACAGGACTTCTTTTAAAGCTTCAAGCTCCGATGAATTCATGTTGGAAAAAACGACTTTTGAATAAAGCCTGAATCTAAGTTGCTTTTCTTCATTGAGTAAGTATGGCTCTTTGTGAAGAAGGTCCTTGAGGGCATTAAAATACTGTCGTGCTCGATAAACAGGATTGTAACGTTCCTGTCCATTAATGTCTGTTACTGTGGTTGGGGTTATGTTTTCGAGAAAAGAAAGTGACCAATCCTTTACTTCTATTATGCAGACTCCCTTATACGGATCTATCAAAATGAAATCTGGGATTAATGAATCGATTATGGGTTGAACGTCCAGATGAGCATCGTAGTCGGTAGTTGAGTAGAGAGCTCTTAGCTTGTTGAGAAGTTTAGTTTCTCCTGGCTCTAATCCCGAAATGTCGGGCTGCATTACTCTTAACGGCATCGGTATAACTCCAACTCACGAACCAATCACGATTTTATATATGTAGTACTTCAGAAACTATAAATAATTAATTTATAGAGATTTATTAGATAATTTTTCAATTAAAAGCTCAGATTTAAGCAAATATTACTTTCACACCACTACCCAGACTAATAAAAGCGATTTTGAACAATTCTAATCAAAACGTGTTTGGAGAATGTGACGAATGAAAGAAAAGCTGTGTTCTCAATGCAACTCAAATATGGACATGATTGATACAAATGAGCGATTTTTGGAACCTGATGAAATCTCTACCGATCAGCTAAGTGACAATTTCCCTATAGGAAAACAGTTCGTAGTCAACGTTGAGATCTATAAATGCAGTAAATGTGGGTCATATCGAGCAATAACTGAAAAAGGAGAATTTCTTGCTTCTAGTTGTGTGGAATGGACTTATCTATAGATGAAATCAAGAAATTTTCGACATCAACCTAAATGAATCACATTTAAAAAGAGGGAACTAAAACGATGTGCTTATATCTACTGGAATGTTGCTGTTTGATAGAAAATAATCTGCCTATAGACAATGAAAGACAAGGAGGCATACAAGCGGATTTCGTAAAATGGAAAGAAGAAGTATGGCACGATTGTTTTTTTCGTCAGTACAATTCACTATCGCAGGATGCTTGCAAACATCCAAATAAAGTAAATTATTGCTGCATGGAAAATTGTCCTAAGATCTCAGCTCAAGAGAGTTCCAGATATCCTTTTTAATCATCCCAACTTTTTGGTAAATACTGTATGCATTGTTCCATTTTTACAGCTAATAAATGAAGGGGGTGCGCCCCCCGTTCATTTCTTTTTCTGTGAAGCAGCTGCCATAGCCCTTGCTTTGAAATCTAGGTTGGTTTCAGTTTTGTCAGCATGGGATTGTATCCTTGATGCAGCATCTTTGGTCATGGGTGTTTTTTCTGCCATTATGTTCCTCCTAATTATTTGCCAAAATTTGTTATATTTTCAGTTTTTGGACTTTTTTTCTCCGTCTTCGGGTCTTCCATCTTTTCCCCGGCTCTGCCAATAAGCATCATTGTTGGGATTGCACTGATTGGCATGATTATCGGCATTGTCTTTACTTGACATAGATACTCCACCTCCTTATAGGTCTATAGATGTTATTTAATATTTTTAACTATTTAAATTTACATATTAAGTTAGACGGCATTAGTTTACAAACTAAAATTAAATAACTTAACAAACCTATACTTAGTGAATACTAAATCGTAGTCTAAAATCAGGCCCATGAATAGGAGGGAAAAGGTATGATAGAAGAGAAATTAACTGAAAAAGAGTGGGAAGTACTAAAATATTTCATAAAAAAGGAAAGCGAAGTGATCGAAAGCTATCTTGAATCTCAAAGATGTAATCCATCAAAGAACTTTCAATCCTTTTGCTCATACCCTGAAGATATGATAGGACAAAGAGTGATAAATGCTAGCAAACCTAAAATTATTGATAGTTGCAAAAAATTATATGAAGAAGGAATACTTGAGACAAAAGAATATAAGGCAAAAAATAACCGCAAGACTATATCCTATTCCCTGAAATCAGATATCGAGAATATCAAGGTTCTTGTAAGGTTAATAGCAAAAAAACCATCGAAAGAAGCAATTGAAATTTTGAGCTATAGGTATTTTTCATATCACATTGATGAATCCTTGATAAGGGAAATACTTTCAAATAAAGGAGTTTCAATACAAAGATGTATTCCTCTGATAGAATGGGAAAGAGATCAAGCTCAACACCTCTTAGGCATTCTTATGAACGAGAGTCACAATCTAGAACGATCAAGCATATTGTTTGATGATTCATTAAAAAAAGTCCTCATCAGATACGAAGAAGAAAATAAGAAGTACGAAGAAGAATATTTAAATCATTTAAGCAAGTTGTTCAGGCAATTCTTTGAAGATCTTGATGACCCCTCTTTAGATGTGAAAAAACTTTATTACTCCAAAGACTACTTATTATTTCAGAATTTATCATATAAAGAAATTCGTTCATTACATAGAGAAGATATTTCAAAGTTTCTAGATTACTCATTACATTTCTTCTTTAATGTAAAGTTACCCGTTTTTAAGGATACGTTTTCTTTAGAAGACAAAATAAAAATTATCCGAGAATTAAACAGCTATCTATTTTCTGACGAAGGCTCTGACTTTAAAGGTTTAACAAAAGATGATCTTATAAGAAATTCCAGTGGATTGTGTACACATTATTCGGTTTTTGAGTACAAGGCACTTGTTTTACCCATACTTGCTTTAGTTTGGTGTTCACCTGCAGCTCTCTACGAGTTTCTTTGTGGAGAGTGGGAGGGTTTTGAGTTGTATGTTGCAGTTGACGGGAGATGTAAAGAGAATGGTTTTATTACTAAACTGCTACATATCGCAACAAAAGACATTTTGGCAAATCTCGAGATACCTAGAAATACTATTGTTGACTCTGTGTCCTCAAAAAAATTTCCCCCCTGTTGGAGTTCCCCTATGGATAAAATTCTCGTGACTTCCGGTCATGAAAAGTATCAATTGTATGACAAGCTCACAGATATAGAACGGAATTACTGGAATTCAAAGCCTTATGATGAAATAGAAAGGCTGGTAAATGCATCACTGAGGATAAAACTAAAGCATTTATGGGAAATTTTTATTAATGTTGGGTTTTCTGTTGTTTCGGATTCTAGTGAAAGCTCAAGCATAATTGAATCTGTCAGCATAGATATTAACTCTGATTTACTACCAAGTCTCCTTACCGTAAACGATATAAATGACCCCAGTGGCCTGATTTCCAAATTGCAACAAAAAAACTGTTCCCTCTATCAACATGTTCTAAACATGTTTTCAAACAAAGCAAAAAATATAGTTCTTATATACGACACCAGTGAACAACCCTCTATACAGCTTCAAGAAATGATTGTTCAAGAGCTTAATTCAATTCTCCTTGACGGCTATTTCTGCGACGAAAGTGCATTTTCACCTATTATGCAAGAGGATGAAAATGTAAAAAGAAGAATAGAGG
This sequence comes from uncultured Methanomethylovorans sp., assembly GCF_963678545.1. NCBI lineage: Archaea > Methanobacteriati > Methanobacteriota > Methanomicrobia > Methanosarcinales > Methanosarcinaceae > Methanomethylovorans > uncultured Methanomethylovorans sp. Next base: position 1,597,580 of record NZ_OY782870.1, read on the forward strand.
AGCTTCTGTCTTATAGATACTCAAAAAAAGAAATATTGAATATGGTAGACAAGAAAACAAGCTTTGAGTCCACAATAATAAGCAGGAATAGATACCTTCTCGAAAAGATATTTGAAAACGAGCTTACACAAAACTATGTGCCATTAGTAGATCAACTTATAAGGTTTTGATCCAGAAAAATATATAAAGAGGGAGAAAATGTGAACGGGGATTTATTTAAAATATTATATAAACTCCCAAAATCTCTTCAAATATATGGCTGAAGAGATTACTTTATCAAACCCACTTTCGATGTATATCACTCCAAATAGTGCTTCAATTATAGTCGCTTTCGCATGTTTTATGTTGTCTTCATTGACCATGTCTAGATATGTTGTGAAGCCTAACCTCAAGTCAAAGAGGTTCCATTCATCGCAAAGATTAGCCTGATGTTTATTAGATACCAATTCTGCGCGTTTTTCTGCTAACTCTCCAACTTTTGAAATGTAAGGTTGCCGAATAACATGAGTTGTTGCCAAATTTATTGCAGAATCGCCTATCCAAGCCAATACTTTTGCAGCCTCATCCAAATTCAAATAAGGTTCAAAATCAAAGTTCTTTCCCGTTTTTGAGTAATGTGACTTTAATTCGGCAAAGAGATTTTTGCTATCTGGCTGAAAAAATGCAATAACTACAAAATCAGGTTCGATGAATTTGTAATCTAGATTTTTTTCAATCTCTTTGATCTTATTGGTTTTGATATAATGGACAGTATCTTCAATCTTTTTAATCTGGTTAATCCACTTCACTAAATTTTGTTGCTTGCGTGTGTTATTAGCAGGAAGAGAGGCAAATTGTAGTTCAAGTTCATTCCGAATAACCGAAAAATTATCGAATAATCCTTGAACGTTCCATCGTAACTTAAAATCAGATTCACATATTATTTTACTGTCCATTTTGACTTTTCCTTCATAATGTTTCTAGCTGTTAGAATTTTTAAATTAGCAGTTTATGTTACATGTAAATCTAATCACATTTAAGAAAAGATTATCGAAAAGTAAGATAGGGTTATATTTTAGAAGATCAAAAAAGATTAAAGGAACAAATTCATTTCTTGTTCTTCAGCTTCTCTAGCATGGAAGATACTTGTTCTTTGGTCACCTTTGTCTCTTGCTCATCTTTTGTAATATTAATTCTAAGGATAGCCCCTTCCTTGCTGCCTTCCGGTAATAAAGAAAGTGGGACGTTTAGCCTGATGGTTTCTTCAGGCCTTACAAGCAACACAGCTATGTTGTTTTCTATTCTGTCTAGGGTGGCTTTGAAGGTCATGGTTATCCCTCCAGTGAACTAACTAGATTCCCACTGCTATCGTAGAGAAAAGCTGTATCACCGTCATTGTTCCAGATGGAATTGCCACTGCCCCAATAGAGTTCTGTTCCGGTATTTGTTCCGTCTTCTGTGTGGAGAGTAACTGTTGCACCTGCCTCGAGCTGGAAGGAAGGGAATGTATAAGTGTGTTTATCGCCTTCGTCTCTGATCGCCCATCCAGTGAGGTCCATGGTTGAAGAGCCTGAATTCTTGATCTTGACCCATTCGTTCTTAAGGTCTAGACCAGTGACATACACTCCTTCATCTGAAGTGCTTGTTTGAGATGGTTCAGCTGCTGTATCGTCAGAAGTGGATGTTGGTGTTGAATAATAGCTGCTATCTTCACTTTTTGATGTCGAAGTAGTTGTTGTATCCTCTGTGGGTGCTGTACTGATAGTACTGGTTTGGGTTGGTGCGGTCTTTTCAGTTGTTACTGTATATATGGATCCGTCTGTTGTGATGGTGATCGTTCCATGGTAATCTGTTCTGTAAACTGTGGACGCGCTTTGAAGTCTCTCCAGGGTCTCTGCATGAGGATGTCCGTAGTCATTACCTGCACCGACCTCTATAACACTGATATCCGGACTAACGGCTGAAATGAACTTTGGTCCTGAACCGGAAGTGCTCGCATGGTGGCCGACTTTAAGGATGTCTGCATTGACATCATAACCTTCGCTCATTATGCTTGATTCTGCTTCAAGGCCTGCATCTCCCATTAGCAGGAATGATACATCATTGTCTGTGATTTTCAGTACGACAGAGTCTTCATTGAGATCCTCGGACTGCTCTTTTCCGGGATTAAGTACTTGGATAGTTACTCCTGGAGCAAAGTCGATGTTTTCTCCTCTTTGAGCTACGTGGAAGGGAATGTTCTTTGAGTCTATTGTTGTCAGCATGTCTTCGTATGTCTGTGAGGTGTGTGGAACTCCCGAATCAATGAAATTACTTACAGGATATCCGTTTAGTATTGTGATGAGGCCACCTATGTGATCTGCGTGGGGATGGGTTGCAACCACATTATCTAGGCTGGACACTCCTTGCTGTTTAAGATATGATGAGACTGTAGAACCCATGTTCTTTTCACCGGCATCGATGAGCATGGTCTTTCCGGCATATTCAACAAGAATGGAATCACCCTGGCCAACATCTATGAAGTGGACTGTTAGGTTACCGTTCTGGCTGGCTGAAGAGGTTTGTTCAGTGGCTTGCTGAGATGAAGTTTGTTCAGGTATAGCGTATTGATTGGAGGATGTATTTTCGGTTGCTTGTAATTGACTTGTAGAAGCATTTTGTTTATCTATGGGTTGCTCTGATGGGGGCGTAAATATTCCAATGAGTATCAAGACCCCAAAAGCTAACAGTATCAGTTTCAGTATTTTATTCATTTGATTCCACCCAAATTTTAGATGGATGTCTGTTTGAATAAGCTATGATAAGAACTTTGCGAAAAGGTTTAATCAAAATGAAGATTAAAGAGATACTAGTGAATTTACAGCATTTTAGATACGCTGTCAATTAATACGGTTGGTTTAGATGCTCATGTAGGTTTCTTACATGAAATGAACCCAAGTAAGAACAGCCTTACTTATGATCTTCAAGAGTCTTTTAGGTTCCTTGTTGACCTTGCAGTAATAACCTGATAGAAACTGAGAAAATTGATACTAAAGACTCCATCAGAACTGAAAGTTATTCTTTAAGGCTTAAACCATCTGGGGCTAAGAAAGTAATTCAATGAGTCCCAAACCTGAGTAACATATTTACCTTTTGAATCTTGTTGTGACCATATAGCAATTAGATTCAGTTCACTCATATCTTTTAAGTTTGTCACTTTAACCGGAATAGCATATCTGTATTGTTTAGAATAAGAAGTGTGTATATCTATGCTGATATTGTTAAAACTGAAAATACCCAATCCCATGTTTTCATTATCTTCACCCCATATTGCCTCATGATAAAATTGTTTATCATATTTAGTAGGCTTTTCACATTCAGGAATAATTAATAAATCAGGATTATAAGACAAGATTTGATTAATCTTATTTCGAAGTGCTCTATTACAATTCCAAGTTATAATGTTCATTATAAAAAAGTAATCTTATGAGTATAAATTATTATTGAATTTATTCCTCTTTTTCTTTTTGCCTTACAACCTCATCAAGCGTTTTGTCATCTTTATCTTTCCAAGAAGTCCATCCGTTTGCACTTCTACCTAGAACTACCGCAGCAGCCGTGGATGGAGAGGAAAAGGTAAAATCTTCTTGGAAAACATATACACCATTTTCTTCTTTTAGTATTCCTTTTTCCACTAAATTTGCTCTAAACGATGACACACTTTGATGAATAGACGCTGTCTCTGTTACGTTAGATTTAGATCCTTTGTTTACAATAAAGCCTTCTTCTGTGTATTCACCAACTGCATCAGCATCTTTACTCTTGCAAGAGTACATATGTTTCTTGCTTTTCTTTGTTTGTTCAAAAATGGGATAGCCAAGGGTTGCCATTATAATCTTTAACTCATCAAAAAAGCGTAAAACAAAATCCCTATCTTGGTCTGTTAAAGATGATTTAGTCGGAGTATTGTTGTTTTCAAGAGTACATTTATTAATTAATTTAGCCTGCTCACAAGCATGATTTTCAAGATACTTGATATGGGCCTTGTTTAGATTATTCTTTTCTGAAACAAAGCATATAGCTTGATTCCAAAAATCCTTCTTTTTGTGGTGATCGCTTAAACGAATGGTCAGTATTTCAGATTCACCAACATACACTTGAGGCTTACCAACTTCATCTTTTTCACCTATCAGGAAGTAAACACCTGGTTGTTCAAGCTCTAATCTTCTTAACCCATCGTCTAATTTCGCTCTGGGGATAGAAACCGCTTTGACAATAGAATCAAAGAACTCGCATATCTTGATACCTTGAGGGTTGGCATCTGGCAGGTAAATTGAAATTGTTCTTCCTATTGTCATGTATTGAGCCTCAAAATGAACCATATTATTGCTAAACTTTATCACATATTCATTTTATTTGTATAAATATATTGATAAACGTGAATATGAATATAACAAAGGTTGAATAGAATGTGTGATGAAATATCTTATCATGAACATTTATTTAGTGGTGCTGCGTTGAATTTGGGAAAAACCCACCTGCTTCTCCTAAAGTCAAATTCAGAAATAGAACAACAAATATGGGATCCACAAACGGAGACGGTTCCTGGAACAACGATTAAATTTTCAAATCGAAAGTTAACTGATTTTGGAAAAGAAGTAAATCATGATATTATTCATTGGTGGGTTTTCTATAAAGAAAATGATATCGAAATACTTCTAACAAAAACAAGTTCAACTCTCAATTCTATAAAAAGAATCAGAGAAGATCTTTTTCTAAATAAAAATACTATTTATGATTCATATGAATCCATTATCAATGATATAAAAAAATTTGCAGAAACACATGATGCCGAAATTACTGAACTATATGAATATGTTAATTGGCTTAATGAGAAAAGTCTTTATGCGCCAAGTATTTTGTTTACCAGAAAAGTATGGAGATCACCTCGATTAAAATACGAAAGATATCAGGTAATAACTGATTCTATCGATGAAGATGTTCTAAAAGACTGCACTGAGTTTGCATTAGGTTTAAGAGATGAACCACATGACTATACTCTTTTAAAGATTTATTATGAAATTGATTATGAAAGATGGGATCAAGATCCTGAAAATCATAGAGGAACACCATTTAATCATAAGGATGTAGTGCCTTTTACCTTCATCCAAATTCAAAAAAATATATCAACATATTTTAAATATATTTGCAATTCGTTAGAATATATAATTTCTAAAATTGAAGAATACGATGAGACCGTACTGATTTTGCCTCCTCAAAATATTTATGTTTCTGAAAGAACTAAAAATATTGTTAGAATCGCAACAGTACAAATTGATTTTGAGTTATCTGATGACTTCCCTCCCAAAATCATTGATCAAGAAACTACAAAAAGTAAAATAAAAAAAGCAATAAGTGAATCAATTTTACATAATGCTGATTTAGTTTGTTTGCCAGAATTGTCAGTACATGAATCATGGATTCCTGAAATAAAAGATTTATGTAAAGATAAAATAGTAATTGCCGGTGTTAATTACGACAATCAAAAGCATAATGTTTGCAAATTAATTTCTAATTTTGCTGAATCAATTACTGATCAATTCAAAATTTATCCTTCTGATTTTGAAGAAGGTGATGAGGTTCAATCAGGAATGGTTTCAGGCAAAAAAATATTCATTTATCAGACTAAATTTGGAAAGATATCAATCATGATCTGTAGGGATTTTCCAAATTTGAGGCATAATCTTAACGAAAAGGTGGATTTTTTGTTTGTTCCCTCTTATAACGAAGCAAAAGAAAGATTTCATGAAGATGGACATACCCATGTTCAAAATTATAATTCCTATGTAATAATTGCGAATACTGCGATATATGGTGGAACTTCAATCTTTGGAATTGTTAATAAAAAAACAGACTTCAAAAAAATGATTGCAAGAGGATGCAAGGATAAAAACGACAACTCATACAAACTTTGTGAGCTAAAAGCTGAAGAAGAAGGAATTATAGTTGCCGATTTCAATTTAGACTATAAAGCTTATCAAGTTCCAACAAAAATAAACCCCTCTTCTGTGACCAAACCTGTAAAAAACATTCAAAAAATAATCTTCTAACAAAAACTATTGTTTTTTGGATTATTAGTCAATAATTTTATGTAGAAACATTCTAAAATTCGGAGTATCTATTTTTCAGGATACCTATTACCCAAAACAAAAATGTGAGGTATGAGATTCAAGCCTTACTCAATCACATGCTCTATCCTGACAGCCTTCTCGTTTTTAGCCTCAGATACCACTAACTCTGAGCGTACAGTTTTCTCTTTCTGCTCCCTATAATACTTCCCGATGAACTCAGCCAGAGCAATGCTCACAAGATCAGACATGCTGCTGAAATCTTCACTCTCAACCAATTGATCAGCTTGCTTTTTAAGGTAGGGGCTGACGGTAACATGAATAGATTCTTTGTTCCTTTTGCTCACCATTGTATACTATTGTGACACTATAGTATAAAAAGAATATCTACACCATAGTTTTACTATAGCGTTTCTTTGATACTAATCCCTATATACTGAAAGAGCTTTTCTAATATTATGCCACTATTGTGGCACTATAGTACAAGATGGAACGCATATGGAAGATATGACAATAGCGTTTAGATGCCCTGTGAAACTCGCAGAGAAGATTGACGCATATATCGAAAATGGAGAGTACATGAACAGAGGAGACGCAGGCCGTGACCTCGTGCGATTGGGACTACACATGAAAGAAGAGAGTGACAAACATGGAAACAGAAAAGCATCTGTTAACTGTAACTGCCTCGCCGCTGGTGGAGAGACAGTTTGATATTATGGCAGAATCGAGGAACCTGTTTTTCAGCAGGCTTAAAGCAGTTGAAATTTGCCAAGCTGTAGCGATGGGTGATTGACCATGCTATCGGAAGAATCCCGTCAGGAAATGCTGGAAGTTTACAATAAGAATCCGAAGTTGTGGGATGAGCTGTCTCAAGGTCCTAAGTGTCTGAACACAGGTGTGGCCCAGATTGTAAGAAGGCTGGCAGGAGTTGAATGATGATGCAAATGAACAACAATTCAACAGCTATGGAGGGTTGAGCAATGTCAAAAAGAATGGCCGTTCCAGAGACACGCTCTACCCATCCATCTACGCAGCACGAACAGAAAAAACTTGTGGGGGCACAATAATGGTATCCGAAGCAGTTCGTCAGGAATGCAAGCAGGTGTTCGAGAAGTACGGCAGTGCTATCAAAAGAGCAGAAGCCGCAGGCACCCCCGGAATAGTAGGCATGATCGCAGCCGTCAGAGCAGCCGCAGAAGGTGAGATATGATGGCAGACAGCAACCTCAATGTTCAGTCAGCATGTTGTGGTACCTGCGACAGCTATCATACTCTGCTACCATCTGGTGAAGTTGCAGTGATGCCTTATTACTGCAGCCTGAAGAAAGAAAACGTTTATCCGGATGAATGCTGCACAGATCACCCTGCATATACAGGAGGTGTGCCACAGTGAACCAAACAGACCAGCGTCTTGTCAAGGCCTGTCCACTGTGTGGCTGTAGTGAATTGTACATGCAGACTCGATCACGGCATTACAGGTGTAACAAATGCAAAAATGTATTCCCAAAGTCCAGTGTAACCCTCCGGCCAGGCAAGCCTCACGGATACGGTGCAAGTCCCAGAATGGTATGTGAAGCCAGGAAGAATAGGATCCGAGAGTACCATGAAGCTAACCCCTGCGCTGGCAAGTACCAGATCATGGCTGCGCTCAATGAGACCTATACAATGGTCACAAAGTACATGGAAAGCTTGCCTCAAGCAGAGGTGAGCGCATGAGTACTCCAATTAAAGTAACACCTGAACAGTATGCTCGCTGGATGGAACATCTTACAGGTGCCGGAAAATGCCGCAACCAAGCATCTACTAATCCAAGGCGCTTAACGCCTGAAAGAGAGGAAATAATCGTAAAGGCATGGAAAGACAATGAGTGCGTCATTAAAACAACCTGCAGAGTTGTGAAATGCAGTGGAAACACAGTCCGCACAGTTCTAAAAGCAAGGGGGCTTATCCTATGATATGGGAATGTTCAGAGTGTCGCACCAGGGAGAGCACGTACATCCGACCTTGCAGAGCTGACACCGGGGTAAACAGTGTGGCTCCGAAGTCCTGCTTGTTGGATCCAATGGGTACAAAGTTCAAATGGCAAAAAGTGCCCGAAAAGAAGGCTACACGCAGGAAATTAAGATCAACATCTATCCTCTCTCTGAAAGACATTGCCAAAAGATCCAGAGTATGCCCGGACAGCTGGAGCAAACTATGTTCTTCTGATCCACAAATCGACAAAGAAAGTGAAGAGCTTACCCGAAAAGTAGAACTGATTATTCTGGGGGTGCAGGCATGATACTCGAAGATGAGCGTATCCTGTTCAAACTTACCATCGATGAAGATGGAAATGCTAAGCTTGGTTTTCCATTGCCTAAAGTATCATTTGAGATGGATGAAGATAAAATGATACGCTTTTTGGTCGCACTCCAAGTGAATACCGAGATCTGTAACATGATGGAAGATGCCGTGATCACTATAGAAAGCCTAGATCACTATCTTTTTTTCAAAAAACTTAACAAAGCTATGAAAGAGGTAAATGTATGACAGGCCCTCTTAACGGTACTCGTCCAAAAGCAGGCCTGTGCAGGAAAGTTGGATGTAAGGAGCTGAAAGAACATAGGTGGAAGGCTAACAAATGTGGAAAAAGGTCGTGGTCCTGTGCTCTTTCTATTGGCCCTGGTTTTCCACATGGCCGAATTCATGGTAATATGTCAAAGTGTCCAAAGGAGACACAAGCATGAAGGTATATTGTGCTGCTGCTCGTATCCAAGCATGTAATAAAAAGTGCGTTGCAGAGTTTGAAGGTACAGATGTACCTGATACTTGCCTGTTTTATAATGCGTTTCCTGTAGCTTGGGAGGAGGTAGAGGAATGACTAGTGAAATGAGGCGTTTCTCTACTAGTAAAAATATGAGTGTATACCTGCAGCTTACTCGTTGCCGGACAGTTCGTACTTGCCGTACATGCAGAGGACAGATAAAACAAGGAGAAAAGTACGTAAATGTCAGGATCACACCTGCAGCTCAACCTCGCAAGATCTGCCAGGCCTGTGCTAAAAAGCTATATCCGGGAGCATTGGAGGCCATGCAATGAAAACTGTTGCAAGGCCTTGCCCTCTTTGCAGTCAACTCGTTCAGACAAATGAAAGGAGAACAGTACCACCTAATCTTTATACCTGTCCTCAGTGCGGTGCTGGTCTCTGGCTGATTACCGGAACGTTAGGATATCGTCTTGTTGTCGCTCATGCGGGAGTGAGAATATGAGCGAGAGCCTACACTATCCGACTAACCCGAAACTGAAAGAAGCATACATAGGGCTGCTCGGTATGGTCTGTACTCAGCAGAGAATAAAATTCTCTGCTACTGAGTGTATTAATGCAATTTGTGAACGTAGCGGGTGGGCTATTGATACTGATCATTACGGTTCTCCTAAAATAATCGGGACTACAAAGAAGGCTAAGAATTTCTTGCAGATCCTGGCAAAAGGCAAAAAGTACGTAAGATGTACTGGTCTGATGTTTGAGATCTGTGCTTATGATGCTTCTACTCTTGAGAGGATCACTACCTTTGAAGAGCTCTTTGTCACAATGGGCGATGATGAATACATGTCTGAGTATTTGGAGCCCGTGGACGAGTTATCATACAGCGACTGGAAGGATGTGATAGACGTTCAGACACGCATTCCTTCCACTTATCAAATTTCCGAAGCAGTAGAGAGGGTACTCTCTGCCACTCCAATAATTGAAGATGTAATTGAAACTTCGATTACATCTTTCAACAAGACCCCGGTTCACTACCCATTAAGTCAAGAAGAGGAGAATAAATCACAAAGTTCTCTTGAAGATGACGGGATTGAATCGGTGGGAGTCTAATTTAGGTTTTTTCTGATCAAACTGTATGTAATACACTGTATTTTATACAGTTCAGAACCCCCGGACCCCCAAAATACGCATCAATCGACTTCCATAGTCGTATTGTATGAGTGCATACTGTATCGTCAAAGATACTGTATGCGAATACGCATACAATACGACTTTTCGGGAAAAATGGGCTAAATTTGAGGAAAAAACATAATTCCACTGGAAATGGAGGTAATAACCTTGCCAAATATTCCAATTCCTACTACTATTAGGATTGATCCAACTAAAAAAGAATTGTTTGAAAAACTCTCTCATCTTCATCATAAAACAATATCTGATATATGCCGGGAAGGAGTAGACAAAGAATTAGAGAAATATCTCCCTGCATACTGCTTACATGAGAAAGCTGCAGTTCTAAAAGCTGAATTATTAGCTATAGAAGAAGCTGCAAGATGTGCAGAAAGGGTAGATCAAGACTCTCTAAAGAATGAATCATCAACATCCACTCCTGTAGTAGACTCTATCTTTTTAGAGCAGCGTGAATCAAAGCTTCAGGATAAATCTTTGATATCCATGATGAATAGAGGTATAGAACCTTCCTGGGATCGTTTCTATTTTAAGTGTGGATTTCAGTCTCCGACAGAAGCTAAGAATTGGTTCTGGTCCGAAGCCATGAAGCGAGGTCTGGTAAAATGATCTCTGCCCGGTGCTGTTCTCAGTGTGGCCGAGAGATCCCACAGGATGCCAAGCCAAATAAAGAATACGTTCTGCTCGGTCTCGAATATTATCACAGGACTTGCTATCTGCAGTATATCGGAGTAAAACAGGAGGCTACTCCATGATCTCTGAATCCTGTTCTCTCTGTCCTCATGAAAATTCAGGCTGCCTGAAATGTAATCTCGGATATCTCCGAGTACATGAAGACACTGGAATGATCCGGCCTTTCCTCTGCAAGATGCATGATAATGAAGTCACAAAGGAGGTGAAGGTATGAAAGCAATTCCAGTTCTGAAAGAGCCAGTAGAAGAGGATGATGATGCTGATTACAAGCCCATCCTTTCTAAGTACATTAATACTCGCTGTAATTACGACGGTGCTAAGATTGACAAAATGGAGTGATGAAAAACATGAGACCGATAGGATTTGAAGAGTTCCAGGTAAACACTGTAACCTGTGAAATCGATGGTGAAGAATGTGATGAGTGGAAAATATGTACTACATGCAAAAAGGCTATTTTAGCTAGATGCTAGTGATATTGAGGTATTTCCTACGGAAAATATGACTTTAGTTTTAAAGAAGGGACACTCCTTATATACTATGGATATGGATACTGAAAAGCTTTCAAATTGAGGCTGGAAGGATGAATAATATTGTTTAGATCATATACACTACCAAGAGAAAGCCTATAGGGCTTTTATAAGGTAATTTAATCTTTCGAGTTTAGATTGATATTAAAGATCATAGTTTATCTATGGTTGCATTAGTATCAAATTTTGGTCACTAGTAAATACAAACGATTGTTGAGTAATATGAATTTAAGTGTAAAGACAGCTCTTCGCTATCCAGGAGGAAAAACAAGGGCCCTAAAAGAAATATTGCCTTTGATTCCTATCGATATTGAAGAGTTTCGGGATCCCTTTGTAGGTGGGGGATCGGTTTTCCTAGCAGTAAAACAAACAACTAATGCCTCTATTTTTCGAATAAATGATTTAAACTATGACCTGTACTGCTTTTGGAAACAAGTAAAGGATAATAATAATGAATTAGTTAAAGAGTTGCTTGAAATAAAGAAAAATTCATCTGATGGGAGAAAACTATACTCTGATTTAAAGTACCAGTCCTTAGAGCAGAGTTCAGAGTTTGAAGTAGCAGTTCGATTTTTTGTATTGAATCGAATTACTTTTTCAGGACTATCTTGTTCAGGTGGTTACTCTAAACAGTCTTTTGAAAAACGATTCACAGTTTCTTCGATTGAACGGCTGAACGCACTTTCAAGTATAATTCAAAATGTTGAAATTACAAACAAGGGATATGAAAAGTTGATTAATACAAATGAAGATGATGTCTTTATTTTTTTGGATCCACCGTATCTTAATGCAAGAAATTCAAAGCTTTATGGAAACAATGGACATTTACATACCGCATTCGATCATAAAACATTTGCAAAAAGAATGAAAAAATGTGAGTGTCGATGGCTTATAACATGCGATGACACACCCGAAATCAGAGAAATGTTTGATTTTGCACAAATCGAATCATGGGAACTGCAGTATGGTGTGAACAATATGAAAAAGCCCGATACTAGCTGTAAATCAAAGATTGGTAAAGAACTTTTCATATTCAACTATAACATAAAAGATAAGTGAAAATGTCTTTTCTCTATTATACATTTCCCCACGTATCTTTGAAAACAGGAATTGAGAATAGTGCCTTATTTATTGTATCTCCAAAATCTGCCCTGGAAAAAATATGATTTGTGAATTCATCATCATTAAATACATAATTCTTGTACTTTCTTAAAATCTCATCACAAAATTCGACTACTGTTTTTTGTTGTTCATATGAAAGATCACTTCCAAATATTTTCCACAACAGGTAACTCAGATTTTCGTGAGATATTTCCTTTTTATCCTCGTCATAGATTGACAACCAATGTTTTCTATCTGCAAATTGATATAGATTTCCAGTTTTAGTCTTCAATTCATCAAGCCTTCTAAACACTGATTCCACCGGATCTTCACTAGGTGACATTAATTTGAAATCAGTTACAACCTTCATATCTAACAGAAATTGTTTACTTTTCAATAAAATCTCATTTATTTTTTCTTGGCTTGTATGGCTGTTCTTTCTATTTAGAGGAGATTTCTCATAAAAAGCGCGAATTGCAATTAATGTAAGTAATACAACTTTTTCTTTATGTTTCAGAGGCTTTTCAGTTGAAAAACTAAAAAATTTCGTATCAAGACGCTCTAGTACCAAAGCAATATTGATAGTTTCAAGCTGCCTTTCAATTTCCCAGATACCATACGGACTAATTACAAATTGATTTGGTTTATTTGATCCTGTTATAAACCTTTGCTCTGATAAGGAGTTTAAAATTGTTCTCTCCACTTCATTGTAATTGATACTAGAGTCGACAATATCATCTAGTACTGCATTTGGGGTGGTTTGGAAGAGACTTAAAATAATAGAATTGTCCTTAATTTTGCCATCTGCGTATAGTTTATTATAAAGTTTATTGTAAAAGATTTCCTTTAGCACAACAATTTCTTCATTATCCAAATATAAACACCCCCCAACTATGTTAGATTAGAAATTTTAAAAGTATGCTCTCCTTTCTGAACAAAAATTGCAAACAGTAAACGTCCGCTACTGTCAAGATTACGTAAGGTCTCTATTATTGGCTGCAATGAAGTTTGATCCATTGTGGAGACTTCATCAAAAATTGCAATGACTTTTCTCGAATCGTCTGCCGGCCTTTTTAATAATGTTCGCAGATAAATACTCATGCCTTGACCAGTGCTTATATCATCAAATTTTATAGACCTTTCTCCATTATTTGCAATGATTTTTTCATTAATAATATCAACTGCTTCAGGATATATAAGGTCATTTATGTATGGGCATGCGGGTATTTTTGATGCCAGGTACTCAGAAACTAACTTACAATATTCCTCACCATCTTCTGGACGTTTGTGCGATTTCATTAATTCTATATATTTATCATATTTTATCAACTTACGTTCAAGCATTTCTATTAATTCATGTAGTGTATCAATTTTGTGATAATATTGTTGGTACTCATGGGGTTTCCTAGAATTTAAATCCTCTAATCTATTATTAAAATCATTAATTGTCTTATCCAAATCGGCAATTTTGCCATTCTGATCTTGGATTTCATTTGCGATCCTTTGTATATTACTTTCGAGTTCATCTTCACTTAAAATAAAATACTTATTAAGTGAGTGGTTATTTTTACGAATTTCATTTAGATTTCTATCGAATTCTCCTGGTTCCATCTTTGTTACATCAATTTTTTTGTTATATGCCATGTTTTCATATTTTCTTAATGTTTTTTCTAAAGATCCTATGCTTGATTCGAGCTCAAAAACCCTTGAAGTTACATCTTCAACATCAACCTTTTCTGCAAGAGCAGACTCTTTTCTCTTGTAAAGTAATTTAAGAGTTGAAAGGTCAGTACTATATTTCTCAATATTCTCTTCAATTTTTCTGATAAGTTCTTTAGATTCTCTTGCTTGACTGTAAATCTGTTCTAGTTCTTTGTTTTTATCATATTCTTCCTGTATAGACTGAAGTATAGATTCAATCTTTTTTCCTGTACCGGGCATGACGATTTCTTTGAATCCACTGTGGTTCAAAAAAGTTAAAAGTTCTTTAAAAAAAGTAGCCATTCTCCCCGATTCGATTAAATTTTGATCATTCAAAATAGTGTCAACTTCAACTTTGAAGTATTTAAGTTGCTTTTTTAAGTTGCAATCGAACTCAAATTTTTCTAGGGCTAAAAATGGATCAATTGAAACCCATTTTTTAATTTGCTCTCCGTCAGTAGTGCCATCCAAAATATTATTAAATATTTTACCCAATCTCTGAATATCTTTATCTAAATCCGTTATCTTACTTTTCATATCAGAGAACTCATTTTTGTATATAGTTGATTTTCGTCTTTGCGTTGTTTTAGTCCTTTTTTCCTTCCCTTGTTCTTTTTTAAGCATTTGAATTTTGGTATCATAAAGATAATAATAGTAAGAATATTGTTTGAAAATATGATATTTTTCAAGTACATCTAACTTATTTGATGAAGCGTCTTTTTTAGAGACTTGATCAGACTTTTGTGTAATAAAAGTACTAATTTGTTGTTCAATTTCTTGAATTTTCACTGGATCACGAGAGTTTCTTATTTGTTTCATGATGTGTTCTAATTGTTCTTTTAATGCAGAAACTCTATTCCTATATCTTACCTGCTCCAGTTTAATCTCTTCAACTAATTGCGGTAATCTTTTAATTGGTGATTCTGGTATATCATATATGAAATAATAGTTCTGTTTCAAAGTAGTGTATGATATTGATGTTGGCCCACTTTCAGTAGCAATAATCTCTTCTACTCTGATGTCTTTACTAGATGGATTCTCTTTTTTTGATCTCAAGCTTAAGGTGCCTTCACTATTCGTGATCTTAATATCAAATGTGAATTTCTCATCATCCCTTGCAGCTAATTTCTTTATTTTTTCTCTTAATGATGGGGAAATATGGCTTTCACCCTCTAGTAGTCTATCACCAAATAATCCCAAAGCTATTGCATTTAAAAGAAAACTTTTTCCACTAGCATTCGGTGCTTCCAACATTATGATATTTCCATCTATCTTTCTAAGTAATGGATGGGGATGGAATATCTGTTTACTATTTGCACCTTCTGCACGTTCGACAGTATAATCAACCTCAAGCATGCTCTTCCTCCAGTAATAATTTTATTATATCATCTATGTCCTTTTTTTGTGATAACAAGCTTAAAATAAGAACTTCTTTTTCATCTGAAACTAATGCCTGTAATAACTCTAAAATGGAAGGCTCTTTCATTTATTCACCTCTTTTTATTACTCCAGCTAAAGACAATGGGAACTTCATAACTTTTAATTGTGAGAGGTCATGAATATTTGCTATGCAATAGCCCCTTTTTAAGCTTTCCATTTCTGAATCAGTAATTGATATCCCATGCGCCTTTGCAGCTCCTACATCCGACTTGAAGAAAATTTTTGTATTTATCACATTAGAAAGGCCTTTGGGGATATCAGATGGATTTTGTGATGAAAAAATAACTGCTATTTCCTGGCTTCTTCCCTGTCTACATATTGTATCCAAAGCACCAAGTGCTTCTTTTGAGCTTTCCGTATTGTAAAATTGATGAACCTCATCAATAATAATCAAAACTGGAACCATTTTCGTACCACTACTTTTAAGCTCAACAATTTTTTGTAAAAGATGCCTCAGCAAAATAGACCCAAAAATTTTTGCTTCTTCCTTTTCAATATCAATAACCGACATCATTCCAGAATCAAGGATATCTTCACCATTCAACGCTTTAGCATTCTTATCGTCAAAATATTCCTTAGATATGTTAAGGTTTCTAAGAATATTTGTTGCAGTTCCGGAATGAAGAGGGACTTCAGTTTTATCCCCTCTTGAGTTTTTAATGGGATAAAGATTTTTATTATCATTTTTATCTCGTTTATTTATTTCTGCAAACCATTCAACAAAATTATTAAATTTAAAGTAGCTAGTTTCCTTTTTGCTAACTACATCTTCTTTCCAATAACGGAAAATATCTGGTAAATACTGTGCACCTATATCGGAAACATTTTGTAAGATTCCATTTAGTGAATTTGGCTCTATTGCTGTAACATCTAAAGTTATTGGGGTGCATAAATCAGAGTTTACTTGTTTAATATTTCTTTTTTGGATTATAGAGGGGTAATAAATAGCAAAATTTCTTAGTCCCTTTGCCTTTTCACCGAGAAAATCCCATTCTTTTTTTATTTGCTCAGTTAAATCGTTTGAAGGTTTGTCCATTGTTAAAAAATCAAACTCTTTTACATTGATAGCTAAAACAGCACCCCCCATCTTTTCAACAAAATGTTGAGCAAAATTCTTGGTGCATACAGTTTTACCGCTTCCTGTTTTACCACAAACAAGAATTTGATGATAGAAAAAATCTTTTGGGAAATATGCGGTAAGCATATTTCCATCATCGTCCGTTAAGATTTGATTTTGAGTCCCATGTATAGTTGCCAAAAAAACTTTTGGCCCAGTGAACATATCCTTGTTTTCTTCTTCATAACCCATTGCAAGATTGACTTCTTCCTGGTTAGAGCGTCTTGCAGTAGACAGTGGCTTTATGAAATTAATTAAACCATCTTTTCTTTCATTCAGATCTTTGATTGGAAGTGCATAAACAATATTTTGACATTTTTGGTCTTGTTTTAAAGGTTCTAGTTCCATATCGACAATCATGGGAGATGGGCTATATGGAAAATCCTGATAGCTATCTTCTACTCTTAATATAAACTTGCAATCATCAGGCTCAGTTATTGTTAAATAAGAGCCCTTTGGTAAAAGAGCCTTGGTAGTAGTTTTAGATACTAATTTAACCTTATCTTTTTCCCGTCCAATAACTATCCATGTCATATAGATTCACCCAAATCTCACTTCATTCATAGAAGGAATTATGTTAGATAATTCCATCAATTTGTGAATATCGTACATTTTTATTGTCTTTCTTGCAAATTGTTCCGCTATGGCAATCGGACGTACTTGTGGATTGTTTATATCCCCATGAGCAATTACTAAGTAACAGATTAAATCCATTAAAGAGTCTATTTCTTCACAGATATATTGATAAGTACTGGTATGCATCTCAATTCTCTGGGGGCTTCTTGAATTAAAGGGCTTAAAGTAGCAAAATATTTTTGAAAAAGAAGCGTTGTTTTGGTCAGTATATTGAAAAAAATTTGTTCTTTCTTGTGATTTTAATAAACTATATGCCCAATGCATATCTGAATTGAATTTTCCTTTTAACTCTACTATATTATCTGTTACCAGATTACTAGTACTATTCTTTACAAAATATAGCGGAATCACATTATTTGCTAATAGCATTTCATTCATTTTGACAGTATAAAGACTCATTTGAGCTCCAATAAGTGGACCATCAATTAAAAGTATAGAGTTCCTTGGTGTTCTTTCTAGAATGAATTCAGTTCTGTCCTCAGCATAATCTTTTTTGTAAGCAGATTCAAAATAACTAAGCTCTTCATTTTCATTTGATTTTGGAACACTTTCTCTGCAATCTTTTATAAATTTATTCTTTGACAGTAATGTTTCTGACCTCGTATAGAAATTAAGTGTCAAATAGTTGGAGGGAATGTAGTCTTCTTCTGACATAATTACTATTGAATGTGATGTGAGGTATGCAGCACCTTCAAGTGCTTGAAATTTTTCAATAGATTCATCATATGCTAGAATCTTTTGTGTCCCCAAAAAATGTTGCCCTTTATGTGGATTTAGTAGTAGAGATTTCACTTTATCAAGGGCTTTTAGCTTCCCATTGGTTGGAAATGAGTATTTTCCCCATTCAAGACTTTCTAAAGATGCATTTCTCGGTAATACTATATTCTCATCACTAAGTGTCCTTAAAATATCCATGAATGATGGGTGCAATATAAATTTATTGAGAAGCCTTGCTTTTTCCATGTTTCTCCTTCATATCAAAAAAGTTATCCAATCATTAACCTTCACTTATAGAATATTATAATATTTTTTACAATATATATTTTATTACTAATGCGTTCTTGATGGAAGAAAACTATCAATTTGTTTGATCAAGCATCATCTATTCATAGATAACATTGGCTCGATTCAAATAATGAATGTTTTTGATATGCTTTTGCTGTGGTTTGAAATTGTCGCATATGCACGGTATTGTTTTTTGGTGTATAGATATTTTGGCTCTGTAGAAATGCTACTTTTGCTTTTATTTTGACCTAATAATTTAAAAAGGATAAATCCCCTGACTATTACTTCCTACTGAAACACAAAGGGGATGACTGTGTTTTGTCAAATAAGTACTTAAAGTTTGTTGATACAGCTTTAGCTGTATCAGGAAAATCTCACCTTCCAATCTATAGTTGCAAATATTCTAAAAGGAAATATACACAACACCAGCTATTCGCCCTGATTTTGTTAAAAGACTATCTCAATGTGGATTACAGAAGTATTGTCGAACTTGTTAAACTAATGGAGAACTTGAAGTTGCGAATGGATTTAAAAGAGGTTCCGCATTATACTACACTTCCAAAATTCATTACTCGAGTTAATTCAGTTATTCTTAGATCTTTGTTACAGCAAACACTGAAACTATTTTATACAGATGGGGAAAAAATAGAAGTCAGTGCTATTGATTCAAGTGGATTTACAAGTGATCATTGCAGTTACTATTATTCATTTAGAACTGGAAAGAAACGGAGATCTTTCCTGAAAGTTAGTATTTCTGTTGATACTGATAAGTTCATTATTACTGGTTTTAAGATATCAGGTATACCTGTACACGATACAAGGCATGCAATCACATTGCTGAAGCAATGCGACAAAAATCGTAAATCAAATTATTATGTAATGGATAAAGGCTACGATTCTGAGGAAATACATTCTCTGGTAAGGGAAGAACTAGAGGCAATAGCTATGATCCCTTTGAGAGAAAGGAAAAGGAAGAAGATAAAAGGCAAATATCGCAGAAAAATGATACAAGAGTTTGAGAAGGTATTGTATTATATTAGGAACCTGGCAGAAACTATGTTTTCCGTCATTAAAAGAAAATATGGTGAAGAAATTAAGGCCAGAAAATACTGGAATCAAGTAAAAGAGGTTAAAATCAAGCTATTGCTACATAACCTTGACAGATATGTCAAGGTTAGATATATTGTTCAAATGAGCATTTCTACAGAGCCGATATTTTTATTGTTTGCAACTACAATGTTATAAGCATGTTGTTTAAGAAACATTTGTATCATATTGTTTTTTCAGACATTGAACAGGTTCAGGAAAAGCTAGACCAGACAGAAGAACACTAACGTTTGGTAACTCAGATCACCATTAAAGCTTTATAAGCCAAAATCCTTCTTTCATCTGGTGAAATAAAATGCCAGGCCCTATAATTACGGCATCAAATGCAAAGAAAGCCTACAAAAATAAAGGTGTAAAACCCGAAGGCAGCAATGTTTCTTTGAAGAACAGTTCCGGTAAAAGAGTAAAAGTGGCCGGGAACGCGAAAGTCTATCACCGTGGAAAAGGTAACTTCGGGCTATATACAGAAACAGCAGATAAGAAAAGAATATCTAGCGGATCAACACCGAAAGATAAAGTAGGATCCGGCAGGTACAGGCAAGCAAACGACAGGAGAAGGAGATAATTATTCTCCTGCCAACAAACACCAATCTTCTATTATAACTGGACCATCACATCGATCACAAATAACCGGGTGTTTTGGATCAATTGC
This sequence comes from uncultured Methanomethylovorans sp., assembly GCF_963678545.1. NCBI lineage: Archaea > Methanobacteriati > Methanobacteriota > Methanomicrobia > Methanosarcinales > Methanosarcinaceae > Methanomethylovorans > uncultured Methanomethylovorans sp. The sequence goes on from NZ_OY782870.1 coordinate 1,617,575, forward strand.
TATTGAGCTTCTATGACCACATTTTATACACTTTATTGAAAGCTCTACCTCAAAACTTTTCAAACCCAGAATATCCACCTTCCGGCAATGTTTTTACCGTGGATCGCTCCACTTTCAGCAAGGACTTTAAGTTTATTTCTCGCAATTACAGGATTACAGCCTATTTTCTTGGCTACATCCGAAGGGGTAGCTTCACCTATTTCCTTCAAAGCACCGATAATAACATCGTCCGTATAGATGGCCTGCATTTTTCCCTTTACATTAGGGCATTTGTGAGCTCCTGTCTTGATCATATTAACCATCTATCTTATAGGACGAGTTTACATTTAACTATATGCTTATAGCGTATAAGTTAAAAGTCAGGCATCCAATTAGGATGCTCTTTTTGTAGCTTCTTAAGCTTCTGAGAATTTACTATTTCCTCTCTTCCGTCCTTCCATCTGATATAATAGGGGCTTACCTGCATCAGCCTGAAATCTGCTTCTTGCTTCTCCTGGTCTAAAAAGGTAGGCCTGTATTCTCCTACCTCTTGGTGTGTCTGCGTTTTTGTAACAATCATTTGTTAAGACTTCCTTTAATTGATTATTTCAAATGCATCAGGAGTAAGATAAACTCCCTTCATCTCCCATGCTGTCCCCAGACTTGCAGGGACATCAAATACCATAAACAAACAGCCATAGACTTCAGAGGTAATTCCTGTCTTCCCGTGTAGATTATGGCTATATCTCTCGAATGTCCTAATCTGTGCGCGCTTCCCTAACATCTCAGGGAAATCCTCAACCTTTGCGTAATCCTCTAGCATTTTTTTCACTCCGTTTTTGTCTTCGGCTATTCTTTGGCAATCCCTAATATGGTCATTATTCTATTTATTCCTTGTGCTTATGAGTTACAAACATAAAGATTAAATACTAAGCTGTGTATATACAGTATTGCCGAAAGGCAAAACACGGAGCAATTAAAATGACAAACACGGAAATTGCAGAAACCATTTTAATGCAGATGGGTGGACTTAACAGAATACACGTAATGACCGGGGCAAAGAATTTCCTTGCTCTTGAAAATGGTGTGTCTTTCAGATATCCTGGAAGCGAGCATTCAAACTATGTAAAAGTCATACTCAACGGCAAAGACTTGTATGACGTTGAATTTGGCAAGATAAGAAATGTAAAGGGTGTCCCGACATACAAGCAGGTTGAGACCATGGATGACCTTTACTTTGACATGCTCAAGCCAGTGTTTGAACAACATACTGGGCTTTATCTAAGCCTTTAATCTTTTGAGGTGGTATGTATGGACATAACGACACAGATATTCAATGTCTTAAACAATGACCCCGAATCTATGAAGCTGCTTAATTCCTTAAACGAAGCAGCTAAAAAGCACAATGCAACAGAAGAAGAATATCTAAAAGCAAGAGAGATGATCTTACTTGCAGCAGTCCTGCAAAACAAGATCGCTTTTAATATGCTTGCCGATTATGTCTATACTGAGATAAACAAAGGGGCTAATTAAAAAAGAATTTGTCTTGGTCTATATAACATCTCCAATAGACCAATCTACCTCGTTTAAGTTCTGAAGGCCATTGTAAATGCAGGCAAGATATATCCTAGATTCAGCTCTCTAGCAGCTATAGTAACTGTTTTTGCCGTGTATACCCGTACTTTGAAACACTATACTCATATTCATTAGCAGTAGTAATGGTACCACATTTTGGACAATAGTATAGAATATTCAACCCAATTCTTTGTTTCTTCAGTGCACCTTTGCAATTAGTACAGCTCTTCACTAAAATGGCACTCATTTTATTCCTCCCACTCAGTTAGTACTATTGAATCGCCTATCAGTAGTGGCTCAAGTATTACAGTACCCTTTTTAGTCCAATATCCACATACTTTGCAGACCTGCATGTCCTTTTCATTGTTATGTAATTTAGCATAGCATTGTGGGCATCTTTTCAAGAATCCCATCGTGATATCTCCTACAATATATTACTCGATGAGATAAAAGAAGGATGTTACTACTCGTCCTTCTCTTCATCTCACAAACGGAGGTGTTACTTGTTGCAGAGTTCTGAGTCCTCACTCTTTGTAAATGGATTTCCCCAACAAAAATGCAAATTACGTGTCCCACTTACTTTACTGGAAATACCCCAGTTCCCAATCCGCTGATTTGCGCAAAAGAGAAATCCTATTTAAAAGTATGACTGAAACCCATATATAAAGGTTATTAAATTCAATGGTGTAGAAAATAAAATTAGAGTAATATAAAAGTTATAACATGAGTCATATTGACCTTATATAAATGATGTGTTTGAAACAGGTCTCCGTCCTACCTCTCGTGCGAAGAACACTTTGGAGATACTTGCAATGCCTCGAATAATACTTCCCATCAGTTCTTATTAACACTTTTTTGTCGTGGATTTATAATTCCATCGTACAATCAAACTAAACCCACCCGGCTAGTCTCCTGCGGATCTCTCCCAGCTCATCCTCAGTAAATGGCAATCCCTGGTAATGCTGCATGGACATTAAACTGTCGTGTCCCGAGAATAAACAGATAATTAAATCTAATAACCTAAAGCAAACTTAAAAAATAGGTAATAGTGGAGCGAAATTGTTTACGCTCACACTAAATACACTTACATTTGACTGCTGATATTCTTAACTATGGCCTGTCACTGTCAATTTTGGTTTCTGCGTAGCATTTGACCAATCTGAACTGTAGAAGGCAATATAATTATTGCTCTCAGTGTTTGCCTTGAGGAAGAAGCCAGTATTGGTATAGGTACCACTTACATACGCCTGTACAAGGTCTGTCACATCAAACTCATAATATCTATTATCTGGTACAGTGTTAGCTGAGAAAGTCACCGAATCATATGGTGTAGTACCTTGTGACACTCCATTCTTGTCGTACCAGTCGCCTCCTGCCGTGTTCCAAGCAGTGCCAGAAGCACGATTGTTCCAGCAGACATAATTTGGATCCCATGCTACTGGTCTATAGACTTCTACTACAGTATCATTGGCCCGTGTAGCACCCACTGGATAATACCAATACAACGATAAAGTTGCGTCAGTTATTGTATCTGTAGTATTGTATCCGCTGAGGTTGAACATCAATACATCTCTATAACGGGTTGTGCTATACTTTCCAACATCAATAAATGTTGTAGTGGAAAGAACAGTAGTTGGACTTGAATCACGCAACCTGTTGTCAGAAGTAGGTGTATAAGAGATAGTAGTCGTTGGACTGGTGACAACTACCTGCAATGTGTCTGTATCAGTCTGTCCTATAGTATCAGTAACAGTTAATGTCACAGTATAATTGCCTGCAGTAGTGTATGTTTTCGTAGCTGTAACTCCAGTAGCTTCAGAAGTTATGCCATTTGAAGCATCAAAGTCCCAGGAATATGAAGCTATACCATTGTCATCAGTAGATGCACTGCCATTGAAACTAACAACTGTACCCGTGGTTGCTGTTTTGTCAGAACCAGCATTTGCAACTGGTGATTCATCAGCAGAACCAGGTGTTACAGTTACTGTTAATTTCGGTTTCTGAGTAGTATTTGACCAATCAGAACTGTAGAAGGCAATATAATTATTACTCTCAGTGTTTGCCTTGAGGAAGAAACCAGTGTTTGTATAGGTACCACTTACATATTCCTGTACAAGGTCTGTCACATCAAACTCATAATATCTATTGTCTGGTACAGTGTTAGCTGAGAAAGTCACCGAATCATATGGTGTAGTACCTTGTGACACTCCATTCTTGTCGTACCAGTCGCCTCCTGCCGTGTTCCAAGCAATGCCAGAAGCACGATTGTTCCAGCATACATAACTTGGATCCCATGTTACTGGCCTATAGACTTCTACTACAGTATCATTGGCCCGTGTAGCACCCACTGGATAATACCAATACAACGATAAAGTTGCGTCAGTTACTGTATCTGTAGTATTGTATCCGCTGAGGTTGAACATCAATGCATCCCTGTAACGGGTTGTAGTATACTTTCCAACGTCAATATACGTACTGTCAGAAAGAACAGTAGTTGGACTTGAATCACGCAACCTGTTGTCGTAAATAGGTGTCAAAGTAACAGTGTTTGCTGAAGTACTCACAACTACCTGTAATGTGTCTGTATCAGTCTGTCCTACAGTATCAGTAACAGTTAATGTTACAGTATAAGTTCCTGCAGTCGTGTATGTTTTCGTAGCTGTAACTCCGGTAGCCTCAGAAGTTATGCCATTTGAAACATCAAAGTCCCAGGAATAAGAGGCTATACCATTGTCATCAGTAGATGCACTGCCATTGAAACTAACAACTGAGCCAGTAGTGGCTGCCTTATCCGCTCCAGCATTGGCAACAGGTGGATTATCCACAGTTGTATTGATAGTTAATTTTGGTCTCTGACTAGAATTTGACCAATCTAAACTGTAGAATGCAATATAGTTCCCGTTCTCACTTCTTGCTTTAATGAAGAAACCAGTATTTGTATAATTCCCACTTATGTATTCCTGCACAAGGTCTGTGACATCAAACTCATAGTACTTGTTATCAGGCACCGTGCTGGCAGGGAATGTGAGAGATGCATATGGTGTGCTTCCCTGTGAGACTCCGTTCTTATCATACCAATCGCCTCCTGCTGAGCTCCACAGAGTACCAGATGTTCCGTAATTCCAGCACACATAACTTGGATCCCATGCTACTGGCCTATAGACTTCTACTACAGTATCATTGGCCCGTGTAGCACCCACAGGATAGTACCAATAGAGTGAAAGAGTTGCACTACTTATCGTTGTGTTGTACTCACTAAGATTGAACCACAAAGTATCTCTGAAACGGGATGTTCCATACTTTCCAACGTCAATATAGGTATAATTGGAAAGAACAGTAGTTGGAGAAGACTCACGTAATCTGTTGTCATAAGCCGTGTTTAATGTAGGATTGCTCACAACTACTTGTAGTGTGTCTGTGTCGCTCTGTCCACCGGTATCAGTGACAGTTAACGTCACGGTGTAGGTTCCTGCTGTTGTATATGTTTTCGTAGCCGTAACTCCAGTAGCTTCAGAGGTTATGCCATTTGAAGCGTCAAAATCCCAGGAGTAAGAAGCTATGCCATTATCATCAGTGGAGGCACTGCCATCGAAACTTACAGTAGAACCGGTAGTTGCAGTCTTATCAGCTCCAGCATTAGCAACGGGCGGATTATTTGTTGTACCACTTTTTGATGCTTGATTCGTATTACCATACCTGCCAATATTGATCCTTCCTCCATTGGGAGAAGGTTCAGCACTGTAAGTAGATCCAGAATAACCAGCGTCAATAAGAGGACTGGAATTTTGATCAAAAGCCCATATAGAGCCGGTCCAGCGTCCTGCCTGACTGAGTAAATGATAATCACGGTTGCTGGCAGCAACATTTGTACCTGCGTTGTAAAATAGTGGGCTTACAGCTATGTTATTACTCATAGTGAAACTTGAACTACTAGATGGATAAGTTTGTCCATTCTCATTATTCCAAAAATCATTATTTTGGACAATGAACCTTGCATACGTTGTATTATCATTCCATATGCCAGCACCTGATTGTGGAACATTTGTGATATGATCACTATTCATGATTACATTGTTCCTTACTATTGTGGTAAAAGTAAGTTTCTGCTGTCTCATTTTTGTGCCAGCCACTGTTGGGATAAAATATTTTATGCCAGCTAATCCACCATTATCTATTACATTATTTTCTATAACAGTGTTATTAAAATTCTGCATGACTATAGCAGCATGTGTGTATCCATAATTCACTCCATTTGTTGATGTGTTGTAGTATTGACCTACATTTGTAAATATGTTGTGATGTATATGGACGTTCTCAGCATAATAGTCATTGTCATTGAGGTAGTTCGCAAACATCCAAATACCTGCACCATTTAATGTATGAATCCGATTATTATAAATATCAATGTTATTAAAGGTGCGTACCGTTGTAGCAGTACTATCTAGTTCAATTGCCGGGCCAGTTGAATCACTGGTTAATGACGAATAAAATAGATTGTCATGTACAACTGCATCAGAACACCCATATGATAGGCGACAACCACTATTTGTTCTTGTCATGATTGTGTTATGAGCATGTTCGACATTGCTGCATCCAAGAGCATAAAGTGCATCATGACCGAGTTTATAAACATCATTATAGATGAATTCTATATTATTCCCACTTGATATTTTTAGCCCGTCGCCACATCCCCATTCAAGGCGCATATGTGAAACTTCTATATTATCAGCATAATCAAAATACATCATGTTGTAATACCCGGCACCCAGAGTTACTCCCTGATTAGCACTGTTTCCATCTATTGTAAAACCGGTTATGGTGATATCATCATCTGTTCCAATGTTTGCGATCATAGGCACTCCTGAGGACCAGCCTGCACTTGCAACTAGTTTAATTTCAGCCGTCGGATCGCCAGTAAGAATTGTATTTGCACCTATGTTAAGAGTACTGTCTATCCAGTATGTATTTGGTCCTCTTAGGTATACAGTGCCACCGCCAAGACCGTCAATATATGTCAAAGCATTATTTATTTCAACGTGATCATTTGTTCCATCACAATTATAGTTTCCACTTCCATCGGTATCAACATATACAGTTACTGCCGCAGATAAACCAGTTCCAATAACTAAAAAAAACAAAAAAAGCGAAATCATCAATGTATTGTGAAAATTAATCGATTTGAAATTACTAATAATTTTACCTCTATCAGTACTATTTTTGATCAAGTTTATATCTCCTTTATCACTTCTTAATTCAATTTACCCTTTAATTTGGTTTTAAACAATTGAAAAAACATCATATATAAATTTTTTGATAATATATCTTGTTAAATCTATATTGAAGTAAAATTAACTATTCTTTTTAAAAATGAGATATTATAAACAAATGATTAGTTCTAAATATTCTATTCTTTGCTTTTATATCAATTAAAACAGAAATCACTTTAAGATATAAAAAACAAATTTGGTAGATCAATTTTCTACAAAATAGATTTTGTAATAGTTTATGATTTGCAATGAAAGGGATAATATAGATATTTGGCAAATCCCATTATGGACTAAAATAATTTTTTCCTCTTAAAAACGACATACAAAGCAGAATATCTAAAAGCATGGGAGATGATCTTACTTGCAGCAGTCCTTCAAAACAAGACGGCTTTTAGTATGCTTGCAGATTATGTCTATACTGAGATAAACAAAGGGGCTAACTAAAAAAGAATTTGTCTTGGTCTATATAACATCTCCAATAGACCAATCTACCTCGTTTAAGTTCTGAAGGCCATTGTAAATGAAGGCAAGACATATCCTAGATTCAGCTCTCTAGCAGCTATAGTAACTGTTTTTGTCGTGTATACCCGTACTTTGAAACACTATACTCATATTCATTAGCAGTAGTAATGGTACCACATTTTGGACAATAATATAGAATATTCAACCCAATTCTTTGTTTCTTCAGTGCACCTTTGCAATTAGTACAGCTCTTCGCTAAAATGGCACTCATTTTATTCCTCCCACTCAGTTAGTACTATTGAATCGCCTATCAGTAGTGGCTCAAGTATTGCAGTACCCCTTTTAGTCCAATATCCACATACTTTGCAGACCTGCATGTCCTTTTCATTGTTATGTAATTTAGCATAGCATTCTGGGCATCTTTTCAACAATCCCATCGTGATGTCTCCTACAATATATTACTCGATGAGATAAAAGAAGGATGTTACTACTTTTCCTTCTCTTTATCTCACAAACGGAGGTGTTTCTTGTTGCAGAGTTCTGAGTCTTCACTCTTTGTAAATGGATTTCCCCAACAAAAATGCAATTTACGTGTCCCACTTACTTTACTGGAAATACCCCAGTCCCCAATCCGCTTATTTGCACAAAAGAGAAATCCTATTTAAAGGTATGGCTGAAACCCATATATAAAGTTTATTAAATTCAATTGTGTAGAAAATAAAAATATAATAATATAAAACTTATAACATGAGTCATATTGACCTTATATAAATGATGTGTTTGAAACAGGTCTCCGTCCTACCTCTCGTCCGAAGAACACTTTGGAGATACTTGCAATGCCTCGAATAATACTTCTCATCAGCTTTTATGAATACTTTTGTATAGTGGATTTATAATTCCACTGTACAATCTAACTAAACCCACCCTGCCAGCCTCCTCCTAATCTCTCCTTGCTCATCCTCGGTGAATGGCAATCCCTGGTAATGCTGCATAGATGTTAAACTGTCGTGTCCCTGGCGTAAACAAACTACGTGCAAAGGTACTCCTGCAGAGATCATCCAACTCTCTATGCTTTTCCGGGTGCTTTTGGCACTTATCCCTAAGGAGTTGAGGCCAGATTTCTCAGACCACCTCTCAAGGTTTTGGTTCCATGCTTGCAACGATGGAGGTTTAGGATTATCATGGAAATAGCTTAACACACTTTCAAGCTGTGCAGGTATTGGATGAACATACCTCTCTAACTGTTTCCTTTTGACCTTCTTTTGTGCTTCCTCTGGTAAATGTATGCACTTACGTGAAGTCATCCACCATTCAGGGTGATCATAGAATCTTTGAACCTCTACATATCTCATTCCGGACCACAGACACACATCATATATAGTTTGCAGGTAGTTCTTAGGAATAGATGTTCTTAGTAAATCGCTCTCAAATGGTCCTAAGACTCGAGTTCCATTAACTAAGATAGGCTCTTTTTGTAACATTGTTGTTTTAATAAAACAGCAAGATATTTAGCTTTTTCAGTGCTAAATCCCGGCAAGATCCACAAGGAAAGAAAAGAAAATGTTGTTGTTTTAGCATAAAACGACAAGATAATCTAATCATCTGGATTTCTAAAGCTTCTCTATATGTCATAAAGAGAAAATAAGAACCTTCTTATATATTGGTTTGAAATGGAACCTTTAGTGGAAGACGTTGATTTCAATCAGCTCATTATATATTCTCAATTACAATAAATTATATATAAAGGGGATATATAAAACCATGTGTAATTATGGCGACACCGGATCAGTCTGCAAAAACCAATGGCTTTTCAATTTCTGAACTTTCAGAGGATTCAATGGATCATTGTGAAAATAGTAACGTTGAATATGACTCTTTTCTTCATACAATACTCAATAATATACGGCTTCTCGGGGTTATGCTGGACTTAAATGGAAATATTATCTTTTGCAATGATTTTTTGCTTGATCTGACAAGAAGGAAAAGAGAAGATGTTCTTGGTAAGAGTTGGTTTGACATCTTTCTGCCAGCAGACATAAAATCTGAGATGAAGACCGTCTTCCTCAAGACAATTGAAACTGCAGATTTCCCATCATATTATGAAAACGAGATTGTCACAAAAGATGGTAATAAAAGGTTTATCGCCTGGGACAATACTGTTTTGAAAGACAAAAGTGGCAAAATTTCCAGTATTACCAGTATTGGAGAAGACATAACAGATCGTATGTTTGCAGAAAATTCACTGTTGAATAGCAAGGGACAGTTGCGTACATTAGTGGATACCATCCCGGATCTTGTCTGGCTAAAAGATCAATATGGTATTTTCCTCATGTGCAATTCAAAGTTTGAACGCTTTTATGGTGCAAAGGAAGCACAAATTGTTGGCAAAACAGATTATGATTTTATAGATAAAGAACTGGCAGACTTTTTCACCCAAAATGATAGAAGAGCCATTGCAGCTGGTAAACCCACAATAAATGAAGAGTGGATCACTTATGCTGATAATGGGCATAGAGAATATCTCGAGACTATCAAAAGTCCAATGTATGACTCAAATGGACATCTGATAGGTGTATTGGGAGTTGGTCGGGATATTACTCGGCGCAAGCTGGATAAAGAAGAATTGCAAAGGAGAGAAATGCAGCTTCGTACTGCACAGAAGGTAGGCGGCTTTGGAAGCTGGGGACTCGACTTAAATTCCGGCAAAGTAGACGCTTCTGAAGAAATGATCAGAATATATGGATTGGAAGGTAAACAGCTTACCATTGAATCAATACAAAAAGTACCGTTGCATGAATATCGTTCAATGCTGGATACAGCATTAAGGGATCTTGTGGAACAGAAGTCACCTTATGATGTGCAGTTCAGGATAATGAGGCAAAACGATGGAGAAATCCGCGACATACACTCAGTGGCGGAATATTTCACTGAACAAAATGTAATAATGGGAACTATTCAGGATATTACCGAACTAAAAAAGTCCGAGAATACACTGCGAGAAAAAGAGGCTCTTCTGAATGAAGTTGGTAGAATTGCCAAAATCGGTGGTTGGGAATTTGATGTATCATCCGGTAAAGTCACATGGACGTCTGAAGTTTCAAGAATTCATGAAGTCGATTTTGAAGGTCCAGTAGGTGTTGAATTCTTGCGGAATTTCTATCCACCTGACTCAATGGAACTACTTGAAAATGCTGTTCAGAATGCTGTGAAAAATGGTATGCCATACGACCTTGAATTGGAATTTATAACGGCTAAGGGAAATAAGAAGTGGGTAAGGATAAATGGTATTCCGACAATAAAAGATGATAAAACCGTAAAAATAGCTGGTTCATTGCAAGATATAACAGAACGTAAACAAGCTGAGATCAAAATTGCCGAAGAAGCAGTAAGACGACGTATCCTGATAGAACAGTCCAACGATGGTATAGTTATCCTTGACCAAAATGGCAAGGTTTACGAGGTGAACCAGAAATTTGCGGATATGCTTGGTTATTCTCTGGAGGAAGCTCTCCAGTTGCACGTTTGGAACTGGGATACCCAATGGACTCAAGAAGAATTGCTTGAAATGATTAAGCATGTAAACGAATTAGGTGATCATTTTGAGACACGTCACTGTTGCAAGGACGGTACGTTCATTGACGTTGAAATAAGTTCAAACGGAGCCTTGTTCGGGGAGCAGAAACTGGCATTTTGTGTGTGTAGAAATATTACTGAGAGAAAGCAGACCGAAGATATGTTGCTGCATGCTAAACTAGCTGCCGAAGATGCAAACAAGACTAAAGGAGAGTTCCTGGCTACTATGAGCCATGAGCTGAGAACTCCGCTTAACTCGATCATAGGTTTTTCTGATATGTTGCTCAATGGAACTGCTGGTAACCTGAATGAAAAACAGGCAAAGTACATCAATCATATTTCAACAGGCGGTAAACATCTGCTATATCTTATTAATGATATCCTCGACCTTTCAAAAATAGACGCTGGTAAAATGGAACTTTACTACGAATCCTTTTCCGTTCCTGATGCAGTTGACGAGGTAAAAATGTTAGTAGCTTCTCTGGCATTAAAGAAGAACATTGATCTGGAGATCCAAGTAGAACCGCAGCTTGGGAGCATCAATGCAGATAAAACCAAATTCAAACAGATCCTCTATAACCTTGCGAGCAATGCCATTAAATTCACGCCTGAAAAAGGATATGTAGGTATCACTGCACATCTCATCGATAATATGCTTCATATCCGTGTAAAAGATAACGGCATCGGTATTGCAACAAAGGATTTGTATAAGCTGTTCCAGCCATTTAAACAGCTTAACTCATATATGACACGCGAACACGAGGGGACAGGACTTGGCCTCATTCTTGTCAAGAAATATGTTGAAATGCAGGGTGGCAGTGTATGGGTAGAGAGTGAGGTAGGAAAGGGAAGCACTTTCACTTTTACTATTCCCTATTGTTGATAAGGGCATTTCAAAAAGGACCGGATATCGGCTCTGTAAAAACCCTTGCTTTCACTGAGATGAAGTGAACAATCTGTCAAACGGTATTGAACCTATTTCAAAACTTCCATCATTCTTTTTTTAGACTTTAACAGGCAAAAATCAAAGCTTTACTTTTAATGATTTCATTTAACAGATCATTGGTCAAATGGTAGTAAAATGAGTTTTGAAACTAGCTCATTGTATAATTGCTCAGTTCTCTAGGAACCTGTCCGGGTTCTGTAGCAAAACCTTATGTTTTAGGGTAAAATGACAAGTTAATTCGTATTTATCCTCAATTTTATATTTATGGATTAATATTCACACTTGTTTAATCATTTTTATTAGATGTAATAAACTTTATATATTTTGCTAGGAATGAGGACATCTAATAAACCGTAAACTATTTTATAATTCATATGATGAATAGAGGATAAATAGATGAAAATTAGAGTAATAAGCTCCAAAGAAGAGATTGAAACATTAAATACTAATGAAGAGATGGTCCACATGGCGTTCAGACCATCTAACACAGATATCTTTTCACTTATACAGAAGTGCCCACAGGTTAAAGCACTACATATTCCAAATTCCTACAAGAGAACTATATCCACCTCTGCAAAAATGTTCCTTCAAATGCAAGGCATAGAACTCATTGAAGGTGATGTGTGGGGGCACCGCAAGGATATTAATGAGTATTCAGAGGTGCCTCAAAGTGTGTATGACAGTATAAAACAGTACCGAGTAAACGGAATGCAGGATGAAGATATCGCCGAAAAGATGATTAGAGAGACTAGGTTAAGTCCTGATTTCATTGCATTCCTTATGAAGAACAATTGATTCTATAAGGTCGATCACAATTGATCGACTTTTTCCTCTTTTATACATTTTTCATGGCGAAATCCAGACTATATTTTTCTTTTCAGTTCTTTGTATTCTTCTGTATAATTAAGTTATCAGCTTCCTTCAACAATCTCTATATATACATAATATAATTATTGTATATTTGCAATAATGTATTGTGTTATAATAACTACTATATAGTTGAATTACTTATCTATACATGTTGCGAAATTGGGTCCATACAACAAACGCAACGTGCGGTTCCACCCCTCGACTCATCTCTTGTCATTCGTACCACCAACCGGGAACCGCACAGCTCCTTCTGGAGGAAGAAATGAACAAAACTGTAAGTGTGCGGAAAACTGTATACAACTACTCATTATCGATTCCTGCCGAATATAAGTCTATTTTCGAGGGCAGCGATCATGCAATTGTAGAACAAAAAGGAAATTCACTGATTTACAAACCTGCTGAAATTAGGGCTAAGGAGGATGCATCGAACAGCGAACTGGACAGGCAAATCTGAATAAAAACAAGGAGGTGTAGAGATGGATTTAGAATATACTCAACTAACGAAAATACAAGAAGAGAAAAAAAAGGCACTTGCAGCACTACAAATTGAAGAAAAGCGTCTTAACGACTTAAAAAAACAAAGCCATGCAATTGAAATAAAGAATCGCTTCCTCTACACCGGATTAGGATTTATTCTAAGTGCTGTTGCAATTGCATTTTACGTTTTGTATGGAATGGTCAACAATCCAGGAAATCAAGTACTGGCAAAAGATTCAGTTGTATTTCTCTTCGCTTTCGGAGTACTGTTCATAGTTGCTTGGATTATCGATCAGTGAGGGTAGAGACCATGGCATTCAAAGACAGTTTCGTTTATGAGGATTTTTTTGTAAGAAAAAGATCAGGGAAAACCCAGTCCTTACAACAGGATCCTGCAAGAAACAAAAGAAAGATCGAAGCACTTCAAAAAATGAAAGCAAAAACCACAACATAAAAATCAAGGAGGGAAAGAGTGGACGGCAATATAAAATTTTTGACACTACTTGCATTAGCACTCAGTGGAATAGTTGTATCGTATACTTCCCAAGAAGATCCCATGGTAGTGGAGTCCACTCCCCCTCATGTAACTGTTCAACTTTCAGACGTTCAAATCTGTGATGCTCTGGTTTCGGATACTCTCAATGAAACATACCTTCTCGATAATGAATACTCTGCAGTAACTGTCTGGAATAAACTAAAAACACACAATTTTAGTTGTACATTAGTCTTTGGAAACCTGTCAATGAACGATGAACCTATCACGTCATGTGACAGGCTTTGGGTTACTTTCGATGGCATAGCCATTGATTCAGGTGCGGTTTACATTGATGATCAGCATTTTGAAGGCTACTGTATCGATAGTCCAAGTTCTTACAGGGATCTAAAAGATGCTATTGATGACTATCTCGAATCTAAAGCACGGTATATCTCTGCTGTGGAATCTTACAACTCTTTGTTAAACCAGGCTGCAAAGGACAATGTGGAGAAAACAAAATCAGAGTACCTTGCTGCAAACGAGAGATTGATTTTGGAGATTTCATGAAGCACAATTTATTTTATAATACCATTAATGAACAAACAAAAAGAAGAAGAGAGATTCGGGAATGCTATAAGTTCGCTGGTCTCTTAATTATATGCTCTCTGCTTTTACTAATAAATCATGCATCTGCAGCAACTATCTATTTAGATCCATCTTCTAACGGAGATGAAGCAATAAATGAGGCCATGGATCAAGCCCAACCTGGCGATACCATCTATCTTAACAATGGTACTTTCTGGGTAGATGGCACAATCAACTTTGCAGATGGTGTAACCCTTACAGGTGATGGGGAGGTAAAACTCGTAGACTATGTAGGATGGGACTCAGGCCAGACGATGTTCTATGCATCCCATCTCTCAGATATCACTATCAGTGATATTACCATTGACGGAAACAGTCAAGGTAATATCGATGTGCCATTCGGCCAGGGTTACTATGGCCTATTCCTATTCAGGAATTGTGAAAATGTACTATTTGATGGTGTCACTCTTGAGTATGCTAAGTCAGATGGTATAATTTTCAGAAACGGTGACGGTATCACAGTTACCAATTGCATTATAAACAAGATGGGGCATGAAAGTCTATACAGCCTGTATAGTGATAATGTTGAGTTTACGAACAATGATATTTTCACCCGAACAAATGCTGCTTGTCGGATTGCTAGCGGTAATCATGTTTTAATCTCCAACAATGAGGTCTACTCAGGCACTATCACAGTTGCAGATGGTGGAGGTTCTTCTACAGGTCCGGGTATCGAAATTAATATCGATGCTGGACAACCTGCTACAGATATTGAAATCAGTAAGAACTACATCCATGATCTGAGAGGTTCAGGTATCTGGATGACTTCTGAATCAACAAAAGGTGACGGTGTTTACATCCATAATAACATAATCAGAGATGTAGGAAACTACCCCTCAGACAACAAGTACTCTACAGCAGGCATTACAATTTGGCAGTTCAATGCAACACTCATTGAGAATAACGTGTTCGATGACACAGGTATTGCAGGTGTTCGCTATGCAAAGAGGGCTTCTGATGGCGTTGTAGATGAAGAGTTCACAACCATAGTCAGGAACAATGTTTTCATCAACATCAAGGATCACATCACCATATCTGCTGAACCTGTCATGAATTCCTACTCAGAGAATCACAAGTTCTATGTGTATTGTAACGACTTTTATAATAACTACGATGCTTTTGACGGCAATCTCTGCATTGCATGGAACAACTTTGCTCTTAATCCCATGTTCTCAGATTCAATGTATCACCTGCAGGATGATTCTCCTTTAAAAGGAATTGGTTATAATGGTGCAGATATTGGTGCTTATGGAACGGCTTCTGGCAAAATATGGGCTATCGGAACCATTGACCAAAAGGAAAACGATGATTCTGAGGCTTCTGACGAGCCAATTACAGAGCCTACAGACGATGTAAATGAGGATCTTGATAATTGTACATCTGACAACTCAAACCATGATCTAGATAATGCAACCATTGATGATGGCAGAACTACAGATAAAGATGAAACAAACTATGACCTTGACAATTGCACTTCAGATTATGTAGACAATTCTACTGCTGAATATGTAGATAATAGTACTACTGAGTACATAGGTAATTCCACTTCAGAACATCATATAAGCAGCCACAGCCAGGGTACAGGATACGCATTAATTGAAACCCCACATGAAGAAATAGTAATATGCAGTGCAGAGCTCACAAAACCAACGTTTAGGAGGATAGTTCCCTGAACACTGGTTTTAAAAAACTACTCTGGGCAATTTGTTTTATTTTTTATTGTGTCAGTGCCTATTTAACTCAGATGATCCCGCCGCATTCAGGCTTTGCATGCTCTGGAGTAATTGTTTTCGGGATAATGCTTGTAATTTTGTATATAAAATGGGGGGAACTGCATGAGACCTGTTGATTTATTGTTTTATACCATTACCTTATCTTTTGTAGTGCTTAACCTGTATGTTGTTCATGCTTTCAATGATGTTCAAAGTCTAAAGTTCCAGTTATTTACAAGCACAGGTATAATTTCCATGTTAACTTACTTTTTAATGAGGGTGAAAGTTCCCAAGAAACCCGAAAAGTTCAGGCTACTCAGGAAAGCTTGAAATTTTCCTGGATATTTAAATATAGAATTAAAGTTTATCTTCAACATCGTGTGGGTAATTTCAACAACAATATATCACTAACCTTCTTTAGGAGAACAATTCTCTGCATATCCCTTACGAACCTACCCACTCAATGTTGTGGAGATCCATTTTTGTTATCTATTTTTATTCACAGGTATTCCTGCGTAATGAATAAATAGTGTAAAAATCACTTTTATTTGGAGTTGGGAAATAGCTACGTCACCAGCGTAGCGAGTGGAGAGATTCGAGCATGTTATCGAGGATACCAATAGTTTTGGATAAAATCAACCCGAAAGATCTGAATAAAGAGATCCTGAGAGCTGCAATCGTTGCCGAACTGGATGCTATAAGCCTTTATGAGCAAATGGCTAACCTTACAGAAAGCGATGAAGTAAAAAGGGTGCTGCTTGATGTGGCAAAAGAGGAAAAAACACACGTAGGAGAGTTTCATGCATTGCTCCTTGAACAAGATGAAGAGCAGGTCAAAGAACTGGAGGCTGGAAAAAAGGAAGTGGAAGAAGAACTCGGTAAATCAGGAGGTGAGTGATTGTTTTCAAAAGCACCTATAAACTTTGAAAGGACAAGTAAGGAAGATATTGATAAAGAGATCCTTAGAAGTGCTATGATAGCCGAACTGGATGCAATAAACCTTTACGAGGAAATGGCTGCCCTTACATATGACGAGAATCTCAAGAAGATACTGCTGGATGTTGCCAGAGAGGAGAAGATACATGTGGCCATGTTCCAGACCGTGCTTATGGAAGTGGATCACGAATACCTGAAAGTGATGGCAAAATACGCATTGACAGGGAATAGATGAGACCAAGTATATTATTAGTAGGATTATAATTGAGTTTCTCTGAAAGAGCAAACAGAACAATAGGGAGTGTTATATATGATGGGAGTTGCGGATTTGAGACATGAGCATAATGAAATAACTATAATGCTCGATATTCTGGAAAAGATATGCAAATTGCTTGATGCGGGAGAAGATGTGAATCATGAACACCTTAAACAGTTACATGATTTTATGGTCGGCTTTGTTGACGAGTGCCACCATGCGAAGGAAGAGAAATCACTTTTCCCTACATTAGAGAGCATAGATGGGGATGAATCAAAGAAACTAATAGAGATACTTCTTACTGAACATAAAACAGGACGTAAATATGCAAAGATTATAGGCGAAGCTATTTCTGATAATGATAAGATTGATACTCAGAATCGTTCAAAGTTAGTCAAATATGGAAGGTACTACATCAGACTCATTGTCCAGCACATCGATAAAGAAAATAATATTCTTTTCACGATGGCTGAAAAGAAACTTTCTGGAGAACAGAACCAAAAGTTATTTGAAGAATTTGAGATCCTGGAAAAGGAAAAGATTGGCGTTGACAAACGCGAACAATTACAAGAAATAATTCATCAACTGGCCGATATTTATCTATAAAGGGATAATACCATAATTTGTTGGATGTAGTTCTTAAAATATACAACCATTGAGTTTGTACAGAGCTGAGAAAAGTTAACCACACCCATAACAATTCTATTATCCATCGTTTCCTATAGCATCAACGGGACAAGCACCCATTGCATCATCGCAGTTATCCTTTTCCTCATCGCTTTCGGGTTGCTTGTATACACATGCATGCGGTTGATCACCGTTAATCATTTTGAAGTGATTCGGAGCTGTGTCCACACATAAATCACATGCTATACATTCAGCATCAACATAATACGCACCTGGAGCGTTCTCAGGTACTTTCAGAGTTTTATCGGCTATACTTCACTCCCTCCTTTTGTGAATAATTAACATTTGAGTTACAACGTATTTAAAAGAAACTCGGTAATTTTTAATATACAGTACTATTTTTTCTAAATGGCTTTGCTCATCCTAAATCAGCGTGTTCTCTCCCCTCCTTACTAAACCGCATGTTTGAGTAAAATCTATAGGGGAGTTCGATAAACGTTCGATTTTAGCCAATTGTATATATTTGGCATATAAATAGACATTGGAATTTAGGGGTTTTTCAGAATGTTTTAAGTTATCGAGTATTGAAACTCTAGTACTGATCAGCGAATATCCACCTGAACACAGTAGCGGCTAAGCTTAAAAGACGGTCGAAACTAGTATCAGATAACTAATCAATTTGGGACTTGGGGAATACGTACTTGCAATTCCA
The DNA here is from genome assembly GCF_963678545.1 of uncultured Methanomethylovorans sp. Lineage (NCBI taxonomy): Archaea > Methanobacteriati > Methanobacteriota > Methanomicrobia > Methanosarcinales > Methanosarcinaceae > Methanomethylovorans > uncultured Methanomethylovorans sp. Next base: position 1,636,087 of record NZ_OY782870.1, read on the forward strand.
CCATATAAAGCTGGAACTGCCCATGGAATGTAGAGTGTGATACAAGAAATACCTCTAAAAATTAATTGGGTTATGATTAGCGTGAAGAGGACAAATCCCACGGGAGGAAGATATCCTCGACCATAACTCGCAATAAGCATTACGGGAGGGCAAAGAATTGTCGTAAGAAGTGAAGCACCCATGAATACAATAAAATAGTGATAGGCTATTCCAACTGACCTGTCAGCAATATTCACAATCAGGCCTGCAAGGAGTCCGGATATAAAGAGGATTAATGAAAGTAAAAGGCTCCAGAAAAAATGACGACAAAGTTAGACAAAACGATAGTTGAACGGGGAACTGGTAGTGCCAGCAAATCCTGTATCACCCTGTCGGAATATTCGCGGCCGAATATCCAGCTTGAAATTATTCCAAAACCTATAGTTCCAAGAGTTAAAATTATCTCGGTTGAAAGTTTGAATTTCGAGGAATTCCACAGAGCTGATATTTCAATTGTATACTACTACTTTCTGTAGTCATGCAATGGGATTTATGTTTTGCACATAACCTCAAATTCTACAACTAACATCTTCAATGATTCTGTTTTCCTGCATTTTTCAATATCTGTCAAACTTTTAAAAAAGAAAGTAGGCAATCAGAATAAGTCATTCATCACTCTACATTTAGTCTCTGGCTTCCGTTTTTCCTTCACTATTATTCATTTAAAGGAGGGGCTGCCAATTTTCCAGGTCCGATCCACGTTCTAAGAGTCCGATCTTGTATTCCTGAAATCTCAGATAACTCTTTCCAGGTATGGGTTTTATGGATATATTCTATAAGCTTTACACACACGTTTGCCTGACTGTAGACTTTTCTAAGTTCACTATGGCTGATCCTACCTTCTTCCGTTTCTACTCCGTTGCCATCAAGTTTAGCGAACAGTTCTTTTATAGTCTGATTCTTGAACTCAATACTAATTTCGTCGTACCAAGCTGTCATTTCAGGTGAAGGCTTTGGGATAATGAAAGGATCAATTACGCTGCGGCCACCATCGGGGGTGTAAAAAATAAAGTCATTGTAAACCAAGTTCCCAGAATTTGAAATCTGGATCACATTAAACTTTGCATAAGTCACTTGATGCTCATAATCGATATTTTTCATTTTTACAATAGCATTCAGTAACATTCTTACGTTTACATCAAAGAAAGAAATAGAAGGTGTAGTAAAGATCACAAGAATATTTTTGAATCTCAATATTTGAGAAACAGCAGACATCATAAGGTTTGCCTGGCTCATAAAAGTTCTTGCTGCAGCACCAAGACCTATTTCATCATAGATAATTGCTTGCCCTTTTTTCATTGAGGATAACTGTTTAATGAAATCCATTGTGTTATACACGACTCTTGGATTCTTTGCAAAAGAAAGATCGATTCTACTTGCCACAGAACAGGCAGCAAGAGACTTTCCACTTCCTGGTTCTCCAACAAATACCATTGAATAGGATTTGTTTTTCTCATTGATCCGTTTTGAGATCGCACCACAGATTTTATCAAAGCTTTCAGGTGATACTTTAGACATTGCTTTCTTCCCTTTGATGTTGGTTTTTAGTGGCTGGCAGGAAACCCCGTCTATAGGCAAGGTCCATTAGTGCTTCATATTTTCCATACATAAAATTATGAGTGTATTTTTCTTCAATGATACGGACATCATTTGCAGTCTTACCTTTAGGCTTTTCAGCATTGGCAAGTTCTTCTATAGTCTCATTATACTGTTTATCCTGAAACGGGTGCATGATTGTTCCAAGATAATTTATTATATCATACACAGCGCGCTTGTTCCCATAAGCTTCGTTCTGCATTATCGTAAAACATGCCCTAAAAACAAGACCGGAGAAGTCCATTGTAGCTTCTTCAGAGTCGGTATAGACTTTACTCTTCATAAATCTATATAGATACATTATTGTATATATAAATTGTTTGAAATAATTACAATACTCAATATATGTATATATTCGTCACAAATATTTATATCGACTTATGAACTATATAGCTACAGGAAGTGATACACATGTCCTTAATAGGAATCGCCAAGAAAGTAGTCAAAAAAGTAACTGACTTCGTGAACTCCGATAAGGCCAATGCAGGTCTTGTAATGGGTATGCTTGGAACAATCATTGCGGTCATTATCGCTATCCTGATTGGTTCTCAGTTCATCTCAATCGGTAAAGACATGATGACTGACCAGAACAACTCTGAAGGTATCTCAGCACTCGGCAACCTTGAGACCATATTTTATATGATCATAGGTATTGTTGTGCTCCTGCCTCTCGTTGGTCTCGGTGCATTCGTATTGTACATGTTCGGTGGAAGGAAGCAGTAAAACTGCCTCTTTTCCTCCTGTATTTTTACTAAGGTGATGAACATGTACAAAGAATATTTTTACATATATTTTCTGTTCACAACTCTTTGTTTCTTCTATTCACTTCTGTCTCCAAACCTTTCTCACAAGCAGATTTTTTCCATTTTATGCATACCCCTGTTCATCGGGCTTGCAGTCAGTTCTCTCTCCATAGAGAATGTAACAATGCATGTTGTAGGCACGGAAGTGGTAGAACACACTAATGTTATCAGTTCAGTTGTAGGGGCTTACATTTTTGCCTTCTTTGCGCTCATTAGCACGATCAACCTTTACCGCTACTATTTAGAGGAGAAAAACAATGCCAGAAACTGACTTTGATTCTATTGATAATGATACAGCAGTAGCAGCTCATGTAGGCACCCTTGCAGGTCTGATTGGTACAGCATCAGATGTACCTCTTAACATGCAGGAAGATAATTTCCCGATCCTTAACAAGATCAACCCTCTTTCGAATTTGAACCCTGCAGATGAAGTACTGCTGAAACGTTCGCTTGAAATTTTGTGGTATATGAAGGACGATATGAGTTACGAGTCTCTTGTTCGTCTTAGAATGCACTATATCCCTTCTTTGTCGCTAGGTCGTGATGGGTTCGCTGTAAGGAGACTTACAGAAGTCACAAAATCAATTAATTATAGCGAAGGTGGACAACAGCAGCAACAAGGAATATTCAACAAGTTGCTCAGGAGGAAATAATCATGTTCAACATGACTATTGTTCTCGCAATCCTGGCAGTTGGTTTTCTTATTACAACACTACTCAGCGTAGCTGTGAACGTGCTTTTCGTGTTTAAATTCCCGTTCATTCTTAAGAGTCTTTTTGCTCAAAGATTAGTGTTTTTCTGTGGAATTGATGGATCCATAAGGCCAGAACCTGCCCGTGTAGAAGGTTATGGAATGAGAACCGATACGGGAACCTACAATTTTGAACGTGAAGATGTTGTGACCTTCTACGGTATCCCTTCGATCCTTGTATACAGACCCATAGCAAGAGCAATCAGGCCAAACATAGCCCCAATTTTCCGCAAGCTCAAAAGAGCCGGAATCAAAAACAAAACCGCTTATGCCTCAATTATTGACAGTAAAAGAATGAGCTTAGACGAGTTTAAACAGACCTTTGAGGTGGTTGTAAGTGAGTAACGAAGTACAGCAACCAATAGCAGTAATTGACGGTGATGAAACTATTGTTTACGGTTATGATGAAAAATTCATCCTGCCAACCAAGCTATATAATGAAATTAAAGACGGTGCTCCCATTGCTCCTAAAGGAGAAGTCATCAGGCCAATTTCAGTTATCGATTTTCTCACAACAGGTGATAACCCGGTAACTATGAAAGCAATGGTAGCTCGTGAAGTAGAGATCCAACGCCAGGACGATAAGACTCGTCAAAATCTGATTTTGTTTATTCTTGCTGGTGCAGGTATCGCTATTTTGTGTGCAGCTTTGGCTTACATCATGATTACAAAATCAGCAGATGTCGCAAGCGTAGCTGTGCAGAGTGTAGTGTCTACAGGAACGGGAGTTTCGATCAAATGAACGGACTTATTACTTTCGTTCTTGGGATGTGGGCTGGTGGATTTCTTGTCATGCTTGCAGGGATAATGGTCTATCGTGATCACCCTGCTGCGATCAAGATGGCAGCATTACTCCAATTAATCATACATGGAAAGTGAGAATATGGCATCGTGGACTCAAGATGGTTCAGGGAACTGGAAAAAGTCAGAATCGACTAAGAAGAATTACACTGTAATAGATGGTAAGAAGGTCGAGAAAGTAGAAGAAACTCGTTCTCCATCGGCTACATCATCTGATACCTGGAACAAGGATAAAGTAACCCTTGAGGAAGCAAAACAGCAGACCTCAGACGTAGAAGCAGGAGTAATAAACGTAAATAAAGGAACTACTTCTATACAGACTGCTTCAACTACAGAAACCATCTCCCTCGATCAAGCCAAACAGCAAACAAAAACAGAAGCCTCTAACAGAGTAACGGCTGCAGAAACTGCACAAGCTTCAAAGACTCCTACCGAGGTTTCAAAACAGGTAACGACAGTTACAAACGTATATTCAGATGGTAATTACGCTGTCACGGAGGAAACAGTAACTGAATCTAAATACAACAACCTGGCAACTATTAAAGCAGGTTCCAGTGTCAGAAGTGCAGCTCAACTTGATCCTGTGACCAAGACTGAAACAGAATCAAAGATTGTTGAGACGGGATCCTTAAAAGACCGTTTTAGTGATCGGTACTACATAGCTGATCCAATAAACTACTCTGAACTTAAAGTTCCTGAATCAAATACTACTGCGAATAAGTTTTATCTATCAGATGCAGCAATGAACGCTTTTAGTGAACAGGAAATCAGTGCTTCAGAGCTTTCCTCTTCTTCAACTACAACTAAGCCTTTTGCTCTAGAGGAGAAATTCAACAATCCACAGGCTATAAACACTGAGAATATCATCAATGCGTCTGCTAATGCTTATAATAGTGTAACTGCTACCATAGGGAGAACCGTAGTGGCTCCTGCAGCAAAGATAGCAGATAAAGCAATAGAATATGCTGATACTAATATCGAATCTGCAGATAACAAAGATTACTCTAAATACGAAGCTGCTCCGCTATATGGCGAATCTGAATCTGTTCTTAAGGAAGCTCCTACTCAAACCATAGCTAATGCTACTTCCAATGCTGCAGGGAAAACGGCAGGTTACTATGTTGATGCTGTATCAGAAGTAAAACAAGCTGCAAAGGATACTCTTGATGCTGGAAATGTGTTTCAAGTGATGGACGAAGGAAGCGGTCCGAACTACCAGGTAAACGAGAAAAAAGCTTCTGATACTGCAGCAGCTAAGTTCGTGCTGTCTGCAGGGGAAACAATAGCAGTTGCTCCTGTAGCAATTCCCCAGGCTGCAATCGCATTTGTTAAAAATCCAGTGTCTTCTACTAAGGACTTTGTCGTAAATACTGGTGAACCCATTATTGCAGATCCTGCTACTGGTCTTGGAGCAGTGGCAGGAATGGTTCTTACTGGAAGGGTAATTGAAGGCACTGTAAAAGTCGGGAAGGGTGCTACTGGCAAAATAGGAGAGTTTGCTACGGACCTCAAGAACTCAAAGACCTATGAAAGGCAGGCTGCTGCGCTTAATGACTTCCATACAGTGCCCAAATCTGTAGGAAGTATGCCTGATGTTGAACCTAGTGTATCTAAGCTATCGTTGGTTGATGTTGGATATGTAAAGAGTGCTGAATCGTTCAAACTCAAGAATCCTAAAACTGCAGATGTGGTTGCTAGCAAGACCATGGTAAAGCAGAATGTCATTGCTAAAGTGGAAACTCCTGAAAGTGCTATGAATTATGCTGAAAACATAGCAAAGCTGAACGAGTTCAAGCCAGTTCCCGAGTCGGTCAAAAGTATGCCTAATGTTGAACCTGTAGCATCAAGATTAGGACTTGTTGATATTGGCAAAATCAAAACTACAGACTCCTTCAAACTTAGAAATGCCTCTAACAAGTCAATACTAAAGAAAGTGGCTCTTGATAATGATACCTTCAACATAAAACGTCAGCTCAAAAATAATCAAAACACAATTGCTAAAGTAGAGACCCCTGAAAGTGCTGTGAATTATGCAGAGAACATGGCAAAGCTGAATGAGTTCAAAAGTAACTCCTATAGAAGTGATTACACTGGTGACTTTTTTGAGAGGGTTGAAAATCCTAATAAATTAAGGGCAATTGATACAAAAGTAAGTGTTAGAGAATGGGATTTAGATGAAAGAGTCCCTAAGGTAAAAACTTCTGCTCCCGAAGTTCTCAAGAATTTTGAGATTAATGATAATATTGGTATAGATACCAGAGCTGCAAAAAGAAAATGGGCTGAACGAGATACTATTGCTAACTCTCCCACGTCTACGCCTGAGGTTCTACAAAGTATAGATAAAACAATAATGGGGGACAATATAGGTGTCGATACTAAAAACAGATTCAAGCCAGATAGACCACCCACACCACAAACATCTATCCCGGAGGTACTCAATAACTTTGAGATAAATGAGAATGTGGGTATAGATACCAGATTTAAGACTCGTGAATGGGTAAAGGGTGAAAAAAATACAACCAGGAGAAAGGCACAGAAAGTTAACCCCGATAGTGTCCTTAAATCAACATTTGCGGATGAGGTACTTCAAAAAGATTACTTCCTCAAGAAAAACATGGCGAAATTTATCGAGGATGATAGGGGTACAGTTTCATTTATAGAGGATCCGAAGATAGCCAACAAACTCACAAATAGTGATATCCAGGTACAAAGAGATTCCTTCACAAAGGAATTTAATACTCCTGTTGAAGAAGCTGTACAGAGACCGAAGCGTTCTGAAATTGAAAGGTTTACAAATGAAATTCGTGAAAAACCTATAGAGCGCACTAAGCGTTCAGAACTGATCGGTTCTATTGGTAAACAAATATCTTCACGTGGAAAAATCCCATCTCTAGACGAGCAATTTAAAGCCAGAGCTATGCAGTCGCAAATTCCACGATCTAAAGCATTTGTGTTGCCATATTCAGCTCAGGCTCAAATAGATTTAACAGCTCAGATGACTAGTCAACTGCCTGCACAAACCAATATACAGGGACAGGTCCAGATGCAACAACTGGATTATGTGCAAAGCCTTAAGCAAACTACTAGATTGGACTCTGAGTATAAGGCACAGAACTTGCCTTCTTATGCTCAAAATAGAAATAGAACTAAAGGTAAAAAACAAGCACCTGTGGAGCCTATTAAATATACTACGGATCCCGTTGCCCTAGACGATCTTGTGAAACCCGGTAGGAGGAATAAGTCAAACGAACCCCCGATTATTCCTTCTTTTATTCCTACTCGAAAAAAGAAATCTTCAAAGAAGGGAACGAACTCAGGTTCCGGTTGGAAATATGACCGCTTGTATAACAATTATGGCGATGCATCGAAGTGGAGAGGGGTCTAATGGGAGCAGTTAAAACTTGGCTTCTGGCTCTTGCCTCTATTTTTGCAATGGGATTAGCATATCTGACTCTACAGCCATTTTTTGACTTTGGGCTTGAGTACATGAGAGCAATGGGCGGGTATGCTGCAGGTGTTGCTGGTCTTATAGACACGGTTCTTACTATCTTCCCTTATGGCTTCGCTGCAGCAGTGCTAATCTATGCTTTCATAGACAGTACCCGGCAAGAAGATAACAGCCAGTGGAGGTAAACCATGAGAAAAATAATCATGGTGGTGATGCTCCTCTTCTTGATTGCGCTGCCTGCAATGGCAGCAACCAACTCCTACACCAAAACACTCACAACCACAACTGAACTCAGCAACGGTGCATGGTATACTGGCTACACTATTAGCGGAGACCGCATAGTACATGCTTCAGGTGCAGGAGAATACATATCTCCCGTATTCACAGCAGTCAATCTTACTTCAGGCGATGTCACCTACACCGATGATACAGGAAACAACGTCATAGACTATGCATGGTTATATAGCAACTCTCAATGGCTCAATTCCACAGACGGTAGACATGTAACAGGTGGACACGCATTCTACAATATAAGATATCCTTTCAGTGGTTCTTCTGGCGGCATCACTCCTGATGTGTCCATAGTTGATAGCGGTAGTTCCCATCAAGACGCAACTCTTGGTGGTGGTGCAACCATCTATAGTGTACTCAATCATCGGTATGAGAACTACATCTCATTTGATGGTGCAGGCGACTACACTCGAACTAACTACGCCTATGATTATGATGCTGGCTGGTGGTGCATAGCCGCAATGATAAAACCAGATGGTACAGCAGGCTCACCCATAGGCATCAGTGACAGTGGCAGCAATGCAGTCATAGAATTGCAGTACATAGATGCCGCAGCCGATTACTGGCAGCTTCTTGTACGAGACCAAAATGACAATGCAGTTTCGTCATACAACGCCTCAGTAACAATAACCCCTAACAACTGGCACTATATTGTGATGTATGCTGATGCTACTTACGTATATGTTTACATGGATGGAAAATACGTCACAAAAATAGACATGACCTACAACGCAAGCAGCCAACTCAACCTTGATTACATACAGCTTGGAGGTATCTACTTCGGTGGAAATAATATTGCAGATTGGGCAGGCGACATGGATGAGTTTCGATTCATGCATGGTGCTCTTCCTGCTTCCGAAAGAAGCGCATCAGGCATTATGGGAACCTACATGACGGCTTGCGTTAACGGAAATATACCCCCAAAAAAGGATACATACAAGCTTGCAGGTGCAGCTGACGCAAATCTATATACTGTCATCACTGGCTATTCCATTGGCGGCTACTACGTCAATGACATCTCTATGACTTGGACTAACACAAAACCAAACATAGTGTCCATGTTCCCCGTTGACGATTATACCTATGACACAGACCCGATAGTTACACTTTCAGTGAACGTAACTGATGCTGACATCACTTATGAAGACTTCATATCTGCATTCTTCTATGTTGATGGTGAATATGAGGGGTCAGCGAGTAGTTCCACAAATGGTGAAATACAGCAAAATATAGGTACTTTCACAGGCGGTTACCATACTTGGGTAGCAAACATACAGGACTCATGGAGTGGAGTTACAACAACTTCCACAGAAGGATTCTATGTACTTTCCATCCTGTACATCAGGGATGAACAGGACTTCGAAAACCTGATAGATGATGCCACAGTCACAATCAACTTCTATACTGAGAACACATCGACAACAAAGACCTCAAGTGATGGTACAGTTGACCTGTCTGGACTGCCAGTTCAGAACCTACTAGTTACAGCTTCAGCCGATGGATACGAATCACGAAAGACCATCATTACAAGCCTGTACGATGCACAAAACATCTACCTGATTAGTGAAAATGCATCAACCATTTACAACACATTCAAGCTGAACACTCAGTCTATCAGTTACCCTGTAACTGATTATTGGATTGATGTTCAGAAGCCTATGAATGGCACAGTCGATACAGTCTTCAGTTCATATTTCGGTTTCGATGGTTCATGTGGTACATATCTGATTGAAGGTGATGTCTACCGTCTTGTAATTCATTCCCCTGATGGCTCTGAAGTAAGCTATGGTTGGTTATACCCGGATCCAGACGGCACAATGGACATAACAATAACAAGCAGCTCTGGCAGTAATTATGTGACTGACTGGTTAAGCAGTGGTTTCACCTTTGATGAAGATGCAGATACAATCACGTTCTCTTATGATTCAGATGAGGAAATTGAAGCTGCTACTTTTGTAGCAACTGAAAACAATGAAAGCGTAGCATCATATTCACTAGATACTAATTCAGGTACTTTTGTTCTTGCTTCTGACAGTTCAAAACACGAATACCTGATTACCGTAACTATTGAAACCGAAGATGGCAAATTCTACAATGTGACCCAGGCATTCACGCTGAACCCTGAGAACATAGATCCGTTTCCCTCATCATATCCCGAATGGTTCAAACAGGTGGTTGTGTCAGCTATTGCTATAGTCTGTATTCTTGCATTTAGTGCTTACCGTGCAGATGTAGGATGTGTGCTAGGTGCAGGTGTGTTCTGTACTGCTTATATTTTTGACTGGTTCCCAATTGGTCAGGCTGCAATCTACACAATAATTCTAATTGCTACAGCAGCAGTCATCAAATTCAAGAAAAAACAAGATAGGGTGATATATTGATGGAAAACGATGCAGTAAAACGATATATCTATTTTATCGTCATGATCAACTTTGCAATAAGCTTGATTTCGTTTACCGGGATATTCCCCGTTCAAGCCAACTCTTTCAATGTATTTGAAGATGTGAATGCCAGAATTACAGAACTCAGCAATAAATTCACGAATGCTTCAAACACTTTTGAATATATGATAGTAGTTGCCTCATTGATAATCAATGGGCTCATACTTGTTTTTGAATTTATTTTCATATTGATTGCAGGTCTCCCAATGGTCCTGTACAATATTGGTGTTCCTTTGGCATTATGCGCTATAATCACGAGTCCTATACTGGTTATGATACTGTATGAGATAGCAACAAAGATGCTAAGGTCCGGTGCATAACATGAGACCCATATTGACTTTCATTATGATGCTGTTGCTAATATTTCCAGTATCAGCAGTCTATGAAACTGAATACACTCCTGCTGAAAGTAATATTGAACTTGTAGCTCTTGAAAATGCACAAGAGTTCAGTGTCAGCATCAATGATGAAGTTACTCATACCTTTTTGTGGAAACTGGACGGTACCACGGTACTAAGCGAAGTCGGTACTAATAGCACCTACACTTATCCTGCTTCTCCATACGGGAAAGATGTGCTAACTGTGACTATCAATGGCAACGTTCATACATGGTATATCAGCAACGGTCTCAACACAACCAAGGCAACAAAGTCAATGACTAATATGAAAAATGTGACTTTGACCTACAAGTCTGTTGATGAGTATCCTGGATTTAACAAACTAATGGCTGTGGATGAGAACAATACTACTGCAGTGATTGAGGCTTTCCTCATGCCAATAAATAGCTATTGGACAACAGATAGTGCCCCAGGTGCTTGGTTCTATGCACTCCTCGTAATCTTGACTGTTGGTATTACTTACATCAAAACCAAGACGCTCGAAACTACCAGCCTTGTACTTCTTATCTTGGCACTGATGGTAGCTGTCCCTGCTACTGCAGGCACATTCGTTGTACCAACTGCAATGTTGTATCTGATGTACATGTGTGTAGTTTTGGGAATCGCAGGAATATTTGGTAGCTTGTTCATGGAGTGAGTTCTATGAGAGTTGAGAAGTGTAACGGTAAGGGGTTCAAAGAAGGAGAATCACTGTTCTCTGACACTAAATTCATGGTCTTCGATGAGAAAAATAATAAGATTTTCAAGAAGGCAAGTATGGAATTGTTAGAACTGAAGTTCAGGTGAATACCATGGGAATATTCGGAGATGTTTCAAAAAAATTGAGAGATACAGTTGATGAGACTGTAGCACAGAAGAAGGCCGAAATTGCAGCCAGGAAGAAGTTATCTGAGATCGATAAGAACAAGAAGATCAATACAAAGGCAAAGTCATACACGAGAAAAGGCCTTTCAGTTGATGAAGCTAGAGCCCTTGCAAAGGCTGATGTAGGGAAGGAAAAAGCTGCAGAGCGTTCTAAAAAACTCGGTGAGTCTATGAAGGGGCTTGAGTCCTCACTTGGCTCTTCTATGGGTTCAAAGGGTAATTTTGGCAGTATGCAAGATGTGCCCAAGAAAACACCTAAGAAAAAGAACTCAAAGGCTTCGCCTGGAAAAAGTATAACAATTAACATAAGTGAACCAAAGAAGACTACTCGGAAAAATCTAAAAAGGAAAAGTAGCGGCAATGAATCTGACTACATGTCTATATTCCGTAATTAGTCTGATCTTGCTGTATGCTGTTTATCTGGATGTTAAGGATAGACGAGTTCCTAATATGGTATGGGTGGCAATGGCTTCCGTCACTCTACCTTTTTGGACGTTTGATACTACCTTTGCAGTGGTGATGATCTCTTTGGTCCTCTACTTTACAGAAACAATAGGGGCGGCTGATGCTAAATGTTTCATGGTACTCTCTTTATCAGTAAATGCTCTTGTGATCATACTGGTATCGTTTTTGTTATTTCCCCTGTTCATTCCGGCTCGTAAATGGGGTGGTCATCAAACATACCCATTTTTGCTACCCTTAACTACTGCAGCAATACTGTGCTTTAGTCTTGGGTTGTAGGGATAGAAATAAATGTAAAAAGAGTCATAGATCGATATGTCTGTGACTTGAATGAGAAGGACGTATCAACCAAAAGTTATATACACTTCACGATATAATACCCTCCATCTATTTGGGAGTCCCTAATTCGGACATGGCGCTGGCAGTACTTCCGGGACATCAGTTACTGCTCGATGGCAGAGGACCAGAAGCTATACGGCTTTCAGCCCTAGGAAGTGCAGGTTCTGTAATCACATCCATCATCCTGCTTTTGCCATTTGGCTTCCTGTTATACACAATATATCCACTTATACAAGACTACATTGGTTGGATGCTGCTCTTCATAGCTTTCCTGATGATCGTAACTGAAAAAGGAGAGTATGTACCTGGACAGGGATCTCTTACTCGCTACAGATACAAATTTTATGCACTTTTGGTATTCGTGATGAGCGGTCTGTTAGGAATCTTTGCTTTTGGAAAAGAGAACATGGCTAACTCTTTGTTCGAATCAGGTAGCCCGTCGATACTACTTCCACTGTTAAGCGGCCTATTTGGTGCTTCCCAACTAATAATAAGCCTCACAACCAGTTCAGTAATACCAGCCCAGCGCACTTCCTTAATCAGCCTGCCTGCTAACAGGATAATAAAAGGAATTGCCTCCGGAAGCATTGCAGGTTCTTTTGTAGCATGGTTGCCGGGAGTATCATCTTCTGTAGCTACATTGCTGGCAGAACAATTCAGCAGGATACGTGGCAAACAAAAGTCTGATAAAACCAGTATATCCGAAGATCCCCTGGATGAAGCTAGAGAATTCATCATTTCAGTATCTGGTGTAAATACTGCTAACGCTGTTTTTGGCCTGTTTGTTTTTTTCTTCATTGGAAGAGCACGTAACGGAGCAATAGTGGCAATATCCTCGTTATTGGACCAATCAGCAATAGACATACCCTTTATCCTTATTCTATTATGTGTGGTGATCCTTGCCTCGATATTTTCCTACTATTCCACTATCAAAATTGGAAATATCATTCACCTGTTAATGGCGAAAATTAACTACAGGAAATTAAGCATTGCGGTACTGGCAGGTCTTGTAGTGATGGTCACCATATTCACAGGGATGTTTGGCATTGTAATATTCTTTATGGCAACATCCATAGGATTGCTACCATCTTTCATGAATGTAAGAAAAAGTAATGCAATGGGCGTGATCTTACTGCCTATTATTCTGTATTTTTTATGAAACACTGCAAAGATAAGATATTTTCGGCTCGAAAACCATTTTATGTTATTGAAACAAATATAAAACCATGAAACAATCGATTGGAGCAAAGACACTCGCGTTCCCGACACCAACATGGGTTGTCGGTACATATGACATGAATGGAAAGCCAAATGCCATGACTGCAGCCTGGGCCGGAATCTGCTGTTCTACCCCTCCCTGTATCAGTGTATCGTTAAGAAAGGCTACATACAGCTATGCCGGTATCATAGAAAATAAAGCATTTACCGTAAGTATCCCTTCAGAAGATTATGTAAAAGAAGCCGATTACTTTGGCCTTGCAAGTGGAAGGGATGAAGATAAATTCAAGGCAACCTGTCTGACCCCAGTAAGGAGTGAGCTTGTACCTGCTCCCTATGTAGGAGAGTTTCCATTCGTTCTCGAATGCAAACTGCTTCATACTCTTGAAATAGGGCTTCACACCCTGTTTGTAGGAGAAATAGTTGATGTCAAAGCAGAAGAATCCGTACTTGATAAAAACGGAAATCCTGATATCGAGAAAATCCGACCTATTATATATGGGACAGGAAACAGGAGCTACTACGGTATTGGATGTAATCTTGGAAAAGCTTTCACGATAGGGAAAGAACGCTGAATGATAAAAAAGCGAGGAGATTAAGGCTCTAGATAATTCCTCTATTTTCAGGTAAGGATTCAAGTGAACAATTTTTTGAATCTACTGTAAGATATGGATGTGAATAACTATTTTAGCCAATTGATGTTGATTATTATAGGTTTTCTACAGAGCCAAAAAAGAGGTCTGATCACTCATACCTCAAAGCGTCCACAGGTTTCATCCTCGATGCATTGTAAGCAGGCACCAGACCTGAGACAACACCTATAAAGACAGCAATGGATATCCCTAGAAGTATCAGGTAAGGCGCAACTGTCATCCCGGAAATCCCCATTGCTGGCCCCATGACAGATGTTAGTATAATGCTCAATAAGATGCCGATAACACCTCCTACGAAACCCACCATTGCCGAGTTGAAAAGGAATATCATCAATATGTCCTTGTTCGTGGCCCCGATAGCCTTCATAGTACCTATTTCCCTTGTCTTTTCCATCACTGACGTGAACATTGTATTAGCAATGCCTACCGAACCTACAATCAGAGAAACACCGGCTATAGCTCCTAGGAAAAGGCTTATGGATGACATCATTGCAGTGACAGATTCAGCCCTTGATAGTGAGTCCGAAACAGTAAAGTCCTTTTCCTTATCATTCATCACATGCCTTGAAATCATGAGTTTTGTTTCAATTTCTTGTTTTACCGTCGCGACGTTATCTACACTATTAACTTTTACAACGATCGAATCGTAAACATCGGGCGTAGAATCCTGTATAACTCCAACCGCTGCGTCTATAGGCATAATAACAGCATTATCATTTTCACCTGATGCAAGTATACCCACTACTCTTACAGATTTTCCATTGACTGTAATGATCCGGTTCAGGCCGATCTGATTATCATACATTTCGTTGGCAACCTTGTAACCTATGACTGCAATGTAAAGATATGTTGGTTCAAGCAGCCTGCCTGATTCCATGTTATATGTGACCGTATACTGCCATACCTGAGGGTCAACACCATTTATAGAAAGAGTTGCGGACTTGCCCATATAGGATACAGACTCCCTTCCTGATATCTGCCCATAGATATAGTCAATATTATCAATCAGTTTAATGGCTCTGATATCCTTTTTAGTGAGTTCGGCATCTTTTGAGGAGGTACTACCACTCATATCTCGTGGTCCCATTACTGAAGATGCTTTAGTATAACCCGGGGTGATGGTGACGGATGTCAGATCCATGTCCGCAAGACGGCTTTGCAGGTCTGCCGACATACTGTTACTGAGAGACATGATGGTTACTACCGCACCTACTCCTATAACTATCCCTATAATGGTAAGCCAGCTACGTATCTTACTATGAAACAGAATGCTAATGGCCATTTTGAGATAGCTGCTATTCCTCATTACTAGTTACCCTCTTTCTTTTTCCTGTAAGCAAGCGATTCCAATTTCTGGATAATGGCTGGATTCTCACCGTTCTTTCTTCTATAGTACACAACATATCCTGCTCCAATAATTGCTATCAACAGGACAATGTACAGATAGTTCGAACTAGATGTACTCTGGTTTCGTGCGCCAGAGTAACTTGCCGCAGTTGTTGCCGTGCTGTTCTGCGAGATATGAACAAATTTCTCTATTCTGTCCCTCTGACCCATGGAATCTGTATACTGTATCAAGACTTTAAGGTCATAGTTAGTACTTGCAGTTGTGGATGCTGCCGAAACCAGAGAACTATTCCCAACTAGTCTACTGCTATAGCGGGATAAATTTCCAGTTCCCTGTTGTGAAACAGCGAATGACGCAATTGTATAGTCACCTTTTTCCAGGTTGCCCACTATGGAAGAGGAACTGCCTGATACAGTATAACCAGCCTGTTCCGGAATGGATACTTTCACTGAATATGCTTCATTATTGCCCACATTAGCTACGGAGAGCGAGGTCTCTCCATTCGACGATTCTGAGAATGCTACGTCGAAATCGGTCTTACAACCCACGAACAAACCCGCTGTCGTTGAAATTGTAGTGATATTGGAATTATAATCCTCTGCCTTAAGCGTGATATCCAGCTGGTAAAGACCTGGATTGGCATTTATATTAGCCATTACAATATAACTAACAGTTACAGACTGATTGGCTGCTAGATAGCTTATGTACTTGGTGTTATCAGAGTACACCGGTAAAATTGTACCAGTGGGATCTACCCAGGATATCTGCATGTTCTTCAAGGGTGAACTCCCAGTGTTTGTGACGAGGAAATCAAGCTGCTCCTCGGTTGCAAAGTCTATATTGGATTTGCTGATCGCCACGATTTGAGCATACTCCTTGCCCCTTACTTCAATATTCAGTTTAGTGGTTATAGTTGTACCTGTTGAATCCGTTGTAACGATATCCAGCTTATACGTACCTTCTGGAGCATCACTGGCCACTTTCAATCTCAACTTCACTGTTGCAGCATCACTTATATCCTGCCTGGCATTTAGGTAGGATATGGTCTTGCTAAGTGATTCGCCATCCACTTGCGAAAAAGGATATTCAGGCTGTGCGGTTACAACTATACTCTCAAGATTCTTATTCCCATAGTTCTGCACACTAAGAGTCAATTAGAAGCTCTCACCGGGTCTTGCAGGGTTGGGAGTTTCGCTTATAATCTCAATATTCATCGCAGAGGCGTTCACATAGGTTGCAGCAGAAGCATGTGCAATGGGGAGTAACATCAAGAGTATAACAATCAGTAACATCTTTTTCATAGTATGATCATCTCAGTTGTTTTGTCTTTCTTCTATAGATTCCACCATTCCGTCCTTGATATGAACAACTCTTTCAGCATATCTGACCAGGGTCACATCATGTGTCACGATGATTATTGTTTTACCTTCTTTTTTGTGCAGATTATATAAAAAATCAAGGATATATGCTCCTGTTTTGCTGTCAAGGTTACCTGTAGGTTCATCAGCTAGTATTATATCAGGGTTTACGGCTAATGATCTGGCAATGGCGACCCTCTGTCTTTGACCACCTGATAACTGGGATGGCATATTACGAGCTTTATCGGATAATCCCACCAGATCCAATAATTCAGTAGCCTTCTTTTTAGCAATAGAAGGATCTACATTCTGGAACTCAAGAGGAAGCATAACATTTTCAAGAGTGTTTAGTGTGGGTATCAAGTTAAACTGCTGGAAAATGAAACCTATCATTTTTCCCCTTATAGTTGCCAATTCAGATTCTCCCAGATGCGAGATATCTTTCCCATTAAGAAACACGGTACCTTTACTTGGCATATCCAGACAGCCCAGAAGATTCATCAAAGTACTTTTCCCGCTGCCGCTGGGACCTAATATGACCACAAACTCACTTTTATTAATGTGCAGATCAACATTTTTCAATGCGGCAAATTCCGCTTCTCCCATCTTGTAAATCTTCCATACATCTTCTAATTTGAGAAGAGGAGATAAATCAACATTTTTGGAAGGCGCTAGCAAAAAATTGTCAGACATCAGTTTGTCTCCTTATTTTATATCCTTTCGCTAAGAAGGAGATGAAGATGGACCTTTTTTGCATTATTTTACAGTTTTTTCATTATGTTCCACAGTAATAAATTGAAATGCCCTCTATGAAGGACATTGCAGTTCTTAAAACCATGTTTTTTGCCCAAGTTCTTTCCCCTATAATTCATAGTTGTATTAGTAGTTAAATGAGTACCCCCTTCAGTGAGGCCTCCTCAGGAAAAAAAGATGCCTCCTTTTCATCTCCATCGTGTATTTTGCCACATATCGGGGATTTGGAGATGGCTTTGTTGGATGGTACCTGTTATCTCTGTTTTGATGAAAGTTAATCTTCTCATTGTTAAAATAGAAGCTTTGTCGAAAACACTTGGCTCAAAACGATAACATTATGCTTCAAAAATCGCCCCATAGCATTTTAAGTTTCTCTCTTGTTATACTTAGAAGGAGTGTTGGAATGTACCATGATACGAACAAGAGGAGTGGAAGGGAATATATTTATTGATATGAACATCGGAGTTCGTCCGGACATATCTACTGTCGAATCGCATGCAATTGCCCACCACGTTGAAGACAAACTGAAACAGCATTTTGAGGGAATCTATGATGTCGTCATACATATAGAACCAGCTACACTTGAGTCCGCTTCCTGAATGACAGAGAGCGGGGCAATTTGCATATTTTTTTCAGTTTCAATATATAGAATTAACTTATACACTAGATTAATCGCCTCCAATCATAATAAAACTTAAATAGATTGGTCGGAATGTACCTGCAAAATCGATTATAAAATATTTTACTTGGGAAAAGATATTTTGTAATCCTTTTATATATAGAGGTATAAAGAGATGAAACTAAGAATTGTCAGTTCCAAAGAAGAAATTGATACATTGAGTCCAAATGAAGAGATAGTGCACCTTGCATTCAGACCATCTAACACAGACATTCTCTCACTTATAATGAAATGTCCAAGGGTTAAAGCACTCCACATTCCAGGTTCTTATATGAGAACAACATCCACCTCTGCAAAGATGTGCCTTAAAATGCAGGGTATTGAACTACTTGAGGGCGATGTCTGGGGTCACCGAAAGGACATCAATGAATACTCCGAGGTATCCCCGAATGTGTACGACCGCATAAAGCAGTACCGTCTAAATGGAATGCAGGAAGAAGATATCGCTGATAAGATGATAAGAGAGACTCGCCTAAGTCCGGATTTCATCTCATTCCTTATTAAGAACAACTAATTCTGCAAGGTCGATCACAATTGATCGACTTTTTTCTCTTATTATGCTTTTTTCAGGGTAAGCCAGAATATACTACCTTTTCCTTCTTGATTGTCAGCTACCCATGTACGTTCGTTATGCAGATCTGACAAAACCAACGTTTAGGAGGCTAGGTTCCTGAACACTGATATTAAAAAACTGCTTTGGATGAATTGTTTTATTTTTTATTGTGTCAGTGGCTATTTAACCCAGATGATTCCACCATATTCAGGTTTTGCATGGTCAGGAGTAATTGTTTTTGGAATCTTGCTTGTAATATACTATATCAGATGGGGGGGGAACTGCATGAAGCTTGTTGATTTACTGTTTTATACCATTGTCTTATCTTTTATAGTTCTCACTGAGCCTGTATCAAAACTATAAATACTATTTCTCTGAATGTTATTGTGGGGATATGAATGGAATTCAGAGAACTCTCTGATGATCAATGGAAGTTTATAAAGCCACACTTGCCACCACAACCAATTACCGGAAGAAAGAGAGCTGATGACCGTAAGGTCATCAATGGTATTCTCTTTGTTCTGATAACAGGTTGCAGATGGGGAGATATGCCAGCTATTTATGGTTCCCAGGCAACTGCCTGGAGAAGGCTGAAAAGGTGGTCAGAGGAAGGTATATGGAACGAGATAATGGAATCCCTTCGGGATTCCGCTTACCAGAAAGGTAAGTTCTCATTGGATACAGTGTGTATCGATAGCAGTTTCATCGAAACTAAAAAAGGGGAGATGACTCCTCGTACAACGGTCACAAGAAAAGAAAAGGCATAAAGATCCATGCATGTGTAAGTTGTGAAGGTTTTCCACTTACAATCCAAATATCTTCTGGAAAAGAGCACGATAGACAGCACTTCATTGAAGTTATGGAGGATATTAAGGTTAAGACCGATGGAAGACCAAGGACAAGACCTCTTGAAGTTCTGGCAGACGCTGCGTACGACGATACAGAAATCAGGCAGTACTTAAGGTCCAGAGCTATCAAAAGCAACATACCGATCAATACAAGGAACAGTAAAAGAAAGAAAAGAGGAAGACCTACTCGATTTGATGAAGAAACATATTATTACAGAGGAACTATAGAACGATTCTTTGCATGGTTGAAGATGGGATTTAGAAAATTAGCAAGTAGATATGAACGTCTTAATGTGGTTTTCAAAGGATTGTTAGATATTGCATGTTTCCTGTTGTGTTGGAAAAAGGTGTGAGTGAAGTTTTGAAATAGGCTCACCATTAAAATATTTGACCAATTGGTCCTGTACTATCACAATACCATCATTTTCATTTTCGAGTATCTTTATGAACTTAAACTCTTCATCTTGATTTTCTACTCTTGGGATATATTCTGAAATATCTTCTATATAACATATTAATTTATAACTTCCATTGTCATCTGTCATTGGGACGATCTTAAATCGACCAACAACTTTTCTATTATCATTGGCTGTGAACGTGTGATCAAATTCAATTGGCTCGTCTTTTCCATAAGGACCTTTAAAGCATTCCTGTAATTTGGTATTAAGTGTGCCTAGAGCCAATCTGTGGAAATAATCAATTTCAAAATGTTCAGCATCTTTATATCCAAACATTTTGAGAGCTATTTTATTACAATATTCCACTTTGCAATCTTTGTCCAAAATGATAATACATATAGGTGATTGATCTGCTAGTACAGTATTGAACGAGTTTTTTTCTCCCGGAGAGTGTGGAATACCATTTAGGGTTTGTTGTGTTCTTGATTCATTTATTCTATATTGATCTATATAAGAGTTAATATATTAACATGTGGTTCGAATGTTTTTATGCAAGTGATATTTATTGTAGCATTTTGTGTCCTATTACTATATGTCATTTGTACAGTAATCCAAACTGGCATTTAGGAAGCTACACATCGATTTTGGTAGCACCATATAACATAAGTAACTCCTTGCATAAAGTCAGATAACTATAGAAAGACATTAATAAAAGACTCTGTAAAAAACATTAATAATATGAAATGCTTGTTGTTGAGCGATTCATACAGACACATTTTGTAAAATGCCAATTTGGTTAGTTCTTAGGAAAGAGAGGATTTCTACAGAGCCCTTATTTTTTCTTTTCATCTTCCTCTAACAAGTTCTCTAAGCATACCATGACCTCACCTGACTCCTTCGGATGCATGGCTGCAATTTTCATAACTGCTTTAATTCCAAGCTGCACCATCTGATCAACATTCGTTGCAGCTTCAGTATTTAGAGCCATCCCACATAATGAACAAAAGTCTGAGGTAGGGCTATTGACATGATTGCATCGTACACATTTTATAGGGGTAAGCAGTGGATTACGTTCTTCTTCTTTGTTGATTCCGTACATACCCAAAATAGCATCATCGACTTGTTGACCGGATAGATGTATGTAAACACCAGGCATATCCGAACCATGGATCCATCCTAAATGAGCTTCCATCTGTGCTTGCGTAAGGTGGTTGGCCAATTCTGTAGCCCTTGAATGTCGATACAAATGATTGTATACCCTCTTCTTAATACCTGCTTTTGCAGCCAATCTTTTGATGACCATACGGATTGCATCATACTCCATGTGTTTTCCAGTGGATCTCTTTCCCACATTCACTCATAATGGAGCCTCATGATTATTCTTTTCTGGATGGACTGCCAGCCACGATGCAATATAAGGAGTAGCCGTTACAAGTCTTATCCTCCTCATTCCAGTTCTGCCTTTGACTATCATGGAGGCTCCATACTGATCAAAACTGATATGCTTGATCTGCCGGGTAGCATTTTCACCGACTCTTCCTCCGGAATCATACCAAATAGCAGCAATAGCTGCATCTCTCGGGTGGTCCGCAGCATTGATCATAGCCTTCACTTCTTCTTCTGTCAGCAATTCCTCAGGCATGGTTCTATCTTTTCTCTTGACGTTGGTGGTCATTCATGAAGTAGTTTCAGGATCCTTACCGTTGTTCATCCATCTGAAGAACTTTTTCAAAACTACTCTATAATCTCTTTTTGTCCAAACACTCTTATCTGATTTCTCGAGATTTCCAACTAACTTGTACATATAGGGCCCTTTGAAAATAGAACTCATTTCTAGGATTAATATAACTTATTTTCTCTATTTTAGTACTAATCCATATTCCCCCTTCAAATGTAAATCTCAAAACAAGGCTACTTTTCATTTTACTCTTAATTAGTGTCTTATTTCTTTTTTAGTGGCATATTTACCCTTTATTTAGTTAGAATTGGATATTTAAAAAACCAGTAACAATAGCCTGTATATCAATAAGTAGCTATTAAAGGATTTTTACTACTTTATTTCTGTATTAGAGTTATACAAGTCCTGATTTGCGTAATTAATCAATTATCAAGATGTACTTTTTATGGGGGAGGTTCTATTGACTGCTTACAGCTAAAAATAGCATCAGTAAATCCTCCATTTGAATGTTATTTCAAAAGGACCCTATGTACATATCAAGTTTCGTGATTTCTGGAAAAGGCTTATTAAACCACTGCGAGAGATTATGCAAGGAACTCAGGTATTTTAAAACCCTTGCATTTGATATGCCCTCTGCATATAGCATATTTTCAAAAGCAAAAATTAGCTCCTTGTTTTTGTCTGGATATGACGCTTCAAGGATATTCTTTTCAATAGAAGAAATTCTTTTAGGATAGTCATACAGCTGAATGTCCATGTGCTTACACTCCTTTACACCTTTTAATTACCTTAGTTTGGTGGGTGAAAGTAATGTAAGCGTTGAACTGCTGTTTGAACGCTGAGGGGGAGATTCGAACTCCCGCAGCGCGTGAGCACTACCGGTTTTCAAGACCGGCGCCGTAGTCCACTTGGCTACCTCAGCACGTTTGAATGTGTGCGGTATCCTTAATACCACTTTTGAATATAAGACTTTTGATTAGATGATGCTGTGATACTTGAAAATATAGGGAAAACGAAGAGTATTACTCTTCGCTTTCGTCTTCCTCAGAAGCTTCAGCCTCTTCGACTTCAGTGTCTTTGGTAACGTATGGGTATTTCTCCACAAATTCCAGGTTTGGTATACCCAGGTTCTCTATGAGCTCGTGAGCTATACGACCCTTGGATATGAGCCATCTCTGATTGAAGCTGAACTCAATGGGTATAATTACACGGATCAGCTCAGAAGTGATCTCCATCTCTATGTTTGAAGCACCGGTGTACAGGGACATCAGTCCTTTTGCTTTTTCCAGTGGCTCTTCAAGCTTCTTCTCAATGGTGTACTCGTATGTGACAGTCCTGCCGGACAGAGCGTGGTTAAAGTCCACACGCAGCCTGCGGCCGATGATCTTCTGTACAACACCTTTCTTGCCGTCAACTTCGATTTCCATGCCAGGGTATGGGCGTGTGTCCTTAAGCTGTGCTGTAATTTTAGTGATAGATATAGATTCCACAAGCGTAGGGTTGTGTGCTCCAAATGCCTTCTCCGGTGGGATCTCTAGGCTTCCAGTGTATCCTACTTCCTTGCCTATAAAGTCCTCATCCAGACCTCTAATGGTATGGCCGGAACCAACTATGACCACATCTCCACCATACATGCCGCGTGGATTAAAGATGCCATTCTCTTTTGCAAGCTCCTCGTTTGTAGTATCAAAGACCTGTCCGTCCTCGAACCTTCCGGTATATGCTATATTTATGAAATCTCCTTTCTCTATTGCCACATATATCAACTCTATTTTTTGATTAATGTAATTATGAATAAAAGTGTCTCTGCTATACTCCTATGCCTTTAAGAACTTTTTGCCAGCAAAGCGGAGTAAAAGATCACATTGAGAAAAAGGAGGTAGGAACCACAAACAAAAAGAATTGAAATGAAAATATTCTCTAAAAAGAAATGGAAGTAGGGATTTTAGAGCCCTACTCCTCTGCCTTCAGTGAAAAACGAGCCACATAGGTCTGCATATCCTCGGAGAGCTTTGCAAGTTCCTGAGCTGACTTAGCGAGTTCTTGCATAGAAGATGTCTGCTCTTCTACAGCCGCAGAAGCTTGCTGTGTACCTGCAGCTGATTGCTCTGAAATAGCTGAGATCTCTTCCACGGAGGAAGTAATCTCCTCAATACTGGCAGACTGCTCCTGCGCAGCAGCAGCAATATCCTGTGCCATAAGTGCCACCTTTCCACTTCCCTCCACAATGGACTGCACAGCCTGTACAGTCTCAGAAAGAGCCTTGGAACCAGTATTCACTTGACCAGTACCTTTATCCATTGCTTCCACTGCATTCTCAGTTCCAACCTGTATCTCCTTGATCAAAGAAGCTATCTCCTTTGCAGCATCACGTGATTCTTCTGCCAGCTTCCTAACCTCGTCAGCAACAACTGCAAATCCTCTGCCATGTTCACCGGCTCTCGCTGCTTCAATGGCTGCATTAAGTGCAAGTAGGTTTGTTTGATCTGCAATGTTAGTAATAAGGTTGACAATTTCGTCAATTTGTTTAGACTTCATGTCCAGTTCACGGATCACATTTGCAGATTCGCCTACAGCTGACTGTATAGAACTCATCTGTACTATAAGATTTTCGGATTGTACACCTACATCCTTAATTGTCTCACTGGCCGTTGTTGCTGTCTCTGCAGCTTTCTGGGCATTTGTGGCTATTTCCTGCACACTCTGGGTCATGTCATTCATTGCCCTTGAAACCTCTTCAGTTTTCTGGGACTGATTGCCAGAACCCTTTGCAATCTCTGCAACAGTATTTGATACTTCAGTTGAAGAAACAGTCATCTCTTCAGATGCGGCAGATATCTCCTGTGCAGAAGCAGCAATATTGGCAGCACTAACTCCGATCATTCTGACCATCTTATTCATATTGTCCATAATATGGTTCAGTCCGGCGGGGATTTCCTTGAAGTCCACTAGAACATCAGTATCAGCTCTTAGGTCAAGTTTTCCTTCCACAGCATTGTCTGATATTTTTTTGAAATCAGTTACTATTTTGTTGATCGGTCCATTTATGTTCCTCGCTATCAGATAAGCTACAGCTGCCATGAAACCCACTGCTGCTACTGAGATAATAATTAGCTGGTTTCGCAGGTCTGTTACTCCTGCCATCAACTCATCTTCTGGAACTACCATCACAAATGCGAACCCAGATGATTTTATTGGTGCATAGAACATGTTAGTGTCTACTCCGGTGACCGGATCAAGAGTTCTAATATATCCCGATTTTCCAGCGGCTATATCTGCTGCCATCTGGTCAAATCCAGAAGCACCAATATCTGTTAAGGACTTTGTTCCTATCCAGTCTTTGTTGGTTGGATGGGAAAGGAACACACCTTTTTTACTAGTCATAAAAGCATAACCAGTGTCGTATACTTTGACCTTTGACATTTCTTCATCGATGGAATTAAGAGAGGCATCCATACCGCTAATGCCTATGAAATTTCCATCTTTCACTATAGGGGAGATATAGCTTACCATTAACACGCCTTCATACAAAAAAGGCTCCATAACTACTGATTGTTGAAGTGCTTTTGGTGTTAGGTAATAATCGCTTGTTTCGTAGTCTATCAATGGGTCTAATACAACTGAACCAGTAAGAGTATTCCAATATGGTGCAAACTTTCCAGTAGAACCATAAGCTGCGGTATTAGCATATTCATTGTCTCTTCCATCAAATGCATTAGGTTCAAATGCTACATATGTTCCAAGAGCACCGGGAGTTGTTACTAAAAGGTTTTTGACCATTGAGCTTACTTCATCCCTGTTGCCGGAATCATAATTTGCCATATTTGAAGCGAGGGTTTTACCCATTGAAACATATGTTTGCATGTTTCCGTCATAATCATTGGCATAAGCTTCAGCACTCGCTGCAGCCTCTTCGTGAGCTAGGTTTCCCAGTTCTACTGTTGCATTATTAATGATCAAGTAACTGGAAACGGCCATCACAAGAGTAGCACTAACAATTATATAGAACAATAATTTTGTTTTTAAATTGATATTTTCGAGTTTCAATATCTCACCTTCAAAAAATATATATGCTACATAACACTCACTATTATGTTGTAATATATTTATATATTTTGGATGTAATGCTCATGCCTCAAAAATAAGGTAGCAATTATCAGCTATTTAAAATAAGTAGCTCTCTTCAACATCCTGTGGGTAATCTCAATTTCCCCGTCAGGAGATAGATCATATTAATTCTACATTTTTCTGCTTTTATAACAAATGATCTTTTTAATGTAGTTTTAATTTTATCGTTCAATCCCTCTGCAACTCCATTGTTGGGATCATTCTTCATCGCTTCAAGAATTCCCTGCGTATGCCCAGATGATACAGCTACCATCAATACAGGTGATGTTATAACAGTGGATGGTTATCTAGGATTGCGGTAATACAGAAAGTAGGTTCAGAAGAAGAGAATCATGTTAAAGACCATGCTAACCGCTTTAGTGTTTAATAATATACATAGCAGTTACCAATAATTATATTTATTATCTCCTATTATATTGTTCCAATGATAATACCAGTGTTTATCCTTTGTCTTGTTTTTCTTCTGACGATTACTAGACAGATAGGAAATATCAGGTTCGATCTGTGGCAGATTATGGGTCTTGGTGCCCTTGCTGTGTTGCTGACCGGTCAGATCTCTCTTAAGGAAGCCATAGAATCTATTAATGTTGATGTAATGTTATTCCTGTTTGGTGTATTCGCAATTGGTCAGGCACTGGAAGCAAGTGGTTATCTTTCCCTAGTTTCATATAATTTCTTTAAGAGTGCCAAGAACATGGATGCTATTATACTCTTCGTACTCTTTGGGATGGGTTTTGCATCAGCTTTTCTTATGAATGACACGCTAGCAATAATCGGTACTCCAGTAGTTCTTTTGCTTGCAAGACAACATCAGATTAATCCTAAGGTGCTCTTGCTTTCATTGGCTTTTGCAGTAACTACTGGCAGTGTCGCAAGTCCTATCGGTAATCCTCAGAATCTCTTGATAGCACTAAATAGTGGTATCAAAGACCCTTTTGTAGTCTTTGCCCGATATCTGCTGTTACCAACTATAATTAATCTTATAGCAGCATATTTTGTGCTCAAGTTCTTCTTCAAAGAACATTTTTCTACAAACGTTCTAAACCATTCACAACCTCAGATATGTGATGCAAAACTCGCGGATCTGTCCCGATTATCGCTTATTTTGCTTATCATATTGGTATGTTTGAAGATCCTCATCCAGTTATTTGCCATCTCTTTTGATTTCAGGCTGACGTACATTGCTCTTATAGCTGCTATTCCAGTACTTGTTTTTAACAAAAATAGATATAATATTATTAAAAAAATGGATTGGCATACTTTGTTTTTCTTTGTATCGATGTTCATACTTATGGAAAGTGTATGGAATTCAGGTTTCTTTCAGGATATTATGTTAAATACAAAACAAAATGTTGTTTCTACTCCTTTGATCTTAAGTGTAAGTGTGATCCTAAGCCAGTTCATTTCAAATGTACCACTTGTAGCTCTTTACTTGCCAATCCTATCTCATGCTTCAGTAGATGCAGGAGGATTATTGGCACTTGCTGCGGGTAGCACAATTGCAGGAAATCTTTCTATTCTGGGTGCAGCAAGTAATGTTATCATCATTCACAATGCAGAGAAAAAGGGTAATGTGACGCTCAGTTTTATCGAATTCGCTAAAATCGGAGTGCCTCTTACAATAATCCAAACTGGAGTTTATTGGTTTTTCTTATCACTTTAGGAACGGTCAGGAACAATCTTCTTATTTGCTTCAAAGATCAGCATTTCGGGTTCAATATATAAGTCCTGAAAATAGCCTTAGCTTTTTCCGGTCCCAACTTTTCGGTGACCAGATCAATAAAAACCTGCATGTAATTGGGAGGCACACAGCTAAGACTCTCACTGCCGGTTTCAATTAGTGTTAATAAATACTGCAGGTCTTCTAAAGTAAGTTTTTCCAACCTGTCTTTAAAATCACTTTCACTCACTGCAAAATGGTTGGCAAGAGGTGGTAGAATCGATTTGTAGCGAGAACCGGAACCAGCGCAGTCCAAGTCATTGCACTCCGGAGCTACATGTTTTAAAATCTCTATATCTTTTTGAGAGAGCTGTCGTGGCACTTTATATCTTCCTATTCTATTTGTTTTTTATTTATTATAGTCCAATGTTATTTACTTACTCCCCTCTGTATTGTAATCACTAATTATTTTATAAGTGTATATTGTATAATGATGTCTTGAGCAGGCGCAATAAAAAAATTCAAACCGCACACTCTTATATACTAAAGTGTTCAAGGAAGTTCAAAGCTGGTGGAAGACATGAAGGATAAAAGGAATAAAACAGGTAAAATCAAAAATAAAGGTTCCTTTAATGAAGTTTTTGGTCCGGATTATTTCGATCATATCGATTCTCTAATAAATAGGATGAAACAGAATCTTGAGCCAGGTTTTCACAAACTTCCATCACCGTTTTTTTATGGCTTTTCAGTTATTAAGAATTCAGAAGAGGAATCTGAAATACGGGAATTTGGCAGCTTGTATCTGGCATCTGCGGGCGAATCTGGCGGAGAACAAAAATGCTTGATCCAAAAACATAAACCTTTGATATATCTGATCGAAAAAGATAATGAAATTTATGTTACTGCAGAGCTTCCCGGTATATCGAAAGGCCAGATTATCCTCAAAGCTACGGATAGTTTCCTTGATTTAAAGGCTTCACACGGCGAGCGCAAATATTCAGAACGGGTACTACTTCCTTCAAAAGTTGATCCAGATAGTGCACGGGCCACTTGCCGCAATGGCATACTGGAAGTTATCTTGAAAGTATTTGATGCTGAAAAGACAGTACTTGTGTGCGTGGAATAGGATGCTTTTTTTATATATTGTTCTCTTCTCAATTTAGTTATAAAGATGTTTTTGACTAAATCTTTCATATATAGTCCTATTAATTATTTTTGAGTATATATAGCCGTAAATCTTCATTAAAAACAATTATATATGCGCAAGATAATGAGGGTAGGCATGGACCCGTTCATATCGATAACATCGGCTGTATTTCTGCCATTTGTGTTGGCAGCTGTGGTGCCAGCATTAGAGAAGTTGTTAAAACATAGAATTGGTTGGTTTGCTTCACTAATTGCTTTCATAAGCTTTCTTTTGATCGCTAGTGTTATTCCTCTTGTAATGCATAGTAATCCATTTCAAGCTTCTGTGGAATGGCTTCCTTCAATGGGTGTGGACTTTAGCATATATGCAGATGGCTTGAGTGTTTTGTTCGGTATTATTATAACGGGCATAGCCGTAATCATTATGTCCTACTCGACTGCTTACATGGGACATAAAGAAGATCTACCTCGATATTATCAATGGCTTCTTCTCTTCATGGGTTCAATGCTTGGAATGGTATTCTCTGCAAATACTATAATGCTCTTTATATTCTGGGAACTCACCAGTATCACTTCTTTCATGCTCATCGGTTACTGGAGAAATAAACCAGAATCAGTCTATGGTGCTACAAAGTCTTTGCTTGTGACAGCAACTGGCGGACTTTTCATGCTTGCAGGTTTTATCGTGCTGCGTGCTATTACGGGAACTTTTGATATACCAACAATCCTGCAGAATGAGGCACTTATACAGGCAGTACAAAGCCACAAGCTGTTTCTTGCAGCTCTCGTATTGATCTTCATAGGAGCAGCATCAAAATCTGCTCAGGGTCCTTTCTACATATGGCTTCCTAATGCGATGGAAGCGCCAACTCCGGTCAGTGCATTCCTGCACTCAGCTACCATGGTGAAAGCTGGTATCTATCTTGTTGCAAGGGTCCATCCCATATTTTCAGGCACTGAAGCCTGGTTCGTGTTGGTTAGTGGTACAGGCATCATTACAATGCTGGTTGCAGGATTCCTTGCGTTTAGGCAGACCGATATAAAAGCCATACTTGCATATTCTACTATCAGCCAGTTGGCATACATAATGACCATGTTCGGCTATACTACATATCAGGAACCAGGAATCGGTGTTGCTGCTGCAACTTTCCACTTGCTTAACCATGCAACCTTCAAAGCATGTCTGTTCCTTGTGGCTGGTATTGTTGCACATGAAGCTGCAACTCGTGATATTACCCGGCTTGGTGGATTAAGGCATGAAATGCCCATCACGTTCATAATTGCAACCATTGGTGCTCTTTCCATGGCAGGGGTGCCACCTCTTAACGGTTTCTTAAGCAAGGAAATGTTCTATGAGTCTTCCATAGAAATGGGGCATGCTCTTGGAAGTCCTTTTACTTTTATTATACCTGCACTGGCAGTAGCTGGCGGTGTGTTCACTTTTGCATACTCTATTAAGTTTATAGCTGGTATTTTCCTGGGGAAGCGTCCTGCAAAAGGATTGCCACCTCATATCCACGATCCATCTTTTGTAATGGTCGTTCCAGCAGCTTTCCTTGCTGGTCTCATAATACTTTTCGGGCTTGTCCCCTCTCTTGCTGTACAAAATCTTGTGGAACCTGCAGCTTCTTCTATTATGATGGAAACACAGCACTTGCATATACAGCTGTGGCATGGATTTACCACTTCTCTGGCAATGACCTTAGTTACATTTCTGCTAGGAACCCTTGTTTACACCAAATATAATTCTATAGCAGAATTGCAGAATGGTTTTAATCGCAAATATCCAATGATCAGTGTAAATTATATGTATGATGGTCTTGTAAACAACGCAAAGGTTACCCTTAAAAGATTTTCTTCTTTCATGCAGCCCGGACCTGTGAAGAATTATATGCTTTCCCTTTTGGGATTAATGATCTTGTTATTTGCAATACCTTTCTTCAAATTAGTAGGAAATTCCATACCTTCCCTGAACTTTGATGTAGAACCTTACGAAGCAATGGTGTTCATATTTATGATTATAGCTGCCGTAGGTGCAGCAGTATTGCCGAAGTACCTGCAAGCAATAATATCCCTCTCAGCGCTTGGTTATCTTGTAAGTTTGTTCTTTATATATCTATCAGCGCCAGACCTTGCACTTACACAGGTACTTGTAGAAACTCTTTCTACAATCATCTTCTTGCTTGCTATTGTCAAGATACCACAAACATTCAAGGAGCATATTTCTCCATCTGTCTTTATTAGAGATGCTCTAATATCAGTTGCAGTAGCATCTGTGGTATTGATACTATTGTTATATGCAAACCAGGGAATCATACCTCCATTTGAGTCTCTATCTTACTATTTCATAGAAAAGAGCTGGCCTTTGGCAGGTGGTCGTAATATTGTCAACGTGATCATAGTAGACTTTAGAGGATACGATACGCTAGGAGAAATATCTGTGATGTGCCTTGCAGCTCTTGGAGTTTATAATATTATACACAGCAGAGGTGAGAGCCAATGACTACTGTAATTACAAAAATGGTTACCAGAATATGTTTACCTTTAGTAATATTATTTTCCATCTCGCTTTTACTTGCAGGGCATAACGCTCCAGGCGGGGGTTTTATCGGAGGCGTCATGTTCGCTTCTGTAGTTGCTTTGGCATATGTAGTATATGGTATAAAAGAGATAAAAAAATCATTCAATCCTAATTGGGGTAAATGGTTTGGTTTTGGGTTGACTATATCTGCACTTACAGCTTTTTCAGCCTTATTATTCGGTCACAACTTTTTCAGGAGTGCAGTCGAGTTTATTCCTATACCTTTTGTAGGTAATCTCGGATTAGTTTCTGCCGGGTTATTTGATATAGGTGTGTATTTTGTGGTAATAGGTTCCTTGCTTAGTATATTCCAGATGGTTGGTGAAGATAAATGAATAACACGTTGCTATCTATTGTAATAGCCGTGCTTTTCGGGATAGGAACTTTCCTGATCCTGCGCAGAGATATTGTCAGGGTGATAATAGGCTTAAGCATTATCTCCCATGCTGTGAACTTGTTGATAGTATCTGTAGGTGCATTTAGCGGAAAACAGATACCAATTCAAACTACGGATGAAATAATTCCAACAAGCACAATATTCATCGACTCTCTGAAAACTGGAGTACTTACTCCAATATTGAATGGAACTGCACCAACTCAATATGTGGACCCACTTGTTCAGGCTTTGGTCCTTACAGCTATAGTAATTAGTCTTGCGACAACTGCTGTTATAATTATACTTGCATATCGCCTCCATGAAGAATATGGTACTACAGATATACAGAAAATAAAGAGGTTATGGGGATGAGTTCAATTACTGTTCATTTCCCTATATTGTTGATAGCTACGCCTATACTTGCTGCAGCTCTTTCAATGATGCTTCGTTCAAAACCAAAAATGCAGGCAGGAATCAGTTTATTAACTTCGTTTTCACTTGTAGTCATGAGTTCCATTCTACTAATGAAAGTGTGGAATTCGGGTATACAGGTGTATGATGTAGGAGAATGGGGAAAGTACGGAATTGTACTTGTGGCAGACTTGCTAAGTGCAGGTATGGTTATGTTAAGTTCAAGTATATCCTTCCTTTCACTCATATATTCTCTTGATTATATTGAAAAGCGCTCCTTGTCAACTTATCTTCCTCTATTCAACCTTTTAGTTGCAGGATTGCATGGATCTTTCCTCACCGGAGATATATTCAATCTCTTCGTGTTCTTCGAAGTGCTCTTGCTGTCATCCTGCGGACTGGTTATGGCATTAGAAAAAGATGGGGGGGCAAAGAGTTCGGATAAGCTGGAAGCAACTTTCAAATACCTTATTTTGAACATGCTTGGCTCTGTGATCATGTTAATAGCTGTTTCTGCATTATATGCAACTACAGGAACTCTGAACATGGCTGATATCTCCGTAAAGCTTAGTTCAATGCAGGCTGCAGGAACTCTTCCATGGCATGTATTTGCCATTGGTCTTATGTTCATAATTGTATTTGGTAATAAAGCAGCTATATTCCCCTTGCACTACTGGTTGCCTGACGTACATCCGACGGCTCCGTCCCCTGTAAGTGCCATGCTAAGTGGTGTACTCATAAAGATAGGAGTTTATGGTATGCTTAGGGTCTTTTTCTTTATTTTCAGGGATGTATTGGGCATGTTTCAACCTATCCTAATAGTACTTGCACTGTTTACAATAGGGGTTGGTGCTGCATCTGCAGTTGCCCAAACGGATGTTAAAAGATTACTTGCATATTCCAGTGTGAGTCAGATAGGTTATGTGTTTTTAGGTATTGGTTTTGGAAGTGTCGGTGCGGTTGCAGCATCTCTTGTATACCTGGTCAACCATGCAATTGCTAAGACATTATTGTTCCTAACTTCAGGTGGTATCATACATCATGCAGGAACACGTGATATGAACAAAATGGGTGGTATGGTCAATAGTTCTCCATTCATGGCTACAGCTTTCCTTATAGGTGCCATGTCAATAGCAGGATTGCCTCCGATGGGAGGTTTCATATCCAAATTCATCCTTTTTGATGCTGGTATCATTGGGGGACACTATACAGAAATAGGAATTGCTCTCCTATTTGCCATATTTTCACTGTTCTATATGTTTAGAGCATGGTTACTTATGTTTTGGGGTGAAACTAGAGATATAGAAGTACATGGTGAATATTCAAAACACGGCACATCGCCTATGATGTACATACCAATTGCTATTCTGGCGTTGACGGTAGTGATTATTGGTGTGTATTCGCAACCTTTGCTCTCTCTGGCTCAAGCAACTGCAGCGCAGATACTTGATCCGCAACCTTACATAGATGCAGTCTTAACGAGGGTGGTAAGATGAAAAAATATGTCCCCCTAGCAGCTGTGTTTGGAATTGTATGGTGCTTCTTGCATGGCACTTTCAGCCTTAATAGCCTTATATTTGGCCTGTTGATTGGTTTGGTGTGCATAAGACCATTCAAGTTTCTTTACAAGCCAGAATCGAATTTCAAATTATTCTCTCCTCCAAGCCGTATTATATCAATTATGCGATATTTCATGGTTCTTATAAAGGAGATTATTAAGGCCAATATAGTGGTAGCTAAGATAGTAACGAAGCCAAAGATCGACATAAAACCCGGAATTATTGCTGTACCAATTAGATGTAAGACTGATCTGGGTATTACAGGAATAGCGAATACAATAACACTTACTCCTGGTACTATCACTGTGGACATATCTGAAGATAGATCGATTCTCTATGTGCATTGCATAGATGCGTCAGATCCAGATGCAGTACGTGCATCTGTTGCCAATGATCTTGAAAAATATGTGCTGGAGGCTTTTGAATGATTAGTTTACTGGATTTTTCATTGATACTTATGGTTATTGCATTTATACCGTGTATTTATCGTATTATTGTAGGTCCCACCATTCCCGACAGAGTTATTGCTTTGGATGCCCTGACAACTGTAATTATAGTAATGCTAGGTGCATATTCTTATGGCAAGCATTCAGCATTCTTCATGGATGTGGCTCTTGTCCTAGCAGTAATCTCTTTTGTGGGTACTGTAACCATATCTAAATATCTTGATGAAGGGGTGGTACTGTGAGCATGGTTAACACTATCTTGAATGTAGTGAGTGATATAGTACTCCTAATTGGATTACTGTTCGTATTCCTTGGTATGCTTGGTCTCTTGCGTTTGC
Source organism: uncultured Methanomethylovorans sp. (assembly GCF_963678545.1). Taxonomy (NCBI): domain Archaea; kingdom Methanobacteriati; phylum Methanobacteriota; class Methanomicrobia; order Methanosarcinales; family Methanosarcinaceae; genus Methanomethylovorans; species uncultured Methanomethylovorans sp. The sequence goes on from NZ_OY782870.1 coordinate 1,670,451, forward strand.
CGGATGTATACAATCGTTTGCATGCGACAGCCAAAATTGGTACTCTTGGAGCCTTTGGTGTAATGTTGAGCATTCTTATAAAAGCAGGTTTCACGCCTATAGGTGTCAAAGCTATAGCCGTTGGTCTATTCTTGCTTCTTACAGCTCCTATTGGGGCTCATATGATTACAAGAGCAGCTCACAGGCATGGTGTAGGCCTTTGTGAAGAATCTGTGGTCGATGAATACGGTAAATCTTATAAGACATCTACTAAATAATTTTCATCTCTTTTCTTTTTATGACTTTATAGCTCGATGTAAAATCTATAGGGAATTTCGATAAACCTACTCTTCCTAGCATCACATTCAACTAAAATATAAATGTTAGTTAAGTAAATTAATAACCGTAGATGACTTAACTTATTTTGCTCTTAATGAAAAATATAAATGACTTCAATCTGTTGCTGACATAAAAAACAGAGGGTTAATCAGAATCCTCTATTTTTGACAAGGAGTGAAATGAAATCTCGGCTAAGCCTGGTTTCTCGTACTAGTTTTTCAACGATACCCTATTAACTTCTTGGGTACTATGATTGTATTAGGGGTTGTGGTGTTGGAGGTACGGAAGATATTAAGAAGTTGACCTAATACAATAATCCAATTCCCGATCAAGGAGATTTTAAAATGTCATGGACATACGAAGACGAGAACACAACTAAATACAACCAACTGAAGCATGAATACCAGGAATCCGAGGAAAAAATCAAGGAACTTATCAAAGAACGCGATGAGATATTTGAAATGTTGCTCAACCATGGAACCGATGTACCTGATTATCCAAATATGAAAAAAAGGTTCTTTGCACTAGATAAAAGGATGGTAGATCTTGATGATGCTCTGATTCCAGAAGCACAGGAATATAGCAAACTTGCTGCTGAAGAACTTGACAAACACACATCTCACATGTATGAATTGGGATACATTAAGAACAAGTACCTCAACATATGGGTTCCACCAAGTAAAGAAGACGCCCAGAAAGACAGTTAATTTATGCAAGGTTTAAGGGGCTTCAGTTACTCCCGAAACCCCACTAGACTGCGATGTAATGTTGACCAACCTATGATCTCCTCTTAACTTCTTGAGTAATATGATTGTAATAGGAGTTGTGGCTTGGATAGGGACGGAATATTTGAATAGGTGCTTAGATATGGAATTATCTGAAATTAGGACGCTCAAAGAAATGGCGGAAAAGCAGATTCTGGCTATCATTAGAGAATATATGGAAAACACTGATACTACGGTAACCAATATTAACATTGGGCCGGTTGAATTCACATTACTTACAGAGGGAAAGAAGGAGGTTCATGTGACCGGAGTTGAAATGGAAGTTTTTATATGACATATGAAAAATACCTCAAACATGGTTAACGACCTCAATCTGTCATCATCTATCAAATTAACAGATACTGATGGTTTAGTGCATTATTTTGATAAAAGGACTTATGGAGAAAAGTTAATTCTCACACCACAATTCCGTTATGCATTTTCATCGGGTTATCCGTTATCCCCTATAGCATCAACAGGACATGCACCCATTGCATCTTCACAGTTCTCTTTTTCCTCATCATTTTCAGGTTGCTTGAAAACACATGCATGTGGCATATTATCTTTATTGTCAACCATTTTAAAATGATTTGGAGCTCCGTCTACACATAGTTCACATGCTATGCATTCAGTGTCGACGAAATATGGGCCTGGCACGTTCTCGAATACTTTCATATTTTTATCTGCTATACTTAACTCCCCCTTAATTAACATTTGAATTGCATCTTATTTACTCTAGCAATATGCCTTCATCTGGTCATGGTGGTTCGTCCAGTTCATCGGGTTCAACTGGAAAAAGCCATGAGCAAAATATTGAGTAGCTCTGGCAATGTCACCAATTAATACGGTGGAGACACCATTGTCATAGAAAGTGTCACTCTCTCGAATGATTATTATTTTGATCAGCTAATGGCAAGTATAGACTCCACTCAACAAAAGAAGAGATCGCAGAGAGGTTTCACATTATGATGTGTTAAAGCTCAAATAAACATTTCCACAACGTTAAATAAGCTCCACATACGGAGGTATTAATGCAGGCCTAAGGCTTCTATATTTCCCACCATCGCTTTTTAGTTTCAGGTGAATTATGGCCGAGTAAAACTATCCCTTTGTACCACCCACCCGATCCAGCCACTCTTTTTTGTTTTGGCATAACTTTTTTTAAAATACAATCAGCATTATAATTTTATAAACGGGTTTAGTATAATTCATATTTCATGCACTTCTTAAAATGCAATAGTGGAGGAAGTTTATGAAAATAGGAATTAGAAAACCATCTTTGAAAAGATCAATTAAAGCAAGGACCACAGGCAAATTAAAACGTAAAGCAAAGAAGGCTATAATTCCAGCATATGGTAAAAAGGGAACTGGGTTTATAAAAAATCCAAAAAAAGCAGTATCTAACAAAGTTTATCATAAAAACTCTTTTAGCGTCTTCGGATTCCTGAAAAAGCTGTTTAAATGATATGTGAATATATCACAGTTCCAATGGGTGAAAAAAGACTTTCATCTGGCCCACTCCCACGTTATTACGGCGGCACGTGCTCCTTTTATGCAAGACGATATGCAATCTTCACAGCATTTACAACAAGATAAGCAAGTACAACAAAGAATAATGCTACTATTATCAAAGCCAAAACAATCAGCATCAAACTCAAAACCACAGCTACAGGTAACCACAATGGTGCAAACACCCACAACCATGCTATTTCCAGGTATCCCATAACTTTCAGGATAACTAGTACTATGGTAAGAAGTCCTGTGAATCCAATACTTTCTTTTCTAAATACATTTTCTATAATAACATTTGTCATTATCTCACATACCGTTTTTTATGTTTTTGATATATTTGTAGGTCTCTTATCCTAATCAGTATGGGAGGTTTCCCTCCCACTGACTGATTTTGTTCAGATTAAAACTACACATTTACTTTCTCTTTGATGTTCCACCAGATGGGTATGTGTGATAGGAAGCTTCTTCCTGTGCAGGCTTCTTGGATGCTGCCTTCTTCTGCTCTTTTACGACCATTTATCTCACCTCCATTTTTTGTCCATTCCATGAAACAACATTTCAGTGGCTTAATTTCATTTGAGATGTGTTGTTCAGAATGATTGTGTTAAACCACTGAAATACTAGCATATGAGAATATATGAGTACTAATATATTAATATTCTCAGAAAATAAAATTGCAGACAGATAAATGACGAAGAGAAATCAAAATGTACTCAGTTCAGGTAGATTAGTTTATATAAGAACCTGAATTGGATCTAAAAGGTAAAGAAAAGCAGTAACAACAGAAAACTCTACTTTAAATTATCCTATTCTCTGTGGGAATATAAGGTAAATATATAATCATCTTGCACAGACTAAATATATTATAAAGACAAAAGAGTAGAAAACACCTTTAGGCAAAAGGTATATAAAATACTTTGTAATACATCAGCCGGGATTCGAACCCGGGTTCTAGCGTTGGCAACGCCAGGTGATAACCGCTACACTACTGATGTGCATTAATTTGGTGCCCAGACCCGGATTTGAACCGGGGACAACTGCCTCTTCAGGGCAGCGCTCTCCCAGACTGAGCTACCTGGGCCTTATGGAGGGCCAACATAGCACCTTAATGCTGTTTTCCGATTTAAACTTAACTGTTTTTTGTTTTGCTGATGGGCCCGCTGAGAGTCGAACTCAGGACCTCCGCCATGTCAAGGCGACGTCATAACCAACTAGACCACGAGCCCTTATCGGCACCACCCATACATTGTCATAGCAGATAAACCTTTTGTTTCATTTATTCAAAAAAGGCTATCTCCTTGGTGAGGGAAGCTGACTCTATTTATAGTCACTAGTATTCTCTCTCTGACAGGGTGAAAAACTATCTATCCAAGCAAAATAGATTCTCATATACATGTATTTTTGTAATCATTATCTCCATTACATTGTAGTAAAGAGTGCGGTGACTGCAGTATCCCCTCATGTCTCCCACAGTTTAATTTTCTCTTAAGAAGTATCACTGGTTCTATTAGAACATGTTTAATAAAATATGTTAGATGTTGATTCTGTATTGCGTATCTGTTTGCTTGCACCACTTGGATAAATCAAAATTAATAGATCAACGCTTGACCCCAACTTTCTGGACTCATGTAAATAATATCCATCACTTGGGTGTGAAACATTGCTGATACTGAGGATTGCGTAGTCTTTACCAATCTCAGAAATTGTCACATCTCCGAAGTCACTGAACATATTCCTTATATCGCCATCAAGATTATGACTTCCCATCAGTAGTGTGTAAGCCTGTGCAAATGTATCCAACTTAAAGGAAATAGTAACAGTGGCATTAGTTTCACTAAATCGCATTGTCATCTGTTTGTAATGTATGTATTGCGGATCTTCGGTTTCAGCAGTTACAGGTGCTGAAATAAAGACCATTACAAGCAGGAAAGCAATAAGTATATGAATAATGGATCGCATTTTCTAAACGCTTCCTGTATATCAGCCTTAATATTCATATAGTTTTGCAATATAAAGCAATATATTTGTTTTTATATGTGCATCTATATATGCAGAAGCGGATGAAAAACAAGGACTAGTCAGGTTGACAGCAGAAATTATAACTGTGAGCAAACCATGGATACAGAGATGACTACTATTGATCATAACGAACTTTATGATCTCGATTTCAATACTACGGACTCTATAGAAGTCCCGAAGTTGTTGATCGACCAGATCATCGGGCAGGAACATGCTGTGGAAGTGGTCAAGAAGGCGGCAAGCCAGCGTCGGCATGTGATGATGATTGGTACCCCCGGTACCGGAAAATCGTTGCTAGCCAAGGCTATGGCAGAACTTCTACCCAAGGAAGAACTACAGGATATCCTTGCTTACCCTAATCCCGAAGATCTGAATAACCCCAAGATTAGAACAGTATCAGCAGGCAAGGGCAGGGAAATTGTTATGGCCCATAAAATGGAGGCACAGAAAAAAGCCCAGTCCCGCAATATGCTGATGATGATACTAGTCTTTGGTATAATCATATATTCCTTCTACGTTGACCAACTGTTATGGGGAATCATAGCGGCTATTATGATACTCCTGCTTACACGCCAGTTGCTGCCAAAAGAAGAAATGATGATACCAAAACTCATTGTAAATAACTATAACAAAGAGCACGCCCCATACATCGATGCAACAGGTACGCACGCTGGTGCACTTCTTGGTGATGTGCGCCACGACCCATTCCAGTCAGGAGGGCTTGAAACACCTGCACATGATAGAGTAGAGAGCGGAGATATACACAAATCACATAAGGGTGTTTTGTTCATAGACGAAATCAATACACTCAGCCTTGAATCTCAGCAAAGCATGCTGACAGCTCTACAGGAGAAAGAATACGCTATCACTGGACAATCAGAACGCAGCTCCGGTGCTCTTGTAAAAACCGAGCCGGTACCATGTGATTTCATTATGGTGGCTGCAGGTAACCTCGACGCAGTGGAGAAAATGCATCCTGCTCTTCGATCAAGGATCAAGGGGTATGGCTATGAGATATTCATGCGTGACTCCATGGAGGATAACCTAGAGAACCGCAGGAATCTTGTGCGTTTCGTAGCCCAGGAGGTAATGCGCGATGGGCATATACCTCCTTTTGACAGGTCGGCTGTTAATGAGGTGATCAGGGAAGCTAGGCGTAGGGCCGGAAGGAAAGGACACTTAACTCTGAAGTTAAGGGATCTAGGCGGCCTTGTGAGGGTAGCCGGAGATATTGCTCATGCTGAGGACTCTCCGGTGACCACCGATAAGCATGTGCTTGCCGCAAAGAAGATAGCCCGTTCCATTGAACAGCAATTGGCCGATAGTTATCTAGAAAGACGTAAAGACTACCAACTGTTCAAGAAAGGTGGTTCAGCCGTGGGCAGGGTCAATGGTCTTGCCGTAATGGGTGGAGATTCGGGAATCGTCTTGCCCATCATGGCCGAGGTGACACCAGCTCAATCAAGTTCCGAAGGACGTGTGATAGCCACTGGTATGCTCAAGGATATAGCAAAGGAAGCTGTTCAGAACGTATCTGCTGTGATAAAGAACATCACCGGAAAGGATACCGCAAATCATGATATCCACATACAGTTCATAGGGACCTATGAAGGTGTGGAAGGGGACAGTGCATCCATATCTATAGCTACTGCTGTGATCTCCGCCCTGGAGAACATACCCGTGGACCAGTCTGTGGCAATGACAGGTTCTCTCTCTGTCAGAGGGGATGTATTGCCCATCGGTGGCGCCACCTACAAAATAGAGGCTGCAGCCTTAGCAGGCATAAAGAAAGTAATAATCCCCAAATCCAATGAGGATGACGTGCTTATAGAAGAAGCCTATAAGGGTAAGATCGAGATAGTGCCAGTAACGAACATTATAGAAGTTATGGAGCACAGCCTTGTGGGAGTCGATAAAAAGAGAATAATGGAGAAGCTTACGAGACTAACAAGCCTTAAGCTCAATCTCGATATTCCTGAAGTGGTTCCCACATGAGGATATTGGTTTTAATATGACCCACATGAAAAATGTTGACTTTTACGACGTAAGAGTGGTGGATGCCACTACTACGTCTATAATTATTGACAATGGAAATGTTGAAGAGATTTCTGTGAATTATACTCGGGGAGGGGGTATACGTGCTCTGTGCGGAGGTTCGTGGGGCTTTACTTCAGCCGATGGCTATTTCGACGAGAGGAAAGCGCTAAATGCTGCCTCTGAACTTGCTATTAGCATGAATTCCCGAAATCCCAAAGAAAAAGTGGAGCTCAAACAAATTGGAAAACCAACACTGAAAAGTCTTCCCCGTATAAAGATAGATCCTCGGGACATAGCCATCGAAGAAAAAGTTGAACTGCTTAAGGAGATGAGCATACAGGCTAAGCTCGAGGGGATTAGCAGCACAAGTGCTGTCTACTCAGAATCAGAAGTAAAAGTATGTTATACAAACATTGATGGTCTGGACTGTGAGTATGAGCTTATACGATCTGGATTTGCCGTTAGTGCAGTCGCCTCAGAGAACGGAGTTTACCAAGCAGGGAGAGAAAGTAAGTTTGGTGTCAAAGGATACGAAATATTCGATGAGAACAATGCTCTTGAACTTGCAGCAAATGCAGCTAATGAGGCACTTAAACTCATACATGCCAAGCCAGCTAAAGGCGGTAATCTACCGGTGATACTTGACCAGGAATTGGCAGGTGTGTTTGTGCATGAAGCTGTGGGGCATGCTTCAGAAGCTGATCTTGTACTTGAAGGAAGTTCAATTCTTGAGAACATGGTTGGGAAACAGGTAGCTTCACCCCTTATTAACATAGTGGATGATCCTACACTTCATGAATATGGTTATTTCCCATTTGACGATGAAGGAGCACAATCCCAAAAGACCACATTAATAAAAGATGGTGTACTGCGTTCTTTCCTACATTCCAGAGAAACTTCTGCAAAGCTTGGAGGCGAACCTGGACATAGCAGATGCCAAGGTTATTCCACGCCCATCGTGCGTATGAGTAATACGTATCTTGAGAACGGCAGTTCGACTTTTGAAGAAATGCTCGAGGAAATAGGCAATGGCATGTATCTTATTGGCTCCAGGGGCGGACAGGTCAACACGGGTGAAGGTATATTCCAGTTCAATGCTGAAAAGGCATATCTAATAGAGAAGGGAGAGATAACTACGCTTATGAGAGATGTATCTCTTTCAGGAAAAACACTTGAGATTCTCAACAATGTTACACATGTGGGCAATGATCTGAAAATGAATTCTGGCAGATGTGGAAAAGGCGGACAATTGGTGCCTGTAAGTGATGGTTCACCTCATCTATGCATCTCAAAGGCTGTTGTCGGAGGTGCCTGAATGTATGATATTGCAAGGAAAGCCCTTAGTGCTGCCTTGAGAGCCGGTGCTGACGAAGCTGAAGTTTACTTAGTCAAAAGCGAGGTAACCAGTATAGAAATCCGCAAGGGTGTTATTGAAGGCTCTAAGGAAAACATAAACCAAGGGATGGGAATTCGTGCAGTCGTTAATGGTGCTGTTGGGTTCGCAAGTACCAATATAGACACTCGAATGGAAGATGCTGCCAGGACTGCAGTTTCTTCGGCTAGGATAAGAGGCAGCGATCCAGCTTGGAAATCTTTTCCAACAGATGGAAAGTACCCTGAGATAAAGGGTACATTTGATCCCCGAATCAGAGATATGGAACTTGACGAATGTATTGAGTTTTCCACAAATATGTTGGAGGGGGCATCATCCATACCTGATGTTCTTGTAACCGCAGGATCATTTTCCCGTGTTGCAAGCCGTCGTCTGATCTTAAATAGCAACGGTATAGAGGTAGAGGATCGGGGAACCGCAATAAGTGGGTTCGTAGATGTTATAACTGGTCAGGATGAACCAACTACAGCTTATGAGTACGACATGTCTAGGAATATGGACATTGATTTCTTCAATTTGGGAAAGGCTGCCTCAGAGCTTGCATCCATGTCCAGACAGGGTATTTCTATCGAACCACACCGTACAGAAGTGATCATGCATCCTTTTGCAGTTTCTGATCTTCTTACAGGAATTTTTTCCTCTGCCATTGATGCAGATAATGTCCAAAAAGGCAGGTCCAGCCTTATTGGTCGCAAAGGAGAAATGATAGCCAGTGAGAAGCTTTCCATAATCGATGATGGGCTACTTGAAGCTGGTCTTGAGACTGCAATGGCAGACGATGAAGGTGTTCCTTCACAAACAACTCCTGTAGTAGAAGCAGGCATTTTTAAGTCTTACCTTTATGATAATTATACCGCAGGTAAAGAAGGTATATGCAGCACAGGGAATGCTTCCAGGCACTCTTATTCTGCACCCCCTTCTGTAGGTATTCGCAACTTTATCATTGACTACGAACAAAGCAATTTGATAGAGGGTACGGATCAAGGCATCTACATTAATACCGTTATTGGGGCACATACGGCTAATTATATTTCCGGTGACTTTTCAGTAGAAGCAAGGAATGCCTTTATTATTGAGAATGGAGAGCTTGTAAAACCTATTAAGTCACTCATGTTATCAGGAAATGTTTTTGATATTCTTAAGAACATTAATGGTGCTGGTAAGGATGTGAGGCAAGTAGGTGCTACAGTTACACCTTCACTGCGAATAGCCGATATGAGTGTAGTCGGCTAAACTTAATTTTTTCTCTCTTCAACATCTTGTAGGTAATTTTAACACCAATACATCACTAATCTTCTTTAGAAGAACAATTCTTTGCAAACTAAATACCTGTTGATACTTATAAGTGGAATCATGTGATATTGTTAATCCTGACAGGAGTTCAGGCACCAGTTTCACTATCACATTCAATAACCTCAGATCATCTTATCTTCAGAATTCGGTTCAGAAACCTTATTCATTACTACAATTAGTGAAAAAGCCATCATGGCAGCACATACATAAAAAGGCATCGTGAAAGAAACATATCCCCCAAGAAAACCTCCTATTAGGGGCCCAAAAGCTGTGCCTGCTGCCTGTGCACTTGTAATGAAGCTGACTCTTGAACTTACGGATTTCCCTCCTGCAAGGTCGACTGCAAGAGCCATGACGGGAGTTTCCACCGAGGCCATGCAAAGTCCTTGAAATGCACGCAGCACTATAAGCTCTTCTACTGTGGTGGCATATCCCAATCCAAGAACTATTGGTATATTCAGAAGTAAGCCGTACAGTATCAGTTTTTTACGCCCATATCTGTCCGAAAGCACTCCCATGGGGGTTTGTAGTATTACTCTGGATATGACATAGGCGGATACTGCAACGCTAAGTGACAGTTCAGAAGCTTGCAGACGGATCTCGTATTCCGGAAGAAAGGCGAATATGATCATGATCCCGACCATAATCATAAACATGGCAAGGGCTAGAGCATAGAACTGGGCTAGATCATCATCATCCCGATTCGATATAGTTTGTTTTTCATATTTGTCATATGTCTCACCTACGAAAAATTGCACAAGGAGCAAACTTATCAGGCCTAGGAGAGCACATAGGTAGAAACCAGCAGTATATCCATAGTAGGTAGCTACAATGCCGCCAACCATTGCACCGATGCCATACCCGAACCCTCTCATGCTTGAGTATATGCCAATGGCTCTGCCTCTGTTACGGGATGTTGAGAAGTGTGTCACCATTGCCATGATAGCCGGTACTGTTGCACCTACCGTTATGCTCTGTATCGCCCTTAACAATACAACATGTTCGAACACATGAGTACGGGAATAAAGCAATGAAGCTGCCATAAAACCCGCAAGGCCGAGAATTACAAAGGGCTTTCTTTTATTCAGCCTGTCAGACAACCTGCCTAAAAAGGGTTGGGAAAATGCATTAAAAATACCATATACTGTGGTTACAATTCCCGCTTTTACTACATCAGGAATTTCAGGAGCAAAGATGCTATGTGTTTGAACTATGTAGAGTGGTATAAGAAAAGCAAGTATTCCTGTACCCAGGTCCTTGAAGAATTTGGAAATGGAAAGGATGTAAAGCTTAGGGTCGAGTTTCTCATTGTCATAATCACTTTCCACCATCTAATGCCCTCTGCATATAAAACTCAGATCATATAGGACCACAAGTTATTCAATTCTTCCTGCACAAGGAAATTATATGAATGAACCTGTTTTTCTGCACAGGTATCAGCAAGTTGAGAAGAATGAACTGCTTCAAGGTACAGGATAACCAGTTTAGTACCATGATGAATATGCCGATAAATATTCAAAAGTCAAAAATTACATGCAGGTGGTAACTGAAAACCTTACTAGTGCCTACTCAGATGCGGAAATGCTTCTGCGCTATCTGGTCTTGCCCGGACATATTGATTGCTGTACAAGGCCTGCAGTGAAGTGAGTAGCAGAGCATATTCCTCATGTTCGGTTCAATTTGATGTTCCAGTATGCTTCGCATTATCTTGCTTACAAATACCCAGAGATAAACAGGCATCTTTCCACACCGGAAATGGAAAAAGCTGTGAAGATAGTGCTTTCCTCTGGCCTTGAAGATGTGCTATTATAACTTATTCCACGACTATTATGCCGCCTTTTGTATATGGATGTGTAGCAAGATAGCAGTTGTAAGTTCCTCTTTCATGGAATGTGTAGGTAAAGGTCATACCCTTGGTTAGTGTTGGAGATTGAAATGCACCGGTTTTGACAATATATGCCACTGAATCGTTATTGGTCCATCGTACTGTATCTCCTCTGGAAATAGTCAGTGATTGTGGATGGAAGTTATAATCGTCGATATAAATTTCAATGTATTTTATATCTTCAGTAGATGTATTATTATTAACCTGGGTATTGTCTTTATCCGTACATCCTGAAAGTGCAAGAACAGCTATCAGCAATATAACTACGAATAACTTATTTCTCATATATTATTGAGTTATAGCCTGCTAGGTATAATAGTTTTTGAAACAAAAAGCAGCTATTGACTTTTTGCAGTTCCTCATTTACGCTGTGTCATGTACATATCATCAAGACGTTCCAGCGTATCAACTTCTTCTATTGACTTATCATCCCGTACATGCACAAGTCTTGGAAAGCGCAATGCATATCCAGATTCGTAGTTTGTGCTCTTTTGTATCTCTTCAAAAGCCACTTCAAAGAGAACATGAGGTCTGATCTCCACAAAAGTACCTGATTCTGAAATAATGTGTTCCTTGAAAAGTTCTGTTAATTCTGATAATTGTTCATCAGATATTCCGGTAGCTACTTTGCCCACCGGCAGGAATCTGCCAGTGTCAGGATCATGGCAGGCCAATGCATATGAACCAAGAAAACTTGTTCTTCTGCCATAACCCCATTCAGCTCCTACCACCACGAGGTCCAGGGTTTCCATAACTGGCTTTTTCTTAAGCCAGTTCTTTCCCCGTTTTCCGGGTGAATACGGCGAGTCAGGGTTTTTTAGCATAATACCCTCGTGCCCTGCCCGCAGTGCCTGCTCATACATACTATTGATCTCTGAGATGTCCGATGTTATCAGCTGGTTATCCACACGCACAAGATCACTATTCTCTACAGATGATACAAGGAATTCGCGTCTCTTTTGTAGTGGAAGCTCTATCAGGCTTTCACCTTCAAGGTACATGATATCAAAGAGGTTAAGAGTTAAAGGTATGTGCCGTACTTTGTTTTCCACATCATATTTTCTTCTGAAGCGCTTGAGGATCTCTTGGAATGGTTTAGGTCTGCCATTTTCATCAATAGCAACAGCTTCACCGTCAAGTATGGCAGAATTGGCCTTTACAGCTTTCTTCACTGCAGATACAATATCAGGGAGTGAGTCTGTTATATTCTCAAGACGACGGGAATAGAGAGTGATTTCATCACCATTTTTATGTATCTGCACTCTTGCCCCATCGAATTTCCATTCTGCTGCAACGATACCCAGGTCTTTGATGGCAGTTTCTATATCAGGCGTTACTTGGGCAAGCATCAGTTTTATCGGTCTGCCTACCTGTAGTCCTAGGTTTAAAAGCGCCTCATCGCCGCCTTCCTTTGCAGTGACAGCCACAAGTCCCATGTCATTGGTGAGCATGTAACCTCTTTCTACAGATGCTACTGGAACAGCAAAAGCCTTTGCAATAGCGTCTCTCACAATGCCTTCACCTACTCCTATCCTCATATCTTCAATGGCAAGTCTCGCTATATATCCAACTTCCTCAGAAGATGCCGAATTAAAGAGATATTGTAAATGCTTTATCCTGGACGTCTGAGACCCCTTGCCAGTTGCACTGGCTATGTTTCTGAACCTTTCGAAGACTTCCATTATGCTCAATTCAACCGGTGAGTCCAAAAATGAAGAGAAAGTAGCTTGCCCTTTAGATACTTTACTTAGGGCTTTCACTGCAGTCTTGCCCATGTCCCCTGTATCTCTTACTATATCCTCTATTTTCTTAACTGATATACCTGAAGATTTGGAAAGTGCATTGAGAAGAAGACCTGTACCCAAGCCGACTTCTTCATCGCTCCAGGCAGGGAAAACCTCTCCCATGACAAAATGAGTAACCACCGGCAACTCTTCAGTGGTTACAAGAGAGAAAAGTTCAGAGACAAGATCTGTCATATCCAGAGATCCGGCTGTCTCTTCTATAACTTTACATACCCTGCAGAATTCCTTGAAGCTTGTCATCAGATCAGCTTGTTTAATCCTTGTATATGGAAATAATATCACTCAGGATAGCGCTTGCTGTCTCTATTGACCCGGCACCCCTGCCAACAACTATAACAGGTCCTGCAAGATCAGTTTGCAGTGAAGCGACATTCAGAGTTCCTCCAACTGCAAGTGGATGACCTATAGGAACCAGTCGTGGAGCTACCTGGATCCTCTGCCTATTGACTTCTCCAATGAGTTTTACCACATACCCATTTGCCTCAGCTAGCATTAAAGCCTCTGGAGTTATGCGGGAAATACCGGTGACATGTACGTCTTCATATGTTACATCCATTCCGAATACAGAATTTGCAAGGATCACAAGCTTGCATGCTGAATCTATGCCTTCTACATCATATGTAGGGTCTTTTTCTGCTATGCCTAATTCCTGTGCTTCTCCAAGCATGAGTTCATAGGTTGCATGCTCTTCCATCATGCGGGTAAGAATGTAATTACAGGTACCATTGAAAATGCCTTCTATGCTTATGACATCATTACCGGAAAGAGTATCCCTTACAAGGTTAAGTAAAGGCATTGCACCTCCGGCAGTTGCTTCGAACCTAAAAGCACATCCTGATTTTGAAGCTAGCGCTGAGAGATCTTTGTATTTTAATGCAAGTGGACCTTTATTGGATGTTACAACATGCTTCTTTTTATTGAATGCCATGAGCATGTTTTGCAGACCCACACCACCTGTATTAATGTTTGTAGGGGTTGTTTCTATGACCACATCATGGTCTACATCACGTATAATATCGTGACCTGTGGTATTTGCATCGCCTACGACTCCTTCAGATGCCTTACGTTCAAGGACATGAGCAAGGTCCAAGCCATTCATATCGATTACAGAGGTTTTTGAATCGGCAACTGCCACAACCTTAATATCAAGACCCATTGATCTCAATTCTTCTTTTTTACGGAGCAATACTTTTGCGACTCCCTGGCCAACAGAACCAAAACCGATGATTGATGCCTTTATTGTTTTCATGTCTAAAACCTCACAGGATTTCGCTTTCAATCGGCTCTATCAGCACAAGGTCTTTCTTAATAGCAACTGACCTGAGCAATGATATGGCATCCCTCAATTCTTTCTTTCCCACTGCATCAATCTTGAACGAGGCAGAAGATGATTTATTTATACTGGGCATTGAAAGGTGAAGTTCAACTACTTCGGCATATCCTGTCTTATCAATTGTATCAATTGTATCTTCCAGGTCAGTATGCACTATATGGCCAATGAGTACAACTGTTCCCTTTTCGAGAAATTTCTCCTCATTTACCCGAATTACTCCTACGCCAAGATTTTCCAGCTTTGTTACAAGAGGAGATACGTTAAAGGCGTCTGTCTCAAATACCACCTGAACAGGAATAGTGCCACGGGGTGTTCTTTTCTCATGATGATGTACCACAGAGACAAGGTTACCCCTGAACTCAGATATTGGCTTTAATGCTTGCACCAGTTGCCCTGGAGCGTCCTGTAATTCTATATCCATAGAAACTCGCATCGGGTTGCCTCGTTTTATTTTAAATGATACTTAATCTTGAAAAGCATAGGTACTTAAAGCAATTATATATTTTGGTGATCGTCTTCTTTGAGCACTATAATATTACCTCTGCCTTTCTTGAATTTTTCGACAATACCTTTATTCTCAAGATCAGACACCATTAGACTAACTTTTGCTTCCGAGTAACTGATTTTAGTGCGAAGCTCTCTTTGAGTGATACGTCCACCGTTATTTTTTATTATATCTACTACTTGTTGAAGGTCATGAGGCAGTGAAGTTCCATTATCAGTTGTATTCTCCAGGTCTGTATAGTCGAGACTATAAGGGCTGCTTTCGAGTTCATTCTTTTGTGATGATTTCTTCTTTTTCCATATTATTATAGTTGCTATAGCACCGACAAGAACTACAAAACCCGCTAATGCTAGGATGAGCGTATTTTTTGATTCATTCTCATTCTGAAGGAGGGAGTTATTCCCAAGTACTGTCACAATTTCTGTAAGGTTTGTATCGTTTAAATCGCCTTTAGGGTAAGCTGGTAGAAGCAACATATCAAGGAGATAATCTCCACTATCTGTGATATTGAGTTTTTCTTCTTCATAATATGTTAATTCTCCATTCTCATAATAGCTTGCCTTAAGAATGTAAACTCCTACAGGTAGGTCAAAGGAGTAGAGTCCATATTTTGCTACCTGGGACTGAGGAGGTGTGGAGTTAACTTCAACAATTGTATTCTCCAGAAGCTCAAAAGTTTCCCATTCATATATTGCTCCATGGACAGTTGCCACTTCTGCAGCTCCAGTTGTTGGGATGAAAAATAAACATAGGACTGCAAATATCAATAAGTTGTATAGTTTATTTCGAGTTTTTTCTGAAGACACAATTTTATATTAAATTCCAATATATGTAAATCTTTTCCATTAACTGGTATCTGGGTATTTATGAAGTTTATTCAAGTAAAATAAAGCACATTTATCCTTTGAATTGTCTTCACATAAACTGAAGACGTCTGTGAAATAAAGTATTGTTTTATTCTAATCTTCAAAACATGGTATTTGACGAAAAACGTCTGATAAAAAAAGGAGAAATATAATATGAGAACTATACAAAAAATTGCATACGCGTCTGTTGCGCTTCTGGTCGTCAGCATGTTGCTGGTCGGAGCAGTTTCTGCAAAAGCAGGAGAAGGCGGAAATGGAAAGATGCTAAATAATAATGGCGACTGTATTTGTGATGGAGTTTGCCCTTATACTGGTGACTGCCCGAATGATGGCCAGTGTATAAACACAGGAGTATGTGTACCTAAGGATAAGGATAATAGCTACCTCCATAATTATGGCGGTAACAACTAAGCAATTTGTTTAAATATAATCTATGTTGATTCTGCAGAGCCTATGTTTCATTCTAGGCTCCTGTAGAGTCACTAGTATAGAGTTAAAATAACCACATATATATACAAGGGGAGATAAAAACGAAAGCCATGAAATTAATTACTTATGTGGCTGTTATGCTTCTATTATTTGGTGTTCTCTCTACTGATGTTCTTGCTGCATATGGGCAAGGCAATGGTAACAATGCAATAGGAAACCAGGGTAATGAGGCAAAGAACCAGGAAAGGGATCAGAATCAGATCTCTGTAACTGATAGTAATGATACAGATAATAACAGATTCTATCAGAAATTGCGCGATACAAAAAGAGAGTACTTTTCTGCAAAGGAAAAATTACATCAATTAAATGCTAATATAAGCAGTGGCAAGGTCAATATTTCCTCCAAGGAAGTATTCGATGTTAGGCAGGAATACTTACTTGAAACTATTGATTATACTATATCTAGTCTAGAGGATCTTGAAACAAAAGTGAATGCATCGCAAAGAGAAGATGCCGATGTGATTATTGCTGAAATTGATGAATATGTTTCTGAACTGAATGCTGAAAAGAATAATGTTCAGAATGCAACTACAACCAAGGAGCTTGCCAAATCTGCAAGAAATATTCATAATATATGGAAAGATGCAGTAAAACATGCTTCTAAGACAAGGGCAAGATTTGTGGATGATAAAGTGGGTATTTATCTTAATAAATCTACATCCCTTTCAGAACGTCTTTCTAAGGAAATAGAGCAGCTTCAGCAACAGGGAAAGGATACTACAGAATTTGATAAGCTACTTCAAGAATACAATGACCTGATATCTGAAGCTCAGCAGAATAGGGGACGTGCAAAAGAAGCTTATGAAAACAGTGATGCAACAACTTCCACTGAATACTGGAATGCCGCAGCAGAAAATCTGAAGGATGCAAACTCTGTACTTGCTGAGATGTCTCAAAATTTGAGGGCTTATAGGCAAGGTGTAGTTTCTCTTAATGGTGATGATATCCTTATAGCTAAAGGTAATGGTACTGTAGTACTTTCAGGCGACTTAGAATCAGAGATGACGATAAATACTTCACAGCTTGTAATCAAAGATCTTGCTGGTGATGCAAAAATAATGGTTATTAACAACGAATTCACCTCCGTCTTGCAACTAGATAATTCTCAGGCTGATGATCCAAAGAAGGCACTTGTCTACTCTGATCTTACAGGTAAAGTAACCATTTCAGGAAGCAGGCTTACTATCATGGTTAGAGGGAATAATCTTGATCTGAAAGTAGAAGGTACTGGAAATGCTGTACTTTCGGGAGAGGGAACATATACCGTAGGCACCGACGAAGACAGTAAACAATGGGCTTCTCAATTTGATATTGTGTCTGAAGAAGATGATTCGCAGGAGGAGTAAAAGATGAAGTATACTACTGTTTGTGTCCTAATTATGATCGTCTGTGCTATTGTACTCTCGGGATGTGCAGACAAAAAGGATAATGCTTCTGAAATATCGTCGTCTACTATCTCGCCTGTGAATGATACTTCAGCTGCAGATGCAGTTCTTGCTAATGGTAATGTAAGTATCACTGATACTGAAGTACTAGATATGAATCAGGAAATGAAGGAATTGGAAGCTCTTATTAGTGAGATGGAAAAAGAGGAAAATATCACCATTGAAGATCTTTAATCTTCTTTATCTTAGTCATTTTTATATTTAGTATGAATGGGTGTGCTTTTATAGATGAACATACATTCAATCTATGCAAATTTATGAGAACCCAAATAATGAGGTTTGTTGAGGAAATATAATATGGGAAACATGCTAAAAACAACTTTGTTGTTGGCATCCTTGACCGGTTTACTGGTCATAGTTGGAAGGCTCGTTGGAGGGCTTTCTGGAATGATTATAGCGTTCACATTCGCTATAATTCTGAACTTTGGTACCTATTGGTACAGCGATAAGATAGTACTGCGCATGTACAGGGCAGAAGCAGTTACTGCTTCTGAATATCCGCAATTGTATGGCATAGTAAAAAAACTTGCAACTCTTGCCGATATGCCTATGCCTAAGGTCTATGTCGTGCATACTTCCATGCCCAATGCCTTTGCAACCGGAAGAGATCCAAAACACGCTGCTGTAGCAGCAACTACTGGTATATTAGATCTTCTTTCCACTGAGGAGCTGGAAGGCGTGCTTGCTCATGAAATGGCTCATGTGAAGAACAGAGATACACTTATAAGTGCAATTGCAGCAACCGTTGCAGGTGTCATATCCATGATAGCCACATGGGCACAGTGGGCAGCTATCTTCGGTGGCTTTGGTGGAAATGATGATGAAGGAGGCAATAGTATCATCGGTCTCATTGTATTGGCTATTGTGGCTCCCCTATCAGCTACAATTATACAGCTTGCCATATCCAGATCAAGGGAATTTGCTGCTGATGAAGAAGGCGCAAGGATCTGTAAGAAGCCATGGGCTCTTGCAAATGCTTTAGAGAAATTGGAATATGGTAGTGCTCTGTACCGCCCAAGAAGAGGGGATGTGCAGGCATCAGATAGCACAGCACATATGTTCATAGTTAATCCTCTTAAGGGAGGCGGGTTAAGTAACTTATTCAGAACACACCCTGCCACAGAAGAGAGGATCAGGCGTCTGCGTGCTATGTAACATTCAAGAAAGAACTTAAGTCCATCTGGCCGGTTTCGGTCAGATGTATCATTATTATTCCAATTTGTTCCAACTGTTGTGCAATATAACGTCTATGGCATTCCTTTGGATTTTTTTCCGCGCACATAAGCACCACTTTTCCCCCCTCTTTATTTACATTGTTTATGTAATTAAGGAGCTGTGCAAAACTATTTCTGAACTCACCAGTTCCCATATATTCGATATATGTGGAGTCTCGAAGACCTCCAACTCCTTCACAATGGGCATATATTATGTTATTCAGAGGAAGGGTCCTTTCCAGTGACTCTCTATTAAAGTCTTCGAACGTTGAGTGAGGATACCTCCGGATATCTACAAGATTAGTAATTCCATTTTTAATAAGAATTTGCACAAAATCATCAAAGGATCTGTTGCCATATCCTATACTGTAGCACTGAGATTTTTCTACCATCAGTAAATCTAATTATCTTTAATCTAATTTAATACTTCGAAAGAAAGATCATTTAACTAACGATTTCGTCAGACTTCCTTGGATGAAAGGCTATTTATTCTGTATTTTTCTGATCTGTAATGGTAAATGTAAAAATACTTCCTTTTCCTTCCTCACTTTCCACCCAGATCTTCCCATTATGCATTTCCACGAATCGTCTGGTAAGTGCAAGTCCCAGGCCTGTACCTCCATACTTTCTTCTGGTTGATGCATCTACCTGTATGAATGGATCAAAGATATCTTCGTGCATATTTTCAGGAATTCCAATGCCTGTATCTGAAACTGATACTTCAATGGTTTTGCCAATGCTTTTCACAATAACTGATATCATACCATTATCTGGAGTGAATTTGATAGCATTGTTAAGCAGATTGTACATTATTTGTTTAAACTTCAATCTGTCAGCAAATAATTCGAGTTCATTGTTATTTTTGCTTATGCTGATTTCAATTCCTTTGCGCGAAGCCATGGGAAAGAGAGATTTTTGGACTTCTTCTAACACTTCGATAACGTAAAAGTGATCACATTCCAGTTCCATCTTACCGGCTTCGATCTTTGAAAGGTCTAAAACATCATTTATTACATCGAGAAGGTGGTGTCCACTGTTGTAAATGTGATTCACAAATTCACTTTGTTTCTTATTCAATTCACCATAATGCTGAGTGTTAAGAAGATCTGAAAAACCAATAATAGCTGTAAGTGGAGTACGCAACTCATGGCTCATGTTTGCCAAGAACTCCGATTTCATACGATTGTTCTCTTCTGCCATCATTTTGGCATTGATAAGGGAATACTCAGCTTTCTTCTTTTGTGTGATATCGCTTGCAAATACGAGATAATTGTTCTCTGATAACTTACATGCATCTATTCCTAACCAGCAAACTGTATCGTCTTTGTGCACAAAGGATAATTCAGCAGAACTGAAGCCATTGCTTTTAAGGGCTATGAAATTATTATATGCTTTTTTTCTGCATTCCTGGGTTATTATGTCATTAAAACTCATCCCGGTTAATTCATCCTCAGAATATCCTGTAAACATACAGGCAGCTTTGTTGACTTCAAGGAAGTCAGCATTGGCATCAGTTATGAAGATGCCATGAGGCGCATTCTGGACATAGCTCCTTAATTTTTGCTCACTTTCCTGCAAGGCCTTTTCGACTTGTTTGCGATTGGTTATATCATGAACTATTGAATGAAGTAACTCTTTGTTTTTCATCTTTATGGTGCTGCTGAATACTTCAACATCTCTCATTGACCCATCTGCAAGGCGATGTTTGAATTCAAAACAGATATTTTTCCGGCTCTTTGCCTTGTTCATCTCTTCCTTTATTTCCTCAGGAGATAGAGTATTAATTTGTTGTATACTCATTTGGCCGAGCTCTTCGCGGCTCCATCCATAGTAAGCTGCAGCTGCATGATTACTCTGAATGATTTTACCAGTATGGGGCTCAATAAGAAGTTTGATCGCGGAATGATCTTCAAACAATCTTCTATAATCTTCCTCACTTTGACTTAGTTCTTCTTTTGCTTCAAAAAGGGAGACTTGTGATTTTCTAAGGGATTCCATGTGCGGTTTAAGGTATAGGTACAATAGTGATCCAGTGACAAGGACGAAGCCCCACCCTTTGTATGTTTGGAGCCTGGCATAAAGAGCCATATCCGGAGCAAACCATTCTAAAACGGTATCATAGAATATGATCCAGATACTCGCTACAAAGAGATACAAAAGCGTAACTCTCCAGATCATTTTTATATCCTGTTCAACATTGTTTTGCTCTTCCATATTATTTCCTTATCTTATCTTCTCTAGACACTTCATTTAGACATATCAAATGATAAATTAATCAACTATACTAACATATTTTTATTTCTACATGTAAATGAAATATGCATTTATTAATTTATATTGCTCAGCACTATTATAAATCAGAAAGGACATTTTGAAAATCAATCTTTAATGATATGCTTTTTGATACTTTTATATGTTTTGAGTACAGCCCGAAACAGATACGTATATATATAATCACTTCATGCTTGACTCCAAAAACATGCAAACGTTACTGCTTATTAAAAGCTACCTGAATGCACAAAAAAGGTAGTTTTCATGATATGAGGATAACATGAAAGTATCTGCTGACATCTCTAAAATTAATGGTGAGGTATTTGCACCTACATCAAAAAGCTATACGCACCGGGCTATCGCCATTGGGGCGCTTTCCAACGAATGCATTGTAAAAAAACCCTTACTGTCAGCAGACACTCTGGCAACTGTATCAGCTTGTAAAAAGTTAGGGGCTAAGATCGAAAAGATGAATGGTGATCTTCATATAATAGGCATGGAAGGAAAACCTGGAGTACCTGATGATATAATAGATGTGAAGAACTCCGGCACTACCTTGCGTCTCATGACTGCTATATCTTCTCTGGCAAACGGCTCCACAGTGCTTACAGGTGATCATTCCATAAGGGGAAGGCCCAATCAGCCGCTTCTGGATGTGCTCAACAAAATGAACGTGGAAGTTTTTTCCACCAGGAACAATGGATGTGCTCCTATTGTAGTAAGAGGAGGGCTCAAAGGTTCAGCTGTAGAAATAGACGGTTCTATGAGTTCGCAATTCGTTTCTGCATTACTAATAGCCTGTCCGCTTGCTATGGAAGATACTATCCTTTCCATAAGTGGAGAGATGAAGTCCAGGCCTTATGTGGATATAACCATTGAAATGTTAGCAGAAGCCGGTGTAAAGGTAATAGTGGATGAAACTAATGGCATTAAGTTCATCATTCCAGCAAACCAGAAGTACAATCTTAAAGAGTATACTGTGCCTGGAGATTTTTCTTCAGCTTCCTATCTGCTTGCAGCTGCAGCAATGCTTGGTTCATCTATCACTGTCCATAATCTTTTCCCTTCAAAACAGGGAGATTCCGAGATCATCAATGTGCTTAGACAGATGGGGGCAGATGTTCATTGGAATACGCAAAAGGGTGTTGTGATTGTTAAAGGAAAAACTCTTAAAGCGATCACATTCGATGCCGGAGCCACGCCTGACCTTGTGCCTACAGTAGCAGTGCTGGCTGCTGTTGCCGATGGTGTGACAGTTATCTGCAATGCTAAACACGTACGCTACAAAGAAACGGACCGTCTGCATGCTATGGCAGTTGAGCTTTCAAAGATGGGGATCATAGTACAAGAAAAACCGGACAGTCTAATCATTACCGGTGGCAAACTTACAGGAGCAGATGTGCACGGATGGCACGATCACAGGATAGTGATGTCATTGACCCTTGCTGGAATAGTGGCCGGAAACACTACAATAGATACTGCCGAATCTGTATCTATCTCCTATCCTAACTTCTTTGATGATATGAGTTTCCTCGGGGCAAAAATAGAAAAGCTTGATGAATGATCATTTTCCGGAATATGATCCATCAAGCGCCTTGCTGAAACTATATGCTTTTTTACGCATATATTCTGGAATGCAGTTCTTATCCATCACTATGCGTGAAGTTCCCACGCCCACTACGATTATCTTGGTTTCCATGGGCATTTCCCCTTCAGTTATCACCATGTCTTTTCTGGTAACATCGATCTCGACCTCGTTATTACAATAACCTGCTGCTGTCATGTAATCCATTACCATTTTTTTGCCGGCATCCGTTGCGAATGTTATGGCATCAATGTGGTCATTAAAGATCTTTCTTCCTTCTGGAACGAAGACAAAGTATTGTACAACTTCCTTTGCTTCTTTGAGCTCTTCGTCCGAGATTCCCTCGCCTGTGATGGGGGCAAAGTGTTTCTTGATAAGGATATCCACTCTTTTTATGCCTTTACCTACCAGTGCACCTGCAGCATTACCCACATCGGCATTCTCAGGTACGATGAACTGTGCATCAATGAGTTTTTCCATCTCTTCCTTGAAAGCCCAGACAGGTCCACCCAAAAGGACAACAGGTGTTTCCACCTTAAATCTGGTAAAATTCTCTCCAGAAAGTATCCTCTGTACAATATCAGCAGGTATGCCTTCTATGAGGTAGGATATCAGATCTATTGCCATGTTTCTTGCGA
Source organism: uncultured Methanomethylovorans sp. (assembly GCF_963678545.1). Lineage (NCBI taxonomy): Archaea > Methanobacteriati > Methanobacteriota > Methanomicrobia > Methanosarcinales > Methanosarcinaceae > Methanomethylovorans > uncultured Methanomethylovorans sp. The sequence continues at coordinate 1,693,823 of NZ_OY782870.1, forward strand.
CTTTTTGTTTCACTTGTCGGCAAAGTTCGATCTTATCGATCTGTAATATTTTTGCCAGCTTTTCTGCACCTACAACAGAGGCTTCTCCATCCCATTTCTGCAATTCTCCAAGTACATGGAGCATGTCTGTCGGAGTGAAACCAATGGGCTGTATCAGACGCTTTTTTATGAGGTTATCTATGGCATAGGTACTTGGCTGTTTTTTCATTTTCTGGAAGAGATCAACATAAGATACAGGTATGTGCAGGATATAATCATATATCTCTTCCTCACCTTTTGTAAGGCCAATCGGTTTAAAACCGGTACGCACAAAGAATTTTGTAGGTTGCACATTTTCATCAAGAAGTTTTTTTGAAGGACTCTTACTCTCCTGAAGCTGCTTAAGGAAACCCGGATACTGCTGTGCTGCACGGCATAGTGGAATGACTCTGCGGGGTCCAATATGGAACTTGTGGTCACTGATCCATATATGACTATCTCCTCCTGTAGCTGAGGTTTCCATACGGACAGCTTTTACCATGGTTTTCCAGCCACCTACAATAGCACCATGCTCACTAAGCTCAGGCACTCCGTTTTTGATCAAAGCAACATCGGTACTGGTGCCACCTACATCTATCATGGCGCAAGTGCCCAGTTTTGCAAGATAGGAAGCACCTACAAGACTTGCAGCAGGGCCTGAGAAAATTGATTCAATGGGCCGTTCCAGAGCTTCTTCCATGCCTATTACAGATCCATCACATTTGAGCATAAGCAGACTTGCATCAATGCCACGTCCACGAATATCTTTCAGAATGGATTGTATGAAATTGTGTGTAATAGGTAGCAGTTGAGCATTGAGGTATGCCGTAATTGCACGGTCATATGCTCCTACTTCCTGTGACAATTCATGACCACATACCACAGGTAATCCTGTAAGTTCTGTAATTATATGCTTTACTCTTAGTTCATGATCTGAATTGCGATTGCTGAAAAAAGCTGAAACTGCAAAGGCAGCTACTTTGTCCTTTACTTCCATGGCAAACTGCCTTACTTTTTCCTCATCCAGAGGAGCAGCTTCTTCACCATTACTTGTATGGCCCCCGTTCACCATGATGTAATTGTGAGTGGGAAAGCCCTCTTGTGGAATCGCATAGTCCCCAACAAGAATCGCAGCCACAGGGAATCCAGTGTCCTCAAGGATCGTGTTGGTGGAAAGTGTAGTGGAAACAGATACTAATTTTACATTGCGGATATATTCCGGGTCCAACTCATCGATGGCTTTGCTGATCCCTCCCAGGGGGTCCGGATATGTGGTGAGTACCTTTGTCTTTTGTACTATTACTCCGTCAGTATCACGGATGAGGACAGCATCTGTGAAGGTTCCACCTGCATCTATTCCCAAACTGTATTGCATAGATTACTCTCCTTAAAAACAGGCACAATAAGCCTTTATCTACTAAGAAAAAGGGATCATATCATATATAACAGTTGGTCATAGCAATAAAAAATTGCTATAATCCATTTCAGAAAAAAAGAAAGAAGTAGGCATAAAGCCTACCTGTATTTTACTTTTCAATTTACTTTGCTGGGATGATGAGTGATCTCTCACCGGCAGGCATGAACTCGCGCAGTGCGCCCCTACCGAATTCCTTCCTTGGGGAAGTGAAGTCAAAGGGCAGCAAGCTGTCTGCGAAACAGACCTTGATGAGTGGGTTCACTGCATATGCGTCGCCGCGGCCTGCATGTGCTGAACATGCTATTGCAGCGTATCCACCCTGGTGACCTACGTTCATGGCGTAGTTGGGGTAGTTTGGTCCACGCAGTTCAACAGGCAGACCCTCGTCGGACTGGTAGGACAACACGTTGGTTGCACCACACTGGTCCTGCAGGTCGTAACCGAAGAAACCGAGACGGCCGTGTGCTTCCTTGTGCAGGTACATAGAGAGGTACCATCCGGACAGACCAGCGTTTCCGTTACCTGTTGCGATAGCGGTTGCGGAACCTGCTGCTGCGGAGAGCACAGTTGCCCTCTGGGAACCTCCGAAGTGGTCCTCGAGTGCAGTTGGGTATTTCTCGTAGTTCTCAAGACCGTACAGAGTGGACTCTGTAGCGATGTCCTTTACAACTTCAAGAGTTGCCTTTACCTTGTTGTCTGTACCCTTCTTGGCTGCGCCGTTGTACTTGTCGTTGATGTAGTCTACGTTATAGTACAGGTTGTCATCCAGGATGTTGTTGGTGTATGCAGCGGTTGCGTACTGTGTGAAACCAACACCACCAGACATGTATGAACCGAGCCAGATCTGGTCGTAGAGCATACAGCCTGCACCGACTACCTCAAGGGCTATGTGTGCTGGGTCTTCTGGGTCTATACGGCTGGTCTGCACGATATCTGAGAGGTGACCGAAGGAGATTCCTCCTGGCTCGTTTGGACCACGTGCACGCCTTGCTGGGAGCATCTCACCCATGGAGATCACACCAGCGTGCTTTGCTGCATATGATAGGTCAGCGACTGCTGCCTCACCGGCACACATGCTGTATGCGGAGATGAAGGACATACCGACCTGCATAGCCATCCACCTGCTGGTCTGGGCACCATCTGTTACCCTGCTGACCACGGTTGGAATGTGAGCTGCCTGCCAGGTTGTCTTTCCGATGGCTGCCTTTAATTGTTCTGCCTGCTCTGCAGGGAATTCCTTGTTGATGTCGATGAGGAACTGCTTGTCGATTTCGTCTGCAAGTTCATCGTCACCGGTGAAGATCTTACAGTAACAGTCATCCACAAGTGCGGGATGGGTCTCGACCATGTGTTCCTGTACCACTGCACCGCCTGGAAGAGCGTGGTTAAGGGTCTCAAGGTAGAAGTTGATGGTTTCTGGTGTAACTTCGATACCCAATCTCTTCTCAAGGGTCTCGTGGGCCAAGTCTATACCGACAATACAGGTTCTCCTAATGTCATCCCACATCTGCTGCATTGCAGCGTTGTTTACATAGTGCAGGTCATCAGTCTCTACCATCATATCAGTGCCTGATATGAAGGATGGAGTAATTGCTCTCTGACCGAGTGGTATACCACCGCAGTGCATCATTGGGTTGTAACCGACAAGTCCTCTCTTCTTTGCGAGTTCCTGACCTGCCTTCCTCATTTCAACTTTCCTTGGGTTCTGATCAATGCCGAGCCTGTAGTACCTACCAACCATGTCGGTGATCTTGCCACCCTCCATCTTGTTGGAACCGTGCTCTTTTGTGAACTTGATCTCCAAGTCTTTTGCGAACATCTTCTTTCTGTCTGCTACCATTTATGTCACCTCGATTATTCCGGCTTGAATCCGTATTTGGTTCTCTGGTCGAACACTCTGTGGACCCACTCAATGACTTCTTTGTCGCTTCTGAATGCAACATTGTCCACGCGGTAAATGGTTGTCCTCTTTGCCGCTTCCTTTGCAGACATTGGCTTTCCAAGCTCAACCTTCTTATCGATAGGTCTGCCTACCTGGTCTTTGTGCATCTTCACTATGCCGTCTTTATCGAGCCTTGCCCTGTCCAGCATGTCAAACATAACGCCATCTTCTGGAAGTCTCAGGGAGTGACCGTGCACAGTTGCGCCTCTCAGGCTTGAAAGTGCGGGGTCGAACATTTCGGTCTCGATCTGGAACTTGGCAACCTCTTCCATATCTCTCTCACGGGCTTCAACGACCTGACGTCCGGAAAGGGTACCTGGGTCTACACCTCTGAACTTAATGGCTGCGCTGTAGGACCTGACGTATGGTACTGAGGTACCGTTGTACATTGAGTCTACGAACTGTACGTACCTTACCCTGTCACCAGCTTTTGCGCCTGGGGTTGGTTCTACAGTCTGTCTGATTGAGCACTCTGGCTCACCCATTTCTGCAAGTGGTGGGTGGGTGCTGCGGTAGTCGCTTCCTGGTGGGCGGTGTCCGAGAATCATTACAAGATCGTCATCGGAAATTTCCCTGAGCTTTTCCACATCGCCAGACATATGTTTCCTTCTGTTTACTGCAACAGATGTTGCACCTGGATAGTACTGTGGTTTATATGCCATAATCATACACTCCTAACATCTAATGATTTCATTGTGGTTTTCACGGCTTTCACGAGTTCGTTCAATTTTTCTCTTGAACATGATTCGCCTCGTGTAACCCCTGTCACAATTTCCATTATTCTTCCTTTTGTCAAGATATCCTTATCTTTTGGCTTCACAAGCCTCGTCTTCACACCTGCCATCGCAAAATCCTCAAAATCAACAGGAGTTTGACAAACGATAACGGCAGGAATATTTACTTGCTCTAGTATAGCTCTTACTTTCTTTATCACATGGTCCCTTACGTTGCCCGTATGTATGACCGCAAGTTTATGCCTTGAGATCTGGGCTACCTCTTCAGGAGATATTCCGAAGGTTCCGGAACCCATGTTAGTATCAGGTATCCCTGACCCAGTATTCAATACCAGGACGCTTACCTGTATTTCCTCGCGACGCATACCGTATGTAAGTTCGCATACAGGCTTTGTGATATGTCTTCTTCCGGGGCTCATTGCCACTGCAATTACATCGGACCTTCCAGTTTCTGATAGTGTACCTCTTTGCGCGAGACCACCACCTCTTCCAAGACCCATCCCATGTCTACAGTCTACAACCTGTGTTTCCCGGTCGAACATGCTATCACTCCTCTTTGAGGAAGCATACCTGATCTCTTAATTTGCCTTTCGGATCAGTGATCCCAATCATAAGTGGGTCTTGATCAGATCCGAATCGTGCATAACCTGTGACTGTCTGTCGTCTTAACATGAAATTACCTTCCCTGAACTCAAATGGGAATGGAAGCAATTTCTCGCAGATCTCATGCACCTGTTCTTTCACATCAATATCTGTCACTTCCAGACGGATACTACCTACAATGACCATCAATTCCACCATCTTGCCTTCTATTTCTATAAGGCGTCGGGAATTATGTGCCATAGCAGTTCCCTTTGCAGGACCATATGGTACTGTTCCGGGTAATCTCGGGCCGTGAATGAACAGCCTTACGACTCCTTCCAGGTCCAGGATCTCATTAAGGAGACCCTGCGCAGTTTCCGGATTTAGCAAACGCTGAGGAACTATTTCAAGCTGTAAACGCTTTATTGTGTCTGAAGACGTATCTGTCATCTGTAATTACCTTTGATATCATGACTAAGGTTAATGGATTTAGAGGGCTCCTGCAACTGCCTTGATTGGTTCCTTGAACTCCTTTATTGAACCGAACACGTTGCCCACAAGTGCAGATGTCTTCTCAACAGTGAACATCTGGGTACCTGCATCAAGTGAAACTGCTGCACATACACAAGGAATTGCGAATCCTCTGGAGTGCCTGGTAACTACGTGGTTACCGTTGAATATACCTGGTCCGCCTCCACCATATATTGAGTGGCTGAAGAAGGAGAATCCGACTGCTGTACCCTGGGCCCTTCCCATGTCACAGCCTGGAAGTCCTGTCTCTTTCTCCATGATGTCGTTGAAGTACAGGATGGTTGAAGATACGTTCTGTGCTGCTCTTCCTGCACCACAGTTTACCATGGTTGCTGCAAGCAGACCTGCTGCGGCATATGCATTCCACATGGAAACATCATTTGCCTTGTAGAAATTGTATCCGGATGGTGCCTTCTTGTCAACTGCAATGACGCCGTCCTCGATAGCTCTCTCTACTGTGGACTGGATTACAGTACCGACAGTACCTGTCTTGTTCTTGGTTACAAGGTCACATACCATGTTGTTAGCGTTTAGACCCTGGTATGCAAGACCCAGAAGCTGGTGTCTCTCGAACAAGCCCACTGCGTTACCCATCTCGTACATACTTGTCTGCTCAAAGATGGATGACAGTGCTGCAGCGTTCATGGCCTTCTTACCGGTGATAGCTGCAATGTGGTTGGTGGTGATGTTCCTCAGGGAATAACCCAGACCTTCGTTGTTCTGTGGGATACTGAGGATGGATGCAACGTTGCTGCCCATCATGTCCATTGTCTGTGGGTAGCTTCCCCATACTGCTCCTTTTACGATAGGTGCATCGAACATGTCTACCTTGTACATGTCAACGATGGTCTGTACCACGGCTGCAGCGCTTACTGTGCTTGCTGAAACGTAGTCTGCACCTATTGCGGTCCTAAGGGATGGGACCTGCACAAGTAACTGCTTTCCGCCAGCAAGTACTTTTACGTTTGTGTCATCGTCTTTGTTGACCCTTATTAATTTTGCAACAGAGTCTTGGATGGCACTGGCGTTTGCAACTATGTCGTACTTAAGCCCTCTTCCAAGTATACGGCGGCCTGCGCCACCCATTTTACCACTGGCAAGAGCATTCTCGATACCTGCAAGGTTAACTGCAACAGTCCTTTTGGTGTCTTTGACGATATTCTGTATGGCTGCGTTTCTTGTTGGCGCAATGTCCATAAGATCGACGCCGCTTTCCAACAGCTTACCTTTGTCGTCGTAAATGTCTATTTTATCAGACACGTATGTTTCCTCCTATTTGTTAAGATCCATCCTGGAAAAAGTACAGACAAAGCGTTAAGAAAAAATCTGTACAATCGTTAAAGAGTACGATGTTTTCCATCGGGATTACCCACTAGTTAAGAGTAATTAGGTTTTAAACCTTTTGCATCAATATCTTCTCTGCTTTCAATGTCAAGATAAATGATATATATTAGAAATTATATACTGTCTTGGCAAGTTAAGTACTACAAGAGAACTGATTTTAGAATCAGTTGCGCGTGTTATTGTTTATATTATTCACATAAAGTAATATTTATTCTCTTAATTAAATAAATACGGGCACATGTTTATTCTAAAAAGAATGCTTTCCTATGATCTCACAAAGGTTTAAGTAATACATGTGTTATGACACGATACAAATGGAAATCGTAGCCGATGTTGGTGGCAGTCCGGGCATAGACTGTAATGGATTTTGCACCTATTGTTATTTCAAAAAAGTAAAAGAAATACTACCCTTTGGGTGCAAGTATTGTTTTCCATTCCAAAAAGGATGTGATTACTGTACTAGAGGTGTGAAAGAAGCTTATAGTGGCTTTAAGCCCATACAGTTTGTTCTCCACAGCCTGTCAGATAGCATAAGGTTCAGAGCTAATGAGATTACAAAAATAACCATTAGCGGAGGAGGAGATGTTAGCTGCTATCCGCAATTAAGGGAACTTGTATCTACTCTTTCCCAGCTTGACAAGCCAATACATCTAGGATATACCAGTGGCAAAGGATTCAATTCTCCCGATGATGCACACTTTTTCATAGAGCATGGGGTAACAGAAGTTTCCTTTACTGTGTTCTCCACTGACCCTCTACTTCGCGCGGAGTATATGCGTGATCCTAATCCCGAAGCTTCCCTGGAAGTACTTAAAGATTTTAGTAAGCATTGTGATGTCTATGCTGCTATCGTGATCATACCAGGTGTAAACGATGGAGAAGAGTTGTGGAAAACTCTTTCTGATCTGCAGGAAATGGGTACAAAGGGTGCTATACTCATGCGTTTTGCAAACAGCAGGGAAGAAGGTCTAATTTTGGGTAATGGTCCTATTCTTCAAGATATAAAAACGCACACAATTGGTGAATTTCTTGCTATAGTGGGAGAAGCTGCCTCAAGATATACCATGAGGATAACAGGAACTCCTCTGGAAGATCCGCTCATAGGCTGTCCCTTTGCACTGCGTAATGATGAAGAAGCCCTGGCCCAGCTCCCTAAACTAAGGAAACAAGCCACGCTTATCACCAGCAAAGCAGCTTATCCAAGACTTGCAGAAATCTTTGCTAAGTTGGGAGGATCTGTAAACGTTGTTTCCGTTGACAAGGACGTCGGTTGTCTTATAACCATCGAAGATCTGAAAAGCCTCGAACTGGCAGATGTCAAAGAAACAGTCTTGATCCCCGGAAGAGCATTCGTGCATGATCCTGAAGCAAAGGCTTTCTTATCCAGGGATGGTGTGGACAGATTCGTACGCAGAGGTCCTGAAATGCTTAGCTATGACGGAGAAATGTCCATAGGCATGACTCGGGAAGCAGTGATAGCCTTTGAAATAGAGCAATTCACTGAACTTATCAACCAAATCAATGCCTTTGGCCTGGCAATCACATAAATTCAGATAAACCTGTCTGCTTTGATTTATCGTTCTCGAAAAGAGACTTTATATCAAGTCCAATAAGGTCTATACGCTGCCGTGTATAAGCTGAAACATGATACTCTATAGCTACCTTTTTTGATACTTCCAGGTATTTCTTTACCGAGCCTTCATGTACTGTTAGTATTACCCTGCCTCCACATTTCGGGCATACTCCTGTAAGTGGAGGCCTGCGGAACTTCTCATCACACTTAATACAACGTGTGCTTTGCCTGGAAAAAGCTCTCAAGTTACCGAACAGGTCTGGCAGGAAATGCGAGATTAGAACTCTTTCAGCAACATCTGAAGCGTCAACAGCCCTTATCTTATCAGCCAAAGCAAGCTGGGCATCCATCTTTTCCACCATGCTGCCAAGGGTCTTATAAGCACTGACCGGAGGCCCCATGGCAATATCTGAAGTATCATGTGTAAACATAAAACGGTCATACTGCAAGGGAGTACCCAGACGACTGCTCACAAGGTCCATTTTACTTTCCAGTTCTTTTGGGTTTGTGTATTTTAACGTAGCTTCGTAGAACTCAAGGGGATAATAAGCACATACGTCTATATTGTGGGCTTCCTTGTCTACCTCACTTGGATCTAAGCGAGTGGTAAGTACAAGAGGTGCATCCATCTTTCCACCTCTTCTGTCCGGCAGATATTCCCTTGAGAAATTGATCAGACCATCCATAAGCAGCATTACGCAATCCTCATCTCCGTCACAGTTACGCCGCTTGGCCGCATGGAAAAAGGGATGAGCATAACCTACTGCAGCCTTGGTAAAACCTACCAGCCTTCCCAGGACACCTGCAGATGTATGAGGTGCAAGACCCATAACAAGCGTGCCCACAAGATCTTCAATAGTTTGAGCATTGTAATAAGGTTCAAGATGATAATACTTGGACAAAAGATCATCTATATATCGGGTAATCTTTAAAAGATATTCAGCACAATCGTATGAAACGACAATATCTTGAACTTTGAGGCACACTACCTGGTCCCCACTAGCAAGTGTTTTTCCATATATGTCTTCGGAATAACCTATTTCCAGCAATTTTTCCACATGTATCCCCAGCTCATCAGCCCTGATATGTGTTAAAGGTATATCTGACATGTCATATCTTACAGTACCGTCCTTGAACGTATACAGTTCATGCTTGGCGCGCAGAATCCCTTTTTCAAGCGGTTCTGGAGTCATGTTGCGTGACATCATTTTTTTGACACCTTTGATGACATCAATGTTTGATTCACGCTCATCCAATTTCTCAAAGGCTCGTTGATATATGTTCTTAAAATCAAGGTTCTGCATGCGGGCACATGTGGTATTCACACCGCACTTTGGGCATGTCTCTTTGTTGACCGAAAGACCACACCGCGGACAGGATAACTTGGGAATTGTGAATTCGCCACATTCGCACCTGAACTCGAATGAATCCATGCCACATGCAGGGCATATCCTTGAGCCGATTTCCACTTTAATTAGTCCCACTTTAGCATTGACAGATTCTTTGTAACTGGCAGCATCTTCAAGCTTGCGGGTATTTCCGCCGGTCTCACCGATGGGAAACAGTACATGCGGAGCAGGTGACATCATTCTCCTATCAGATTTCTCAGGTCTTCCCATGCGGGCTCCTATTCTTGAAGGAGCACGTGCCCGTACGATCAGTCCACTAACTTTGTTGACTGCGTCAAGACCAGTTTCAGCATCAAGAATTGTCCATTTCCTGTGAAGGTCCGTTCCTATACCCAGGCATCTGAGTAGCAGAAAAGGCTGTGAGATCAATATATTGTCATCAGATACTTTGTGCAATACCAACATATTTTCAAGAAGGGTTTTTATCCCCGTATTGACACTTGCTTTCAGGGGCAACGATAGAGTTGAACATGCTTTGTCCAAAGATGCGTGTTCTTCGATAAACTCTGCTATTCTTATGAACTCATTTGCAGTTATATCGTGCCACAAGTAAGTGAAATCCGGATGAAGGGGTAAACTATATTTCTCACATATCTCTAGGGCAAGTTCTTGGGAAGGATGCTTCAGTTCTGACTTAATTGATCCATCTTCACCGCTGGCAAGAGAATATTCCTGTACCCACCACTCAAAACAATATGGTGAAGGGACTAATACATGATTGTTCTCAAGGAAATCTCCATAATTGATCAATATCTCGCCGATATCAATAATATACTCCACTTCTTTGTGTAGGAGGCGTGCTTCTTCAAAATCATCTATCCTGACAACATCCCCCGATCTTAGCCTTACTGTGGGACCTTCAATGGAATCCACAGGAGCCATGCCTGCAGCTTTGCCTGGTCTTTCAACTTTAAGCTGGGTGCCTGGGGCAATGAAATCGTCTAGGATGACCATGCTGGCCGGGCTGATACCAGCAGCAGCAAAAGAAGTATTGCGGGACCTTCCATATCTAAGCCTGAATCCTCCAGGCCTTGAAGGATGAGAGAAAACAGGTCTACCTGCTATAAGGTCTCTAAGATACTTGTCCTTAGGCTTTACACCCGCGGTTTTTTGATCTTCTTCATCGCCACTGCTCTTTGTACCTGCTATGAGTGTTTCCAGCCAATCCCACCCGTCCATCTGTAGTTTTTTTACGTGTTTAAGGACCTTCGGGGCTTTCAGGGCAAGACCCTCTGCCAGCACAAGAGCCATCCCTCCTCTAACACGGTTTGTCTCTATTCTCTCCAGATTCCTGTGTCCTTCCACTTCTTCTTCTTCTGTTGGCTCGCCATCTATACAGATGGGACAGTTCTCTACTATCAGCTTGATCTCCGATTCTGAAGGTGTATACTGCAAGTTCGCCACTCTTCTGTAGAGCAGGATCTCTTCCACATATCGTTCCACTTCTTCTTTACGTGGTTTGTACCTGTCGATGCCCACACCTCTGCGCACATAATCTCCCACGAGCACAGAAAGAGCCTGGGCAGTACCACCGGCACTACGTATGGGACCGGCATACAAGATACGGATGTACTCACTGCCATCATCATTCTTCCCTAGGTCCACCCTGTCAATACCTTCAATTGGTGCTGCAACCACACCTTCCGTAAGCATTGCCATGGATACGCGGATAGCTGCTTCTATAGCTTTTTTCCTGTCATCGATATTACCAACAGCACCCATAGCTACATCCCTGCCAAGAGCAAGGGCAGCCTCTTCACGAGACATGGTTTTTTCCAGTTCTCTAATATGTTGAGCTACACCTTTTACTCCTATGAGGTTTTCTACCCTGTCAGCCAGGTCCTTGGCAAGCGGTATTTCTACAAAGGGCTTTGGGTCACGTCCCCGTTTTCTGGCTTCGTTAGATATGTCCATCTCCTGTTTTAGCTTTGCATCAAGCCAGTGGAAATACTCCCACATCGAGTCGCTTGCAATTATTTCTCCCATCCTGGAAAACCTCAAAGTGTATACATATTAAGGAAAATTGTAAAGATAGTTTAAGCAATATTCTTTATCACTCCCCGATATAAAAAACAATCTCTAGCTAGGGTATATGTTCATGTGCATCAAAGTTGTAACTTATTCTTTACTAAATGAACAGGGTTATATATCAGAAAAAGGAACAGAATATGAGGAGAAACTCCTGCTATATTATACTAAAAAGAGGTTTCATATGAAGAAGACCTTATGCATCTTAATTATCATGTTTTTCATTACAATGGGCACTGCCGGCGCAGAACTTTTTAGCGATCTGGATAGAGCTATTACTGAATACAATGCTTACTATGAAGAACTTCCCAGTCCTCTGAAAGTGCTTCTCGGTAATGAGGGGATCTTGGCTAACATTACAATGAATGATGGCAGTCAACTGAATGTATATCTAGTTACGGAAAATGGCAGAGTTGATGAATTTGAAAAGGTCACACAGGTTGAAGATTATAAACCTACAGTGATCATAACTGCTGACGAAGATACAGTTACAAGCCTCATAAATACCGCAGACCCTATTTCAGTCTACGAAGCTGCTTCTGAGAATGGGACTATTACTGTTGATCCAGTGGGCCCTGTAAGTACTGCTAAGTTTCTGGTTTATGATAATATCCTTGAACCAGGCTGGAATATTCTCAAAAGCCTTTAAAAAGTAAAAAACTATAATGCCACCTAATAAGTGGCTCTTTTTTAAAATTATGTTATGTTTCTAGCATGCCTTTGATATTTCACCAGCTTTTATTTTAAAGTGATCTACTAAAAAACTAAATATATTATTCATACACTTTTATCATTGAAATATGATCCATTCCTGCATCATCAAAATATCACTACATTCGTGAAATCCGAATTTTCTGTAGAAACCTATAGCTTTGATCTGAGAATCAAGATACAATTTTTTAATGCCTTTTGCTTTAGCTTTTTCTAATAATTTTTCCATTAAAGCTTTTCCAACATTCATTCCCTATATGGTTTAAGGATACATATTCTTCCAAGCTTGAATCATCTTCCAAATATAATCTGCCAGTAGCTACGGTATATCATTAAAGTATATCAGTAAATGATGTGTTTGCTCATCGAATTCATCCTTTTCTATTAATTCTGGGACTTTTTGTTCTTCTACAAATACCGTTTTCCTTACTTTGAAAGCTTCTTCAAATCCTTCTTTTCCATTAATCCATTCAAATTTCATGAGTTCACTCTGCTCTGATATATTTGTAGAATATTTAGCTCATACTTCCCAATATATTGGGGAGATTCAACACTCAGCTTTACAAAAATTATCGTTTATTTTAAAAACGAAAGCCTTATTAAGGCATGAATTTTATGCTAATCATCTTGTACATATAAAGGCTAGGTGATCTATTTTGAAAAAAATATTTAACATTGTATTTTTGGCACTATTGATTGTGTCTTTGGTGACCATTTCTGGGTGTGCTGACAAAAATGCAGATGCAAATCAAACTTCAGAACAGACAGCAGCACCTTCAGGAACTGCAAATGAAAAAGTCTATATTGTTGGAACAGAACCCTATTTCCCCCCATTTGAATATGCGGATGCTAATGTTAGCAGCAATATAATTGGTTTTGATGTTGATCTTATTAATGCCATTGCTGCAGATCAGGGATTTAAAGTAGAGTGGAAAGATCTCGAATTCGATGCTCTAATTCCTGCCCTTCAGTCTGGTCAGATCGATATAATTGCTTCAGGTATGACCATTACAGCTGAACGTGAAGAAGCTGTAGATTTTACAGAACCTTATATCAATGCAGGTCTGGCTCTTGCTGTAGCTAATGACAATGAAGAAATAAAAAGTGTTGATGAGTTGAAAGACAAAGTAGCTGCTGTGCAGCAGGGTTCTACTGGCTCCCAGGAAGCTGAGAAACTGAAAGCTGAAGGAAAAATCGGAGACATTATCTATCTTGCACATGTGAATGATATAATCCTCAACATCCAGAACGGTCGTGCAGATTTCACGATTAATGATCTGCCAGTTACTCAAGCATATATGAGCCAGAATCCTGGAGTCATAAAGATCGTGGATGATAATATTACCAGCGATTCATATGGTTTTGCAGTAAAGAGTGGAAACACAGAACTCCTTAATATGCTTAACCAAGGTCTTGAGAACGTCAAGAAAGATGGAACATACGAAAAGATCATGCAAAAATACTTCTAAACACCTTAAATGGCATGCAACAAATGTTGTATGTCATGTTTTTTCATATTGATATGTCAGATTCGCCATAGTCCTCATCGCTATGTTTATATTTAGTCTATGTATTGGCTATAAAAGCAGTTCTTCACATATTTCCAGTACGCCCTGAGGTAGTAAAGTTGTCTCTATTGGATACATATCTAAGTCACATTGTAAAAGTTATCCCTGATCTTCTTTTAGGATCTGTGGTAACCATTGAAGTCACAAGTCTGGGTGTATTTTTTGGTATGATTTTAGGAACCATATCAGGGCTTGGAAAGCTCTCGAAAAACCAATTTTTCCGCTATCCTGCTATTGCATATGTCGATTTTATTAGAGGGACTCCTCTTCTAGTTCAAATATTGCTTTTTTACTATGGTATCCCGGGACTTTTCTCAAACATAACGGGCAAACCTCTGTCTATTGATCCAATTCTTGCCGGTATTATTGTTTGTAGCATAAATAGTGGTGCCTATATTGCAGAGATTGTGCGTGCTGGTGTTCAGTCTATTGATAGGGGACAGATGGAAGCTGCGCGCTCACTAGGAATGACAGAAAGGATGGCTATGAAAGACATAATTCTTCCACAGGCTTTCAAAAGAATAATACCGCCTCTTGGGAATGAATTTATCGCGCTGCTAAAGGACTCATCTCTTTTAGCTGTTATTGGAGTACACGAATTGTTAAAGAACGGTCAACTTTACATTTCAAGGACCTTTGCACCTTTTCCTGTATTTATAGCTGTAGCCCTAATGTACCTTGTAATGACCATTGCAATATCCCGTCTTGTTGCATATTTGGAAAGGAGGCTTGGTGTAAGTGATAGTAATTAAAGATTTATACAAAAATTTTGGAGACCTCCAGGTCCTTAAAGGCATATCAGTTACAATAAAGGACAGTGAAGTGGTGTGTGTAATAGGGCCATCTGGATCTGGAAAAAGCACTTTCCTTCGCTGCATCAATTTTCTGGAAACACCTACTTCTGGAGATATCTGGATAGATGGAGAGATAATAACAGATCCACAGATCAACATCAATAAAATACGGGAGGAGGCTGGTATGGTTTTCCAGCATTTTAATCTCTTTCCTCATAAAACTACTCTTGAGAATGTGTCTCTTGCTCTTATAAAGGTTCGGAGACTTCCTAAAGAGGAAGCTGAAAAAAGAGCATTGGAGATATTGAGAAAAGTAGGACTGGAAGATAAATCTCTTGTATATCCTGCAGCACTTTCCGGCGGACAAAAACAGCGCGTGGCAATAGCACGTGCCTTGGCGATGCATCCAAAGGTCATGCTTTTTGATGAACCAACTTCTGCTCTTGATCCTGAAATGGTAGGGGAAGTATTGACTGTTATGAAAGACTTGGCAAAGATGGGAATGACAATGGTTGTAGTCACTCATGAAATAGGATTTGCACGGGAAGTCAGTGACAGAGTACTTTTTATGGACAGTGGGAAAATATTAGAGGAAGGCACACCTCAAAACATATTCAGCCATGCAAAAAATGAGAGAACCATTGCTTTTCTGAGTAAGGTGCTTTAAATCATTTAATATACATTTAAAATTATTGTTCTGGTCACATCAATATTTCAACTTCTAAAATAGGCTCATTATCTGAGTCTCAATAAGAAATCTATTGACTTTTGAAAATCTGCGCAAAAAAGATAAACAATGGAAAAATCATAGAAAGCTCTCATGAGTGCAATTGAGATTACTGGCCTGACAAAAACTTTTGGTACCCTTATTGCAGTTGATAGGATGGATCTTTCCATCGATCGCGAGATCTTCGGTCTTCTCGGACCTAACGGCTCAGGTAAGACAACAACTGTCAAAATGCTGACCACTATCCTTTCTCCCACTTCAGGCGATGCATTCATATGCGGTCACTCAATTACCAGAAATCCACGGAAAGTGAGGGATAGGATAAGCTATGTACCACAGGATATGGCCGTGGATGCCAAATTAACCGGAAGGGAAAACGTAATCTTTTTTGCAAAGCTCTATGGTGTAAAAAGACCACGTGATATATCTGATGAAGTTCTTTCCAAGATGGAACTTGGTGATCGTGCAGACGATCTTGCAAGGACTTACTCAGGTGGTATGCGTAGAAGACTTGAACTTGCACAGGCGCTTGTTCATGATCCTGAAGTGCTCTTTCTGGATGAGCCAACTATAGGGCTTGATGTTGCAGGCCGAAAAAAGATATGGGAGCACATAATTGATCTAAAGGATAATGGAATGACCGTTTTTGTGACAACTCATTATATGGATGAGGCCAATTATGCCTGTGACAGAGTAGGAATTATTGATCATGGTGTTGTGGTCGCGAATGCTTCGCCAGAAATACTTAAAGCAAATTGTTGCAGTGATATCATTTCTATTAGGGCTGATGGCCAGTATCAAGATGTTGTCATTGAAGGAGTTAAGTTCATCGGGCAAAATGGGGATGAACTGAAATTTGAGGCTCATTCGGGAGGCGAAACTGGTTTTGCTCTTGCCCGTGCACTCTCCGATTCTGGAATGAAAATTAAGTCTTTCGCTATAAAGCAGCCTACTCTGGATGATGTCTTCCTTTCCCTGGTTGCTGAACAGGAAGATATAGGTGAATTTGATTATCGGCGATTTAGGACAATGCTCAGGAGACGAGGATGATTCAGACATTTTATTATCTCGAACGTGATTTCCGGCGCTGGTTTCGTGGAAAGATAAATGTTGTATCTGCACTTGTGATGCCTGCAGCATGGCTCATATTTGTAGGTCTGGCTCTTCCCATCCGTTTCACTGATAATTATCTTGATTTCATTACTCCAGGTATCCTTGTACTGACAATGCTCGGTGCTTCCCTGCAGGGAGGTGCTCTTCTCATGTTTGACAAGGTTTTGGGTTTTCTGCCAAAGTTCCTTGCAATGCCCGCTCCACGTGAGACCATCTTGTTTGGGAAGATCCTTTTCATAACTCTTCGGGGACTGATACAGTCGACTGTTATCCTTATCTTTGCGGTGGTACTTGGAGCGCACTTTTTGGATCCATTGCTTCTCATCCAGACCTATCTTATACTTATGATCTTTGGGATGTTGCTTTCCTCAGTAATGACTACAGTTGCCCTTTCCCTTGAGGACCATGATTCTTATTCAGCATTTAATGCCATGATTTCCATGCCCCTTTTCTTCACAAGTAGTGCACTGATGCCTTATGATCAGATGCCAGGGTGGCTTGCAACCATTGCCAGATTGAACCCTGTAAGTTATGCAATCGATGGTGTTCGGGAAGTACAGGCCGGTATTTTCCCTGTAAATACATTCTTGGGATTAATAGTCGGAACTACCATTGTACTTGCTATCAGCATATCTGTATTCAGAAAAGCTACAGTATAATTTATATTGTAGAGTAGTGTTTTTGAATTAGAAAAGAAAAATGAGTTTTCAGGAAAGATCGGATCTTTTTCTTTCCTATCACTTTAATTTCTTAAGAGAACGGCGTACCATGATGTTTGATAACATTGTATAGAGGAAAATGACAATTCCTGTCCATAGTAATGGAACTCCTATAGTTTCTTTTCCCAAATATGAAGATACTAGTCCTATGGATAAAATAACAATATTTAGCCGAGTCAGTTGCTTATTTGTCTTTAGTATTGTAATGTATCGTTGCTTTGCATGTAACTGATCTTTTTTGTACCCTTTCATAAATACACCTATAGCTGGATTATCATTTCTGAGGCTTTTCTAAGCCTGTTCATTACAGCTGCACCTACGCCTTCACGCGTAAAAGAACCATCGGCAAGTATGATGTTTACTCCTTTCTCATCCAAAGCACGTAATCCCATGAACAGATTTCTAGCTACTTCTTCAGGTTTATCTTTGCCACCAAGATATACAACATCGTTTGTCAAGGAAAAAAGATCAGTACTTGTTATCAATAAACCCACTCTGGCTCCTTTGAAGGTGAAATCGGCATACATTTCACGGATCTTATTTGACACAAGATCTTGAGTTCCTTCCAGAAGCATAACAGTTGCACTTGGAGAATAATGGGTATATTTCATACCTGGTGACCTTGCAATATCCGGTGCATCTACCATATGGTCACTGTACCCTATATCAACTTCTCCTATGATCTCCTCTATTTTCTTTGCGGATACATAGCCTGGTCTTAATATGGCAGGTTTCCCTCCGCTAACATCGATAACTGTGGATTCGACGCCTATGCATGTGCTTCCTGCATCTATTATAGCATCTATTTTTCCTTCCAGATCTTGCAGCACATGGGTCGCAGTCGTAGGGCTTGGACGGCCTGAAATATTTGCACTCGGTGCTGCAATGGGTTTACCAGATATTCTTATAAGTTCTCGTGCAACAATATCACTTGGCATCCTTACAGCAACGGTATCTAGTCCACCGGTAGTGATATCGGGTACAGTTTCAGTTCTTTTAAGGATAAGTGTCAATGGGCCTGGCCAGAAAGCCTCCATGAGGGATAGGGCCTTTGGGGGAATTTCTAAAACCAGTTTATCTAATTGTTCTACAGATGCCACATGTACAATAAGTGGATTGTCTGCAGGCCGACCTTTTGCATAGAAGATCTTGTTAACGGCTACAGGGTCAAGTGCATTGGCTCCAAGTCCGTATACGGTTTCTGTAGGAATGGCAACAGTACCACCTCTTTGTATTATATCAGCACATTCCCTGATAACTTCAGAGAAGTTGGTAGTGTTTATTTTGAAAATCTTTGTCTGTTTACTCATTTTGATAGTATTATGCGCCATTATTCAAGGCAGCTTGTAATTCTGCATGGGTCATTCCGTACTCTTCAAGGGGTGTACCAGCGAGCATTGCATTAATAGCCTGCCTGCAAGCTTTTGCACCAGCAATGGTTCCCATTGGATGTGAATATATAGTACTGTCAAATTGCATTATAATATCTTTGCCGAAAATACTCATCATTTCATTTACTAGTGTGGGGTCTAATTTACAGGAAGCAGCAGGTAACATAGGCTTAACCCCATCCCAATTTTGGGAAAGAATATGCATTTTTTCCTTTTCTCTTACTTTATCCATGATGAAGCAATCGCGCAGAGCGATTAACTCTTTTTTAACATCGTGAGTTTTATCAAAATCTCCTATATACAACTGATCAAATCCTACAAGACGTGCAAGCTTTGTCATTAGATATGTACTGATACAGTACTCATTCATTCGGGTAAAGGCATCATATCCTATCATATTTGCATGTATTGCAAGTCCTAGTTCTTCAGTGACATCTCGCAATGTCTGAAGAGTACTCCAGCCCGTGTGAAGAGCATTGATCATTATGTAATGGCCACCTATATTGCTTATAAAATTTGCTCTCCTTATCATTTCTTCACAAGTGGGAGCAGTGATATTGCATATGTACATCTTTCGCTCACCTGTGCTCTCTTCAGCATCGTCCTTTGCTTTGAATGTAAGTTCAGCACGTTTTTCAAATCTGTTGAACTTCTGATCTGTCAGATTCTCATCATCCTTCACCAGATCACATCCTCCTATAAAACAATTATATGCTACTTTAGCATGTGTCGCTGAATCAAGTCCAACCTTTGGGGTTACTGTAGCACATAATAATGGACGATCATAAACTCCGAGAAGTTCTCTCACTCCTACTACACCATACTTGGGTCCCCACAATTCGCTGAGCGGATCTGCTGGGAAGGTAATATCATTCAACTTGAGCTTATTAATCATTTTACTATTGAATATGTTACCTGCAACAGCACTGAGTATCTGTGTCACTGAGCAAAACTCAAACAGGTCTTGTGAATAGGATACTTTTACAGTATGCTTTTTCTTGTCGATGTAGAATACATGGGGCTTAAGTCTCTCTGCTATTTTTGGACTCAATAGCGATATATCAGTCCAATTGCCTATGGAACTTTCCTTTGCCATGTGATTACATACATCCTCAAACACAATTCCAGAAGCTGGTTCTAGATGGTATTCACATATAAACTCATTTTCATCAGGAATATATCCAATGTCAATGTACTCTTTTAACATGCCCATCTCTTTATATTGAGAGGTTATCAGATAAGTATTGTGTTATGCTAATGGTATGCTCTTTACGAACAATTCTAAGTAATTGCTTTTTATCATTTGAACGTAAAATTTAGCTTAAATGAATATGTTTTCATAAGATAAGCTTTATATATCATTAATTCGTATGAAGGGCAAGTGAGCGGGTACAACATTTTTAACCCCACTCCCACACTAACCCCCACTCCCCAACCCGCTCACATGATTATTTGGGAGGAAAAGAGTATTAAACTTTTTGTGGGTAATTGTTTTTAGATGTTTCTAACATAATATGATTATTTCACTATGCTTTTTTTATGTGTAGATTTATAAAGTCAATTAACAGTGTAAAACTAGATGAACCTCTATATGATGAAAAATGTAAAAAGAATTTTGCCGACAGATAAAGCCGGCAATCATATTTTCAAAATTTTTTAATATGAGATAATTAGTATCTCTTTGGTGGCCTGTGAGCTGGTAGGCAGTCCCTACAATATACTGGTCTGTCGGGGTCAGGTGCGAAAGGTACCTGTGTTTCCTTACCACAGTCTGCGCAGGTTGCATTGTGCATTTCTCTGTTTTCCCTGTTGAAACCACTACGGTCACTGCCGCCTCTGTTTCCCTGGAATGATCCGGATCCTCTGCGGTCCATATCTTTTACCTCCTATCTAGTTTATATCAATCTATCCAAAAGAGACACTCTGTTTGCAATAGGAGGCTTTTTGAACATAATTGACTACTTTATACATCGTTTTTTTAAATATAATGCTTTTGCTCTGAAAAGGCTAAAAAATCCCCTTAATATCAAACGGTAGATTGTGATTTTATTTCAAATAGATAAATATTATATAATTCAAGTATAACTATTTTATCATTAATGTTTACCAGATTGTTTCTATAGCAACAGGGTTCATAAGGTATCAGGTGCAGATGGTAATCTATGGGACACAAAGCAGATAAGAACGTAAAAGATGAATCTCTTTTCACTAATAATATATCAGATAATAAGGAAGTAGAAAAGACCAATCTTAAAAAAGAAAAAGATACAAATGATCTTTCTTTGGAAAGATTACTTGAACCTGATACATCAGAAATGAAGAGTATAAAAACACTTCACAAAAAAGAAGAATATTCACCTTATTTATTTGCTTTTGAATATCCTATTGCTTATTATTATCAAGAGTATGATCGGAAATTAACCGATAAAGAAGTGGTAAAGGTACTGCGACATATCAAAAAAGTTATTGGTGTCAATCTATCTTGTTTTGATGACCCTTTGGGAGCAACTATACTTGAAGCTCTTGCAGAAGTACTTACTGAAAAACCCATCAGCAAACATGAATTATTGCTTGTAATTGATTACATTTTATGGTGTATAGATAACCGTTCCTGGATGGGAGATAAGCAGTCATATGTAAAAGGACTGTGTTACATGTTCAATCTCTACAATGAACTTGAAGAAAGACAATATGTTCAACATATTGAAAAACTAGGTACGAAACTGGGCCTTGATAGGAATACTATCGATGGTTTGCTTATGAAAAACGAAGAACCTGTGGATAACACTGAAGAAGAGGATAAGACGGTACTTCTTGAAAGTGAATTCTTTGCCATGGATGACAAAACAAAAGTAGGTTTCCTGTTAGAACATGGTTATGAGCATTTCAATCTTTTTGAAACATATGTCATTGAACTTGGGGAAAGAAAAGAGTTTGGCATTATAAAAGAGTTGGTAAACCATTATATTAAAAAATGTGATGATAAAACTGAGATATATGTGCTTGCAGGTACGGTCCTGTTCGAGGAAGACAAGAATCGTGCTAAAGGTTATTATTGTAAAGCTCTCCGCGAACTTGAACAAGATAACAATGTGCCTGAAAGAACAAAGACGGTAATCACAAAAGAATTAAAGAAACTGATTAAAAGATGTGACAAAAAGAATTGATGTTAATGGGTAGGGAATATGTTCATGTGTTTAGATTAAATGCAATATAAATGGGTTCCAATTTGTGAGAATATTTAAATATCTTTGAACAACAGACTCATGTATCATATTTTACCAAAATGCACTCTTAATAACCGGGGTTTTAATGAAGCAAGTGAAAAAAGGCTTAGAGGGCGTTGTAGCTCTGGATACGCAAATTTCTTTTATCGATGGTGTGCAGGGTATACTCAAATACAGAGGTATAGAAATAGAAAAGCTTGCAGATATGTCCTACGATGCAGTTTCTTACCTCCTTATATATGGAAGGATGCCTGTTGCAGAAGAATTGGGGGAGTTTTCTATTAACCTGCGCAAAGAGCGAAACGTGAACCCGCATCTCCTGGAAATGTTAAAGTTTTGTGATTTTGAGAATGAATCCCTTGATGCCTTACGAACTGCCATTTCTGTATGTGCACATTTTGATGAAGATTCACATGATGTCTCAGAACAGGCCAACATTAGAAAGACCATAAGGCTCATTGCCAGATTCCCTACAATGGTAGCTGCTTTCTACAGGATGGCAAATGGCTTGGAAGTAATCGCTCCAGACCTAT
The DNA here is from genome assembly GCF_963678545.1 of uncultured Methanomethylovorans sp. NCBI lineage: Archaea > Methanobacteriati > Methanobacteriota > Methanomicrobia > Methanosarcinales > Methanosarcinaceae > Methanomethylovorans > uncultured Methanomethylovorans sp. The sequence goes on from NZ_OY782870.1 coordinate 1,716,184, forward strand.
CTCTTGCCCATGGCGCGAATTTCCTCTATATGCTAAGAGGTACTCATCCTACTGAGTTGGAAGCAGAAGCAATGGAAAAGGACTTTATTCTCAGTGCAGAGCATGAACTTAACCCTTCGACATTCGCCTTAAGGATAACGGCTTCCACGCTTTCTGATATGCACTCTGCCATAATATCTGGTCTCTGTACTCTCAAAGGGCCTCTGCACGGTGGAGCAAGGAAAGGAGTGATGGATATGCTGGATGATATTAGCTCAACAAGCAACATTGGAGTATATGTTCAGCAGCATCTGGAACACAAGCAGAGAATAATGGGTTTTGGACACAGAGTTTATAAAACTTATGATCCCCGGGCCCGTATCTATAAGGATATTGCAATGAGAGTGGCCATTGAAAAAGGTGATAGTCGCTGGTTTGACCTTGCCCGGGAAATAGAGTCAGCAATGTACCATGAAATGGTCGAGAACAAACATAAGCCTATTTATCCAAATGTTGATTTTTACTCAGGGGTGCTGTACAAGGACTTGGAGATTCCTTCATATCTTGCAACTTCTATCTTTGCCATAGGAAGGATATCAGGATGGATAGCTCATTGTCTTGAGCAATATGCTGATAATAAGGTAATAAGGCCAAGGGCACATTTCGTTTAAAAATCGAAAAGTATCAATTTGGCATGGTTGAAGATGGAGTTTAGAAAACTGACAAGTATATATAAAAGGCTTAATATGTTTTTCAAAGGATTATGGGGTCTTACTTGTTTTATCTTGATTTGGAAGAAGTTATAAGAGAAGTTTTAAGACGGGTTTATCGAAATTCTCTACAGATATTCCAGAGCTTTGGTGGCAAGCACAGCAAACAGTTCTGTTTTCAAGAGGGAAGCTAGTATCCTTTCAACCTCTTTTTCACACTTGTACATTCATTTCTCCCTTCACCGTATTATAATCCACAATTCTTTACATATCTTAATATTGGAAGACTTGTTAACAATAAAAGCGGAGGTATTGTATGAACCTGAAAGAAGCATTGACCCAGGAGAACGTGGGTGGGTATGACCTACTATTAAGAGCTTTAATAGGTTCTGTAGCAATAGTTGTACTTGCTTTGGACCTGATAGAACCTGGATTATGGAAATGGATAACAGCCTTGATAGCATTCATAGGACTGTTTACCGGAATGACAAGACATTGCATACCTTATTTACTTATAGGATTCAGCACAGCTGACAGGAAAAAGTAGTCAAAAGTGAGTTTACCTTTTATAAATCGTCTTTTTTGGAATAATCCAGTTTGAAAGATAACAGAAAAACACCTAATATAATCGAAGCTGCGATAAAAAAGGTACCTGTATCGAAAAAGGAGAACATGAACCCTCCAGCTACAAGTCCTACAATACTGGCTAGACTGGTAAAACTGGTAGAAACACCTTGTACAGCTCCTTGAAATTCTTTTTTTGCTGTTTTGGAGAGTATGGACATTAATGAAGGCCACATAAATCCGTTACCAAACGCAAAGAAAACCAGTGAGATATATGTGAGAAAATTGGTACCGTAAACAAGCAACACAAAATTAACAGTTAGCATAAAGCTTCCAAAAGTAAGAAGTGAGTAGTCTGAATATCGTTTGCTTACCCATGAAAGCATAGGCCCCTCAACAAAGACAAGCAAAAGGCTTAATGCCGAAAAATATAAGCCAAGAGAAGCTGAATTCCATTTAAGGTTGTTTGCGGCGTGTACCGGAAAAGCCGTATAGAAAAGATTGTAACTCAAGAATATAAGGAAATAAATAACTAAAAGGCGAAAAATACCTTTCATCCTCATTACTTCCAAAAAACCTGGTTTATTCGAAACAAGTAAGCTAATTTTTTTTTTATCAGAATCTTCTGCCTCACTGCTCTTAATAAGGGGAACTACATGCAAAGTATGTTCACTGGATTCGGGCAATAGAAAAATAGTCATCAAAATTCCTGCAAATGAAATGAGGACTGCAACAATAACAGGAAGGATTTCACCGTATACTGTCACACTTAATATGCCTGCAAGTGCAGGACCGAAGATAAAACCCAGATTCGTTGAAACTGAAAGTTTACCATATACACTGCTTCTGTCTGCATCACTAGTGATATCTGCAAGATAAGCATTAGCAACAGATACATTTCCTCCGGTTATACCATCAAAAGCTCGGGCTATTAAAATGAAAAGCAAAGGCACTGTGAGGACAAAAGTACCTAACGAAACAGACTTCACATCGATGATTTTGGTGACTGGAATGATCATGGCAGCCAGAAAAATAATCCAGGAAATGAGAGTGCCTACCTGACTCACCAATAGTATCTTTTTTCTACCATATGTATCAGACCATCGGCCAAGCAATGGTCCTCCTACTAGCTGAAAAACAGGATACATAGAAGCTGTCAGGCCATAAATTACTGCATTGCCTCCCAATCTTTCCACAAGAAATATCAGAAACGGAAGAACAAGGCTCAAACCAAAGGTACCTATGAAATTAACAGTAAGCAGAGGGTATATGGAAATCTTAGATTCCGCCATCATTCAATATATTGCGTGTGTATATATAAGAAATTTTGTAAAGGCATCTAAGAAACACATTTATGCCATACATCATCATTCATAGACATGGAAGAACTGTATCTTGAAGACTGTTATATTAAAGAGTTCGATGCAATAGTAGAGAGCGTCATTGATGAAAAATATGTGATCCTGAATATGACAGCTTTTTATCCTGAAGCCGGTGGGCAGCCTTGTGACACAGGGTTTCTGCACTGTGAAGGTAAAGAATATACTGTAATTAGCGTGAAGAAGGTGGATGGAAAAGTAAGCCATGAAATTGGAATTACCGGCTTAAAAGAAGGATATTCGGTAAAAGGAGTAATAAACTGGGATAGGAGATATTTGCTGATGCGCTATCATACGGCATGTCATATCCTAAGTGCCATTATACATAGCGAAACCGGTGCAAAGATCAGTGGGAATCAGTTAGCTGAGGATAAAACCCGAGTGGATTTTTTACTTGAGGAATTCGACAGGGAACAGTTGAAGGCTTACGAGGCAAAAGTTAATTACGTGATTGGTAAAAAAATTCCAGTAAGCATAAGAATAATGAGTCGTGAAGAGGCTTTTCAGATACCTTCAGTAGTAAAACTTAAGGATGCTTTTCCTCCAGAAACTTTACAGATTAGAGTGATCACCATTCCTGAAATAGACAGGCAGGCTTGCGGAGGGACACATGTTGCCAACACTGGAGAAATACCTCATATAGAGTTATTCAAAGCCGAAAATAAAGGAAAGAACAATAGAAGAGCATATTTCCGGTTCAAAGAATAATTGCATGATTCTTACATAGTAAGGACTAAAACTTTGCTGGCAGAAGGAAGATATATGTATGTAAAATATCTTTTCTGCTCTACTATTGGAACAACAACTGCTAAATATGCTTGCATAGTAGTTAGAATTGTATTAAATTTGCTCAAATAGGTGGAAATTGGCTTAAGTCGCCATGACCATATCATCCATTTACAGGAGACATACAGATGAAGATATTAGTCAGTGATCCATTGTCCGAGGAAGGCTTATCAATGCTCCAGAAACATTTCGATGTAGATGTTATCACGGGCTTGTCAGAAAGTGAGCTAGCAGTTAAAATAGCAAACTACGACGCTCTGGTTATCCGCAGTGGAACACAGGTCACAAGAAAGGTTATTGAGGCTACCACAAATCTCAAGATCATAGGCCGTGCAGGGGTAGGCGTGGACAATGTGGATGTTGAAGCAGCTACTGAAAAAGGTATAATCGTTACTAATGCACCAGAAGGGAACATGCTTTCTGCTGCTGAACACACCATTGCTATGATGATGTCCATGGCAAGGAATATACCGCAGGCAAACGCTTCAATGAAAGCTGGAAAATGGGAACGTAAGAATTTCATGGGCGTTGAAGTCAATGGTAAGATCTTAGGAGTGATCGGCCTTGGGCGCATTGGAGCAGAGGTAGCTAAAAGAGCACAAGGGCTCAATATGACTATAATGGGATATGACCCATACATATCACAAGAGAAAGCACATGAACTTGGTATAAAGCTTGCTACAGTAAGAGAGATTGCAGAAGCTGCTGACTTTATCACAGTACATACTCCTCTTACCAAAGAGACAAGGAATATCCTTGATGCTGAGGAATTCAACGTCATGAAGAAAACTGCAAGAGTTATCAACTGTGCCCGTGGAGGTATTATCAATGAAGAAGCTCTTGCAGATGCACTTAAAAGTGGAAAGATCACAGGAGCAGCACTTGATGTATATATCAATGAACCTCCAAAGGATAGTCCCTTGCTAGAATGCGATAGCCTGATTATGACACCTCATCTGGGAGCTTCCACCGAAGAGGCACAGATCAATGTGGCTATTACCATAGCTGAAGAAGTAATTTCAGTTCTGAATGGTGGGACTGCAAAGAATGCGATTAATATACCTTCTGTAAAACCAGAGGTAATGAGAGTTCTTGCACCCTATATCAATCTTGCAGAGACCATGGCAGATGTATGTGCCCAGTTACTTGGAACCAGTTATGAGAAAGTAGAAATATCATATAATGGAGAAATCGCTGGAAAGGACACCAGGCCAGTTACAGTTGCCGCTTTGAAGGGAATGCTGCAGAGTGCAATGGGTTCAAGTGTGAACTATGTAAATGCTCCTGCTGTTGCAAAATCAAGAAAGATCGAAGTAAGAGAGAGCAAGTCCGAAACTTCCGAAGAAAGAGCTTCCGAAATCCACATCAAACTTAGCAGCAATAGTGAATCAGTGTCTGTTGCCGGGACCATGATAGGGAACGAAACTCGAATAATTGGAATTGATGGGGAACGCGTTGACATAATTCCATCTGGATATATGATAGTTGCCAAGCACATCAACAGGCCTAACGTAATAGGGCCATGCTGTATGGTACTTGGGAAGAACAACATTAACATATCTGGAATGCAGGTTGGTAGGGCAGCAATAGGAGGAGTTACAATTATGACTCTCAATGTTGATTCTGAAGTCTCACCGGCTATTCTGGAAGAAATGCGTAGCATTGAAGGAATAATTAACGCAAAACTTGTCAAGCTCTGATAGGCATAAATATTTAAAAGACGTATATGGTAATATGACCCATCCAAGGTCCAAACCATGAGAAAACGCATATATCACAAATTCCCACATCGGGAGATCGAGTTCGAACAGAAGTACCGGTATCACTCGGATCTTCCCTACCTTGTGAAAGTAATGGCTAACATGGACGGAAAATTCGGAATGTTTGTCACCGAATCTGTTGCTCAAAGAGGGCACCGGATACAGGCAAAAAGGGAAATCTGTGTGGAAATTGTGTGTAATGGTGTCGACTTTGAACCACTCAATTATAAGAATTTAGATCAGATGATCGACGCGATCGAAACTGAAGGTATAATTGATTTCAAGGTGACCCTTAACTATAGTTACCTGGATGGGAAATATAACCGTGTGCCTTTCAGAGGAGATATTTATCTTGTGCGTGCTCTCCTTGAGAATGAAGTGCTTGTACTGCAAATACACCGGATAGAAGGACCTGGCAGGACAGAAGCCGGGAGAGTTGCAGATACCATTATAGAGGAAATTAGGCGCGGTTCCTGATGGATGAGTTTCTATACGTTGTAGCAGCACCATTCAAACAACATGCTGCAAGTTTTATTTCAATAAGGGATTTTGAATTTGCCCTTTCTTTTGGTTTGAAATGGATGTCTCCAGAAAATGCTTCAAAGGTTAGGGATGCTGCCCTTAGCCTACGACTATTGGAGATTAATGAGAACAAGCTGGTTCCAACATTCGATATAGGAATAATAGAGATCCCTCGTGGTTTTCGCCCTTCGGAAAGCATATTTCATGAAAAGCCTTTGATAGAACAGATCATGGCAATGATAGCTGCCTGTTCTGGAATGGACAACAGAAATGTAGCTGCTCTGATAAGTCGTAAACAGGAAAAACTGGGGGATATGGTGGATATTGAAATTGCAGCACTTGTGGTGGCTAAGGAAATAGGATGTGACATAAGCAAGATCTACCTCAAAGTAATGGCAGACATGTTTCCAAATATGAAATGAGCCACACAATCTTTATGTACTAGTAATAGTATTCAAGACTCAGATGTCCTTATGGACATGGAATACCCTGAAGAACACTCATGGATGTTCGAACGTGGTTTACCCGCGTGAGTAAGGTCCGGATGATCTTGCGGAGGGACATTATGGGAAATAAGACACAAAGAAAAGTTACAAGAAAAACTAACCCCAGAATACCTGAACTGATATCCACTCTTAAAGAAGAGTCAAGGAATAATGATGTTCTTATCTGGAGAGACATTGCAAAGAGACTTGAGAAGCCAAGCCGTAAGTATGCTCAGGTTAATCTTAGTAAGATCAACAGATATGCAAAGGAAGGAGAAGTTGTACTTATACCCGGTAAAGTACTGGGTGCTGGTGAACTGAACATATCAGTGACAATTGCTGCACTTGATTTCAGTGGTACAGCTATTGACAAGATAAATGAGATCGGTGGCAAATACCTGACAATAGAGCAGGTCCTTGAAGAGAATCCAAAGGGTTCAAAAATAAGGATACTGCAGTAAGAGGTGTTGAAGATGACAATAATCGATGCCAATGGGCTTATTCTGGGAAGGCTTGCAAGCGATGTGGCAAAGAGGCTGCTCGCTGGAGAAAAAATTGATATAATTAATGCTGAAAAGGCAGTGATTTCCGGTTCAAAGCTCGATACAATAGCAGAATATAGAGGAAAGATCGAGACTGGTTCTACTGAATTTGGACCACACTTCCCCAAAAGACCGGACCGTATACTGAAGAGGACAATCCGGGGAATGGTGCCATACAGGAGAGCAAGAGGACGCGATGCAATGGCACGCTTGAAAGTCCATGTTGGAATCCCGCTTGAACTAAAGAATGAGGAAATTATACAGATTGCCGAAGCAAATATGAAGAGGCTTAGTTCTAACAAGTACATGAGACTTGGAGATATAAGCACAAAGATAGGCGGCAAGTTCTAAGGAGGATTATCATGTCAAACAAAGTAGTAAATTCATCAGGTAAGAACAAAACCGCAATTGCCCGTGCTACTATCCAGAAAGGGGTAGGCAGAACTCGCATTAACAAGAAACCTGTCGAGATATATGAACCAGAATTCGCAAAGATGAAGATCTACGAATCCCTAATGCTTGCAGGAGAGATTGCAGAGGGAATAGATATCGATGTGAAAGTAAGTGGTGGGGGTATCATCGGACAGGCCAATGCTATAAGAACAGCGATTGCAAGAGGCATAGTTGAATGGGCCAACGATACTAACCTTCGTGATGCTTATATGACATATGATCGTAACCTCCTTGTAAACGACTCCAGGCAGAAAGAAACAAAGAAGTTTGGTGGGCCTGGCGCACGTGCTAAGTATCAGAAATCATACAGGTAAGGCATACATAGATGATACCAGTCCGTTGTTTCAGTTGTGGAAAAGTAATTGCGAGCAGCTGGGATGAATACAAGAGGAGAACAAAAGACGGCGAAGATCCTGCCCGGGTCATGGATGACCTGGGAATTACACGTTACTGCTGCCGTCGTATACTCCTGTCCCACGTAGAGCTTGTAGATACACTGGCACCATATCAGTAAGGGACCGTAGGGTAGCCTGGACCATCCTTCGGCGTTCGGGACGTACTTGTGAGTATGCGAATCACGCCGGAACCTGAGTTCAAATCTCAGCGGTCCCATTCCCTTACTCTTACTGTAAATATGGACTGGCCTGCAAGTAGAGAAATAGGACCATATTCGGAGGGATTCCGAATAAAACAATCTCAGGTATGGAAAGAACACGCACAGATATAAGCGTAATATATGTAGCTTTTAGTTGACGATACCTGACCTAATATTATACTGATCACGTTCTATCATTCCTTAAGGTGATTTTTTGAGCACAGAACATTATACTAGATATGAGCGAGCAAGGATTATTGGCGCTAGATCCCTGCAAATCTCTATGGGCGCACCCGTCCTGATAGATGATTCCAGTACTCAATCTCTGTATATAGCGAAGAAAGAATTAGAGCTTGGGGTTATCCCAATTACTGTTAAAAGGGACTATAAATTTAAGGTGATTTAATGACTACAGAAGAAATACGTGTTACTGATAATGCAAATTTGGGTAGTGATGACAAGATGCTAGATGTGAGTGCAGATGCAGAGAAATCTACATCACTCGTTCCTATAGACGAATATCTGGCAGCAGGTGTACATATTGGCACCCAGCAGAAAACAGAAAACATGATGAAGTTCGTGTATAGAGTAAGAACCGACGGACTTTATGTGTTGGACATCCAGTCTACAGACGAAAGAATTAAGATGGTAGCAAATTTCCTTTCCAAGTACGAACCATCAAGGATACTTGTAGTTTCTGCAAGACAGTATGGCCAATACCCGGCAATGAAGTTCGCAAAAGCTATTGGAACAAGGGCAATGGTGGGTCGTTTCATACCAGGTACCCTCACAAACCCAACCGTAGAAGCGTTCTTTGAGCCAGATGTGATTATAGTCACAGACCCTGCAGGAGACGCACAGGTAATTAAGGAAGCTGTTAATATTGGTATCCCAGTAGTTGCACTTTGTGATACAAACAATATGACTTCCAATGTAGACATGGTAATACCAACCAACAACAAAGGAAGAAAGGCTCTGTCACTCATCTACTGGTTGCTAGCAAGAGAAATTGCAAAGAGCAACGGTACACACTTTAATTACCAGTTTGAAGACTTCGAAGCCGGTATTTGAAAAGCCTGCTTTGGAAGCATACTACATATATAATGGCCCCATAATATTTACATGGGGTGATGTAGTATGAGACAGGCTATAGTTGCGGGTAAATTTTACCCGGCTGATTCAACTGCTTTGAAAAAAGAGTTAGATAATTGTTTCAGTGACATCGTAATTGATGCAAAGTCTGGCATAAAGGGTACGATAGTACCCCACGCCGGCTATGTCTACTCTGGAAGGGTTGCAGCTCACTCATATGCCGTGCTACCACCGGCAGATACCTATATAATACTTGGTCCAAACCATACAGGCTATGGATCTCCAATTGCTCTTTCAACTGATAGTTGGCTAACACCTCTTGGAAAAGTAGAGGTAGATAAGGAGTTGAAAGAGGGGATCGCTGGTAGCATAATCGATCAAGATGAGCTTGCTCATCGATTCGAGCATTCGATCGAGGTGCAGATACCATTCCTTCAGTACCGTTTTAAGCATGATTTCAAGATATTTCCCATATGTATGGGAATGCAGGATGAAGAAATAGCCATTGAGGTTGGCACGGAAATTGCTAGGGCGATCATGGACACCGGTAGGAAAGCTGTCATAATTGCTTCAAGCGATTTCACACATTATCAACCTGCACGCGTAGCAGAGAGTAATGACAAATACCTGATAAAATCTATTCTGAATATGAACGTGCATGAATTTTACAACCGGCTGTATGAAAAGGATATATCAGCATGTGGTTTTGGACCCATTGCAGCAACCATTACTGCAGCAAGAGAGCTTGGAGCAAGCAGAGCAGACCTTCTTAAGTATGCAACTAGTGGAGAAGTAACAGGCGATAATTCCGGTGTAGTAGGATACGCCTCTTTAACCTTAGAATGAATATGATGCGAACAATAACATGCTCTGCTCCCGGTAAGATATACCTGTTCGGCGAACATGCAGTAGTATACGGAGAAAGCGCAATATGTTGTGCTGTAGATCTGCGCACCCGAGTACAGGCTGATATAAGCGATGGTATACGGATTAGTTCTGTATTAGGTGACACAGGAATTGACCACAACAAGTACCCTTACGTGTCAAAAGTAATAGAACAGATGTCAGAAATAGTGGACATTAAAGGTGTAAACCTGCGCATAGAATCCAATATACCTGTTGGCTCTGGCCTGGGTTCATCTGCAGCAGTGACCATAGCCACCATCCAAGCATTGAACTTATTGTTCGGATGTGGTCTGCAATTAGAAGATGTGGCAACCCTCGGCCACAATATTGAAAGAGCGATACAGGGTGCAGCCAGCCCAACTGATACTTATGTAAGTACCATGGGCGGAATTGTCATGGTACCTCTGAAAAAGAAGCTTAATCTCATTGATTGTGGCATAGTGATAGGCAACACCGGCAGGTTCTCTTCTACCAGAGAACTGGTGTCCAATGTAGCACTACTTAAAAAACATTATCCGGACATAATAGACACAATTCTTTCCACCATTGGAAGGATATCAATTACCGGAGAAGAATTGGTAGTTAAAAAGGAATACGAATCTATAGGCCAGCTCATGAACATAAACCAGGGACTTCTTGATGCCATCGGCGTCAGCAGTTCAGAGCTTGCAAATCTTATATATACAGCCCGCAACAGCGGTGCATACAGTGCGAAAATAACAGGTGCAGGAGGAGGAGGGTGTATGATAGCATTAACTCGTTCTTCTGATGTTGAAAGAGTAGCTTCTGCGATAACACAAGCCGGAGGAGAAGCCATTATAACAAAAGTAACTGAACATGGAGTGAAAGTGGAGCATTAATATGGATTCATCTAAAAATCTCACTATACTCAAACTTGGTGGAAGCGTAATTACCGATAAAAGAGCCGAAGATGGTGTAGTTAGAGTTAATGAGATCCAGAGGATGGCAAAAGAAATATCCAGCTTCAAAGGAAAACTCATAATTGTGCATGGAGCAGGCTCTTTTGGACACCCACAGGCAAAAAGATTTGCACTTAATGAAAAGTTTAATTTGAGTGGCTCTTTAATAACCCATATATCAGTGAAAGAACTTTGTAGAACAGTAGTAGATGTTCTTAATGAGAATGGCATCTGTGCTGTAGGAGTTCATCCAATGTGTTGCATGATTGCGGATAACGGAAGAATTAAGGCCATGTTCCTTGACCAGATATATTGCATGCTGGAACGAGGAATTGTTCCAGTCTTACATGGAGATGTTGTGATGGATAGCAGTCTTGGAACATCCGTTATCTCTGGCGATCAAATAGTTCCATATATTGCAAAACAGATGAAAGCAAGTCTTTTAGGTATTGGAAGTGCAACTGAAGGAGTTCTTGATGATAAAAGTTCGACTATCCCAATAATAACATCAAATAACTTTGAAGATGTAAAAAAACATATAAGAGGTTCCGAAAACACTGATGTTACAGGAGGTATGCTGGGCAAAGTTAAAGAGATGTTGGACCTCAGTGACAGTACAAATACAACTTCGCATATATTCGATGCCGGGAAGCCTGGTAATATTGAGCGTTTTCTTAAAGGCGAGAAAATAGGGACAGCTATAACAAATGAACAGTAGAATTGAAGGTTTTAATATGAGTACATCCCAGAGAAAAATAGAACACCTCAAGCTATGTTCTTCAAGTCCTGTAGAATCTAGGGTAAAGGGGACTGGCCTGGAAGATATAATGTTAGTACATCGTGCTCTTCCAGAATTTGATATAGAGGATATAGACCTTCATACGAATTTTCTGGGAAAGAGTATGAAAGCGCCTTTTCTTATAGCTTCAATCACCGGAGGGCATCCTGATACAAAACCAATAAACGCTGCTCTTGCACAGGCTGCTGAAGAAATGGGTATTGGCATAGGTGTGGGAAGTCAAAGAGCTGCTATTGAAGATTCAAATCAAGAAGACTCATTCACTATCATGAGAGATGTGGCACCTGATGCTTTTATTTATGGAAATATCGGAGCTGCCCAGATTAAAGAATATGGCATAGAAAAAATAGAAAATCTGGTGGAAATGCTTGATGCAGATGCAATGGCAATCCATTTAAATTTCTTGCAGGAAGCAATACAGCCGGAAGGAGATACTGATGCAAGTGGTGCCCTTGATGCTATCAAGGATATCTGTTCGCTGAATATACCTATCATTGTAAAGGAAACAGGTGCTGGAATTTCCCATGAAGACGCGTGGCTGTTGAAGAAAGCAGGTGTTTCTGCTATTGATGTAGGTGGAGTTGGGGGTACAAGTTGGTCCGGAGTAGAAGTATATAGGGCTAGGGACCGAAAAGACATAATGTCAGAAATTTTAGGAGAACTATTTTGGGATTTTGGTATCCCTACAGCTGCAAGTGTAGTGGAATGCAATGTATCTTTACCAATAATCGCTACTGGTGGAATAAGAACAGGAATGGATATTGCGAAATCAATAGCAATCGGAGCTAGTGTAGCTAGTGCAGCACTCCCTTTTGTTGCCCCGGCACTGGAAGGTAAGGACATGGTGCTCAAGAGGCTAAAGCTTATGATAAACGAGCTTAAAGTCGCAATGTTTCTTTGCGGATGCAAAGACCTGTGTAAATTGCACGCTACGCCCACAGTGATCACAGGGTGGACAAGAGAGTATCTTGAATTACGTGGATTCAATGTCAAAGAATTCGCTTTACGATCAAACCGTAGCGAATTACAGATTGTATAACAGTATTTTCTAGTATATAATAAATTTTTAGGATTTGAGGAATTAATATGACAGAAATCGGAATAATAGCAGTTGGCGGTTATAATGAAATGGGCCGTAATATGACTGCTGTAAGGGTTGATGAGGATATAATCATCCTGGATATGGGTCTGAGATTAGATCGAGTACAGATCCATGAAGACGTAGAAATAGATAAAATGCATTCCCTTGAGCTTATTAATATGGGGGCTATACCAGATGACACGATAATGAACGATGTCAATGGGAACGTACGTGCTATTGTATGCACACATGGCCATCTTGACCATATTGGTGCAGTCTCAAAGCTGGCACATCGTTATACTGCTCCTATTATTGGTACACCCTATACAACTGCTTTAGTAAAGCATCAAATCGATTCGGAGCGCAAGTTCGGCGTAAAGAACAATCTGATCTCTATGAAAGCAGGGGAAACCTACGAAATAACAAAAGATGTCTCCATTGAGTTCATTAATACTCAGCACAGTATAATCGATACTGTCTTTGTGGTTATCCATACACCAAAAGGCGCTATAATGTATGCTTGTGATTTCAAACTGGATAGGACACCTACTTTGGGAGAAGCACCGGATTTCAACAGGCTCAAAGCCCTCGGAGAAGAGGGAGTCCTTGCACTTATTACCGAAAGTACTAATGCCGGACGTTCTGGTAAGGCACCTTCCGAACAGATAGCACATGACCTTGTAAAGGATGTACTGCTGGGTACTGAAGAATCGGATGTGGGAATGATAATAACCACTTTTGCTTCTCATATAGCCCGTTTGAACTCCATTATTTCCTTCGCCGAGGAAATGGGGCGTATACCCATATTACTCGGTAGATCTATGGATAGGTACATGAGTACAGCTAAGGAACTTGGATACGTTCAACTTCCAAGGAATGTCGAAATATACGGTCAGCGTCGTGAAGTCGAAAAGGCTTTGGAAAAAGTAATGAGAGAGGGTAAAAATAAATATCTGCCCATTGTTACCGGACATCAGGGAGAACCTGGTTCTATATTAATACGCATAGCCAACGGTGATACACCTTACATGATAGAACCAGGGGATAAGGTAATATTTTCCGCAAATGTCATTCCAAATCCCTTAACACAAGCTAATCGCTATGCTCTGGAAACAAAGCTTAGGATGAAAGGGGCACGCATCTATGATAATGTACACGTGTCTGGACACGCCTACAGGGAGGATCACTGGGAACTATTGAGGATGGTTAAACCAGAACATGTGATTCCTGCTCATGGGACTATAGAAATGCATTCAGCGTATATTGAGATGGCAGAAGATGCAGGATATGTGCTCGGAGATACGCTCCATCTGTTAAGGAATGGAGAAGAACTGTATATAGAAGAATAATATCGTATCTAGTCACGAGGTATCATGAACCTGATAGAAGAAATTAAAAAACGGAGCGCATATGTGGATAAGGGTATTCGGGAAATGCTCCCCATCACCCATCCCGAGGAATTATATAAAGCTGCACGATATCTGCCTGATGCAGGTGGAAAAAGACTAAGGCCTGCAGCTGTTATACTGGCTGCAGAAGCCGTAGGTTCTGACCTTCAAACTGTGCTACCAGCTGCTGTTGCAGTAGAACTGGTTCACAATTTCACCTTGGTTCATGATGATATAATGGACAAGGACGATATACGCAGAGGAATGCCTGCAGTCCATGTAAAATGGGGGGAGCCAGGAGCTATCCTTGCGGGTGATACATTATATTCCAAAGCCTTTGAGATCATAACCTCAATGGATAATGATCCAGTCCGTATCGTAAAGTGTATTGATATCCTTGCAAGGACATGCACCGAAATATGTGAAGGCCAATGGCTGGATGTAGAATTCGAGGATCAGAGCATAGTTTCTGAAGAACAGTATCTTGAAATGGTGGAGAAAAAGACTGCTGTGCTTTATGGAGCTGCATGTAAGATCGGCGCATTGCTTGGCGGTGCCCCTCTCGATGTTGCTGACCAAATGTACGAATTTGGTCGTATGATCGGTATTGGTTTCCAGATATATGACGATGTGCTGGATATTGTGACCCCTGAAGAGGTGCTTGGCAAAGTAAGAGGAAGCGATATAATGGAAGGTAAAAAGACCCTTATAGCTATCCATGCTCTCAATGCCGGCGTAAAACTAGATATTTTTGGTAAGGGCAAGGCCTCAAAAGGACAATTGGAAGATGCCATCGGGCAGCTTGAAGATTCCGGGTCCATTAAATATGCAAGAAATGCAGCTGTTTCATATATCTGCGAAGGTAAAAAGAAACTAGATGTACTAGAAGATTCAGAAGCAAAAGATATCCTGCTTGCAATAGCAGATTACATGATAGAAAGATCTTATTGAATTGGGTCACAATAGGCCCAACATTTTGTTTTTAATCTTTTTTATAAAACATTCTAAAGGTAGTACTAACAGATTTTTTACTCATTGGCAGTTGCCTGCTTCCATATAAAATAGCATGAACAGGGTCCGAAAAGACCCTGTTGAAAAAACTTATTTTTTATTCATTTCTTCTTCTTGAAGTGCTGCGTGAGCTGCTGCCATTCTGGCTACAGGTACACGGAAAGGTGAGCAACTTACGTAATTGAGACCAACTTTATGTCCGAAAATAACAGAACTCGGTTCGCCCCCATGCTCACCACATATGCCGATCTTCAGATCACGGCGGGTAGACCTACCTTTATCGATGCCTAGTTTTATAAGTTCCCCCACGCCACTTTGATCAAGTACAGCAAATGGATCATGTTCTAGGATAGACTGCTCTATATATGCAGGCAGGAATTTACCTGCATCGTCTCTACTAAAACCAAAGGTTGTCTGTGTGAGGTCATTTGTACCAAAGGAGAAGAATTCTGCCTCACGAGCTATCTTGTCAGCTGTAAGTGCAGCCCTTGGGAGTTCTATCATGGTACCGATCTTGTAATCAATTTTTACACCTTTTTCTGCCATGACATCGCTTGCTATTTTTATAACTTGCTTCTTGACGATCTGCAGCTCTTTAACGTGAGATACAAGAGGGATCATGATCTCTGGGACAATGGACATGCCGTCGTTAGATAGCTCACAAGCAGCTTCAATAATAGCCTGCACCTGCATTTCATAAATTTCAGGGTACACGACTCCAAGCCGACATCCTCTGAAACCGAGCATAGGGTTGATCTCTTTTAGGAACTCCACTCTTTCCATTACTTTTTTAACTTTATTAATCTCATCTGCTGGAGCACCTTTTTTCTGAAGCTCCATTAATTTCTCCATGGCTTCCTCATGATTGGGAAGGAATTCGTGAAGTGGGGGATCAAGCAAACGGATAGTTACAGGATAACCTTCCATAGCACGGAATATACCAACAAAATCCTCTCTCTGCATAGGAAGAAGCTTTGCAAGAGCACATCGTCTTGAGGCTTCAGTGTCAGCCATGATCATTTCTCTTACAACGGGAATTCTATTCTCACCAAAGAACATATGCTCTGTGCGGCATAATCCAATTCCTTCGGCACCGAAATCTCTGGCAACCTTAGCATCATTAGGAGTATCGGCATTTGTTCGTACACCTAGAGTCCTCACTTCATCTGCCCATTGTAGAACGGTCTTAAGCTCCCCACTCACTTCAGGTGTAATAAGAGGGACTTGTCCTATTATAAGATGGCCTGTTGAACCATCGATTGAGATATAATCGCCTTCATTTACCATGCAATAACCTGCATAGAATACGCGATTCTTAATATCGATGACCACATCGCCACATCCCGCAACACATGGTTTACCCATACCTCTGGCCACCACTGCAGCATGAGATGTCATTCCACCGCGTACGGTCAGAATACCTTCTGCAGCATTCATACCACCAATATCTTCGGGAGAGGTTTCAGCACGTACAAGGATTACCTTTTCACCAGACTCTGCCATTTCTTCCGCATGTTCAGCAGTGAATACAACCTTACCTACTGCAGCTCCCGGAGATGCAGGAAGCCCTGTTGCTGCTGCCTTAAGATTTGCCTTCGGATCTATCATAGGATGTAATAATTTGTCTATCTGATTAGGATCTATCCTTAAAAGAGCAGTTTTCTTATCAATAAGACCTTCTTCTACCATGTCTACTGCAATCTTTATTGCTGCAGCAGCAGTACGTTTTCCATTCCGTGTCTGCAACATGTACAGTTTACCCTGCTCGATGGTGAATTCAATATCCTGCATATCACGGAAGTGATTCTCCAGTTTGGCATAGATCTCTTCAAGCTGTTTGAAAGCAGCAGGCAGTGCCTCCTTAAGAGTGGAAATTGGCCTGGGTGTCCTGATACCTGCTACAACATCCTCTCCCTGAGCATTAATGAGGTATTCGCCATAGAAACGCTTATGCCCAGTCGCTGGGTCTCTTGTGAAAGCAACACCTGTACCAGATGTTTCACCCATATTTCCGTACACCATTGCCTGCACATTGACTGCGGTACCCCAGTCTGCAGGAATATTGTTCAACTTGCGGTATGTTATAGCACGCTGGTTGTTCCATGATTCAAAAACAGCATTTATAGCCATCATGAGCTGTTTGTGTGCATCCTGCGGGAACTTTTCCCCGGTTTCTTTTTCTATTATCAGTTTAAACTCTTCCACAAGTTCCTTCAGAGCATTTACGTCGAGTTCTGTGTCCTGTCTTACGCCTAAAGAGCGTTTTTTCTCACTCAATGCATGTTCGAACTTTTCATGTTCGATACCCAGAACAACATCTCCGAACATTGTCAGAAAACGCCTGTAACTATCATAAGCGAATCTAGGATTGTCGGTGTTCTTTGCAATAACAAGAACAGTTATATCATTCATTCCAAGATTTAGAACCGTGTCCATCATTCCTGGCATTGAAACACGTGCACCTGAACGCACCGACACGAGCAATGGATTACCATCATTGCCGAATATTTTACCAGATACCTCTTCAAGCCTTGCAATTGCAGCGTCAATCTGTTTCAGTAATCCTGCAGGATAAGCTTTATCTTTAAGATACTGAACACAGACTTCAGCCGTGATAGTAAAACCAGGTGGTACTGGAATACCAAGATTTGCCATTTCCGCCAGGTTTGCGCCTTTACCACCCAGCAGGTCTTTCATACTGTTTTTTCCTTCTGTCTTATTACCGCCGAAAAAGTACACGAATTTATTGTCTGCCACCAACTTTCCTCCCTTGGACCTGATGCATCAGAGATATTTATTTGGTTGGATTATGTATGGAATGGAGCACAATTGTTGTATTTGTATATAAGGTTGTGGTCACCAGTAACAAATAATGAATCAATTCAACAACAGATGTTACTCCAATCATAGTTTGAAGTCTTGTTTGAATTCCAAACTGCCTAGAATCTGTTTCTAGGCTTCAATCTTAGTAAGACATATTAATATAAATAATTGTGTAAATGAATAAAACTTAGTTTCAATTAATTGTGAATGAAGAACTGATTTTAAATATATATCATGGATTTCATGAGATATTTTTGAGATTAAATTGAAACATAGCATTCTTTATGTAGTCATCTCAAGTTCAGTACAAATCCAACTGTCTATTATCTAAGAGTGAGACTTTACCGCGAATCCTCTGTGTTTCATCCATATCAATTTCGTCCACAATAAAGCACTCCTCATTACCAGCTTCAGCTTTGATATTACCCCATGCATTGGTAATCATGGAATTACCAAAGTATGAAGCTAATGGAGCTGTACCTATACGATTACATGCAACATGAGGAATCTGGTTTTCTACAGCCCTTGCAATTACAAGAGCCTTCCACTGATTTGACTTGGGATTTGAAAATTCGGCAACCGTAATCAAAATATCAGCATCTTCAAGCACTAATTTTCGTGATACTTCAGGAAATCTTATCTCAAAACAAATCTGAAGTCCAATGGTAATTCCAAGTTTTTCAAGTTTTATCGGACATATTTGTTCTCCTCTAGAGAAATGTGTTTTTTCCATCCCATAAAGATGAGTTTTCCTATAAACTCCACTTAGAATTCCAGATTCAATACAAAAACCCAGATTATGGTATTTGTTAACACCGGTTTTTTCAATTTTTTTTTCGATCATCGAGCCAATAATCACACAATCATGTATCTTTGAGAATTCCAAAAGCTCTGTTATTGTAGAGTATTCTTCAACTCTTTGAGACGCAGAACTTTCAGCTATTGATTCAAGATCTTTATAACAGAAACCCGTAGAAAATACTTCAGGCAACACTATTATTTTAGCACCTAGATCTATTGCACTTTTTGCCATCAGAAGGGCTTTTTTAATGTTCGTTTCTTTCGAACATTGCGTAATATTCATCTGGATACAGGATATCTTGATCGTTGCCATTAATAGCACGTCCATCAGAAGTTAATGATAGTTAATTCAATAGATTATAAAAAAGTTATCTTTTACCTCTTACATTCATGCGTTTTATTATATTCTTGTTTGAATTCTCAATGAAAGCATTTAAAGCGATTGAATGCATTTCATCATTATAATTATGAGCACATATTAATCTATAGATATTTTAATATAGATAAA
This sequence comes from uncultured Methanomethylovorans sp., assembly GCF_963678545.1. Taxonomy (NCBI): domain Archaea; kingdom Methanobacteriati; phylum Methanobacteriota; class Methanomicrobia; order Methanosarcinales; family Methanosarcinaceae; genus Methanomethylovorans; species uncultured Methanomethylovorans sp. Next base: position 1,735,288 of record NZ_OY782870.1, read on the forward strand.
TATGGAAGTGAACACCATACTCTTAAAAAAGAGAACTGGTTAAAACAATTCAACGGTATCGATCATGCAAAAACAGATATCTATTCATGTGATACTTCGGATCGCATTAAGTATCCGTTCAAGCGGTCTCGAGTATTATATTTCAGAAAGGGATTATATTTTGTCCCCGACTGGTAATAGTTCTATCAGTAGGGATACTGTTAGACTGTTCTCAGGCATGCAAAATCCAATGAATGCAAAAATATCTGTGGACTGGTGATATAGAATGCAACTCAAACTAAATAGTCCAATCTACGTTGGGCTAGTACTATTTTGTCTGATAATGATTACAGGGGTTGGCGCAGCTGAAAAACTTGATGTGAGTTTTGTCAGCCAATATAATGATCTTTATAATGATAATAGCATTAATAATGCTCTGTTTACACAGGGACAGGATTTCTCCAGTCACTATGGAGGAAGTGTTTATAATGTTGCAGTCGCTGGAAATTATGCATACCTCGGGCAGGGACAGGATATGCTAGTGATCGATATCACTGATTCTTCTAACCCCTCGAGAGCTGGAAGGGTAACTACCCCAGCATTGGTCAACGGTGTTGCAGTATCAGGAAATTATGCATATATAGCCAATGGGGAAAATGGACTTGTGATAGTAGATATCACAAATAAGGCAATACCAACTATTAAAGGGAATTATAGTACTGATTCCGCTAATGGTGTTGCAGTATCAGGGAATTATGCATACGTAGCTGATGGTTACATGGGTCTTATGATAGTAGATGTCACAAATTCAGATGCACCAAGCTTTAAAGGAACACGTAATACTGCCGGATATTCGTCTAGTGTTATATTGTCAGGGAATTATGCATACGTAGCTGATGGAGCTGATGGCCTTGTAATTATAGATATCACAAACCCAGAAGATCCAGCAATTACAGGAACTTGTGACACTAGTGGAAATGCAGAAGATGTTGCAATATCTGGAAACTATACATACGTAGCTGATGGTGCCAATGGCCTTGTAATTATAGATACCGCAAATCCAGCAAATCCAACAATTACAGGAGATCTCAGTACTGGAGATACTGCTCTTGGTGTTGCAGTGTCAGGAAACTATGCATATGTAGCTAATAATAACGGTGGTCTTGTAGTCGTAAACGTTGCAAATAAAGCTTCACCAACTAATGCAGCAGTCTATACTGAAACTGCCGGATATGCATATGATGTCGTAATATCAGGAAATTATGCATATACGGCATTTACCAGAAGTGGCCTTACAGTCGTTAATATCACTAATCCCGAATCACCGACTACAGCAGGAAGATATGATGCTTCCGGATATGCATCCGGTGTTGCCGTATCGGGTAATTATGCATATATAGCCTATGGTTATATGGGCCTTACAATTGTAGATATCAGCAATAAAGAAGCTCTAAACCGCGCAGGCAGTTACATTACCACTGGATATGCACGCGATGTTGCTGTAGCAGGAAACTATGCATATATAGCAGATGACACTTACGGCCTTGTAATTGTAGATGTCACAAATAAAGCATCACCAACTCCCAAGGGAAATTATAATACCCTTGGTCGTTCGTGGGGCGTTACAGTAATAGACAATTATGCATACATTGCCGATGGCGCCAATGGACTCGTAATCGTAAATGTCGCCAATCCAAATTCACCAACTCTTGTAGGAAGTTGTGATACTCCCGGCAATGCTGAAACTGTTGCAAATAGCAGGAAATTATGCATATGTAGCGGATGGTGATAGTGGTCTTTCGATCATAAATATTAGCAACCCCGCTGTACCAACACTTACACACACTTATGATACTGCAGGCCATGCATATGGTATTTCTGTAGTCAGCAATTATGCATACATAGCTGATGGTAACAATGGCCTTGTAATTGCAAACATTAGCAATCCTGCGTCACCAACATCAATGGGTAGTTATGCCACTTATGATGCACAGAACATTGTAGTATCTGGCAATTACGCATACATAGCAGATGACAGCCATGGTCTTGTAATTATAGACATAACTAACCCTGCATCACCGGTGTTCGAAGACAGTTATAACACAGCAGGTTATGGATACGGTGTTACAATATCAGGCAGTTATGTATATGTAGCTGATTTTGATAATGGCCTGGTAATCCTGCACGTAGATACTGTACCAGACACAACAGCTCCATCATCTGTTACAGGACTGAATGAAGCCAGTGTAGGATCAAGCTGGATTTACTGGACATGGACAAATCCCACTGATGAGGACTTTAACTATGCTACAATATACGTTGATGGAGCATTTATCACAAATACATCCGCAGGATACTACAATTTAACTGGCCTGTCTGAAGGAACTACTCATATAATTAGTACTAAAACAGTGGACACGTCAGGGAACATTAATTCTACATGGGTTAATGATTCGGCAAGCACTATATCCCCAACTGATATTGTACCACCTGCATCCGTAACAAACCTGGGAGAAGCTGATGTAAACTCTGACTGGATAAGGTGGACATGGACAAATCCTGACGATGCAGATTTCAGCCATGTGATAGTTTACCTCAACGGTACATTTATCGCAAACACAACTGACAGTTCAATCAGTTATTACAATGCAACCGGACTTTCTGAAGGAGCTACATATACAATTGGCATACAGACAGTAGACTATTCAGGAAACATAAATTCTACAACGGTAAATGACTCGGCCATCACGAGAAATTATCCAGTAGTTTCTGGTCTTTCTGGAACAAACATCACTAAGACTTCGATTACATTAACCTGGGAAGCATCTGCTGATACTACGAGAGTACAAATAAGCAGGAATGATGTTGTTATAGGTAATGTGACCGGAGCAACATCTTATGTAGATGCTGGCCTGACAAGTAGTACTACATATGGATATACTCTGACCCCATACAATCAGGATGGTCTTGCAGGTGAATCAGTAAGCGTTAGCCTGAGAACTAGATCCAGCAGCAGTGGAGGAAGTAGTGGCGGAAGCAGCAGAAGTACTAGTAGTGGAGGAAGTGGTGGATCAGCTTCAGTAGAAGACTTTGCTAACCTTGTAACAAAAGACGTTGCAACGATCTACCTCAGAATAAATACAACTGCCACATATCAGTTCACAAAGGAAGGAAATCCAATACAATCAATCAGTTTCTATTCCCTTAAGAACTCAGGAGAAACCGTATCAACAGTAGAGGTACTGAACAACAGGTCAAAATTGGTTAACAGTACTCCTGAAGGATCTATATATCAATATGTGAACATGTGGGTCGGCAAGGCTAGCTTTGCAACAGCATCCAATATTAAGGATGCAAGCGTGAGATTCAAGGTGAATTCTTCGTGGATCCAGCAGATGGGAGTAAGTCCATCGGATGTAAAACTACAGAGGTATAATGGAAATGCATGGGAAGTATTGCCCACTACTATAGTAAGCAATACCACGGATTATGTAGTATTCGAATCTCAAACACCGGGATTCTCTCCATTCGCTATAACTGGTGAAAAAGTAGTCACTATAGCTTCAAATGAGAATGTGAAGTCAAGTAACGAAAATGAAGTACCTGTAAGCAACATCACTCAAACAGAGGACGATCAGAAGGAAGAAACACAATCATCATCCAGTATGTGGATGATCATAGCGGTTATCCTTGTGATAGGATTTGCTATAGTTGGTTACGCATATTCGAAGAAAGAAAAGTAAGGATCTGTTTTATCCCCTGTGCTTATAGTGCAGGTTTCTTCTTTTTTTACTACTGTTTTACTATTTTATATGATTCTTTATAGAACCCATTCCTATATGCGTCTTCACCCAAACCTCATCATTATGAGTATGTACATACGTAATATATTCACAATGTTTATATACGCGAAAATCTGATTGCTGTTTGTCTTACGAGAAAAAGACTAAGTGGTACAGAACAGAAAAACACGGTTGTGTATTGGGCAAATAATGAGAGAAGGGTGACAAAATGAAGATATTCGCAGCATTGTTGGTTTTAATCGCTTTTTGTACGGTTGCTCAGGCATACTCTATTCCTCCAACGAACATTACTGATACTACTCAGCAGATAATTACTGATGAGACTGAAGCTGCGGAAACTCCAGTTGCAGAAACTGAGAATGTTCTGGAACAGGATGCAAAATCCCATCCAGTAGAAACTGAACCAATTATGATAACAACTGCAATCGCTAACGCTATTTTCGGACAAAACAACGAATCAAATACAAGAGCAGTAAACTCTGGAAACAACAACGGCTCTTATGCAGTAGTAGGAATTGCACTGATACTGCTGACCCTGATTGCAGTAGCAATCTATAACATAAGAAAGTAAAGATTATACAAAACAGGTACCTAAACAACTAGGGGGATAGGTGCCTGACTTTATCTCAATTAAGTTTTTGAGAATATTATGTGCATATTTCTTTTTAGTTTTCAGTTATGTGCTTGCATCGAATTTCCTTCTTTTACTGTTCCTTTTATAACTTCAATGAAGTGCTGCAGGTAGTGCTCTTTTCCAGAAGCTATTTGAATTGTAAGAGGAAAACCGTCACAACTTACACATGCATGAATCTTTATGCCTTTACGATTATTATAGAATGTAGTATTTATACTTTTGAAATGAGCTCTATAGCAAACTGAGAGAATACCTTTCCCATGCCTAAAGATATAGGTACTTAGTGCTTCTTTAGGTCTGTCAGGCATTATTCCTACAAATAAATGAGGTTATCACAAGACTGAGGAACGGATGTAAGCGCACATAGGTCGTCAGTATAAGCACAATTGTCAGCGCAACTGAAAAAATGAGCAAAGGCCCCATAAGAAAATACTTTTTTCTGACTTATTAAACCTTTATGTTCTAATAAAAAAGGATGAAAGAAAACAGGTCAGTAATCAACCTGTTCCGTCTCTTTGATCTTTTCTTTGAACAGAGTATATACCCAGAGCTGGTAGAGAATCACTATTGGCACAAACACTAGCGCTCCTGCCAACATGATACTCAAGGTCATCTGACTTGATGCACCCTCAAAGACATCTATTCCGTATTCAAGGGCAATAGATGACTTAAGCATGTATGGATATATGCTTGCAAGTCCACTCTCGACAATAAACAATATCGTTCCAAGGTTACAGCAGAATGCTATGAATGCCTTCTCTTGCTTTGAAAAAACTACAGCAAGTAAAGCAGTAATGACTGCGATAGCTGGCAATGCATACAGAACAGGTGTTGCCGAATAGTTTGCTGTAAATCCTTCAATACCCACAAACGAGTATGCCAGATAGACTAGGGAAAGTACAAGCACAACAATAGTACTCTTCTTTGCAAGATCGCTTGCTTTTGCCGCCAAGGCGCCTTCTGTCTTTACTTTGATCCAAAGAGCACCTGAAGTAACGCTGATAAGCACAAACAAGATACCACCTATCAATGCATATGGTCCAAAGAGTCCAAGAAGGGTACCTTCATACACTCCTCCGGCAGCTATTTCAAGCCCCTTGAAGAAGTTTGCAAAGGCAACTCCCAGAACCAAAGAGACCAGAAAGCTTCCAAGGAACCATCCCCATATGAGGACATTTTGTATCTTAGGACTGTCATCCTTGTGAAGATATTCCACGGAAATACCTCTTGCTATCAAACCGATGAGCAGCAACATCATCGGGAGGTACAGGAACGTAAACATCTTGGAAAATACCAGCGGGAATGCAGCAAAAGTACCTCCTGCTGCTAGGATGAGCCATACTTCATTGCCACCCCAAAAAGGACCTACAGATTTCTGGATCTGTATCCTCTGCACCTTATCTGCGGCAATAAAGGGTGTTAAAAGACCGGCACCAAGGGAAAATGAGTCTACAATGAAATAAACTCCCCATATTACACACCACAGGAAAAACCAGATTACAGCAAGCATATCGCGAGTTAGGAAATCTAGCATGTTCACTCAACTCCTCTGGCATTGACCACGGTTTTCTTGATAAGGTATATCTCAAAGACTATCAGAGCAAGATAAAATCCACTGATAAGCAGAATACTCACCAACACATCTGAAATTGGAACTGATGATATGCCATTAGCTGTCTTTAATAGCCCGTATACTATCCAAGGCTGCCTTCCTACCTCAGCTACAATCCATCCAGCAGTAATGGCAATGTAAGGAAGAGGAATAGACCACACCAGTAGCTTAAGGTATTTATCTGACATGTACAGTTTTCCTGACTTTTGTAGATATGAGCCAACAAGTGCCTCTGCAATGAAAAGGAAGCCTAGCATTGTCATCAACTTGAAACTCCAGAATACCATTCCAACAGGAGGTAATTCGTCCTGAGGTAGCTGGTTAAGTCCTGTAATCGTCCCGCTGAAACTTCCAGTATACAGGAAACTTGCAAAACCGGGAATTCCCAGTAACTCGATACTGTTAGAACCAGTACTTGCATCCGGCACCTGTATCAGGTACATGGGCACTGAGGATCCTGTGTCCCATATTGCATCCATTGATGCTCCTTTAGCAGGCTGGACCTCAGTAACATATTGTGCATAACCGTGACCTAGGACCGGAAGCATGACTGCAGTAGCGAGTGCTATGGTAACTGCTATGCTGAAAGACTTTTTGAACACTTCACTGTTGTTCTTTTTAAGGAAATGATATGCACAGATCCCCATTATCAGGAACGCGGTTAGCAGATATGCTGAAAGCAGAGTATGTACCAGCATATACCATACATAACTGTTTGTAAGAAGGGCAATGAAATCTGTCATTATCACTTTGCTTCCATCAGCAGCCATTTCATAACCTATGGGATTTTGCATAAATCCGTTTGCTGTGATGATCCACAATGCAGATATGTTGGTACCCAGAGCGACCATCCACATGGAAAATGCCTTTAGTTTCTGACGGTTGCGGTTAAGGAATATCCACGCACCAAAGAAAGTGCCTTCAAGGAAGAAAGCTAATAATGCTTCCACTGCTAAAGGTGGTCCAAAGACATCACCCATAAACTCTGAATAAGCACCCCAGTTAGTGCCAAACTGGAAAGTCATTGCAAGACCTGTAACAAGACCTATTGCGAAGTTAATCTTGAATATCCTGCCCCAAAAATCGGCCATTTTCCGCCAAGTTTCATCTTTATTCTTGTAATATACCGTCTCCATGACAGCCACTAACAATGCAAGTCCCAGTGTCAATGGGACAAATAGGAAATGGAATGCAACTGTTAGAGCAAACTGAAGTCGGCTTAGTAAAAGCAACTCAACCATTCTTTATCCCTCATTTGTTTACCAATTTGTCAATAATCACAATCTGGAGAAATTCGAATTATAGTTATATATTTATTCTATCTAAATTATATTTATATACTTTAGACCATGTTTTCAACTAGAGAATGACATAACCCCTATAACAACGATAAAGAAAAGGCTCTGACCTTTAATGGCCATGAGCCAGTAGATAATCAATCTCTGCTCTGCAAAAGCTCGATATCTTCCATCACAGCTTCCAGATCATCTTCATGCTCGATCTCATCAGTGAGGATCTGCAGTACTATGTTGTAGGTCACAGGATCTTTATCCTTGACCATCTGAAGGATATTGTTGTATACCTGGATGGCACATTGCTCTCCTTTTATGTTTTGTTCAAGGATCTTCTTTACGAAGGGGTCTTCTGGAGCGTCATAACCGCAGTGTGAAAGCTTGTCCCAGTCTGCAGGAGACAGTACTGGTGTTCCACCAAGCTGTATAATCCTGGTGGCAAGCATATCTGCATGTCTAAGCTCATCAGCCGCATGTTGGATCAGCTCAGCTGCTGCTGCTTCCTTCATCGGCCCTTTGATGACTTTTGCCCCTATCCAGTATTGATAGTAGGCAAACCATTCATCAGCTAATGCCCTGTTCAGTTCGGCTACTAATTCATTGACATTTATCCCAAGAATCTCTATTCCTTTAGTCCCCATTTTTATCACCTCCTTTTTATATACATGGGAAACTTACTTAAGATTCTCTTTTAAAGCACATGAACCAGTCCAGGCAATACTTACCTTCTTCCTTCTTCTCAACACGCTCTTTTGCAACGCCACATGATCCTGGTGGTGGGATAATGACATCCTCGCCTGGTTGCCAGTTGGCAGGAGTTGCAACTCCGTCTGCATCTGATTTTTGCATAGCCAGGAGCAATCTCTTGATCTCGGCCATGTTCCTGCCGTTGGATAGCGGATAATAGATAATTGCCCTGATCTTTGCCTTTGGATCAATGAAAAACACTGCTCTTACTGCCTGTGTATTGGATGCATTGGGCTGCACCATTCCGAACATTTTGGCAACGTCCATCCTCAAGTCTTCTATAACAGGGAAAGTGACCTCCACATTTTTCATTCCCTTGAACTCGATCTTCTCCTTGATGGTCCGAAGCCATGCAATGTGTGCATATATGCTATCGATGGAAAGACCAATGAGTTCTGTGTTGAGTTTCTTGAATTCGTCCTGCATGGAAGCAAAGGTCATGAATTCGGTGGTACAAACCGGTGTGAAATCAGCAGGGTGGCTGAACAGAATGACCCATTTACCTTTGTAATCTTCCGGGAACTTGATCTCGCCCATTGTGGTCTTTGCTGTGAACTTCGGTGCATCGTCGCCTATTAAAGGCATAGTTACTCTTTCTTCATCCATTTATTGTATCCTCCTTACATTGTTTACATATCCCATAGAAATTAGTGCTCATTGAATCAATACTAAATCCTTCTATATCTTCGGCTATCTTCATTGAATAATCGAACAATTCTTCTGACTGATAGTCATCCATCTTTCCACACTTTCTGCAGATCAGATGATGATGTGGTACAAAATTCGCTTCAAACCTTGTGACCCCTTTTACATTCACCTCCTCAAGTAACCCTTTCTGAGAAAGGAACTTCAGGTTTTTATAAACTGTAGCCTTGCTGATGCGAGTCAGTTTTTTTCTGACACCATCATAAACTTCGTCTACTGTAGGATGACCTTTGTGTTCACGCAGGAAAGCGATTATCTCCACACGCTGGTTAGTGTATTTCATATCTGCTTCCCCTATGTTATCCATTGAAATTCCACCTATACCTGCCTTTAAGGCATTTTTGTTTGAACATAGATGATATCCAATTCTAAATGATATTCGTTATTATTTAAGAATTTCGTTTGATTAATAGTTCGTATTAAATAAAACTTATTCTTACTATAAACTGTACGGCACATCAGATATATATTGGACAGTACCACTAAATATATTCTTGCTTATGCTCTATAATATGTGATGTTTAATACTCGCTTTTTTATTCAGCATTGTGCATAAAAATACCAAAAATCGTATTCAAAGGTTCAGTTTATATATCGACCTGTACAATGGAACCTGGATAAAAGATGAGCTGCATCAAGATACTTTCATGGAATGTCAATGGCCTTCGCGCTGCGTACAAAAAGGGATTTATGGACATTTTCACAACACATCAGCCAGATATTCTCTGTCTGCAAGAAACAAAAGCACAGGAAGACCAGTTGCCTTCAAGTCTAAGACATGTGAATGGATACAAAGCATATTTCTCTTCTGCAGAGAAAAAAGGATATAGTGGAGTGGCCACTTACACAAAAACTGAACCCATTGAGATTAGCTCTAAGCTGGGAGCTAGAAAATTTGATACAGAGGGGAGGATTATAACCTCTGATTTTGGTGAGTTCATACTTTTTAATGTCTATTTTCCTAATGGTAAAGCCTCTCAGGAGCGGCTTGATTTCAAAATGGAGTTTTATGATATGTTCCTGGAGCGCTTAGATGCTTTAAAAGCACAAGGCAAGAAGCTCATAATTTGTGGAGATGTGAACACAGCACATAAAAAAATAGACCTGGCACGACCAAAGGAGAATGAAAAAGTTTCCGGATTCCTGCCTCAGGAAAGAGCCTGGATAGGCAAATTGATAGATCATGGATATCTGGACACTTTACGCATTTTCAATGATCAGCCTAGCCAGTACACGTGGTGGGACATGAAAACAAGGGCAAGAGAAAGAAATGTTGGCTGGAGAATAGATTACTTCTTTGCCAGTGATAATTTGAAGGATAGCATAAAGTCTTCTTTTATCTTGCCAGAGATCATGGGTTCAGATCATTGCCCCATTGGGATAGAACTTAATATTTGAATACTATGGCTCTGTATTTTCATCCCAAATACTACCTTCCCTTTCAATTTCATCACATTCTTTTGCACAAAGATAGGATAACTTGGCTCGTCCCCGAACCCGGAACAGGTATTCTTAAATACTTTTTCCCAGTGAGGTTGCTGCCTCAATAATATCCGTGTCTTCTCTTTTCATTTGATTTCCTTCCTTTTAGAGGTACTGTTTTAACTGATGCCATACAGTGCTGCTCCCAGTGCTCCTGTGATTTGCGGTTCAGGAGGCACATAAAGTGATATCCCTAGCTCTTTTTCCAGAGCTGCTTTAATGGCGGCATTTTTTGCCACACCTCCCACGAAGGCTACATTTTGTTTTAACTCCAATTGTCGGGCCATGACAGCAACTCTCCTGGCAATACTTTCAATGAGTCCAGCTGCGATATCTTCTTTTGCAAATCCTCTTGCACGGAGGGATATAACTTCGGACTCTGCAAAAACAGTACACATACTTGTTATACCTGCAGGCGTTTTTGAAGCGAGCGCCAGATCCCCCAGCTCTTCTATTGGTACTTCAAGAGCCCTTGCCGTGTACTCTAAGAATTTGCCTGTGCCAGCTGCACATTTATCATTCATTAAAAAATCAGTTACTTTGCCGCCATTTACCGAAATTACTTTGCTGTCCTGGCCACCTATATCAATTATCCCGTTAACATTCGGGCACAGGTGATATACGCCCGTGGCATGGGCAGTAATCTCACTTATAGCTTTGTCTGCAAACTTTATGCTATTCCTGCCATATCCTGTTGAATATACATGCTTAACATCTTTTTTGTCGATTCCCGCATGTGTGAGTACGTCTTCATATGCGATTTCTGCCGCTGACATAAAATCGAATCCTGTAGACCTTATAGTGTGGGTGATGTTCTTGTCGCCGTTGACCAGGACTGCCTTCGTTGTGGCTGAACCCGCATCTATTCCAACTGAGATCATGAAAGCATCTCCATAAATGCATCCACACGAAGCCCAATCTGCTCGACATCCGAGTTACTGTAATCCATCTCGATAAAAAGCATAGGTACCCCGGCCTTCTTCAGAGCCTGATGTACCTTATGTTTCTCTATATTGTATCCGTGGCAGAACTGAAGGGTGTAGTATACAATCCCATCGACTTTAAAATCTCTCGCAAGTTCTAAAATGTTATCTATACGTCTGTCGTTCGGACTCATACAGGAGCAGGGTATTTTTATATAGCGTTCAGCCAGCGCCAGCATCGGATCCTTGTTTTCGTCGACCAGGTCCCAGAACGATCTTGTGCCAGTACAGCTTTCCTCAGCAACGATAACACCGCCTCTGTTCTCTATAATTTCTGGAACTTTTGTGTTTCCGCTCGACATCGGACAACCAGAGATCATTATCCTGGGCTTATGTGCCCCATCAGGCTTAATCCTCTCTACTTCGTCGATTAGTAGATGAAGGGACTTTTTCAATTCGTCCGTCGATAGGAAATACTGCTTTTGAAGGATCTTCAGCACATCGACGCCGCTTATGGGTGAAGGGTCTTTTTTTCGCAGTTCATAGAGTCGGTGAAACAGTTGTCTCGTCTCGTTCGAGGATTGTATTTCCTCTTTTAATTGTTCAACAGTGATCTTATTGCCCGTCAGCTGTTCCATGACACGTTTGAATTTATTAAGTTCTCCCAAAAAATAGTGTAGGGCTTCAGGGCTATCTGGCCTTTGTGGGAGGTCGATCACATAGGTTGGGACATAATCTCCCAATAATTCATACATCTTTTTCTTACTATCACAGGTATTCTCGGCGATTATCAGATCTACCATACCGAAGTAAGAGCACGATTTTATGCCCAAACAACCGTCATTAACAATTGAGCCAAAGGAAGATTTGACAAGTGGGCAGATGTTCCTTGGTAAATATTGCTCCGCTATGGATATAGTGTCATTCTTGCCTCCGCAGAGTATTATACGGTCAGCGCCTGCCGCAAAGACAATCTCGTCAGGCACGAAAAGACAAAAAGTGCCGACTAATTTCTTTCCCGCTTTTCTTTCATCTGCTATCTGGCAGATCCGTATATTATATGAGTTTTTAAGTTGGTCAAGACTTTCGAAATGTTGCATTTTCTACCTACAAATACTGGACTTTTATATATTAAATTGTTTACTATCTTTGTTTTTTTGTATTATAGCCACAGCTGATAGGCCATGTGAAGTCGTCATACATAGAACTTCAAGGGAAAAGGTGGATTTCCAGTGGAGTTTTTGGGCTTGGAAAATCCGGGTAAAATCGGGATGCATGCCAACTGTGGCACACAGTCCTTAATCGTGTACCTAAGGGAACGGATGAAAAAAGCTTCTGTCTCCTCGAAGCGGTGTTTTTGCGGGGTAGGTGAGGGGAAATGGATATTTTGAGATTTCATTGAAAAACAGATTACATGAAGACTGTGTAAGTAAAAGTTGGATACTGATGTTCAGAACACACAGGAGATATCAGGTTAAAAACTCCAGTAGAAAACTGGGTTAATGTATGTCCGAATATGCAAACATATAGGCCAAATTAGAAAATATAGGCACAGCATAACACCAAAACAGTAAGTAGCATATAAAGGACAAAGGAGTTTTAAGTTATCCTATTGGACATTGTCCTTTACTTGGCGAAATTAGATGAGTTTTTTCAATATATGTTAGGTTTATAACCTCATTTAGATTATTTCAACCCTGAGATTTTAGGGAAATTCGGAATTCCCAATTTAATTTATTTTTATTTACAGGTAAGAAATCACATCTGACCATCGCTTCTTTAAGCTGCTTGTTTGTGATAAAGAAACCATCGGGTGTTTGTTCAAATAAATTTTTAAGTGCATAACTAGTGTAATTTTTATTTGGTGTTTTTTGTGGGACTATATTTAACATTATCCAATTATCCAAGGCTTTTTTTTGGTTTTCGGGTAATTCGTATTCACTCATTTTACTCACTCCTATCTCTATCTTCAGTGTTTGGCATTTTGTATAATTCCCATCAAAGTTTATTTTTTATATTCGATATTCTATCGTTGGCGTTTCATGCAAACTGCATTAGGTACGCTTAGACTATCAGCTTTTCCAAGTAGAGGGCGGGTATTCTTGGAGAATCTGTCGGCTTCCCGGTGAGCTCTCCGAGTTGTTTCTATAAGTCATGTCAAAGGCGATGAATTCAGAGTTTAAAGTAGAAGGTTAAACGTTATTTAACAAATTTAAGAACAAAGTGCCGTAAAGTATTTATTTAGAACTCTATATTACAGCATAAATGACTAATTAGTCAATCATAGAGATAATTCATGAAAGAACATGTTGAAGACAAAAAAACAGCTCTTATGATAACGGCTCTGAAACTCTTTACTGAAAGAGGTTTCCACGGTACATCCACTGCCCAGATATCAAAAGAAGCAGGTGTAGCCACAGGTACTCTATTCAATTACTTTCCTACAAAAGAAGATCTCATCAATAGTCTGTATTTTGAGGTAAAAGGAGAATTAAGCCGCAGCATGGGGAAAGAAATCCAGGCACAGAGTACCTTCCAGGATAAATTAAGGAAAATGTGGTATAATTTGATCGAATGGGGATTAGACAATCAGAACGATTTTCTTTTTGTCGGACAGTTCTGTTCCTCTCCTTACATAACGAACTATACGCGTGAAGAAGTAATGAAAGAGTATGTCTTTCTTCATAATCTTGTGAAGGAAGGAATAGCAAATGGCGATATAAGAGATTATTCTGAGGAGCTGACCATTGCAATGTTCTATCAGGCTAGCAGGACGGTAGTGAACTTTATCCTTGATTCTGAACCACATGACAAAAATAAGGTTATAGAGGATGGATTTCAGATTATCTGGGAAGGTCTGGCTAAAAAATAATTTTTCACTCCCGGAGTTAGTAAGCAGTTAATTATATTTGATAAAGCAATATTTATTCCAAGTTTTGTCACTGCTAAGATTTGAACGCGCCTGAATGAGGCGGATGTTCATCGACTACACTAAATCTTATAAGTTGATAATTGAATATTTTATCCTTATTGTCCTATGTTTTTGCGAATATTTGTTTTAGCTTCCATGTATGAATTGATGGCTACATCCGTTGTTCCATCAACATCGATAGTCTCCATGTCAAAAATTTTTGCAAATTCTGAAGCATTTCTATGAAAACTATTATCTTTATAGTTTTGATTGTTTATCTTAAAAAGAAGACTATACATCGGACTGCTGAGATATTTACTGATGTTCTTAAAAGATACAGTCGATCTGTAATCTGTTTCATTCAGGCTGGAAAGCCACATCGGAGTTGCATATATGGTCCCTCTGCCGTTTCCCAGTAACATCGTTTTTGTGTAGATCTCATTTCCTCCAAGTGCTACGCTAACACAGTCATCAACAATGTTTCTTTCATTATCTCTCAGAAAATAAACAGGACAATCAAGCTTCTGCAAGTCAGCCTGTACTTTTTCAGAACTGTAACCACATTTTCCATAGAACAGAAGGATGCCATCTGATATTTTTGATATTTCTTCAGCATTCAGATATACTTCCGACTGTAAATGATCAATATCAGAATGTAGATCTTTTCTTAGAAGATTTACAACAACCGTTAATTCTTGTTTTTGCTTTCGATTTAATGCACCACTTATTTTCTTGAAGATTGGAATATTCGAAAACATCTTCATGAAACTATCAGGTAATCTTCTATTGCTTTCTGATACGATAGGATATAACCTGTCAGATGAAAACATAAAAGGATTGAGATTTTCAGACTTGAGTTTTTGTGCAAATCTGAAACTGTTTCTGTTCTCTACTACAAACAAGTGTTTAATCTCGATGTCTTTTGAGAGAACATAAACTAATTCATCTTCGAGCATCTCGCAGGCAATTATACTTAACACTGGCATAATTATCTTTTACATAGTTTTGTTCTTTATTTCATCCTTTATCGAGCCATAACATTTCTCGAAAATTTCCTGATTACCACTGACTTCGAAGGTACTGTACCCAAACAAATTGGCATACTCTTCGATCTTTGCGTCGATATCTTTCACATATTTCAGGCCCGTATTGACTTTTGCAACCCTTGAATATCCCGCCAAGTCATTGACCATTTTTGCCATTTTGAACGCTTTTTCAGGGTCAGAATGATATTTAGCAAAGCCTAGAAGTTCTTTCCATGAACTGGCATACATAGGAGTGAAGAAAAAAGCAGGTTCTTTACTGTGGGTTTTAAGCAACTTAAGATAATTAACTCCACCGCCAACAGTAGCTCCTATGCAGTCATCTACAATTCTTATGTCATCTCTCAATATTCTTACTATGCAACCATCTTTTTCCAGGCAGAAATCCTCCTCCACCTTGCCAAGGACATTACCACAAAGGCCGTAAAAAAGAAGTATCCCATCGGAGAATGGTATCATTTCTTCAATACATTGGTAGACCTCGGATTTCAGCTTCTTTGGTACTGCATGAAGTCCAAGTTCCCTTATATTAACTACAACAGTGAATTCGTCCTTCTCAACATTTCCAAGAACAGGTTGTAAATTTTGAAAAGGTATACTCTCATAAGGGACGCGCTGTTCATTAAGTTTTTCTGTAAATTCAGAAATGTTTTCGTTTTCTACGATTATGATTTTATTAATATCAGAATCATTGGTAAAAAGCCAGACAATTTCATCTTGCATTATCTTACATGAAATTATACTCATAACGGGCATTACAAATCTCCTCCAATTTTATGTATCCTGCTAGTTTCGATTCTTTTGAGCTAAAATTAATATGATAAATAGGACATATCTACCTGCATATAAGTAGGTTATGGGTGGCTAAAAAATCAATCCTTCCATCCAAGGCCAGATTTGATCGAGGAAATTGATCTGACAAGTGTTTTTCTACCTTTGATACTGGATAATAGTCTGGCCCCCATCAATGTTTCGACTACCTCTTCCGCATGTGCTTCGACCGGGTCTGAAAAATTGAATTCCCCCTTTTCCAGGCCGGTTCTGAGAACATTTGTGGTCCAGTCAAGTATATAATCCAGTAGCAGCAGATTTTGCTTTTTAACTTCCTCTGGAAGTTCTTCAAAATCAATGATCACTGAGCCTGGAGGGCAGATACATTTGCCTTCATCAAACTCCTCCAATGCGCGATCTAAATAATATTGAAGCTGCTCGCGAGCAGACCCTCCTGATTTCACTATTTGGGCAATAGACGTGGCAAAGTTCTTTCTTCTCTCTTCAAGCAAGGCAGCAACCAGATCTTCTTTTTTGGGGTAGTAATGATGGATAGAAGCGTTTTTTATCCCAAGTTTCTGGGAAATATCCTTATAACTGAATCCATTATAACCCCGGCATTGCAAAAAGTGTCTTGCGTAATGGAGTATCTGTTGATTGGTCGGGTTCATATCTGTCATATAGATTCACATGTTCCTTGTTTCTTATAATTACTTGAATAATACTCATCCATATAAAAGTTAGTTCCTTGCTAGATCTAAATGAAAATCATCTCTATTTCATATAATACATTCACCAGTATTAGACCCATCCGGCGGTATCTCCTGTTTTGGCTGTCATTATCATCGCTCTTACGAGACATCCTTCTAAAAAAGCCAGACATTCAAACTCCAGAAACTTTGAGGCATTTTTATCAAACAGAATATGAACTTCACAAGGAAATTCATCGTCTCCATCATAATACACGATTTGAAGGAGGATTTTAGGTAAGGCTTTCAGAAGCCATGAATAGCCACCCGATTTCAGCTTGCCGTTAAACCCCCCACCTAATCTGCACATAGTTTCACTAAATGTTGCATAATCTTCACTGAATGTTTTACCAAGCGGATCGGTCATCCATTTTGTATTTGTGCTTAATGTTATTACTGCGCCGGTAAGATGAGAAATTGGCACATATAAAAATGCAGGTTCACCCATGCCTTTGGACAATGAATAGTAAGCCAGAACACTGAGGTTGTTGACATTAACCGGCTTACCGTCCGTCGGATTATACCACGAGAACTTATCTCATATTCCCGGCCAAGATAATTGACAGACAGAGCACCGTCTGGCTGAAGTGACAGACCAAGCCGTTCGGCAACTTCAAAAAAATCGCATTTGCTCAGTTTGGGTCTGAGGCTTTCATAAATTTGTTCATAACCACTATTCATAAAATACTCCTTTTAATGTGTACCGAAGGGGTTTTCATAGCTCTTATTTGGATGATTGGAATTTCATTTAACATTTTTTTGAGGAAATGCTAGAAGATACCGACTTTCATATAATTCACGTGACTCTGGGAAATTCCTTATCCTTTCATCAAGATGTGATACGTATTTCCAAATCAGATTAAACGATGTTATTCCACATAGATCGTACCTGATTTCTAAGGCTTTTTCTTTGATACGCAACGACAGGTTGATAGTGGTTTATTTATTGTTCCTCTAAATTATTCGGATATTTGATTCTCAATTAGTTCTCATACAATATATGCTTACCTGCACATAGGTAGGCAAATGTTACAATATATAACGATTAAGGATCTTAGATGAATGCATTGGGAAATGATCAAGATGTGCAGCTTGGAAAATACTAGGAATTAATGCTCTGAATAGTGGCCACATATCTGTACTACACATCATGGCAGTGTTGATTTCTGTATATGGGTGTATGCTTTCTTTGCCAGGGAAATGGGTTACAAATTGATATTGTACTGTACCTATTCCTATTGGAACTTTGATGAATCTGCTATGTTTTTCTTCATGGATTACCTTTGTATTATGGGAGTTTATATTTGTGTGACTTACTATGTTATCAAATTTGTTAAGAATAGGAAAAAGCAGTACCTATCAAAAAATAATCAATAATAACAAAGAAAGCAAAAATGAATGTTGAATATAGAAACCTACTGCATGACGATTCCTCTGTGCATGAAGTGTACTCTGGATTGCCCGGCCATATTCTGGATGGTCTTGCAGTTTAGGGCAAATACATAAAAATTCGCAGAATGAGGTCTCAAAGTAGCTGTGTAAAATTGGAACTACATTGGTGGGATAATGAAAAAACTTAAAAAGATGGTGCTATATATATTCTGTTTTTTGCTTTTATTAGTTGTCGGTATTACAGTGTTTATGAATGTAGACCCAGCTTTCGGTGGGAATCCAACGACAGAACAAAAAGAAACTTATCAAAAATTAAGTAATTATGTTGATGGAAAATTTATTAATGAGATTCCTACACAGGTGGGCATAAACTTCTCAAATGCCTCTTCAACAAACGAAGATTCTGCTTCAGAGACTAAAAACCGCAATCCTACCAGTCCGATTCCTGTTTCTGCTGTTGACTGGAACCAAATAAAAAGTGAAAATGATAGTTTGACCTGGTTCGGTCACTCTGCTTTTCTGCTTAGCATTGATAATAAAAAGCTATTGATAGACCCTATGCTGAGTCCCATTGTCTCGCCGGTTTCATTTGTGGGGATTAAAAGATATGAATATAGTGCAGATATCATGCTGCATCTTATTGATAAAATGCCACCTATTGATGCAGTTTTTATTACACATGACCATTATGACCACTTAGATTACCAATCAATTGTAAAACTAAACAGTAAAGTATCGCATTTTTTTGTTCCCCTTGGATGTAGTGCTCATCTGATCCGATGGGGTATTCCAGAAGAAAAAATTACGGAACTCAACTGGTGGGAAGAAACGGACTATCAAGGCTTAACCGTTGCCTTGACACCAGCCAGACATTTCTCTGGAAGAGAGCCATTTAATATCAATACTACACTATGGGGTGGATGGGTCATTCTGGGAAATAACACTCGAATATATACCAGTGGAGACGGCGGATATGGGCCCCATTTTAAGGATATCGGAGACGAATACGGACCTTTTGATGTCACCTTGATCGAAGGTGCCCAATATGACCGTAACTGGCCTGATATTCATATGGTACCGGAACAATCTGTCCAGGCTAATCTGGATGTAAATGGTGAGACTATGATGTTGATGCATTGGGGAGCATTTACATTGGCTAATCATGCCTGGAATGAGCCTATAAAAAGAGCACTGAAAGAGGCAAATGAAAGGGAAGTGAATATAATAGCCCCGAAAATCGGTGAGACAATCTTGTTAGATTCAGACCTGCAAAAGTCTCCAACTCCATGGTGGGATATTTGACATGGGAAACGCACATTAATTCGGCTGCATCGTTGAGTAGACAGCAGTAAAGCGCTTTATTTCACTCGGGGAAAAATAGAGTGAAGTAATTATACAAAAATTAGAGGAACTTGGATACGCTATTTAGTTTTTCTAATTCTCTTAAATGTTAAGCTTTATATACTAATACACTACCATATGCATGACTGATCAGTCAATCACGGTCACACTTATTTTAAAATGCAGTGTATCATAACGGATGACTGATTGCTCACTCACGTAAGCCTGTTGAATATATAAGGTTTTTCAGAAAAGGAAAATTGAGGATTTGATATGAGTTACAATATGTATGTACCTACAAGGACTTTATTTGGAGCAGGTCAATTAAACAATCTGCATACCCAGAAAATGCCTGGCAAAAAAGCTATGATCGTTATCTCTAACGGAAAGTCCACAAGAGCAAACGGCTATCTTGCAAGAGCTGAAGAGCAGCTGAAATTAGCAGACGTAGAAACCGTAGTATTTGACAGAGTTGAATCTAACCCCCTGAGATCAACAGTTATGGTAGGCGGTGCTTTTGCAAAAGAGAATAACTGTGATTTTATTGTCTCTCTGGGAGGCGGAAGCTGCATGGATGCAGCAAAGGCAATTGCCGTTATGGCTACCAATGAAGGTGATTATTGGGATTACATTCCTTCAGGTAGCGGAAAAGGAATGCCGGTAAAGAACAGCCCTCTTCCGATCGTAGCCATTACAACGACAGCCGGAACCGGCTCAGAGACAGATCCGGGTACAGTGATCACCAATGAAGAAAAGTGTGAGAAGACTGGATTTATGCACGAGGAACTATTCCCGGTTCTGGCTATTGTCGATCCCGAGCTTATGCTGACCGTGCCACCGAAGTTTACTGCGTATCAGGGATTTGATGCATTATTCCATAGTGTGGAGGGATATGTTTCCAACGGTGCCAATCTTATGAGCGACATGTATGCGATCACAGCGATAGAAAATATCGCAAAGAATCTTGCAAAAACAGTGAAGAACGGGAACGATCTGGATGCACGTGAAAAGGTTGCTTTCGGGAATACTCTTTCCGGTACAGTGATGTGTGTAGGTCTTTGTACAAGTCAGCACTCTCTTGAGCACGCAATGTCAGCCTATCATCAGGAACTTCCACACGGTGCAGGTCTTATCATGATCAGCAAGGCATATTTTACACATCTGATCGAGAAACATGTATGTGACGACAGATTTGTACAAATTGCAAAGGCAATGGGAATGGAGGATGCGAAAGATCCGATGGATTTCATCACAATGCTGGTGAAATTGCAGGAAGATTGTGGAGTTGCAGACCTCAAAATGTCCGATTATGGAATCACACCGGACGAATTTGAAACAATGGCTAAGAATGCAAAGGATACCATGGGATTTTTGTTCACCTGTGACAGAACCGAGTTTAGTATTGACGACTGTGTTGCCATCTATGAGGCTTCCTACAAATAAGGATTGGTAACTCATTATTTTTTGAGCACTGAGCGAACCGCATTATAAAAATTAAAGGAGATTAGAATATGAGTTTATTAAATGATTTAAGTAAAAGCGTGATCTTTCCGAAAGGTGAGGAACTTCCGGAACAGTTCAGTAAGTATTTTTCAGGTAAAGCATGGCTTAGCATGCTGGTGCCAAGAGATAATGAATTTAATTGTCCCATCGGCAATGTGACATTTGAACCAGGCTGCAGAAATAACTGGCATAAGCATGTGGGTGGACAGATCTTGTTAGTAACAGGTGGACGTGGTTACTATCAGCAAGAAGGAAAGCCTGCACAGGAACTTAAGCCCGGTGATGTAGTTATGATTGCTCCACATGTAAAGCACTGGCATGGAGCAGCACATGACAGTTGGTTCGTGCACCTTTCCGTTGAGACAAATGTTAACGCAGGCCCGGTTGAATGGCTTGAACCGGTAGCTGATGAGGAATACAACAATTTATGATGGTTCACTGGAGGCATAAAATGAAAGTATTATTAGTAAACGGAAGTCCGCATGAGAAAGGCTGCACCTATACTGCCCTTACAGAAGTAGCAAAGACTTTGAATGAAGAAGGAATCGATACAGACATTTATTGGATCGGAACAAAACCACTGACTGGGTGCACTGCCTGCAAGAGCTGTGCCAGAACAGGAAAGTGTGCATTCAATGACATCGTCAACGATTTTCTTGACATTGTCAAGGATGTCAATGGATTTATTTTCGGTTCCCCGGTGCATTATGCAGCTGCCAGTGGTGCGATCACTTCCTTTATGGATTGCGCTTTTTACACAGACTTGCAGGGAGGTAGAAGGTCCTTTAATCTAAAACCAGCGGCAGCAGTTATCTCAGCAAGGAGAGCAGGAACAACAGCCACATTTGATCAGCTCAATAAGTATTTCACCCTTACGGAGATGCCAATTATTTCTTCCCGGTATTGGAATATGGTTCATGGAGCAAAGCCTGAAGATGTGCAAAAGGATTTGGAAGGATTGCAGACCATGCGCGTGCTTGCACGGAATATGGCATGGTTCCTAAAGTGCAAGGAGGCTGGCATGAAGGCTGGCGTACAGTTCCCGGTGAAGGAAGATATTATTTTTACGAATTTTATTCGGGATTAATCATTGTTTGAAATCTTAGAGTATGAATACGCAAAAAGAAAGTGAGGGACAGAAAATGATGAATTTTAAAGAAGAAAAATGTCTGATTGCCTATTATTCTCGTGAGGGAAATAACTATGTTAGTGGGAAGATCGTGAATTTGCCAGTCGGTAACACAAAAGTAGTAGCCGACATGATCCGGGAAATAACTGAAGGCGATGTTTTCCGCATTGATACAGTAAAGTCTTATCCTAAAGATTATACTGCAACCACTAACGTGGCAAAAAAGGAACTGAATGAAAATGCCAGACCGGAGCTTACCAGCCATGTGGAAAATATGGACTCTTATAATGTGATATTTTTGGGTTATCCTAACTGGTGGGGAACGATGCCGATGCCAGTGTATACATTCCTGGAAGAATATGATCTTTCCGGAAAGACCATTGTTCCATTCTGTACACATGAAGGAAGCGGCATGGGACGCAGTGAAAGCGATATTGCGAAACATTGTCCGAAAGCAACACTTTTGAAGGGACTGGCTATCCATGGTACTAGTGTAAGTGCTGCGAAAAAAGATGTTGCGGGTTAGCTGAATAAATTAGTATGATTTCATAAACTGTTCAGATATCGATTGTTGAGAATCTTTACTTAACAAATATGGAGATGATTTCAATGAGTAAAAATGTATTGATACTATCCGGCAGCCCGAGGAAAGGCGGAAACTCCGATCTGTTGTGCGAACAATTCCTGCTTGGAGCAGAAGAAGCAGGCAATCAAGTGGAGAAAATCTTTTTGAGAGATAAGGCCATTGGTTACTGTATAGGATGTGGAACCTGTTTTATCACTAAAAAGAGCTGTTCCATAAAGGACGACATGGATGATATCCTAGACAAAATGATTGCAGCAGATGTGATTGTAATGGGCACACCGGTGTACTTCTACACAATGAATGGTCAACTGAAGACCCTGATAGACCGTACTTGTGCCCGATACACAGAGATCAACGACAAGGATTTTTATTTCATTGTAGCAGCCGCTGACGATAGTGAACCGGCCATGGAGAGAACGCTGGAGGGATTCAGAGGATTTACTTCCTGCCTTGAAAGACCCAATGAAAAAGGCGTGATCTATGGAACTGGTGCCTGGAATATAGGAGACATCAAAGGAAGCAAAGCAATGGATCAGGCTTATGAAATGGGAATGGCGGTTTGACCCTAGAAAAAGGGGCAATGAAAGATTATGTTATTGGTTCTGCACGGGATTGAATGCTAGTAACTGATAAAGATTATGAGGTGTTAAGACAATGAAAAATGTAATCGTAGTTATTGGTGCGGGGTCAATAGGCCAGGCGATCGCACGTCGTGTGAGCGCAGGAAAACATGTATTGTTGGCAGATCTAAAGAAGGAGAATGCTGATGCTGCAGCAGAAGTCATGATTGATGCCGGATATGAAGTGAGTACAGCAATAGTAGACATATCATCACGTGAGTCAATTCATGCATTGGTCCAGAAAGCGACTACTATTGGAGATATTACTGGTATAGTCCTTGCAGCAGGAGTCTCACCATCACAAGCATCGCCAGAAACAATCTTAAAAGTGGACCTGTATGGTTCTGCTGTAGTGCTGGAAGAATTTGGAAATGTAATTGCAAAGGGAGGAAGTGGTATTGTCATCTCTTCGCAGTCTGGACACAGGCTTCCAGCATTATCTGTCGAACAAAATAAGGAACTTGCCACTACGCCAACTGAAGAATTGCTGGATCTTGAATTCTTGCAATTAGATACTATTACTGATTCACTTCATGCTTATCAGCTATCCAAACGTGGAAATTCCCTGCGGGTGATGGCTGAAGCAGTGCGCTGGGGTAAACGAGGTGCAAGGGTTAACGCCATAAGTCCGGGTATAATCTTCACACCACTTGCCAGAAATGAGCTGAATGGTCCACGTGGGGACGGATATAGGCGTATGATCGAAGTATGTGCAGCAGGTCGCGGCGGCACTCCTGATGAAGTTGGAGCTGTTGCTGCTTTATTAATGGGACCCGAAGGTACATTTATCACGGGCAGTGATTTTCTCATGGACGGCGGAGTGACGGCTGCCTATTGGTATGGCGAACTTGCACAGAAATGATAGAATGAAATCAACTGCTGAATTAGTTGAAAAAGCCAAGTTTACCGTAAACGTAGGCAGTGTTTTTCACCTAATATATAGTGAAGAGGATTCTGATTAACCCTCTGTTTTTAATATCACCATAAATTTGAAGTGCCATTTTTTCTCTCTATCTCTGTTTTTACTTCATTTCTTTCATTTTTTCTTTGATTTTAGGACAGCTTCCGCTATTCTAAATAATTCCTTTATGTTTAAGTATCTTCAGCTGATGTAAGTTAAAGCAAAAAGCTGTCATAAGCATCTTTACATTTTAGGGTCCTTTCAAAATAGAAATCATTTCTAGGATTAGGAGAACTTATTTTCTCTATCTTAGTATCAATCCGTACTCCCCCATCAAATGTACCTCACAAAATAAAGTTATATTTCATTTTAGTCTCAATTATTGTCTTATTTCTCTTTTAGTGTTATATTTTTGTCCTCTATTAATTTGGACTTGGATATTTAAAAAAACAGTAACAATAGCCTGTATGTCAATGGCTACCCATTAAAGGATTGTTAATGCACTATTTTTGGATTAGGGTTCAATAAATCCTTATTTACATAATTAATTAAATATCAAGATGTACTTTTTATGGGGGACCTTTTATTGACTACTTACGGCTAAAAATAGCCTCAGTACATCCTCCATTTGAATGTTAGTTCAAAAGGACCCTATTACATTTACTCTTTCCACAGTTTGTAACAAGAACTATTCCCGCATTGAATACTTCTTTGACCACAGAATATATTCGTTCTCCTTGAACTCTTTGAATACTGATCCTTTTGTTCCTCAGGCTATCACTTATTTCTAATGGATGTCCTCGCACAGCTCTCTGCATTGTTGCTGCAAAACCTTTTGCAATTGCTCCGAAGTATTCTCTTTCTCTGTATACAACTTCATTCAATTCGGAGAGATCTATCTGAGAATCATGGACCGATGCAGTAGTTGTTTTGAATCTTCTGATCAATTCATAATCCTTATCGATGATTGTGTGGAGCTTGTAACCAAAAAATGATTTATCACCTTTCTTTGTCCAGGTTCCGTCCTTACTTCTTCTTGTTTTCGCTTCTTTTCCCCTGGGTTCATCTGCTTTAGCATGTCCTGGATTTGAATGGATAAAAGTAGCATCCTGAATCATTCCTTTTTTGATCTTCAATTTTAGAGCATCAAGTTGCTTCTGCATTTCAGTCCATATTTGCTCTTCTTTTCCATCATCGACAATCCTCTTGCGTCTACAAAAAATTTATGAAACATTGGTCAGATGAGGATAAGAATCCGTTGTGGAAGAACTAAAAAAATCTGATATTGAGCAGAGAGCTGCCATTGAGAACAAGAAAGAAACGTAAATACTTTCTGAAAACAAGTATTTCTGTTGATACTGAAAAGTTCATCACTAGGGAGTTGGTATTGTGTCATCAAAAAGTGATTATTATTTATATTAGAAAGTGTTTGATGCTCTATTAATTAATTTCTATTTAATGATTTCTAATTTAAAGGGTGTACATATAATGATTAGTGATGGAGTTATGGATGTGATTTCATTAAAAACGAAAAATAAGATTTAAAAAAAATTAGATATCTTTTTTTTGTTAAACCAATAGTGAAATTTTTCAGAGGTTACGTTTTGGATATGGGTTGTGGAGCCGGTGAGCATATTGAGAATTATAAAAACCAATCCCTAGGAATTGATGCACATGAAAATAACATTCAACATTGCCAAAAAAAGGGCCTCAATGCAATAAAAGCAGACGCCAATTCTTATAACAAACCTGAAACTTTTGATACAGTCTTACTAAGCCATGTTCTTGAACATCTAAATTCCCCATATAATGCTATTGAAAATGCATATATCTCTACAAAAATAGGGGGTAGCATTTTGATAGTTGTCCCTACATATAAAGGATTTATGACTGGTTTTAATATTTAATTGGTCATAAGAACTATATTACTGAACAATATTTGGATCATTACTTAATTGATCAACTTGGATGTAAAAAGATATATTCGAGAAAGTTTCCAATCTGTGAATTTATTTCAGGAGAATATCAAGAATTACGGGTATTTTATACAAAATGTCCAAATGGGGAAAATGGCAAGTGAATTTTGAAGTTTATGAATTTAACCTCTAAAAAGGGGTTCCGTTGCAAAAAGTAATATATCTAATATTTCTGTAGTTTTAAAAATAATTACTACCATTGTGTACTATTTTTCTATACACCGCGACATAAATGTTCATCTAATGATGCCTGTACTTTCTATTTCGAAACGTCTATCCAACTGATATTCTCTTTTGCTCTATTACTGATTTAAGTCGTTATGTATAAAGCAGAATCATTAGGCTGTGAACTGACAAATATACAAAGATATCTGACTGAAAATTCATTTCCCATTGTTTCTATGAGTGATTGGTCAATCAAAGCAAATATATACTAGCAAAGTCGTCTATGACTGACTGTTCAGTCATCCGGTGATGATATTATCTTATACAAATCGAAACAAAAGGAGAGTTAAAGATGCTGTATAGAAAAATGCCAAAGAATGGTGATGAGCTTTCGATACTCGGATTCGGATGCATGCGCCTCACCTCAAAAGAAGACGGTAGTATCGATGAAGAAAGAGCCACCAAGCAGGTTCGCTATGCAATCGATCACGGAGTGAACTACATTGACACTGCATGGCCATACCACATGGGGGCAAGCGAGCCATTTCTGGGCCGTGCACTTGCTGATGGATACCGCGAAAAAGTTAAAATTGCAACAAAACTTCCTTCGTGGCTTATAGAGAGCCGGGAAGATATGGACAAATTCCTGAATGCACAGCTGGAGAAACTGAACACCGATCATATTGACTATTACCTCGTACACGCTCTTGTTGGTGACCTGTGGGACAATATCGAAAAGCTCGGTGTGGCTGATTTCCTTGATAAGGCCAATGCTGACGGTCGTATTGTCAATGCAGGTTTCTCTTTCCACGGTGCGGGAGAGGATTTCAACCGCAGAGTGGATGCTTATAAGTGGGATTTCTGCCAGATCCAGTACAACTTCCTGGATGAAACGAACCAGGCAGGTACCGCAGGTATGGAATATGCAGCCTCCAAAGGTCTTGGCGTCATAATCATGGAACCTTTGCGTGGAGGGAACTTGACAAAGACCGTGCCTCAAGCTGTGAAAGAGATATGGGACGAAGCTCCTACAAAGAGGTTCCCTGTAGAATGGGCTCTCCGCTGGGTATGGAACCACCCGGAGGTCACGGTCGTCCTTTCAGGCATGAATGAGGAAATACATATTGAAGAAAATCTCAGAATAGCAGATGAAGCATACCCAAATTCTCTTACAGGGGAGGAAATGCAGCTGGTAAAAAGGGTGGAGAGCAAGTATCGTGAACTGATGAAAGTGGGTTGTACCGCTTGCCAGTACTGCATGCCCTGCCCGGCAGGCGTGAATATTCCTCTCTGTTTCGAGCATTATAACAACCTGTCCCTGGTGGACAATCCTGAAGAGGAACGGTTCATGTATGCTGCACGGCTGGGTGGCGCTGTCGCTCTCGGGGAACCAGAGTTTGCTTCTCTGTGCATACAATGTGGACAGTGCATTGAAAAATGTCCTCAGCACATTGAAATACCTACGGTTCTTGAATCCGTTGTGAAAGAAATGGAAGGACCCGACTTGGAGCAGAGAGTTTCCATGGCAAGAGAGATGTTCAAGCAGGTATAACAGCGGAAATTATCTGCCGTACAAAAAGACAACACGGAATATTGTTTCAGATCCTTTATTGAAATACCAGACAATATTCCATTTTTATTTGTTCATTATTTCATTAATGATTGAATTATTATCTTTTTTAGGAAAGGGGTTATCGCATGGAACTTACTGAGCTCTTCAGAGCTGTCAAAGACGGAACAATAGATATTGAGACCGCGGAACAAACAGGCACATGGTCTTGGTTTTGTGTCCTATTCAGATATCGCAAAACTTGATTCTCACAGAAAATGCAGAACTGGAGTTATCGAGGCAATTCTTGCCGATTGCAAAGAGCCTGATGATGTTGTGGAGATTGCAAGGGTCATGCTCTCACAGAGCAAAAGAACTCTGATCACCCGTGTATCTGCAAAACATCTTGAAGCCATTAAAGCAGCATTTGGTGACGATAAACTTGAGTGGAATAACAGGGCGCGTACGGTTGTAGTTCATGATGGTAATCCTGTTCCAAGAACTGGCGGAGTTGTAGGCATCATTTCTGCAGGTACGGCAGACATTCCAGTTGCAGAAGAGGCTAAGGTTGCAGCTTCTGAGATAGATGTGAAATTGTTACTGTGTATGATGTAAGGGTTGCAGGGATTCATAGACTCGTTCCAGAACTTCAGAATTTGAGATCGAAGAATCCGGGGATATCGTGGTTGCAGCCGGAAGGGAAGGCACTCTTCCCACAATAGTCTCGGGACTTGTTGATGTACCTGTGATCGGTCTTCCTGTTTCTACAGGCTATGGTGCAGGTGGCAAAGGAGAAGCTGCTCTGTTGTCAATGCTCCAGTCCTGTTCCACACTTGCAGTTGTAAATATTGATGCAGGTTTTGTTGCGGGAGCATATGCAGCCAGGATAGCAAACATGATTGCAGCTGCAGGAATAGTAGAAAAAGAATGGAAGAAAGAAAAGGAATAAACAGGGATGCTTTGAAAACTTAACACAGGAAGAAGTTTTATGAAATCACTTATATTCAATCCTTTTTCCGGGGTAGCCGGAGATATGATCCTTGGATGTACTCTGGACCTCGGAGCTGACAGGGAAGCCGTAAAAGAACTTATAGAAGCCTCTGTACCTGTATCTGTTGACATAAGAGAAGTTGTAAAAGAAGGAATTAAAGCTGTAGATGTCAAGATAAATGTACCTGAAAGAGAGCATGTACGCACATATCCCGAACTTGTGGACTTGATAAAGGAAGCAAAACTGCCTTCCAGAGTGGAGGCAAGTGCTCTTTATATTTTTTTGAAGATGGCAGAAGCCGAGGCTTCGGTTCATGGAGAAAAAGATCTTGAAAAACTCCATTTTCATGAGGTGGGACAAAGTGATGCCCTTGCAGATGTCATTGGTTCTTCGGCAGCTATCCATTCCCTTGGATGTGATTCTGTTTACTGCACTCCTATAAATGTGGAAAGTGGAACGATAGAATGCGCACATGGGACTCTGCCTGTACCAGCTCCGGCTACCCTTGAACTACTCAGGAAAGGAAAACTCTATTTCAGAGGGGGAAATGAGGAAAAAGAACTTTTGACTCCGACAGGAGCTGCTATCCTTTCCCATTTTGCAAGACCTGTAGAGACCTTTCCTCCGGGGAGGGTAATTTCAATAGGCTATGGAGCCGGAGATACCGAGCTTAAAGGGCCAAATGTGCTTCAGGGAGTATTATCTGATTTGGATTCCTGTCTGATTCCGGATATGATAGAAATACTTGAGACAAATGCTGATGATGTAAGCGGAGAAGTACTTGGTAATCTGTTTGAGGAATTGCTTGCTATGGGGGCGAAAGATGTGGCAATTATTCCGGCAACAATGAAAAAAGGTCGTCCAGCCCATATTATCAAGGTCATTGCAAAACCAGAGGACAGTGCAAAGCTCGCCCGGAAGATCATTATCGAGACCGGTTCTCTGGGAGTAAGAGTTATCCCTACTCGGCACAGGTTAATGGCTGCCAGGAGAATAGAGTCACTTAAGTTTGAGATTGAAGGGGAGATATATGAAACTGCAATAAAGATTGCCAGGGACCCTGAAGGTGTCCTGCTCAATATCTCTGCTGAGTTCGAAGATTGTAAAAAGATCACGAAATTGAGCGGTATTCCTGTTAAAGAAGTTATGAGAAGGGCAGAGGAGGATGCAAGAAAGTTATTTTCCTAAAATTTTTAAAGACTTGGGTTAAGCAAAAACCGACGAATTTCATGGTTTCAATTACTTTAGGTGTCGGAGAATTCAAACCAATTCCATTGAGCAAGAAAATAAATTCAATGGCTATGTGGAAAACTTTCTTTATCACCAATGTTCCCCACCTATCTTTTCATTTATCTGAAAGTACTTGCCAGTATCTGTCCTTTGCCGGACCTACGTGCCTAAGCAGGCTTTTTTCTTTAATATGGAGATATTTTGATTTAGTTCTTAGTAATTATCTACCACCGCCATCCGGCGGGCTGTCTGGGTCGCTTGCTATGATGTGCGAAACGGCGAAGCGGTAAATCAGGCTAATGGATCCAGTTTTTTTCGAAAGTGTCATAGAGGCTCAGGACCTATGAGACATCAAATAAGTAGAATTTAGGTAGGAAATTATAGAATTCCTATTTATCCTTTATAATAGCTGGATTTCAAGAAAAAAGAGTTTGTCGGATTGGCACTGCATATTATTAAATCATCTATATCTCACTTTTTCTTATTTAGATTTTATACACTTTGATATCATATAGCTTACCAAGCATTTTTAGATATTATCTAGTTAGTTAAAGTTAAATTGAAATACTTGTACTTCTTCTGTTATGTATTTTTTGACATTGTATCTATAAGTGAGAACATGGACATATTTTATATATTTGGTAAATTAAAATGTAGAGTTATTACTATAATGGTGGTGCATGTAATGCCCGTTGAAGAGGATACTACAACAAAAAAGATAGTAGATCAAATTGCCCTTAATATCAGAAACTACAATTTGGTTAACAAACGATACAATCTTGACTACCATCATTTTATTAGTTCAAGGTCTAAAGGAATAAAAAAAGAAAATGGTTTGAGCAATTGGCTTAAAACATCAGAAGCTAGTAAATCTATTTTCAGGTTTCTTAGTAATTTCAATATGAATGCCCGCGCAAGTAAACTCGTTGAGGTAACAACATTTCATTTGAATATACAAAGAATACTTGGGATTATAGATGTGGATTGCTTAGGCTGCTTTGATATGTCCGTGAGCAAATTATCTATTCCGTGTGGAACTTCAACAGTCGCAAATGAACTTAAAACACTATTTAATTACTGTGCATCTCCTGGCAAATTCTCAAATTCCGGTGGTTTTGTAATTGGAAGTAAAGTTGCCCACTGTATTTTCCCTCATATGTGTCCTATGATAGATGCACATCACATAGGCATTTCTTTGAATCGAATTCATGCAGATGATTATTTCCCCCCGGGCAATGTCTGGGCAGACTATCTGGGTTATTCTCCAAATGGAAAGTTAAATCCTTCTACTCAGGGAGCAGGAAGAAATTCCTGGAAAGATGATCAATTTTTATGTTCTATTGGTTTTTACGCCCGTGTCTATCAGCAGTGGCAGGAACATAATGGAAACCCGGGAATAGATACTTTTTTAAAGCTTGATATGGTTGACCATTGCTCCTGTATTCCCAGGATTATAGAAAAAGCTATGTGGTAAACAAATTATGTCTTTTTCATGGATTTTAGAGCAGTGATCAGCTCATCCGGGCGCCTGGAGTCAACGAGGAGGCTTTTTCCATTAGTGAGCTTGATCAGCACTTTTTCATGGCTGCCGCATTGATATGAAATTTTATTTGGATAGCGCCGAATCCTCCAGCTGAGAACTCTATCTAGAAGCCCACCTTTTGATCTCTCATAGGATTCAATACTGTTTAACGGATAGTGTTTAAAATTCCATTGTGTTGGGAAGTACTTTATATGCATTCCATCATCTCTAATTTCGGTTGTCATCTGTATTTTTGAGAAGACAAAGCCTAATATAACAAAAAGAAACACTGGAATTCCTGCTACAATGAACAGAATAGGCGGAGCTTCTGGAACTACAGCAAAGATAGATAGAAGGATCATGATTATCGCCAGGGTAATCATCCCTGCAAAAGCAAGGAACCATATCCATTTATCAAAATACTGATATTCCTGGAATATGATACTATTCTCTGAATGTGCTGTAGGCATGGATTTTTTCACCCAGTTATATGCTCTAGTTCTGGCATTAATTTTTGCTATTTCAGTACTTATTTATCAAACTTTCGATTTTATTCAGGAATCTGCTACACTAAAGCACAAATCTAATTGACTTCTATTTAATTAATATTAAAATTAGTTGAAAAAATTATACATTAGAAAGAAAAGAAATGATAACATTGAATGCTATCAAAATATGTTTTGCAGAAATCTTTTGTTATTTTCACAGGTCATGCATGAAATATTCCATACACGCCCGTTGAACAAAAAAGATCATATTGTCCTTTAATTGTGCTTCTTGTTCTGAAAGCTCTTCCGAGTTCAGGTATCTAAAATAGATTTCCTGGAACTGAATAAATGTCGTTTTGTCGCGTTCCATAGAATTCCCCTCATATGGTATGTTAGTTATATATACAATATTAGTATATAAATTTTCACGCAATTACTGCTATTGATTATACTTAAATAGAGAAAGGTAAACACTTTCATCTGATTCCTATTGAATTTACCTGTATTTTGTGTATAATTTGCACAAGACTGAACTTACATTTAAAAAGTTCAATCTGTTTTCCCTGTAAGCACATACTCTTATAGTAGGTATTAAATGTATACTGGCAAATGGAAGTTTAAAAATGATCACTTATAGACTTTATACAGCTGCTGAAACAGAAGACAAAGATTCTGAATTATACCATATTTTACTTTCTACTGTCCAGGAAAAGCACGGAATCAGCTATGATTTCGTAGATATTGATACTTTGAGTGATACCGAGAAAGAAACACTTGTTGAAGATATAAGAATTATAAGCAGGAAAAATGGGATTGGAGTAGTTAGTAAAGGTACTGGTGCTCTTCCTATTTCTCGTAAGAAGAAGCTCGGTAAAATATGTATCCTATTGAAAATGGATGATGGGCAAATAAAGAACATTTATCCTCATGAGATAAACAAGAAAAGAATAGATATTCCTTCTCACTTGAACAGGGTATCAAAAGCAAGCAGTATTGATGAGATTAGTGACCATAGTTCGATTTCAGAACAGGATTTATCCCGAATGATCTCTACTTTTCCTGAACTTATAGAAGAGGGATTAGAATTCGTTGATACTGAAGTGGAGATAGAAGGTGGAAGGATAGATGCTGTATTCAAAAGTAAGAATGGCGAATATCTTCTGATCGAAATCGAGATAGAAGCCCGGGATAATGCTATAGGCCAGGTACAGAGATTTATCACATATTCAAATAAATACTCTATTCCTCGAGAGCAGATAAGGTTGGGGATCGTTTGTGCTAAGATCGGTGAAAGCCGATTGAATGCATGCATAGGGGCTGGTATTGAAGTTTATCTACTTAAACTTGAAAAGAAAAATCCTAGAAGATGACCTAATGATTATTTAAAACTTTGGCTTTGTAGAAATGCTCATTTGAACAATATATGTAACCTTGACATACCTGTCAAGGTTATGCACTAATAGTTTCAATTTAACCTCTTTTGCTTGATTCCAATACTTTTTTGCCTTCACTTCTTCCCCGTATTTCCTTTTCAGAACAGAGAACATCGTTTCTACAAGATTTCTGCAATGGTACAATATTTCCTCAAACTCATCGATCATTTTTCTACGATACTTACCCTTGATCTTCTTCCTTTTCCTTTCTCTCAAAGGAATCATAGCTACTGCGTCTAGTTCTTCCCTTACTAGAGAATGTATAGCTTCAGAATCGTAACCTTTGTCCATAAGGTAAAACTTTGATTGGCGATTTTTATGACATTGCCGTAGCAATGTCATCGCATGCTTTGCATCATGGATAGGCTTACCAGATATCTTAAAACCAGTGATAATAAACTTCTTTGTATCAATGGAAATACTCACTTTTAGGAATGATCTACGTTTCTTTCCAGTCCTAAAAGAGTAATAGTAGCTACAGTGACCACTCGTAAATCCACTCGAATCAATGGCAATTATCTCTATTTTTTCGCCATATGAATAGAACAGTTTTAGTGTTTGCTGTAACAACGATCTGAAAAGAATTGACCTAAGTCTAGTTATAAACTTGTGAAGTGTGGTATAATGTGGAACCTCTTTTAAACCAATTCTTAACTTCAAACTCTCCATTAATTCAACAAGTTCAACAATACTTCTGTAATCTACATTAAGATATTCTTTTAACAAAATCAAGGTCAATAGCTGGTGTTGTGTATATTTCCTTTTCGAATATTTGCAACTATAGATCGGCAGGTGTGATTTTCCTGATACAGCTAAAGCTGTATCAACAAACTTTAAGTACTTATTTGACAAAACACAATCATCCCCTTTGTGTTTCAGTGGAAAGTAATACTCAGGGGATTTATTCTTTTTAAATTATTAGGTCAAAATAAAAGCAAAAGTAGCATTTCTACAGAGCCAAAACTTTTACTACAAAAAAGAAATCAGAAGGAGTTTTCCCTCCTATAAATGGAAATTAATAGTAATTTTTCAACTCACATTACTTTCTTTTCTGGGATCCACCAGATGGATATGTGTGGTAGGAAGCTTCTTCTTGTGCTGGCTTCTTGGAGCCTGCTTTTTTCTGTTCCTTTGCTACCATTTAGCTCACCTCCGAGTGGCGAATGATATTTTTGGGAATTAGTACTAGTTTTTCAACTCACGTTACTTTCTTTTCTGAGATCCACCAGATGGATATGTGTGATAGGAAGCTTCTTCCTGTGCTGGCTTCTTAGGTGCTGCTTTTTTCTGTTCCTTTACTACCATTTAGCTCACCTCCGAGTGGCGAATGATATTTTCTGTCCATTCCTATAAACAGTGGCATATTCGGTAGGAGATATTAGATTTTCTGCAGTCTCAAACTGCAGTCATCACTGAAAGCCTCCAAATTGCCTAGATGCCGAGAACTATAGATTTACTTAGTCACTCAGCAAAGTATAATATTAAATTAAAAGTATATTAATTTTGTGAATGGAATCTAGGTATATCCTTAAAAAGAAAAAATAATATAATTAAATATGGGATGTTAGTAGTAGATTAACATTTAATGAACTTATTAATTAAAGAAAGTAAAATATGGGGGTCTAACCCCCCCGAAAACAGATATTTTAGTAATTACTTTTTTTTCTGCTCTTTTGCAGGTGCTGGGGCTTTTACTCCCTTCTTCTGTACATCCTTTTTCTGTTCCATTGTTTTCACCTCATCAAGAAAATATTAGTTTGACAATAGCTTTCGATAATTTTAAGTAATTACTTTTTTTTCTGCTCTTTTGCAGGTGCTGGGGCTTTTACTCCCTTCTTCTGTACATCCTTTTTCTGTTCCATTGTTTTCACCTCATCAAGAATATACTAATTGATCAATAGCATTCGGTAATTTTGAATAATTACTTTCTTTTCTGTTCCTTAGCAGGTGCTGGGGCTTTTGCTCCCTTCTTCTGTGCGTCCTTTCTCTGTTCCATTGTTTTTCACCTCCGTCGGGATAAATACCGATTTGCCAATAATAGACGGTGAACCATCAATAGACATTAGGTCTATCTGGACAATCACTCATCAATCATATTATCGGCATTTATAATATATAAATTTAATTATATATGACTGCAGTTGATTAGGGGGTAATTCGATAACAATCGGCAGCTAGGCTTTAATGTCAAATTTGAATGTACTTTTAAAGTTCACTGAAAAATTTAACTTTAACAAATGTTATGACAGCCCATGAATAAAAAATTAAAAGTAGTACTATCCTGCTGAAATGGCTTAAGTGCAAACCGTTACAGATTTAATACATCTTCTCCATAATATCCTGCATTGGACCCTTTGGATCGTATCTTTATTCCCAAACATGCCTGGAAATCCGGGATTCCCGCATTGATCACATATTTAATGGACCTGTGGTATGAAGAAGGGAAATGGGCCCAGAAGTGCATTATCAACGATAAACTCTGGTGATATGGATGACCAAACACGAACATATAGTTGAAAAGACCAAGGCGTGGCTCTCAAGGTATGCTGATAAAAAAGGGTATATTCTGAATCCTGATGAAGAAATGTTGCATTTAGTCATTGAAGGTCTTACAAAGAATCGAAATGAACTCGGGCGCCAGTATTGTCCCTGCAGGATAGTTACTGGAGACGAGGAACAGGACAAGAACATTATTTGTCCATGTGTGTACCATGAAGAAGAGATCAAGGCCAGTGGAAGTTGTCATTGTGGTCTTTTCTTTAAGAATAATGGGAATGAATCTTGATTCGTCTTATAGAGGATAGGTACCATGGCCAATGTGATGGAGATTTACCAGCTATTGCCAAAGACAAACTGCAAAAAATGCGGTAAAACTACTTGCATGGCCTTTGCAGTGGATCTGCTGGCACGCAAAATGAAAGTAGAAGACTGTCCTCCACTTAAGGAGGAAAAATACCGGGCAGGATATGAAAAATTAAGCGAATTGATAACTCCAGTGGATAATGTAACCGAAACTGGTTTTCTTGTCCATGAGGATAAATGTATTGGCTGTGGCAACTGCGTAGTTGCCTGTCCGGTAAATGTGGCAGCTGATCCAAACGGAACTGGGAGTGGCAGGGCTCCTACCAACGACAAAGTGATCCTGATTATAGAAGATGGCATAGTCCGGCCAGCAAATATTCATGAATGTCGCCGTTTTGGTCCTAACAAGACCTTGTGCTATGCGTGCATCGACACATGCCCAACAAAGGCAATAGAATTTGTATAATCTTGCAGGAGTGATTATTTTGGAAAAGGGACCATTTGTATGTACAGGTTGTGCCTTGCTGTGTGATGATATATCGGTGGAGCTGCAGAATAACAATGTTAGTAGAGTAGATACTGCATGCAGAAAAGGTGTTTCACGCATAAAGGGATGCATTTCACCCATGCCATGCACAGTAGATGGAAAAGCAACAGATATCAACATTGCAATAAAGGGAGCTGCCAGTGTCTTGAAGGCTGCGAAGCATCCTTTAATCTTCGGGCATGGAAATTCAACACTGGAAGCACAGATAAGGGCTATAGAACTTGCAAAAAAACTCAATGGACATATTGATGATACTTCTTCTTTCTGCCAGGGTCCTCTTGTTGAAGCTATCCTCTATGAAAAGTTACCTACATGCACTCTGGATGAAGTGCGTCACAAGGCTGATGTGATAATTTTCTGGGGTGCTGATCCATCGCATTCGCATCCAAGGCATCTCTCAATGTATTCTTATTTCCCGCGGGGAAAACAGCGTCAAAGAGGCTGGGAAGAAGACAGGACCGCTGTAGTTGTTGATGTTAGAAAATCTGACACAGCTACTGTCTGCGGAGATATGTTTTATGAAATACCCATTAGAGCTGATTCAGAATTCATGGAATCCCTTGTTAGCGCTTTGTCAAATAAAGTGCCAAAGACATCGTTTAACATGGATCCCAAAAGGATACTGGAACTGGCTAATATCCTGAAGAAGGCAGAGTTTGGAGTGGTGTTTGCTGGCCTTGGCATGACATATTCCCTTGATTCGCTGGAACCTTTGTTCAGACTGATGAGCAAACTCAATGAAACTTCTAAATTTCACCTGATACCCATGGTGGGACAATACAATATGCGCGGCTTTGACCATAATCTTTTCAAGGAAACCGGGTATATCAACCGTGTTCATTTTTCAGGAGAAAGTATTGATCATGGGCCTAATCATTCTATTGTGGAGTTAGTAAACAACAATATTGTGGATGCTGTCTTGATTATCGGTTCAGATCCTCTTGCAAGTCTTCCAGGACAAGTTGCAAAGAAACTAAGCAAAATATCACTTATTACTATTGATCCCTGCGAGAATCTTACATCCAGAAAATCCAAAGTGACAATTCCATCTGCTCTGAGTGGTGTGGAATGTGGGGGTACTGCGGTGCGCATGGATGGCGTTGAAGTCACACTTAAACAGATTATAGATAGCAACAGGCTTACAGATGAGCAGATCATTGCACGTATCATGGAGGAGATTTGATGGGATTTGGACAATTTCTTACAGAACCTGAATTCAAGTTCATGATTGTTACTCACAGGGATATATTCCAGAATACTGCCCAGGAAAACTCCAGGTTCAGTGATCAATATGCAGAGCTTTCTTCTGTTATCAGGCTGGATAAAGAAGACATGAATAAAATGGGGTTGAAAGCAGGAGATCTGGTTGTTGCAAAAAACGCTGCTGGTAGAATTGTATTGAAAGTGGAACTTACCTCTATTAAAGAGACTCATCCGGGAACTGCATTCATGATCAATGGACCTTGGGCTAATGCACTTGTGACTGCTGATACAGGAGGCACTGGAGTGCCAGCTTTTAAAAAGATTGAGGCGATGCTTTCAAGGTCAAAGGGGGAAAAGGTTACATCACTTGCTGAGTTAATCTAATATTGCACATATGCAGGGGAACAAGCATGACTTCTGGTACAGAAAGCTTTTGGGAAGGGAAAAATTATCTGGTAGTGACAGATCGATCAAAACCGGCTATTAAATTAACCATCGATGAACTTAAAAAAAGGGGTATGTCTGTGAAGGTCATGGACATCAAAGGGATGGACACAGATAAGATCAATGCTAACCCTGAAGCACTGTCTTTTCCAGTGGAAAAAGTTGTGATAGGGATTACAGCAGTAGAGCCTGCTGATATCATTAGATACCTTATGGATAAAGGTTGTAAGGATATGTGGGTTCACTGGAGAACTGACACTGAACAAGTACGTGCACTAGTTTCTGATGCAAGAGGCAATATTATGATCGGCAGATGTCCTATGCTATACCTTGGCAGCGGACTGAGCATTCATGGAATGCATAGGATGATTGCACGTTCCTTAGG
The DNA here is from genome assembly GCF_963678545.1 of uncultured Methanomethylovorans sp. Taxonomy (NCBI): domain Archaea; kingdom Methanobacteriati; phylum Methanobacteriota; class Methanomicrobia; order Methanosarcinales; family Methanosarcinaceae; genus Methanomethylovorans; species uncultured Methanomethylovorans sp. Next base: position 1,774,146 of record NZ_OY782870.1, read on the forward strand.
TAAGTATTGATTTTTTTGCATTTGGATTTATCGGGAATATGGAAAAGCTAAAAGTATTGTCTTATCAATCTTACTTTCCACTTGATCAATTGTCTTGAAGGGTGCTTATTTTATTCAAGACAAAGTATTATTTTCATATACGGCCTCGTCAGAACAAAAGTGAAATCCTTATATCCTCAGAAACCTTTTCGCGGTTTGAGGATTCATCATGAATATAGTCGTAACCTGCTACAACTGCCGAAAAGAGTTTTTTGCAGCCATTTCGAACAATCAATTTGTCCGAAGATGCGCCAACTGCTTCAAGCCAAACCGAATACGAACAATTATTGATGGAAAAGCCCATGGAGAAGATGATTTGGCTGTAAAGCTTGGGATGGAGCCATATTAACTCTTACTTGCCTCTTTTTATGGTGTCAGTGATGAATCAGATCTATTAATTGTGAATATTCTTGAATTATAAGTTATTAGAGTTAGGTACACCTCCTACGTTTATCCTATGGGATAGTTTGGATTACTTATTTTTCCAATCAAGAATTATTGAACTCATTTATATGATATTGAATTAAATATGCAGACAAACGTTGTAAAAATAGTACCTTGGTTCATTCTTTTTAAACAGAGAAAATTTACATAGTTCCGATTGCTTCAATTAATGCTATTTGTGCCTATATAAATAGCAGAATCTATTCTTATCTATTCCTTTTCTTAAATTTCTCTTTCTGGAGTGTTTTCGTTGTCACTTTATTTTGTATTCCGAATTATTCGTACTATTGTTCGGATTCAATTAGGGTATTTTTTACAATAATTCATATCCTTTTAACTTATCTTTTATTACATCTATTATTTATGCCACGATAACGTTTCTAAAAGCTATAAGTTAATATAGATCGGTTATCTCTTCTAGTTAGATGTCAGTCCAATATCATGTACTTGGGATTTAGTACTGTCAACAGTATATTTTTTTCGAATTACTAATACTTGTTTATGAGTATATTGGACTGTAAATTCTCTTAAAATGAGATCTTTGATCTCTTTTGTTGACCAATTTTCCCTTTCATTTAATAATATCTTAAGTTTTTCTTTTTGTTCATTGGATAGTTTGGAAGGAGAGCCACCTGCAAATCTTGGTCTCAGGCCGTTCTGACCTTCCATGTTCCATCTCTCTTGCCACTGATATGCAACAGGTTTTGAAATTCCGACAAGTTTAGCAGCTTCTTCTACTGAAATCCCTTCATAACGGTGTCTAATGAAATATAAACGTTTTAAGATTCTTGTGCTTTTTTCTAATTCTTTGATCCTTTTATTTAACTCATTTATTGAGAGATGATGTTGTATTGGGATTTGTTCTGTTTTAGTCATAATAGGTGGTTCACAATTATATGTTATAAATATTTGGTTCAATCATGGTTATATAAACGAGTAAACAAGTGGCTGCAAGAATATTTATTTATACATGGATTACATGTCTTTAATAGATGATTTTATTGAAAAATGGATTTTTGCATGCTTAAGGAATGACATAAATGGATTTTGTATATAGAAAGGTTGTTGTTGAAAACATTGGGGGATTGCATCATATCGAAACTGAGATCTTGCCAGGTCTAAATGTAATAGAGCAACCAAATGCATCTGGTAAAACATCTTTTTTGAGAGCTTTTTCTCTTCTGGCAACACCTTCTGGAATTAACAATGATTTGGGTTATATTCTTAGGTCAATGTCTTTAGAAGGGTTTGTATCAGTTGTCGATAAAGATGGAAGTGAGACCAGAAAAACAATAAGTAGAAATCAAAATACTATTACAGTTTCTGGCCAGGACTTGTTCACTCCTGAAATTTCCGAGCTGGTAAAAAGATTTGCTATAGGAGGAAACGATAACGACATCCTTTCAGCTATTCGTTCTGGAAAAAATCTAAAAAGTTTAATTTCAGTTGATACCAATCTAATCGAGAAACTGAAATATGAAATCCGAGTTAAAGAAAGTGAACTTGTAAAACTTTCAGATGAGTTGAATATCTCTCAGAACGCCCCGCATGAAAAACTATCGGCAGAAAAGAAAAAACGTATACTAATGGAAGAGATCAAAGAACTTGAACAAAAACATGCGATCTTCCAAAAACAACATGATACTATAGCTCTTTCTAATGTTGAAAATAGCGATATAAGCAATGAAAAACTTAAAGTGAAATCAACGGAGCTACAACAAATAGAGTCAAAGATCAATGATAGCAATAGAAATATCGAAGCTAAGAAAGAAAAAATAGACAAACTTTCCCGTGAAATCCACTCAATCCGTAGAAATCTAGATCGTCTTGGAAATATTGATTCTCACGAAATTGACAGAATTGATAAAGATGTAGAAAACATTGAATATCAAATACAAAAATTTGTATCGGAGATATCTTCCCTGGATATGACGGTCCAGGCTGCCCGAAACCTTGTAAAACACTTAGAGGAAAATCCTCCAATCGATAAACTACTTGATGCTTTATCAGACGATTTTCATGTATCTTGTCCACTTTGCGGACATGAATCCGCGCTTAAAACTATTAAGAAGCACATTGAGGCAATCGCAGCAAAAAGGGCTAAGATCCAGTCAGATATCAAAAAGCTAGAAAAGGACAAATATGGTCTAATAAAAGAAAGGAATTTCCTGATCCAGAAAAAATCAGAAATTTCTGAAGCTATTTCTCTACTTAAGTCTAAGGAAATGGCTATCAGTCAGGAAAGCCACAACATTAATACAATAGATCAGACAATTAATGAACTTAAACTTAAAAAAGAAAGTCTTGATCTTGAGATCATGGAGCTGTCTATAAGTATTAATGATCAGTTCGTTAGCGTTACTATGGATCTCGCCAAAACCAACGAGACCATTGGAAATAAAAAAAGCACACTTGAGCAACTCAATAAGGATATTTTAGATTACGATCGAATCATTCAAGAGCTCGACAGTAAAAAACAGCTCATTACTGATCTAAAAAAGGAAGTGGATGGTACAAAATCTCAACTTCATAAAATTGAACTTCGCATTCAGGAGCAATTCAATAAAGCAATCCAAGAAATCTACCTTATATTGGGATTCGATAGCAATGTAAGTAGAATATTTCTGGATCAAAATTATGATCTTTTGGTTTCAAGAAAAACTGACAAAGACAGTGTATACCGGGACATGGATTCCATTAAAACTTTAAGTAAATCAGAACTTGAAGTAATTGGATTAACCATAATGATCAGCGGATATATAGTCAATAATCTAAGAGAATATTTCCCATGCATTTTATTTGATGAGCTTACATTCTTGGATCCTAATCGACTAAAAAGCCTTATGGATTACATGGGAAAAATCACGGATTCAGTCATACTAACAAAGCTTCCGCCGGAAACCGATACTATGCAAAAGGGTCAAGGTATATCTTCCAAATCAATTACCTGAGCAATTCAAGGCTGTGGTCATATAATGGAAAAGAAGTCAGTATCTACTGTAACGAATTGCCATATATGCAATATCCTGAATAACGGGATCCTCGACAAAAGTATTAATGGGTGGCTGATCGATCATTATTCTGGTGAACACATCGAACCATTAAGCATTGCTGCTTTAACAAACAGGTTCAATGAGCAACTTCTTCAATACTATTTTTTGAAAAAACATCCAAATATTGACTCAACATTCGATTTTGAAGTATTGAGGGAATACTTGCAGGAAGTGTATCTTGACAATGATGATCATGTTGATAGCAAGCTATTTTTCATGGGGAATTCTATCATAAAGCATTTTGAACTAGATCCTATATATCTTGCAACACGACTGGTAGCTCCGCACAGTATGCAACACCATCTTCAGAATTGTCTGGAAATTAGACAGGATAAATTAAGTTCTGAAGAAAGCATACCAGTTAAATTTTTGCAAGCTACGGAATTTGCTCACAAAATATTGCAAAGTCCACTCGATGTTGCAATAAATAATGGTCTTGCATCTGTAGATACACAAATAGTAATCTATGTAAAAGACATGGAAACTGGAGAGATGCTTCCTATTAAAGAATGGGTTATGAAAATCTCTAAAAAGGGGGGAATTTAATCATGTTAGCACATTTGCGTATCATGTCGGTCATTAACATATTTACTAGCATGAACACAACACGTATTGCCGAGTTTGCAAATTTACCTCGCACAACAAACAATGCGGAAATACTTGAATTATCTCAAGTTGGACTTATCAAGGAATCTGAAAGGTCAACTCCGCACATGACATATTGGGAACTGACTCCTATTGGTATAGAATTGCTTGATACTTACCGCAGACTTCTTCCAACAGAATCTCTAATCAGGATTGACACACTTAAAGAAAGCAATAGGGAAAATTGTTTCAAAATAATTAATGCATTAAAGGAATCTGAAAAAACAAAAAAAGCACTTTCTGAGCAGCTTGGCATTGCAAATAAAGAGCTAGAACTATGTTTAACATTTCTTTTAAGAACAGGTTATCTTCAGCTTGATGAATCAAACGATACGCTGTACTATAAACTGAATCCAAATATGGCATAATAATTCAGATGAGTGGTTCCTGTTCTCTTATCGAATTAATCCACTGTACTATTATCATCCATGTGAATACATTATTTGCTGTCTTTTAAAATAGTAGTAATTGAATTATCAGCAAAATTGCGACATCATCAGTTCACTCAATGGCCATAATTTATTTATATTGTGCATGCCCTGATATTAATAGCAAAAACGAACCTTAGAACAAGAAACATCAACTATGGGATAAAGGATGAGTAAAAACCCTCGATTATAGAGGGTGAATCCATAAAAATGGGTGATCAGCGCATCACTCATTTTATCATTCGAAATCTACTTTAGTAGATAAATATCCAAATTTATTCATTTTTCTCTTCATTAGATCAATGGCTATAATTATTATATACTTTGTTTGTGTTCAATAGTTATTGTAAATGACAGGTAAAAGTAAGGAGAAAAAAATTGAAACGGATATTAATAGGATTAATGATATTTTTGCTATGCATTTCAGTTGCAGGAGCAAGTACATCTGATAGTGAAGATGACGGATCTTTGATTTCTGCTGCAGATCTGGGATACAAAATTCTTCCTGCAGAATCAACCAATAATGATATCGGTATGAAATCAATATATGATACTATAACCCAAGGAGAAACAAACTGGCATGGAAAAATCATCAGTACATATACCCAGACTTTAATTATTAACCTAAACTGGGGAGATACAAGCGACTCCTTAAGGCTTAGTGTATATAATCCAAGCGGGAGTCGTATTGGAACATATTATGATTCAGCTGATGGAACAAAGAATGGTCGAATTAAACTAAATATTATTAATAGTAATGGAATTGAAAAAGGGACTTGGCGATATAGGGTATATGGATATTCTGTCAGTGGTACTGAAGATTATTCAATATAAAGGTTGAATGAATATATGAATAAATTCTTCATATTTTCTATCTTCATATTTTCTATGTTCGCTATACATTGTCATGGTGAATATATAGTTAGTCCTTACTCTGATCCAAATTTGATCACAGATGACAGTGGTGTAGATTTCACGATTTCTTTTTGGGATCTACCACTCTATTTCAAATTGATAACCATTAGCTCAGTGTTCTTAGCACTTGGTTGGAAGATTGCTGCTATATTAATTGCAAGGATAAGGGATGAAGATAATGAAAATCGCCTGAAGATTCTGCAATTCATTGAAAGCAATCCTGGCATTACTGTCAATAACGTCAAAACCGATCTAAGCCTTAAACGAGGAACTTTCCGATACCATATCAATGTTCTGAAGGAAACCGGAAAAATACTACTATTAAAAAACGGCAACTATGTCAGCTTATTTAAGAAAGATCAAGACGTATTAAACAATTTATATTCCAGAAACATCGAGCCTTATTTGCAAGGTCTTACCTGTAAAAAGATATGCTGGTTAATATACGAAAATCCTGGTATCACAAATAAAGAGATATCTGAAGAACTTTGTCTAACAAAAAGTGCTATTACCTCTCATATTCAAAAACTGGATGAAAATGGATATTTGATAATAGAACCGAATGGGAAGTATAAGAATTACTATTTAAAAGAGAATTATCATCCTGATATGATTCCATTCTTTGAAAAAATTGATTAAACTCCTTATTTCCTTTAAATTAAGAAAGGTGATGATATGCAAGAAGATAGAATCAAAAAAATGCAAGGAATTGGCTTGTTTTTAGCAGGACTTGGAAGTCTTATAACTACATTAACATATGCCTATAACTTATTCGAATATTTCACTATTGTAGGAATCATCGCTTTCATAATTGGGATATTTTACTTCTGGCAGTCTGAAATAATGAGACGGCAAAATCAAAAAAATAATTAAACTTATGGCTGAATGCTTGTGAGCAAAAAGATAGTTACTGATGAAACGTAAGCTGGATATAAATATAATAGACAAAATTAGGAAAAGGTAACATGGATAGATCCCCAATGAAAACCGACTCTTGTATTTCATCATACCTCTTATTGTATGCATGTTTTTAGGATATTTGTCTCACGATTTAATTAGTGGAATTCGTTCCGGGATTGGTATTGGAATAGGATTCGTTATAGGGAGAGAGCTAATAGTAAATATTTCTGGAAAACATTAGCTATAATTCAACTGCTACTGATACGTTCATCTGAGGTGATAAATTGGAAGATGATTGTTTACATGTGTTAGAAGTTATGGGAAAAATCTTGTTATTTACTCCTATTATTGTAGCTTTACCATCTTTATTATATGCTATACTAACCGGAACAAATGTTGGTATAGGGGACAATAGCGCAGGTCTAATGATGTCTGCAGGATTTTTTATTTTGATACAGGCTCAGGGTCTATATACAATATACTCCTTGTTTTTAAATACTAGTACTCAAATTTGAAGTCGAAAATATCTGAAATCAGAAACTTATGACTTCTGAACAGTCAGAGTTTATACTCGCTACTTAACATAATTGCATTTTCTTCAATACTTGGCCAATTTCTGGATGAAGGCCTGTGCATAGATCTATTTGGAGTAGCGTCTTTAAAATCCATGCCATAAAAACGTTTGTAGAATTCGTTTGCTTCTTTTTTAATATCAACGCCGAGTTTTCCAGGATACATTTTATCAGTAATGTAAAGAAGACCAAGTATCCAGCGTGGACTTCCAAAATCCCAGGAAGTTGGTATTGCATAGACCCTTTGTTCTACTACTGCATCAGGCTCAATGTCATATTGCCGACACAGGCTATAAAATTCATATAGTGGACGTGAAAGAACTCCTGAAATGAAAATAGTTTTTGGATTATGTTGATTAACGAAATTAGGGTGAACATTAATGCCAGGCTTACCGTCTCTCTCAAGCAATTTATTGATACTGTATCCTCCGGCAAAGGTCACAAGATTGTTTTCCATTCTTCCCGCATTAAGAGCAAATAAGGGTGAACTCATACAATAGTACACAGAATGACCCTCATTTTCTGCTACGATACCATATACCAATTCCAGGCGTTTTTTTATGAAAGAGATAAGTTCTTCTCCTTGACGTTCCAAACCTGCTTTATTGGCAATCAGCCTGATGAATTCAAGATAAGAACATGGATGTTGTGTCATAGACTGTATTTTTAAAAGAGTTTCATTGTCAGAGATACTCTTCCATAGACTTAGTAACATTGTATCGTCGGCTACACCTAAACATGTGAGCACTGCATGGACTATTCCACAAGCACGGGTTATCCTATATCCTCTAAATCCAATCTCATCATGCATATTTATGGACGATATTCCTTTAACTGGAACTTTATAATCACATTTACATGTGTATTTTGTCCATGGTTTTAAAAGCGTGGATCCCATGGGTCCATGGTATTCTCTTTCTACCAGAAGCCTTCCACATTTAGGGCAATACGTATGTAACATTTCAGTTCCAGGAGAATTAAATAAGTAAACATGGTCTACATGTTCACTTAATGTTTTACATAACCTCTCAGCTTCTCCTACTGATGGTTCAAGCTCAAGTGATGCATCTCCAAAGGGTATGAATCTCATTATTTGCATAGGGATTGTAGAAGAAATATCTGATAATTTCTTCGTAACATTTACAATTTCATCTTCATTTCCCCTATAATAGACAACAGCAGCTTCAACATGCACATCCATTCTAATAAGAGTAGCAATATTACGAAAAACAGGGTCAGATGCTGAAACACCACATACTCTGTAGCTGCGGTTAGAAAATCCTTTTATTCCAACACTTACAAAATCTAACAGATTTCCAAGCTCTTTTAGTGCCTCATCTGTAAAATAACAGTTAGTAGAACAACCCACTAGTAAACCATGTTCTTTTGCCAAGGTTGCCAGTTCCTTGAATAAGTAATAATTAGCAGCTGGCTCGTTAAGCATTGAAACAATACCTATACACTCTTGCTGCATTGCTATTGATATTACCTGAGACAGGCTAATATTTGGCCAGTCTAGTGAGCTACTGGATGATACTAATCTTGTAACACACCCAGGACATCGGAAATTACATCCATTACTGAAAACTTGAAGGAACTTCCCTGAAGGATAATAGTGAAGAATAGGAACTGTTTCTATGGATATTGGATCGGCTTTCAGATATCCTATGCTCGGATCTTGAAGGACGGCATTACCATCACTAATGTATGTTCCACACCGACCATTGCTGTGTTCATTTATATCACAGCGGATTTCACATATATTACACTTCATTATTTGTCCCTTCTTTTCATCCTCCTTTACTATGTATATTTAGTGGATTTTGTATGATGGAGTGTTCCAGTTTACAAGAACTGTTATGGGGTACATTATTTGCGCCTTTATTGTACCCCTTTTTTGCTCCTGTCTTAAGGTACTCTATCCTTTCCAATCCACATAAATGCAGGCTGGACATAATTTTCACTATACGTTTTGTGGAAACATATGTGCCTCTATCTTTTAGGTTAAGGGGGTGATTTGCCACTACAATACCTCCCGATTTTCCGATTTTGTTATGCCCTTTTTTCCATTCATTGCCTGCCTGCCCTATTTTCTGTTTTAATCGTTATGTTTGAACAAACATAATGGTATATATAATTTATCCCTCCTACAACTTTAAAAGAAACTCAAAACCATGTAAATGCAGCGCTATCATGTGTTTTTCAAATTCTATATCTTATCTTTCATGGAAAACGGTGTCTTCAGTGAAAATACGGCTTTGTAGAAATGCTCATTTGAACAATATATGTAACCTTGACATACCTGTCAAGGTTATGCACTAATAGTTTCAATTTAACCTCTTTTGCTTGATTCCAATACTTTTTTGCCTTCACTTCTTCCCCGTATTTCCTTTTCAGAACAGAGAACATCGTTTCTACAAGATTTCTGCAATGGTACAATATTTCCTCAAACTCATCGATCATTTTTCTACGATACTTACCCTTGATCTTCTTCCTTTTCCTTTCTCTCAAAGGAATCATAGCTACTGCGTCTAGTTCTTCCCTTACTAGAGAATGTATAGCTTCAGAATCGTAACCTTTGTCCATAAGGTAAAACTTTGATTGGCGATTTTTATGACATTGCCGTAGCAATGTCATCGCATGCTTTGCATCATGGATAGGCTTACCAGATATCTTAAAACCAGTGATAATAAACTTCTTTGTATCAATGGAAATACTCACTTTTAGGAATGATCTACGTTTCTTTCCAGTCCTAAAAGAGTAATAGTAGCTACAGTGACCACTCGTAAATCCACTCGAATCAATGGCAATTATCTCTATTTTTTCGCCATATGAATAGAACAGTTTTAGTGTTTGCTGTAACAACGATCTGAAAAGAATTGACCTAAGTCTAGTTATAAACTTGTGAAGTGTGGTATAATGTGGAACCTCTTTTAAACCAATTCTTAACTTCAAACTCTCCATTAATTCAACAAGTTCAACAATACTTCTGTAATCTACATTAAGATATTCTTTTAACAAAATCAAGGTCAATAGCTGGTGTTGTGTATATTTCCTTTTCGAATATTTGCAACTATAGATCGGCAGGTGTGATTTTCCTGATACAGCTAAAGCTGTATCAACAAACTTTAAGTACTTATTTGACAAAACACAATCATCCCCTTTGTGTTTCAGTGGAAAGTAATACTCAGGGGATTTATTCTTTTTAAATTATTAGGTCAAAATAAAAGCAAAAGTAGCATTTCTACAGAGCCGAAAATACTGTAGTACTTATATAGTCATTTGAAATACCAACATTATGGATAAATTGATTGATTTAGTTCCTCCAGTAAAGTATATGGACGACCTTCTCCGAGAAATTGCAATGGGTTTTGAAAAATCACAGATACTGTTTACTGCCTTTGAACTTGGTATCTTCACAAAGCTTAAACTTCCTACTACAGCACAGGCATTAATAAGTGAAATGCATCTTAACCCACAAGTAACAGGCAGATTTTTGGATATACTAACTGCAATGAATTTGCTTTCAAAAAGTGGCGATTATTATCAGACACATCATAATTTCATTCCTTTTCTAGTTGAAGGTGAGGCTTATTATTCAAATTATATGGAAGCTGCCATAAATGAGCGTAAAATATGGCTGAATTTGAAACAATCAATAATCAAAAAAACTTCTATCACTTCAGAAAAACAAAGCTACGTTTATAATACTGAACGACTGAATTGGATTGCACTTGATTGTATGCATGGCAGACTGCAAAAAACACTCAATATAATTACTTCTCTTCCGGAGTTCAAAAGTGCCAGATCCCTTATAGATCTAGGTGGAGGGCATGGACTATTTAGTATAGGTTTTGTACAGGAAAATCCAAATCTGCAAGTTATTGTTTTTGATCAGCCCGATATAACTACTATGACTCAGGAATACATAAATCAATATGGAGTGCGTGAAAATATCAAAACACTTTCCGGGAATTATCTACAAGATGATTTCGGGACTGGATATGACATTATTTTTGAGGCTCTATCTTTGGAGGGAGGGCGTGAAGAAGCAAAGATCCTATATAAAAAGGTGTCAAATGCTCTTAATCCGAATGGACTTTTTATTACTCAACTTTTTACAATTGATGATTCCGAATTATCGCCGCTTTCCATTCTTATTCTTGACCTTCATGAAAGAATAAAAGGCTACCAGCAAATGCACCTTATGACAAACAGAGAGATTTTTGCATTATTCAGGGATGTAGGTCTTACTGGTGAGCAAATAATCGATATTTCTATAGATGTTAATCTTCCGATGCGTATGATCATTGCAAGGAAAAATATTGATAAAAGTTAATTTTCATAAAGTGAATATTAATATCTATTTTTATTTTGTGTACAGTAGAAGCATTACGCAGTGTACCTATTATTATATTTGGAATTTAATAAACAGGTACATTTATGTATGAGTGGTTGATACTGGACATTGTCTTACAGCAATCATCACTTGAACATAGCGAGAGATTTTGCTATTGTATTTTATTTTGGCCACTCTCCAAGTTCGTTGATTGTGTATATAGATCCTAGATAGGGATAGTTGTAAAAGTGGAGTAACTATGAGTAACAAAACAAGAATAATTCTCATAGCCATCATGTTGGTGGCTGCAGTCTTCTTAAGTGGCTGCGTGGACGACAAATCAGCAACAGAAGATCAAAGTTCTGAAAAGATAACAGAAAAAGCAAATTCAGCTATAGGTCAGAATAATGTCACTGATGATAAAAAGATGAGTGTTCCAGAAGACATTGATAATAACATGACCAATGCTACTGCAACAGCTTCTTCTTTTAATGTTACCAACACTACCAATACCACATCTACTTACACATATTATTCAAGTGGTAGTAGCTCTTCAAAGAGCAGTGGAAGTTCTTCAAAAAGCAGTGATTCCAGTGAAACTGATACAATAACAGTTACTGATGATCTAGGTCGAAGCATTACTGTTCCTTATCCCTGTGAAAGAACCGTTTTCCTTGTTGAGAATGCCATGAACACTATGTATGCTGTTGGGGGCGCCAATGATATAGTAGGAATTGGAAAAGTTTGGGCAGAGGATGTAAAGGCACCTTTCTTCAAAGCAATTGACTCTAACTACACAGTGAAAAAGATATCTAATGGAACTGCTCAACCGAGCACTGAAACAATTGCAACTGTTAATCCACAATTGGTATTTCTATGGGCGTCTGATTGGGAAAGTGCAGACATAAAAGCAATTGAAGAGACGTTGAATGTACCTGTTTATGCTGTTTATATTGATAGTTTAGATGATCTTCAAAATCAAATAACGACTTTCAGCAAATTGATTGGTAAGAAAGAGCAGGGAGAGAAAGTAATCGATGTCATGGACAATGAGATGGATAAGGTCACCGATGTAACCAATAAGATATCCGATGAGGAAAAACCTACAGTCTACTGGATGTGGGGAGATGTGTATGGAACAGCAGGGAAGACCAGTACTGCCAATGACCTCATAGAAAGGTCAGGTGGAATAAATGTTATTGATGAATGGGATAACAGTTCCAAGAATACAGAACACCCAGTTCTTAATCTTGAAACTCTTCTTAAGCTTAATCCAGATGTCATATACATGTGGTATAACGCTAATCTGGACCCTCAAAACATTACCAGTGGAGATAATGTAAATGGTATTGATTTTAGTGACTGGAGCCAGCTTGATGCAGTGAAAAATGGAAGAGTATACGAATTTTCGGATCATTTCGTATATGATTTCCATACTCCAAGATTGCCACTTGCAATGATGTATATGGCTAAGGACCTTTATCCGACTCAATTTGCAGATATGGACCTTACTGAGGAGGCAGATCAGTATTTTGTTGATATATATGGTGTTCATTACCCAGGATATGAATCTGCGGCATCTACAACACAGGACGTAACTGATCAGATAACTGTATCTGCTGCTGCAAGCCTGACTGAAGCGTTCACAGATATGGAAACCGAATTCGAAGCTGAGAATCCTGATATCGACGTTGTTTGCAACTTCGCAGCATCAGGCACACTTCGTACACAGATCGAAGGTGGAGCACCCGTCGATGTATTTGCTTCGGCAGCCGAGGATCAAATGGACACACTCGCATCCAAGGGTTTCATATATAACGATACCAGAGAGGATTTTGCTAAGAACTCACTGGTAATGATAGTTCCAAAGGGAAATACACTAGGACTTACTGGCATGCAGGATCTTACAAAGTCGGAAGTGGAGAAAATCTCAATTGGAAACCCCGATACTGTTCCTGCAGGAAAATACGCAAAGGAAGGTCTGACCATTGCAGGACTTTGGGATAGTGTATCAAATAAGACACTTTTAGCAGAAAATGTTAAACAGGCACTTGTTTATGTGGAAACTGGGGAAGCTGAAGCAGGATTTGTATTCAGTACCGATGCCTCCTCTGCAAAGAATGGTTCAATTGAAGTCATTACTTCAGTTCCGGTAACCACACCCATTACTTATCCAATAGCTATAGTGTCATCTACACAACACGAGGAAGATTCCCAACTGTTCATAGACTTCGTTACTGGGGAAAAAGGTGAATCCATACTGGAACAATATGGTTTCAGCATTCCTCAAACAGGATGAACTCTATGCTTGGCCAGGTAGATTTCCTTTATGCACAACACTTAAGATGTCACTGGTATCCTTGCTAATGGTGGTAATCGGTGCCGTAATATCTTATATTCTAGCCAGAAGGGAATTCATGGGAAAGTGGCTTATTGATGTACTGGTCACTCTTCCCATGATACTTCACAAAACAGTAATTGAATATATGCTGGTATTTCTTCTTGAGAAAAGAGGAATAATTGGACAATTGTTATTCAACACCCAAGGATAACCTTACTTTTCATGTGACAGGTAACATGAGAAAAAATTAGCTCTTTATTATTGAATGTACTTGATCGCAAAAATTATTCGTGATCTAAAGTTAAAATGTGATAAATATGAGGTTACATCCAACAAAAGGAAATAAGGGATTTTTTTTCTTAAAATGCCATTTTCCATCATCTATATCTTTGAAAAAACTGCTATATCTATCTTTTTTAGTCCTCCCCTTACCTGTTTTTATATTTTCTGCCTTTCTTGGAACATATCATATTGATTCTCTGGAAATAATCAAAGTTATTTTTTCCAAATTTACGCCATATCAATATAACTATCCATCCATGTATGATGTTGTTATTTTTAACATCCGATTTCCGAGAATTCTCCTTGCAATGATGACGGGAGCAGCTCTTTCAACAACTGGAGCTACATTCCAGGGTATATTTAGAAATCCTCTGGTAAGTCCTTATATCCTGGGCTTATCTTCAGGAGCGGTTTTTGGTGCTGCTTTATGCATCGCATTTCTTCCCCATATACCTATTCAAATGGGTGCTTTCATTTTTAGTCTCGTTGCACTTGGTCTTTCCTATGCGACTTCCTTTAATGGCCGACAAAGTTCAACTATAACTCTTGTACTTGCCGGAGTAATCACTTCATCCGTTTTTGGGGCATTGCTTGCAATAATACAATTCATTGTAGATGAAAAATCTCTTCAGAGCATTGTTTACTGGAATATGGGTTGCTTACATACTGCCTGCTGGTCTAAATTCCTAAATTCATTTCCTTTTATAGCAACTGGATGTATTGTGATCTTTTTGCTTCGCTGGAAACTAAACGTACTGGCACTCGGAGAAGAAGAGGCAAGATCAGTGGGAATGAATGTCCAGCAGTATAAATTAATATTTATTTTAGCGTCCTCATTTGCAGCATCTGCAGCAGTAGCAGTTGCAGGAATCATAGGGCTTGTAGGGTTAATAGTACCACATCTATTGAGGATGATCTTTGGACCGGATCATCGAACACTAATACCATTATCAATTACTTTTGGCGCTGCATTTATGGCACTTGTGGATGACGTTGCTCGAGCTTCTTTTAGTTTTGAGGTACCTGTGGGTGTCATCACTACGCTTCTGGGAGCGCCTTTCTTTCTATACCTTCTTAGAAGTACAAAAGCAGGTGGTTGGGAATGACAGACACTCGTTTGTTAAGGTCCGATGGTATATCTATCAACAATATATATTTGAGTTACAAAAAAGAGCTTGTATTTAACGGACTTAATTTATCTGTCAAAAAAGGCTCTATTGTTACAATGGTAGGTCCGAATGGCTGTGGAAAAACAACACTTCTTAAAATAATAAATGGATCTTTAAAGCAACATCATGGGACAGTTTTTATTGATGGTAAAAACTCAGAAACAATTCCAAATATGGAGATGGCAAAAACGTTAAGCTATGTTCCTCAGCTTCATAGATCTTCTTTCCCTTTTTCTGTGTTGGATGTAGTACTCACAGGAAGAATGCCTTATATTTCCATATTTTCAACCCCTGGAAAACAAGATATCGAAAAAGCATGTTGTATTCTTGAGTTTTTAGAAATATCGCATTTTGCACACAGGCCATATACACAGATAAGTGGTGGGGAACGGCAGATGGTCATGATTGCAAAAGCACTGGTGCAAGAACCGGATTTTCTTCTCCTTGATGAACCTACTTCATTCCTTGACCTAAAAAACCAGATACATGTATTGAAAACCATTACTACCCTTTCGAAAACCAGGAATATTACGGTTCTAATGACCTTGCATGAACCAAATCATGCAATGTTGTTTTCTGATGAAGTAATTTTGCTTAGAAAACTTGAAGCTGTAAAAAATGAAAAGATTCCAGTTAGAGTTGATAATATTGTTGTTTCAGGAACTCCTGAAAAGGTAATGACCCCTGCGAAAATATTCGAAGCGTATGGAATTCATGTAGATATTGTAGAACACAATGGAAAGAAAGTAATTGTACCTGTTGTTTGAACAGTTGAAGGAGTGAATAGTAACAAATGGAACAAAAAGAATTCAGAGAACTTAAATCCTCAAAAGAGGCCCATCTTATACTACAAAATATAAAAATAAACCCGAATTTGGAATTACTACCTCTGGAAAAAGCTATCGGCTGTGTTCTTGCAGAGGATATATGTTCTGAAATAGATGTGCCTGCTTTTGACAGAGCTGTTAAGGATGGATTTGCTGTAAGAGCACAGGATACATACACTGCTACAGAAATTGAACCGGTGAAGTTGAATAAGACGGTTTCAATCGCAGCTGGCTATATTTCCAACCTGGCCGTTGGTTCTCAAGAAGCAATTGAAATAGCTACAGGTGCACAGATACCTGATGGCTCTGACGCTATAGTGATGGTGGAACATACTACAATAGAGGAAGGGGATCTACTCATAAAAAGAGCTGTACACGTAAACGAGAATATTATGCGCACGGGCGCAGATATTATGAAAGGAGAACGTGTGCTGCGCAGAAATATGCGTTTAGGTTCAAGGGAGATCGGAGTGCTTGCATCTATAGGGCTAAGCGAAGTAAGAGTTAGAAAATTGAAAGTAGGAATTATCTCCACAGGTGATGAACTTTTACGGCCTGGATCAGACTTGGAGATCGGGAAGATATATGATGCCAATTCCTATGCTATAGCTGCCAGTGTGGAAGAGTGTGGAGCGCATCCTGTAATATACGGGATCGTAAAAGATAATGAGCGTTCAATGTCAGATATCATTGATCGCGCACTAAGAGAGTGTAACATGGTGCTCACATCAGGTAGTACATCCGCAGGCGTGGGTGACATCATGTATAAGATTATAGCAGACAAGGGAAATACGCTACTACACGGAATATCAATAAAACCTGGAAAACCAGTTGTTGTAGGGGTTATAGATAATAAGCCTCTGATTGGTCTTCCTGGAAATCCAACATCAGCCCTCTCCATAATAAACGAATTCATTGCCCCTATGATTTATGATTCTCTTGAAATTGCACCTCCGTGTAGAACAAAAGTAAAAGCAATAATTGGTACAGGTATAAAGTCTGAAGGCCGGGAAGAACTGTTCCCGGTGGGACTTGTGAGAGGACGGGTCTATCCTGCAGATAAAACGTCAGGTGCTATTACCACTCTTTCTGAAGCTGATGGGATCATAGAAATCAGTGAAGAGACTGAATACCTGGAGCCTGGTAAACAGGTAGATGTGACTCTTTTCGGAAACGTGCCGCTTGTAGACGTTATATTCGTGGGCGGACAATGTCCTGGTATTGACTTGCTGGAAGATATGACCGGAATGAACATCAGGATGATAAATATGGGTTCCAGCAGGGGATTAAGTGCCATGGCCAGTGGTATCGCTGATGTTGCAGGCATAAACCTGATTGGGTCAGATGAATACAATCTTGAGGCTATCAAAGGTTTGGGGATCAGTAATGCGTTTCTTGTAAAAGGCTATCGACGGGAACAGGGCCTTATAGTCCGTAAGGAAAGTACTATAAAGAGCCTTGATGATCTGCCTGGAAAAAAGCTGATTAATCGTAACAGAGGTTCAGGGACCAGGGCATTGCTGGATAGATTATTGGAAGAAATGGTTGAAAAGAGAAGTATCTCAAAGACAGAACTTGTCAAAACGATCCCTGGCTACAACTCAGGTTCAAGAACACACAGATCTGTATGCGAGGCGGTCAAGTGTGGAAAAGCAGAAGTCGGATTTGGTATCAGGCCATTTGCAGAAGCACGGGGACTTAAGTTCATACCGCTTGCCATCGAAGATTTTGATCTTCTTATAAATAAAAAGATAATGGGTATACCACAAATAAAGAACATTTTATCTGTCCTAACATCAAAGGAATTCTCCATGCGGCTTCCTTCTGGTACATTTACTTATAACAGAACTGGAGAGGTCATAGAGAACATTTAGTTTGATCATTTGGCTGGAATCTTCTTATGTCAAATGTTCATCTTGGACTTGCAGCAGGGAATACTCTGGATGTTATACCTCTCTGGTTGATGGCAGGTGGCGGTAATCAAGTGGGTGCTGTTCATGTATCCAGAACACCGGTGATACCGAGATCAGAAGAACAGGCGATAATGGTAGATGAAGAAGTATACATCCTTAATCGGATGAATGTGGTGAAAAGATATTTGAAATGTATGGGGCGTGACATTCACTTCGAATACTGATAATACATTTTGAGGTGGTTTTCTTTTTACTTTTCTCTTCTTTGATAAGGCAAATTATATTAATCCCCGGGTGCATAGCTTTATATATTATCATGTGGAATTACTATTCCGGGTACACCTGTCTAAGGTAACAGTCCCCAAAAGCACTACGTAAGAAGCCTATAGGTTCTTGCGAGTTTGTCTACAAAATTCCTCCAAAGAACATATGTATTCATGTTCAAAGGAAAATAAATGAATACCTGATGCAACCTTGAAACATTTGAATTATGTACGACAGCTAACAAGAACTTTGGCTTTTCCTTCGATCTCCAATAAACTTTAGAACAGAAACGAGATACTGAGTTCAAAAGAACTCTTTTGTAAACACACGTGTTTCAATAATACAACATTGTACTATCAGAAAGGGGTAACATGAATTTAGTAAAGACCAGAACGACAAGAAGCGACTTTGAGTACAATAGTTCTTTTGTAGTTTCGAATGATGACGATGATGCTGATTATAAGCCCATACTTAGTGGAATTATAAACACTCGTTGTAATTATGATGGCTCTAAGATTGAAGGGCATATGGAAGATTAATCTAACTAATTATGTAAATTCTATTCTAATACTCTCTCCTTAATAAATAAGGATGATGTTTTTTCTTCAAAAAGTTAATAGTTTTTTTGTAGAGTATATAGGTAACTTTAAATTTAAGATATTAATTATAGCGAGGGTGAATGATCATGACTGGCTTTCCAATGTTACGTAAACAACGGCAGATGAATGTTAAAGATGCAGAGACTTTTTTAGAAAAATCCAAAGTAGGTCGACTAGCGATGTGTCATAATAATGAACCATATGTCATACCAATGTTATACTATTATGATCAAAAGAGCGACGAGATCTTTTTGCATTCTGCTAAGAAAGGAAGAAAAATAGAAGCTATTTTTTCTAACAGTTCTGTTTGTTTTGAAGTTGATGAAATGAATGATGTTGTCTCAGCTGATGTTCCATGTGAGTTCGATCTACTTTACAGAAGCGTGATAGTTACAGGAAAAGCATTGTTGATAGATGATCCAGAAATGAAAGCAAAGGCTCTGAATCTAATATTTGAGAAATATGCTTCTGTCAATAGTAAGATGAATATAGATGCTGATATGGCAAAGGGAACTCAGATCATACAGATAAGAGTGTCTAATATTGTTGGTAAAGAAGCTAAAGGCGCTACAATTCCTTATCCTTGAAGAAAAATAATCTTTGATTTTAGTAATCAGGTTTCTTCTGATCTCTTTTTTATTTTTATGATTTTGTTTGTTTAGTATAGTCATTTAAATTATTGTACGTATTAGTTTTTATTTTTATGGCAATTCATATTTAATCTTTGTATATCGGATGTTTGATTAATTAATTTATACCTATTTTCATCCCTATTTTGTTGTATTTAACTATGCAATCGTAATTATTATATATTAGAAACTAGTACATAGGATTCTGATGGTAGATATTTAAGTATTTAAAATCTACTATTATACTTCAAGAAGAAAAGCATCGAGTATTTGGGAAACCAGAGTTCAGAATTGATCGAACTTTATTCAATGTCAATCGAACCGAAGGTTTCTCAAAAAGCTCAGGAATACTGGAACGAATCCGATGGGTGTAGCGAATGCTCTTTCCCATCATTTAGGAGGATATGAAAAAAATGACACGAAAAATTGCGTTTTATGGCAAGGGCGGAATTGGTAAGTCAACGACACAGCAGAACACGGCAGCTGCAATGGCACACTTCTACGATCAAAAGATATTCATTCACGGCTGTGACCCTAAGGCCGACTCGACGCGTTTAATTCTTGGTGGTAAGCCACAGGAAACTCTCATGGATGTATTAAGGGAAGAAGGTAGTGAAAAGGTTACTAATGAAAAAGTTATAAGGACTGGGTTCAAGGATATCCAATGTGTTGAATCAGGTGGTCCCGAACCAGGAGTAGGGTGTGCTGGCCGCGGAGTGATTACAGCTATCGATCTAATGGAGGCCAATGGAGCTTATAGTTCTGATCTCGACTTTGTGTTCTTTGACGTCCTTGGAGATGTTGTGTGCGGTGGTTTCGCCATGCCCATTCGTGAGGGTAAGGCTCAAGAGGTGTACATAGTAGCTTCCGGAGAAATGATGGCTATCTACGCAGCAAACAACATATGTAAGGGCTTAGTGAAGTATGCAAAGCAGAGTGGTGTCCGTCTTGGCGGTATTATCTGCAACAGCCGAAAGGTGGACAGAGAAAGAGAATTTCTTGAGGAGTTCACTGCAGCAATTGGCACGCATATGATCCACTTCGTCCCCCGTGACAATATCGTACAGAAGGCTGAGTTCAACAAGAAGACAGTCGTTGAATATGATTCTGAAGAAAATCAAGCGAAGGAATATGGTGAGCTTGCACGCAAGATTATAGAAAACCAAAATTTCGTGATTCCCAAGCCATTGACAATGGATGAGTTGGAAGCAATGGTTGTGAAGTACGGTATCGCTGACTAAATATGGAGAGTCAAGGAGCAATTGTATGAAGCTAATAAAAGCAATAGTGCGTCCCGAAGCGGCAGATGATATCGCGGATTATCTAGCTGAAGAGGGATTCAATTCAATGACAAAGATCTCTGCATTTGGCCGTGGAAAGCAGAAAGGTATCACTGTAGGGACAATTCATTATGATGAATTGCCTAAGACCCTTATTATGATGGTTGTAGAAGACAATGATGTTGACAAGGTGATTGGACTTGTCAAAGAAAAAGCTTATACCGGAAATTTCGGCGATGGTAAGATCTTTGTAACTCAGGTCGAGAAGGCCTTTACAATTCGTACTGACTCTGCAGGACTATAAGGGATGCTTATGAAAGAGATCATAGCGATCATCCGGCCAAAGAAGATGGGTCCAACAAAGGAAGCTCTATACAATATGGGATTTCCAAGCTTCACAGTTGTATCCGTGCTTGGGCGTGGAAAACAGCGCGGAATCGCCTGTGAAGTAGATGTCGATATCCGTCCGGAACTTTTGAAGCAAGGTAAATCTGGTGGGATGAAGTATGTCCCAAAACGTTTACTGAGTGTAGTAGTAAAGGATTCTGATGTTGATATCGTTGTGAAAATAATCATCGATACGAACCGAACTGAGCAGATAGGGGATGGAAGAATCTTTGTCTGCCCTGTTGAGAACGCAGTGAGAGTGCGTACTAACGAAATCAATGAGGATGCCATTTCATAAATGTGAAAAGGAGTAAAACAATTATGCCATATCATTTGTTCAAATGTAGTGAATGCATTCCTGAGCGAAAACAGCACGCTGTTATCAAGGGTCCGGGTGAAGATCTGTCAACGGCACTTCCGCTTGGATACCTTAACACTATCCCTGGATCAATATCAGAACGTGGTTGTGCTTACTGTGGAGCAAAGCACGTCATAGGTACGCCCATGAAGGATGTTATTCACATCAGTCATGGCCCAATAGGATGTACCTATGATACCTGGCAAACAAAGCGTTACATAAGCGATAACGACAACTTCCAAATTAAGTACACATTCGCCACGGATATGAAGGAAAAGCACGTGGTGTTCGGTGCCGAAAAATTGCTCAAGCAGAATCTGATCGAAGCATTCAAGGCATTTCCTAATATCAAGAGGATGACAATCTATCAAACCTGTGCTTCTGCGTTGATTGGAGATGACATTAATGCTATAGCTGCTGAAATTATGGAAGAATTACCGGAAGTCGATATATTTGTATGTAATTCCCCTGGGTTTGGAGGACCGAGTCAGTCAGGCGGGCATCATAAGATCAATATTGCATGGGTCAATCAGAAAGTTGGAACAGTTGAGCCCGAGATTACCAGCGATTATGTCATCAATTATGTAGGTGAGTATAATATCCAGGGTGATCAGGAGATCATGCTTGACTTTTTCAAGAAGATGGGTATTCAAGTCCTTTCCACTTTCACTGGAAATGGAACATATGACAGTCTCAGAGCTATGCATAGGGCACATCTGAATGTACTTGAATGTGCACGTTCAGCTGAATACATATGTAATGAACTTAGAGTTAGGTATGGAATTCCACGTCTTGATATAGATGGATTTGGATTCGAACCGCTATCTGCTTCATTAAGGAAGATAGGTTTATTCTTTGGAATTGAAGACCGCGCCCAAGCTATCATTGATGAAGAAGTTGCCAGGTGGAAGCCAGAACTTGACTGGTACAAGGAGCGTTTAAAGGGAAAGAAAGTGTGTCTTTGGCCAGGTGGTTCCAAGCTTTGGCACTGGGCTCATGTGATCCATGATGAATTGGGTGTTGATGTAGTTTCGGTTTATACAAAGTTCGGGCATCAGGGTGATATGGAGAAGGGGATTTCCCGTTGTGAAGAAGGTGCTCTTGCCATTGATGATCCCAATGAGTTGGAGGGACTTGAAGCTCTGGAGATGCTGCAGCCAGATCTTATATTCACTGGTGTTCGTCCTGGAGAGGTTGCCAAGAAGGTACGCATACCCTACTTGAACGCACATGCATACCACAATGGTCCTTATAAGGGATTTGAAGGATGGGTCAGATTTGCACGTGATATGTACAATGCTATCTACTCGCCGATACATCAGCTTTCAGGTCTGGATGTCAGCAAGGATGAGATTCCTACAGATAAGGGATTTGTTACTCGAAAAATGATCTCTGATATAAATCTAAGTGAAGAAGTGCTTTCATCGACAACTATGAGGGAGTACACAGGTAAGCAAGATCTAATTTCAGAATTGCGTGCGAAGACATCATATCCAAGCTTTGAAATGAAGTCTGCGGAAGCTCCATGATGGAGGTAGAACTCAATGGAAGACGTTATGAAGGACAGGGTCGGACAACTTGTGGATTTTATCATGAAAAAATGTCTCTGGCAGTTTCACTCTCGTACATGGGACAGGGAAAGGCAAAATGAATGTATATTGACAAAGACGATGCAGATACTATGTGAAGAACCAGTAGAAAAAGAGACCCCCGCCGATAGATGCTATTGGGTTGACTCTGTGTACTTAGCAGATAGCTTTAAACGCCGATATTCATGGTTGGAAACAATGGACAAAGATGAAATTAAGCTGCTTATGCAGGGAGTCAAGGATCGTATAGACTACTTAACAATAAAGGGATCGCTAAATCAAGAACTAACTGATCCACACTATTAAGGAGAGTAAATATTTTGTCTTGTGAACTAAAAGTAAAAGAACGTGCCGGCGTCATCAATCCAATATTCACATGTCAGCCCTGCGGTGCGCAATATGCAAGCATAGGGATCAAGGATTGTATAGGGATCGTGCACGGTGGACAAGGATGCGTTATGTTTGTTCGCATGCTCTTTGCACAGCATTTCAAGGAGAGTTTTGAAATTGCATCTTCCTCTGTACACGAAGATGGTGCGGTATTTGGCGCCCTTAATCGTGTTGAACAAGCGGTAGATGTGTTATTGATGCGTTATCCGCATGTAAAGGTAGTTCCTATAATTTCTACCTGTTCAACTGAAGTTATTGGTGATGATATAAATGGAGTCATAAGAAAGCTTAATCAAGGTTTGTTGAAAGAAAAATATGCTGGCAGAGAAGTTTATCTTATTCCTGTTCATACTCCAAGTTTTGTTGGTAGTATGGTAAGTGGATATGATGTCGCTGTCAAGGACTTTGTTACTGCATTTGCAAAGAAGGGGGAACCAAATGGGAAATTAAACCTTATCACTGGCTGGGTCAATCCGGGAGATGTGACAGCTCTTAAGCATCTTCTTTCAGAGATGCAGGTGGATGCAACTGTCCTATTTGAGATCGAAAGCTTCGATTCTCCATTGATGCCGGATAAGGCCGAATTCTCTCATGGATGTACAACAGTTGAGGATATGGCAGGAACAGCGAATGCAGTAGGAACCATTGCTTTAAATAGGTATGAAGGTGGAAAGGCAGCGGATTATCTCGCAAGTGAGTTTGATGTGCCTACAATAATTGGTCCCACGCCTATAGGCATCCGTAACACGGATACCTTTTTACAGAATGTGAAGAATCTCACTGGCAAGCCAATACCTGAATCTCTGGTTCGTGAAAGGGGGATTGCTATCGATGCTTTGGCAGACCTTACGCATATGTTCTTTGCCGACAAGAAAGTAGCAATATATGGAAATGCAGACCTTGTAATTGGTCTTGCAGAGTTCTGCCTCGATCTTGAGATGAAGCCAATGCTCTTACTTCTTGGTGATGATAATCCAAATTATCAAAATGATCCTCGCATCAAGGCGCTTAAGGAGAATGTTGATTATGATATGGAGATCATCACAAATGCAGATCTTTGGGAACTTGAAGACAGGATCAAAAACAAGGGGCTTGAGCTTGACCTAATTCTGGGTCATTCCAAGGGGAGGTTTACGTCTATAGACAACAATGTCCCTATGCTTCGTGTAGGGTTCCCGGTCTATGATCGTGCCGGATATTATCGACATCCTGTTGTCGGATATGCAGGTGCTATATGGCTTGCTGAATCAATGGCTAACACGTTATTTACAGATATGGAGTATAAGAAGAGCAGAGAATGGATCCTAAATGTTTGGTAAGATCTAATTTTTGATGGACTTTGTACCCCGGTTACAAACCATCAAAGCTGTAGGTAGAACATCTTTTGGTTTTGCCAGGCTCCGGGTATCATTGGGTCCTGGCAGGATTAAATCTAGGGAGGGAATTAGGTGCGAATAGAATTCATTGATAGGAAATCTAAATATGAAGAATTTGAAGCTGATTACCGGGATGCAAAAGCTTATCATCGGAGAGCTAAGCAGTTTTTAGAAGAAGGTTATCGTTTTAGTGTGGTATTTAATGTAGCTTCTGTTGCACTAGAGAGATATCTGGTAGCTTTATGTTATTTATATAATGTTGAACCGATAAACCATAATTATACTTGTCTAATGGACTCTGTGGAAGAGGTTGTTGAGATACCGGTAGAGTTAAGCACGGAAATTAGATCATTGGATTTGATATTCGGTATTTGTTCCATCGTAAATTATTCTCATGTTCTTCCAGAGCTATCTGATGCAGGTAGGGTACTGGGAATGTGCGATGCAGTTACAGACCTATTTGACGAACAAAAATATCGTCTGTAAGAATGTTGCACAAGAAAAAAGTAGAGGATTTATATATTAACTAAACTTTATTTACTACTATTTGGGTCCATTTTTTTCTTTAAGGTCTGAATATGTACGCTGTTCAGGGGATATAATCGTATCTAATTGCAAATTCTTACTATTTAGTCAATTTATTCTCATTTTAATGTCAAATTTAAGGTTATTTTGTGAATTATGATCACTATCTATATTTATCTTTAATATTAATCTTTTTTACTTGATATTTATACATTTTATATTTAAAAAATATCTATTATGATTAAATATCTCTATTTATTCCTAATTGCATTTTTTTTCAACATCTCTATGCATCACTATCTAATCATAATTGTAAAATTTAGAAGTTATAAATGTTTAGTTAAAATGTAGTTATCATAATCAAATCTCTTATGATTTGAATTATCACAAAGGTAAGTGATCAAGATATTATGTATTAATAGCAATTTCATAAGGAACAAAAGAAAGCAATAAATTAATCAATAACAGAAACTGTAACAGAAAGAAAGGAGAAAAATACCCTTTATAGGGGTATTTTAGTATCATCTATTTTTGACAAGGAATGAAACGAAATCAGGACTAAGCCTGGTTTCTCTTACCAGTTTTTCAATGACATCATCATCTGGCATGCCATTGTTACGGTACTGATCTATACGATCATAAATACCCTGGGAGACCTCAGAATATTCATTAATATCCTTGCGATGTCCCCATACATCTCCCTCCAACAATTCAATACCTTTCATTTTAAGGTACATCATTACAGAGTTAGATATGGTCCTCTTATAAGAGGCTGGGATATGAAGTGCTTTTACATCCGGGCATTTCATTATAAGCGACAAGATGTCTGTGTTGGATGGTCTGAATGCAAGATGCACTATTTCTTCATTTGGACTTAATGTGTTAATTTCTTCTTTAGAACTGACAACTCTTATTTTCATTTTTTAGACTCCTTCATTCAGTATACAAAAATCAGTACACTCTTATTTGAGAATATTACCTTTACAACACAAAATATTTCGCCATCCTTCCCTTTTGTACACCCATATTCTATATATAGTTTTTTGAATATATTCTGATTCATTCGTATAGTGTTTATACTATTTTTAACATAATTTACAGTATGGCTTATACTAGGTTCTTTATCTATGTCCATAACAAATCATTTTGTAATTTTCCAACATCTTTGACTCAAAATGGTATAGTAAATCTTGAGTAATTTTCATAAAAGCATCCCGATATCAAAAAAGCATTAATACTAAGAAGAAATAAGATACATTAGGCATGCAAGATTACGGAACCAAAGATCAGATCTACACTTTGCAAAACAACACGATTAAGCTTTTGCTATCTGCTCAAAAAGAGGCACGTGAAAAGCTTGATCAGATCTGCCAGGGTATAAAAGTTGAGGTTCCTTTAAGCCAGAGACAATCATTGTTCTTGTTCCCATTTGCGGATACCGTTAACCTTTCTGATTCCATCCATATAATGATCGATCGTTTCATTAACCAAATAATTCTCCTTGAAAGTAGAGGAAATCCTGCTTTACCTGTAGATTTCGAGGATGTTTTCAATTTTGCTAAAAAACTACCCGTATACGATGCTTTCCAGGTTTCGGAGTATGTTTTGAATACTTACCTGCAAAACAATAACAATGCTCTGAAACGTATAAAAGCAGATTGTCAAAAGCTTGTCCCCTTAAATGGAAGCAGGTTCTCTTCTGACAGAATAGAAGTGAAAAATGATACAATAATTCATCTAAAAGCATCAGGGAATCTGCAGGATTCAACAAAATGTGTTGAAAGTCTGTTGAAAATGGTCGATGTGATCATCCATTCGGCTGAACCACTCAAAGCCCAGTGTATTCAGATCAATCCCGGAGAATCTTATCTTACTGATGATATTAGGCTCTATTTCTTTAAGAACCGCAAGATCCGGCTCGTATTCAAAAAGCCGGAATATACAAGGAAATTCATTACTGTTCTCCAAGGATCCAGTAATCTGGAAAACAATATCCATATCTCTGAAAAACAACAATTATCAATAGCCAGCTATTCTTCTGCTATATGAGATATCTGGTGATCAGTTGGACAGTGGACTTTAACTGGTATTCTTATTTTTTATCTATAGTATGACCAAAACATGTATCACTTATTTTCAATAACTATAATTGATTCCTATGTCAGAAGATTCTATAAAAAATAGTCGAAAAGAATGGATAGAAAACATAAAAAAAGAAAAGGGTATAGTACGTAATCCTACAGAAGACCATGATATAGGTCTGAAAACACTTCAAAATCCTGTTAGAAGGAAAATTCTATCTTTTCTCGCTGAAGCTGATCTGAATATTGAAGATATTCAAAACAGCTTCAAAGTTAATAGAATGCAAGCTAAATTCCACCTTGACATGCTGGAAAATGCGCTGTATATAGAAAAAATAGATGTAAATGGGAATGAAACTTATTGTCTTTCACCTAGAGGTGAAGCTTATTTAGAAAATGTAAAAACCAGTAATGAGAAGGGACAAATCTGATTTAGAAACTACAAAGTACAGTAGCTAAACCGACCTCATACATGTTTGTGTATCTCTTCTCACAATCTTTTTGATGCTAGTTTTTACTTACATCTTACCTGATTTTTTTCAGATAATCGACCAGAATTCACTTTTTTTCCCAGCTTATTTTCACCCGTGTTGAATTTCCCCTCTCAATCATCTGTCCATTTTCCGGCACAAGAATGTCCTTCAGATAATGATGAAGTATGTTTTCCTGTTCCTGCGTCTCTATCACATAGCGGTCTCTGTAAAAATCCATTGCTTCTTCAACTGAAGAGAAATAGTTTGTATAGTCCATGGAAAAGACATGAACATCAGGATAAATCCCCATATTGTAGAGTAAGTTATACAACACATCACATTTGGGACCAGGAACATAGTTTTTTCCGTAAAGCGAAGGCCAAAGCGTAATTGAATGCTCTTCCCATGGCGTTGTCCCTGCGAACCAGTACAGATAAACATATTTAGAAGAAGTCTGCTGCATTTTTTGGATCGCTTCTTTTATGTCCGGCATTCCCAGTGAGAATGAGGCAATAACCACATCATAAGGAGCATCGAGATCATTTTCAACATCTATGTCTTCCCAGCATTTGCTCACATAACTGATATTGTCTATTCCCTGTTGTTTCGTATTTTCCTTCAAAATTTCCATCATTCCAGCTGCAGGCTCCACAGCAGTTACATGGGACACTTTTTTTGCAATAGGAATAGCCAGCCTTCCAGGGCCTGATCCAATATCCAATACTCTTGATTCTGGGGTGAGGGGCAGTTCATTGAGAGTTGAATCCGTTTTTTCAGAGTTTTCCTTAGTTCTTTTCCAAAAACGTTCTGCATTTTCCTTTTTATTCCAATGATTATTTTTATCACCAGTTTTATCAAGCCTTTGCTGAGTGGTCATGAGTTCTTTCCATATATCGTTCCAGTCAATTTTTCCGTATTCCATGTATGATTCACCTGATAATGTAAATTAGATTATTTAAAAACTAATATTATATTTGTGATAGAGCACTACATTTAGTAGTACTTTTTACTATTCAGATATGTGATCGTTAAGTATTATAGCTTGCATGAATACTGGAATTCGATAGGTATTTATCTTTGATTCCCAAAGTATGATTATATTATTTTCTCTAAAAGAAATAAAAGGGAGTGTAACCTCAATGGCAGCTATTATTGATAGAGGTCTGTGTACAGGATGCGGCCAATGTGTTGACATCTGTCCGGTAGAAGCAATTTCACTGGGTGATGATATTATTGCAGTTGTTGATCCAGAGTTATGCGTAGATTGTGGTCAATGTATAGACGCATGTCTTGTTGAAGCGATATCGTTAGATTGAGCTTACAGCAGCATATTACGGTAAAGAAGGTGTTTTTCCATTAGAATTACAGGTGATTATAACTTTTGAAGAGTATGATGGTAAAACAAAGATGAATGTGCAATGTGTAGGTATTCCTTCAGGCACAATTAAGGATGCGACTGAACAGGGCTGGAATGAATCTTTTGACAAGCTCGCTGCAAGTCTGGAATAAGTGAATTTGTGAGGAGTGAATAAAAATATGCACAAATCCGTTTCAAAAGATATTATCGATAAAAGTACAAATTCGAATTCTGTAGATGCTTATCTTGCCATTGTTCCAGAAGAAGCGCGTGGCACGCTTATTAAACTTCGTAAAATGATCCAGGCAGCAGCACCCAATGCAACTGAGGGTATTAGTTATCAAATACCGACTTTCAAACAGAAAGGTCCCCTCGTAGCCTTCGCAGCATTTCCGGCCCACTGCAGCTTTTATGTAATGAGTCCGGCTGTCATGGACATGTATAAGAATGAACTCAAATCTTACGACACTGCCAAGGGTACTATTCGCTTCCCAGCCAATAAGCCGCTTCCAGCAACACTTGTAAAAAAGCTCGTAAAGGCGCAGATTGAGGAAAATGAGAATGCATAAGTAACTCATGAAAAATTTGAAATATAGTTGGGAAAGTATATGTGCAAAGCATATTAAGTTCTTTCCCTAGTTGATTTTATAGTTGAGCACTGTTTCCGTTCAGCTGTTCAAATTAATAGTGAGGAGGTCACCGTTATCCTCTGCCACATAGACATAGTTTCCTGCTATAGCAATATCTGACACACTACTATTGGTATCATAATTGCCTGCAAGTGTTGGTATTGAAGAATCTGAAATATTCAGAATTATAATGCCATTTGAAACAGCTAAGCAGGCATAGTTACCAGATACAGCAACATCGTATGCTTGGCCATCGTTTTCATAGACGTAAACTCCTTCAAAGGTAGGTGCGGAAGGGTTAGTGATATCTACGATTTCGAGGGAATTTGATTCATCGCAGATCATGTAGGCATAATTGCCTGATACGTAAACATCATTGTTGTATTCAGGGATAGCATAATTTCCCACGACTATTGGTGTGTTTGGATCGCTAATATCTATTATCATAAGGCCATTCCAGACCGTTATATAGGCATATTTATCTGATAGGGTAATACCATATGCTAAGTCGTTTAAGTTCAAATTGCTGACCTGAATTGGTGAGGTTGGGTTGTTGATATCCTCAATTATAAGACCATTGTAGTGATCGACTACATATGCATAGTTATTTGCTACGTCAATATCAACTATAAGGCCAGATGGCTCATAACTTCCTTCAAGTGTTGGTGAAGATGGATTCGTGATATTCACAACTAAAAGGCTATTAGTTGTATTGACCACATAAGCATGGTTCCCAGATATTAAAACATCATGAATTTCCCGTGGGGTAGCTAGCCTTGCTATTTCTGATACATTGGAAGCACTGGTACCATGCAGCACAACAAGATCATGTCCCTGTGTAATATATGTATAGTTTTCTGCTATTGTCAAACTGGAGACATTCCCTTCAAGGTGACTGACATTTTCCATATTTAGGACATTAGCCAAACAAATCCCTGAGGTAACGATAAAAAACATCAATATTCCAATATAAATTGATCCACTTGATTTCATTTGCATTTTGAACACCGTTTTGTGTATTTATAGCAAGTATCGCCTTTTTGAATATATTAACATTGCTAATATATTCTGCATGTCGATAATCATAATGATGATACGTGCTTCTTTAAGACTACATACCCTTCTTAAAATTTTGGCTATGTAGAATACCTATTAAAATCAATATCTATAGCCAGAAAGAGTTGTTTTCTAAAGATACATCATGAAATATTTGAGGAAAAAATTTCAATTATGTTTCTTGCTTGAATATAGGGGATTTCTACAGAGCCCAAACCAGCAAATTTAAAATAAAGTTATTACTTAGTAGTGCATTCTAGTAAAAAGCTACAGGTGAATAAAATGTGTCAAAAAGATGTAAATCATGTTCCTAGATGTTGTTGTACTGCTGATGAGACCGAAATTGAACATAACTGTGATGAAGGAGATCTCGAAACTCAATTATTGAAGGCATTTGAACTGAAAGCTGATATTGAAGCAGTCTTAGATAAGAGTGAATGTGATGAAGAACAAAAACTGATTGCTGTAGCACAACTTGTTGCTGAGGTCATATCTGTTCGTCCAGATTCTCGTGAATGTGCATTTCAGTTAATGGAACTTATTGTCGATCTGATTCGGATAGAGGAAGAAGATGATGATGAAGAGTATGATTCAGACTAAGCTTTCCATCGAGTGCTTGTGAAATGCAAGAATGCTATTTCACTGCACACTATTTTTCGTCAACATTCTTTTTTTTGTATGTTCGGAAAAAGGTTCAATAGAAAAACTCTCTTTTCAAGGAACTAATCAAATTGGCCTAATCAAGGCTCTATGTTTATGGTGATTGAATCCTACCATAATTGAGTATCTGTAACATGCTTCTCTTTGTAAGGGAAGTTCCGTTCAAAATCCTCAAGCTCCTCTTTTTCAGTTTTAAAAACTTCATCCTCATAAAATTTTCCAGAAATACCTATCAAGCTACCATTGTAGAGTTCTAATGCCATAAATGCATCTAAATTTTCACCCCAAGATGTTTGAATTTTATATTTTTCAGCATTTCTAAAACCAAAGCGTTGATAATAGTCAGGGTTTCCAAAAATAATTATAGCTTTATATCCCAACTGTCTTGCCTTTTCAATAGAATGCTTCAGAAGTAAAGAACCAATTCCTTTTTTCTGATCTGATGGCAATACTGCAAATGGGCCCATACACAAAACTTCAAATTCCTTATTTTCCTCATTAACTACCTTAGCTCTTGAATAGATTATATTGCCGACAATTCTATCCTTTTCATATGCAATAAAATCAAGTTCTTTTACAAATGCAGGTACTTTTCTTATTTTGTGTACAATCAGATGTTCATCGCATCCAGGTTTGTATAGATCCCAGAATGCTTCTCTTGTCATATATTCTACATTTTTAAAGTCATTTTCTTCTTCCAGCCTGATCGAAATATTCATTATTGTTCTCTCCAATTTTCAAGAAATAAATATCCTCTTCTGTAATAAACAACAAATATGAATTAAGTCCATTTTCACATTAATATTAAAATATGTTGTTCAATTTGGCTTCTTACATATCAAATTATAACTGTGAAACACAATATCATAGGTACGTTCAAATAAATTGTGATTTGACATTAACTTTAAAAGGGGATAACAAATGAACAGGATGAAACTGAATTACTCCATAGATCTCATTTTAACCGTACTATTCCTTATAATTGCAATTACAGGATTTGTTATGTTATTTGTTATACCTTCAGGCGTGCCACGGGGAAGATATCAGGAATACTTAGGAATTACAAAGGCTACATGGACCCTCATACATAACAGGTCAGCTATCTTGATGACGGTTTTTACAGGGCTACACCTTGTATTGCATAAACAATGGATATTGTGCGCTACTAAAAGTATTTTTAAAAAACAAGACAGTGAATGCACCATCGATTAAACATATGTGACTTTCTGGGGTACTTTGCATAACATGAAGAAAAAAATGAAGGGAGATAAGTCATTTGCTTTGAATTCAGGTATCTTCTGGAAATATATCGTTCAAGTAACTTGCGAGGACTTCTTCAACATTGGTGTCTTTGGCCGGTATTTTTCCACATTCCTGGGATTCCATGATGTATTTTGGGAAGACATAGATCCAGCCGCCTGTCATATCAATGATAGCGCGGAGCGTACTTCCTCCGACTTTAAGAGCAAATTTAAGCTGGGATAAATTGGACATATTTTCAGGAACCATCAGAACAATGGAACCAGTGAAGAAATGGTAGATGAGGGCTTCTTTGATCTCGGGATCATAACCAATTGTGAATTTTGTATTAGTGGAAGTATTTGCCTTGATTTCATCCAGAACCGCATTGTAGAGGTTGCAGGTGCGGGTGAAGGGTGGAATGAATTGTACATCTCTGGAATCTTCTATGAATGACAGAGAATTCGGGTTTTCTATGATCGTGGCCAAGATATCTGATTCAGCGATACAGAAATTTTCTGTATCTTCGAGTATCTGAACCATAGGAATCTTGAAAGTAAGAGGTTTTTCGTTGGTTCTGGAAGATGATTTGCTCTCAACATACAAGGAAATGTTTGCTTCGATCAGAGCATGTTTTATGGGTGCGGGTAATTTCATATAGATATCTCCTTTGAACAATGATGTGCAACAACTTTATAGTAAATCAGATTTTCTGCTTTACTATGTCTGTTCTCAATGATAGAAGTGAAAGTTATTAATCAAAAAGAGCTTAGTTATAATATATAGCCAGAAGCAAAGAAAAAATGATTGAAAGAATCACTTTTTCTTATCCTCTGTATCTGATATTTGGCATCATTCACTCTGAACCTTTTTGTAGTCCATCTCTCGAAGTTTTTTCCTCATGATCTTGCCTCCTATGGTTTTAGGCAGCTCGTTCATGAATTCAATGGAACGCGGGTATTTGTATGGTGCTGTTGTGTGCTTTACATGGTTCTGAAGTTCCTGTATCAGTTTTTCCGAAGGTTGGAATCCTTCGTTCAGCACTACAAAAGCCTTGACTATCATACCCCTGATATTATCAGGAGAACCAATAACAGCAGATTCCTGCACAGCCGGATGTTCAAGAAGTGCACTTTCAACTTCAAAGGGACCTATCCGGTATCCTGAACTCTTGATGACGTCATCATCACGACCTACGAACCATAGGTATCCGTCATCATCCATGTATGCTTTATCACCGGTGTAATAGAATCCGTTCTGGAATGATTTTTCATTTTCTTCATCGTTATTAAGGTATTTTACAAGAAGGCCTACAGGTCGCGGATCAAGTGAGATTGCAATTCTTCCCTCTTCAAAGTTATTAACCTGTTTCCCGTATTCATCATGCAACTCAATGTTCCATCCGGGAGAAGGTTTTCCCATTGAACCGGGCTTGTTATCTAAGCAGGCGAAAGACGCAATCGCACAACAGGTTTCTGTCTGCCCGTAGCCTTCATAAATGTTCAGGCCTGTCCCCTCCCTCCAAACTTTGATTACTTCAGGGTTCAGGGGCTCGCCTGCACTGCAGCAATGACGGAGCTGAGTGAGGTCAAACTTGGTCAGGTCAGCAAGTATGAGCATTCGGTAAATAGTGGGTGGGCAGCAGAAGGTTGTGACTTCGTACCTCTCTATAAGAGGAAGCAGCTCGGTTGCTTCAAATTTTCCTCTGATGTCATACACGAGAATACATGAGCCAGCGATCCATTGCCCGAATATTTTACCCCATGCACATTTTGCCCATCCGGTGTCTGAGAAGGTGAAATGCAGGTCATTCTCGGTCAGGTCCTGCCACAGTTCCGCAGTAACCCTGTGTCCCAAAGGATATGCGTGGTTGTGAAGTGCCATCTTAGCTTTACCTGTAGTTCCTGAGGTAAAGTAGATCAACATGGGATCAGTGGAATGAGTAAGTACAGGAATTGATACTGATTTATGTGATACAGGTGCAGGATATAATAACTCATGCTGGAAACTTATCCAATTATCTCTTTTCCCGTCAATTACCATGCATTCTTTAAGAGTGGGGCACTCCGCCCGTATCTCATCTGTCTTTGGTACATTCTCCATATCAGTAACTATCATTTTAAATTTGCCTGCGTTAATCCTGTACCCAAGATCACTTGGAGTCAGAAGGGTAGGACATGGGCATACGACAGCACCAAGTTTTATCAGTGCAATTACAAATATCCACCATTCTGGTACACGGTGAAGCATTAGAATGACTCTATCTCCTTTGTTTATCCCGTATTTGATAAGGATATTTGCTGCTTGGTTGGAGAGTTTCATCATGTCCCTGAAGGTGTACTTTTTCTCTTCACCCTGTTGATTTACCCAGATCATTGCAAGTTTATTACGGTCTTCCTTTGCCCAAGCATCAATGACATCATATCCGAAATTGAAATACTCAGGAACCTCATTGTTCCATTCCTTCTTGGCTTTGTCGTAGTCACACATATTGCGTGGGATCTCTTTAATGTTCAATAGCCGAGCATTCTGTGTAAAGCAATTATCATCCGCATGTTCCAGCTGAGAGCGTGGAATTCTCCAGAGCCGGCCCAGTTTTACTCCATCCATGGTCCCTTCCTGAAGCCATGTATGAACGGTCTTTGTTTCGACGTTAAGATGTTTAGCCACTTCATGTGGTGTGAGATAGTGTAGTTTTTCCGGTGTCATTATACATGTCGAAGTGCTCAATATATTTTAATTCTTTTTTCGGCATTGTTAATTAAAATCGTCAATTCTTTATTTATGTATTTCATTAGTAGAAGAACGGACTACTTCAGGCATTTCAAGACTTTTTGTATAACGCTTTGACTTTCTTCTCAATCTTGCCAGAAAGTGCTGAAATAAACTCTGCATCTGTTCTCCAATGATCAGTCATCACTTCCTCGATCTTTTTCCCCTCTAACTTTTTCCAGAGTTTTTGTCAAGTTTCTGTTCCTCTGCTGCCAAAAGAGCAGTCGATGAACTTTTTCCCAACTCTATCAACAGTAATCCATATCCAGCAATATTTTTTGTTCCCGATGTAGGTGTGTATCTCGTCCAGTTCAACGATAGTTATCTCATTTTCGCAGTTAATATCAGTAGCTTGCACTCTGATCACATAGGTCAGGTATAGATGCCGACCCAGAAGTGCGCTAAGGTATGTTATCACTAGATAAGTTGAATGAAGAGCAAATACGTTAGCAAAGTACACCTTACTCGCCTCAAAAAAAGAATCATAAGAGAAAGAGGCCGATCAAACGTAACCGACCTTGGAGAATTAGTTGTTCTTAATAAGGAATGAGATGAAATCTGGACTTAAGCGGGTCTCTCTTATCATCTTATCAGCGATATCTTCTTCCTGCATTCCATCTAAACGGTACTGCTTTATGCGATTATACACATCCGGGGATATCTCTGAATATTCATTCATCTCCTTTCGGTGGCCCCACACATCGCCCTCAAGTAGTTCAATACCCTGCATTTTAAGGAACATCGTTGTAGAGGTGGATATAGTTTTCTTGTAAGAGGTTGGAATGTGGAGGGCTTTGACTCTTGGACATTTCATAATAAGTGAAAAAATGTCTGTGTTAGATGGTCTGAATGCAAAATGAACTATTTCTTCATTTGGACTCAATGTATCAATTTCTTCTTTAGAACTGACGACTCTTATTTTCATCTCTTAATCCCCCTATTAACCATAGATCAAAAAAATATCTCTTTTTTCGAGTAAAATATTTGATAAATATCGTCAGCGCTACATCTCTAGTATTATATTTAAAGTTCACTATGTAATTTTATCCATACTCCTAAATATATGGCGTATAATATTAATTAATTCTTCATGCTTGGTCTTTAACTTATTGATAATGATCATTCTATTCAGTCGCCTTTTCCTATTATTTTCGCCAGAACTATCGTGCCCAATGTAATCCCAGACAACGGTCCATGCAGAACCCTTGGAGATTATCATTACAATGAGAGTAAAAATACATAGACTAAATATTGAACTGAATATTATCAACCAAGCGTGTTTTGATTGTAGCATTTTTCCTATCCCAAAGGATTCAATATTCTATTTCCATTGTAGAATATTCAATAGTCATGCGTCTATCGTACCTGAATTTAGTTCTACATTCCGCATGCTCACATTCATCTGAGTCATCTTCATCTTCGATTTTCATAGAACAATATTCTATGGTAATGTATCTATTGTAACTGAACGTTTTTCCACATCCTTCACACTCATATTCACCAGAGTCATCTTCTGCTTCACATGGATCTGTCTGTTCTTCTCCACAGTACGGACAGACCATTTCGTTTCTAAATATGTGATCCATTTCTTTAGATATTTTTTCACTTCCTTCTATGTGGAGATTAGTATGATTGTAAAATTTGATTAATGTGATTTGACATCGATGTTACCATGGTCTGTAATTATCGAGAATGAATTCGATGGGATCAGCAGGGGATTAGCCAGATGGTGCAGTTCCGATTAGTCAATCTATTAGGAAATAATTTTCTACGATGCTAAAGCTGGCACAAAAACTAAGATGGTATAAGGAATAAAAGGATTTTGCAGTACATCTTTGGAAGCAAGAAAAGTGTTACTCTAATCTTACCCACTCAAAAACTATGTATTTTTATCAATAGTACATGATTTTAGTCCGCTAATTGTGCAAACAATACAGGTTAGTAAAACATACTCCGGCAGTGTATCTAAAATGCTGTAAAATATGATAGTCCTGTACCTAATTAGAATTTGGTATAACTAGGAAGGTACAGGACCATGAATCTATATGACCTGTTAGAAGATTATTTTGTCGATAGTGAAGATGCTGTAAGAACACTCATAACCTGGTTCTTGAACCAGGTTATGGAATTTGAGGCCTTACAGCAGTCTGGTGCAGAAAAATATGAAAGGAATGATGGCAGGAAAGCTCAAAGAAACGGCTATAGAAAACGATCACTGACAACCAGAAATGGAACACTTGAACTATTGAAACCTCAGTTACGTGATGTTCCATTCCAAACTCAAGTCTTTGAAAGATATTCTCGAACTGAAAAAGCATTAGCAAATGCTATAATGGAATCGTATCTGCAAGGAGTTTCTACCAGAAAAATAAAGCATATCATCTCTCAGTTAGGAATTGAGAACATCTCTGCTTCCAGAGTATCAAGGATTGCTCAGGAACTGGATGAGAAGGTTCGAGAATTCCTTTCTAAACCAATTGAACAGGAGATCAAATATCTGTTCGTTGATGCTACTTACTTTAAGATAAGGGATAGCGTGCGATATACAAACAAAGCTTTGTTTGTAGTTGCAGGTGTGAGGAAAGATGGATATAGGGAAATTCTGGGAGCAAGGATAGCAGATAGTGAAGATGCAATGTTCTGGGAAGACCTCTTTACTGACCTTAAGAAAAGAGGACTAAGAGGAGTAGAAATGATAATCTCGGATGGACACAAAGGTATTCAAAAAGCAGTTACAACTTCATTCCAAGGATCTAGCTGGCAAATGTGTCATGTACATTTGATAAGATCTGTATTGAAAACAATACCGAAAAAGCATCAGAAAGAAGTAGCAGAAAAGATAAAGGAAGCTATGGAAGATCCATTACAGTTATCGAAAGTGAAAGAATACCTTGAGGAAAGAAGGTTTAACAAGGCTATTGAAACATTGGACCGATTTCATTTCGATACTCATAACTACCAGGCATTTCCAAAAGAGCATTGGAGAAAGATAAGAACTACGAACATCCTAGAAAGGGTAAACAAGGAACTCAAAAGAAGGAGTAAGGTCATTGGTGCATTTCCCAATGAAGAAGCTCTATTGAGACTTTCAGTCTCAATATTGATTGACATCAATGAAGAGTGGATCACTGGAAACAGTGCGACAAGAAGCTATACCTTGAATTGCGGAAACGCTATCCCTTCCATTTGGGATGATCCTACTATGACATGCGTTGATGGTAACGTCAGGGTGTGAAGCTCATAGGACAATATGGAGAAATTTGAAAGTCTAACTCAAACAATCCGTTAGGATAAGAATACTATGAGGAAACGAAAGTTGAAGCATCATAAGAGTCGTCAGTGATGACAAGTGAAATTAGACTGATACACTTGAACCAAAAGGTACGGAATCAGACTATAATAGCTTGTTTCATATTATAGGAAATGGACAAATGGTTCCCGGCTTACAGATGACCTCTAACGTATTCACAATTATTCATGATATGGAACTTGGTAAGTCCCACGTGCTCCCGGTAACGGGTAGGAATTTCGCGAGAAACAACAATGGTACAGGGGATATAGGAAACGGTAAAAAAAGCAAATGGCATCTTGTAATGAGATGCATAGAGGTTCAAAATTTGCCTTGATCCGAAAGGATGCTGACTTACCGTAGGTATTCTATTGCATGAATGGAGGCAAACTTATGAATGTAAGTTATTCAACGATACCCTCGGGTGAGAGGCTTACAGACGTCAAATACTCACTCAAGTGGGAAGACATCGACTGGAAAACAGTCAATGAGAAGGTTAATAAGCTGCAAACCAGAATTGCAAAAGCGGTTAGACAAAGAAAGTGGCATTCAGTTAAACGACTACAATATTTACTCACAAACTCCTTCCATGCCAGGTTACTGGCAGTGAAGAAAGTGACTCAGAATAAGGGTAAAAGGACAGCAGGAATTGATGGAAAAACGTGGACAACACCTTTATCCAAAATGAAAGCTGCTCTGAGCCTATCCGGGAAGAGTTACAAAGCAAAACCAATGAGAAGAATCTACATTGAGAAATATGGGAAGAAGGAGAAACGACCACTAAGTATTCCTACAATGCACGATAGAGCAATGCAGGCGTTACATGCTCTTGCACTAGACCCAATTGCAGAAACAACAGCAGACAGAGCTTCGTTTGGCTTCCGTCAGAACAGGAGTACTCATGATGCTTGTGAACTATCGTTTAAGTGCCTGAGCAAGAAACATTCTGCTCAATGGGTGCTTGAAGGGGATATCAAAGGTTGTTTTGATAATATCAACCATGATT
Organism: uncultured Methanomethylovorans sp.; assembly: GCF_963678545.1. NCBI lineage: Archaea > Methanobacteriati > Methanobacteriota > Methanomicrobia > Methanosarcinales > Methanosarcinaceae > Methanomethylovorans > uncultured Methanomethylovorans sp. The sequence continues at coordinate 1,813,972 of NZ_OY782870.1, forward strand.
GGCTACTGGCCAATATCCCAATGGATAAATCAATACTTAAGCAATTTCTTAAAGCAGGGTTTGTTTATAACCGACATCTGAATCCCAGTAAAGCAGGAACTCCACAAGGAGGTATCATATCCCCGATATTGGCAAATATGACCTTAGATGGCATTGAAATGCAATAGCTGCTAAGTATCATACAAACATGAAGGGAACTATCAATAAAAGATATAACCTTCATAAAGTCAATTTCGTGAGATATGCAGACGATTTCATCGTCACCGCAGATTCAGAAGAAGTAGCTAAAGACATTGCAGAATTGATTACATCATTCCTGAAGGAGAGGGGTCTGGAACTATCAACAGAGAAGACTCTTGTGTCCCATATAGATGATGGATTTGACTTCTTGGGCTGGAATTTCCGAAAATATAAAGGAAAACTTCTAATCAAGCCTTCCAGGAAATCCATTGATAAAATCACTAAGAATATTAATGATGTAATTAAGAAAGGTAAGGCCTGGTCACAGGAATCTCTCATCCGAAAGCTTAATCCAATTATCACCGGATGGGCTGGATATCACCAAACAGTTGTTTCTAAGGACGTATTCTCCAAACTTGATTACAGGTTGTGGAATATGGTCTGGACATGGGCTAAAAGGAGACATCCTGATAAATCCCATTGGTGGATTGCCAATAGATATTGGCATAGGGTTGGATCAAGGAATTGGGTATTTTCTACTGGAAGTTATGAACTCAAGCACGTCCCGGATACGAAGATTATCAGACATCCCGGTATAAAACGGGACAAGAACCCTTATCTAGATAAGGAATACTTCGAATGGCGAAGGGAGTATCTAAGAATTCGGAGAAAGGATAACTACCCCAAACCTAGGAATTTTGAGTTGACTGGAACAGGAAGTAATGTTGTTAGTTACTATATATACTAAATGCCACAAAAAAAAAGAGAGAATAACTGCTGCCCGATACACAAAAGGTTATAGAATGCTTGAGCGGTATGAAGGGAAACTTTCACGTACCGTTCTTAGAAGAGGGAGAGCGAGCAATCGCTCTTTCTTATTTGACGATATTTAAATATAGAAGAGTAAGAACATATCAGAGGTACAGGAGAATTTACAGCAAAATAGGGACACTACCCATACTCCTACACATTTCTATTTTTGGTTTGGTTATTCTGTCATACTTTTCTCATATTTCTTCTTTACTTAGCGTTTTAGTTACATCTTCTATTGTTTAATCTATCAATCCACGCCCCTACAGAAAAAAACAGCATGAAACTTACAACTAATCCGAATATATACCCATAACCAGAGTCAAATTTTGCTGTAAAATACAGGGGTATGATTATAAAGCAGTCAACAATAATACTCCACAAGACAGTAACAGCAAGCCTTTTTGAATTCCATCTATCAAACAGTTTCTGTCAATTTTATCATTTAAATTCAAGTTGAATGAATCCATATAATACAATTGTGTATATATTTATATATGTCTATTTTAACACTATTTTTAATGTATTTGACTATGACACTATTATTAATGTACTTTACTTGTTCAATTTCCTTTCCTCTGAGTTGTTTGCTATATTTTATTTTGTCACTGGTATCTAAACATTGTTATATGATGTAAGGACTTATAGTTCTGCATGAGTTGCCCCAGGTGCAAAAGCCCTAATCATAAAAAGAACGGAAAAATAAGTGAACATCAACGATGCCAATGCCATGATTGCGGATATTACTATTCAGTAAAGCTCAAAGTGTTATACCAGGAGTATTGAAATGCTAAAATATCCTGTGCTCCTTTTAATGAAATATAGAAATGAAGAGGTAGCGATGTTTAATTAACAGTGCCTGTATCACTAATAAAATCAACTTGCAAAGATGACACTAAGAATAAATAATTAAAAATATTAGTCAATGATGGATAAAATTATCTACTATATAATATAGAGGCATTAATATAGAGGCATGAAAATGGAATTCAAGCAACTTGTCGTTGAGAGATATTCAAGCCGAAAAACGATAGTAAGAAGATAGATGATGAAAATATCAAGCATATTAAAAATATGATACGAACTACTCCATCAGCAGTTAATTTGCAGCCATGGAAAGTTAAAATTGTAAATGACAACAATCTTAAACAAGAACTTGCACCCCATATACCCAGCGGACAAACACAGGCCCTGACTTGTTCACATATGTTGATCTTATGCGCAAATATTGACTGGGAGAGCCACATAGAAAAAACTATCGAGAACATGAAAAAAGCATATGCTTCCGAAGAGAGCCTTAAGTATTACCAGATGGTTGTAAATGCAATGTTTACCCGTGCCCCAAACAGTGATAAAAGAATTATAGAATCTCAGAAAAACGTGTTTTTAGCTGCTGCTAGTGCTGTATTTGGCGCCAAGTCGTTAGGTATAGATTCATGTATAATACAGGGATTTAATGTTGATGCTGTCAGCAAAACTCTTAAACTAAAGTCAAACCTCATACCGACTTTAATAATAACTTTAGGTTATGCTGTAGATAGTCCAAGTCCTAAGAACAGGTTGCCTGAGGAAGATATATTCTTCTGATAAAAGTTATAACATAATTTCTAGACCACTTTCTTAATATATACCATTTGTCAATTCAAAAGCCAGTTCAACAAGCATCTTGCAGATCAAAAGGATAATTGAATAGGAAAAACCTAAAAAATATGCAATTTTTCCAAAAACACTTTTTACTGGAACCTTGAATTGACACTCTTTATTTTCTTTAGATTAATTATTTATTTCAAATAAGATATTACTGCTGTCGATTTTATATGTCATTAGCTCCATATAAGAAGTATGAAAGGATTTAGTATTAATATAGAAGAAGCCACTTTGGAAAATGGTAATTTCCGTAAAGTTCTCTACACTTCAAAGCACAGCCAGTTAGTACTTATGAGCCTCAAGCCTCTGGAAGAAATTGGCATGGAAGTTCATGAGGAAAACGACCAGTTTTTCCGCTTTGAAGGTGGAAAGGGAAAGTGCATAATTGACGGCAATGAATATGAACTCAGTGATGGGGTTGCAATAGTTGTACCAGCCGGTGCACAGCACAATGTCATCAATACTTCAAAAACTGAGGAACTAAAACTCTATACTATCTATTCGCCGGCGCATCACAAGGATGGAATCATACGTGCCACAAAGAAAGAAGCTGAAGCAAATGAAGCGGAATTTGACGGCAAGACTACTGAATAATATATAACAAAAAACTTGAACTGATTTCAACTTACAAGTGAACAAATCAAAAAATAGAATGGTTGATTTGATTTAAGCTTTAATTAATAATAGAACAATAAAAAGGGCATTTATGAGACAGGGAATTATTCCTTATCTCAGCCCTATATTTGCCTTTGTGCTATCAAACTTTGGCCTGTACTTTCGTTGCAAATTCTTTTGCTTTTTGTATCCTTGATTCATCAGGCTGTCCTTTTGTTAATGGCCCCATCTCAGCAAATGCTTTCATCTGCGGATCGTCAGACTTTAACAGCATGTCAATAATAGGTTGGGCAAGTTCTCCCTGACAATCAAATGAATCTACAATATCCGCACCAACTGCAGCCTGCTTGTAAGAACCGGTCCATGAATGTATGGCTTCAAATCCTTCAGGAACAGCATGTGTCATGAATATTGCAATTTTTTTGCCTTTAGTATTAGCTGATAAAAAAGTCTTAACCACTGGTGGAATATCGAACTGCAGTATAGGGAATCCTATGAATGCAAGATCATATCCTTCAAGGTTTTTAACCTCTGATATGGTTTTGATCTCTTTTTCTCCTTTCAGTTCACCATAAATGGCTTCAGCTATCTTCTTTGTGTTTCCTGTCTGACTCATGTATGTAACAAGCGTTTTCATATAGTATCTCCCCATATTTTGATAAGTTACAATTACTGTTAGATACAGATATACATTACGCAAAGTATAGATTATTTGTATAAATGTTAAAAAAAAGAGAAGTCTAATTCGTTAGAATATATTCAATATCAAACTCAAGACTTGATTCCGCTATATGTGGACTTCTAAGAGTATATCGGTATCAAAGCCTACAGGGCTGAGCTAAGTGCATTGAGGGGCAAAACCTAATATGCACAAACAGCCAGCCCAATAATTAATCTACTATCGAATCTTGAGTTTCATATTATTTTCTATTCAGACCTACAATAATTAAAAATCCTGCAACTGCAAAGATTGCTTCAAATCCTGGAGACTTTGGGGTCTCAGTTGTATTGTTTGTTGGAACTTCAGTAGCTGGCTTTTCTTCGGTAGTGTTGTTAACCGGGACTTGAACACTTGGTTTTTCCTGACTTACATTGCTTACTGGAATTGGAGTAATTTGCTGCTCTTTAACATCATCTTCTGACAGTTCAGTAGCCTCCTGCTCCTCTTCAGCATCATCTTCATCATCTGACGCTACACTAATTACAGTAGTCGCAGTGACCTGTTGTTGAGTTACATTAGGAGTTGTTGCAGTCGGAGTTTGAGAAGTAGCCAGAGGATGGTCACTGGGATTTCCCGGGAATGTACGAGCATTAATCTCTTCGACATTAGTGAAGCCATCATTATCCGAGTCCAGGACTTCGATCGATGCAAAGTTGTGTCCACTACCTGAAAATGCGCTACCGTAAGGATTAAGAGACCCTCCACCACTTGAAGTGTGACAAGTATTACATGTATCTAGCCTCGTACCACTAGTGTTATAGTGTTGATCGAAAGATGACAAATAGCTGGATTTTGCCGAAACCATAGGTGCTCCGATCAAAACTACCAACGCTAAGAACAATACCATAGTTACTTTATAGTTCACATCTATCACCACAGCTTTCCCTATTATTTCTGTTATCAATAAGTTGTCCATAAAGTATATAAATACCATTTAATTGAGTTGCACAATCATATGTTACAATCTGAGATGTACTAACGTGTTTTTCCCTTTAAGGTGCCGACTCAATTGAAACAGGCTCTATATGTATGACTATATCCTGGACTCCATCAAAATGTTCTTTTAATTTAGCTTCAACTAAATGGGAAATTGCATGTGATTCAGTAATGGAGATATCATGACGTACTCCTATTATCATATCCATAAATATATTACCTGCCACACCTCTTGTCCGTATAGTAGTACATTCCAAAACTCCTTCGATGGAATATGCGACCTTACATATCTCCTCCGGGTCAAGTTGTGATTGGTCACATAGGACAGAAGCGCTTTGCTTGATGATAGAATAACCTGCATGTATGATTACTCCTGCAATTACAACAGAAATCAAAGGATCAATTATCGGAAATCCTGCCTTGATGGCAATGAGCCCAATGATAACAGAAAGTGAAACATAGATATCGCTTTTAGTGTGCATGGAATCTGCAATAAGCACTTCACTTTGAAGTTTCTTGCCGCTTCTATATTCATAGGTTGTGACAAAATAATTCACTACCATTGTGCTTATCATTATCAAGAAGCTGATAATAGTCACTTCAGGCACATCGTTACTTCCAAACCTGGAAAAAGCAGAACTCACAATTTTAAAAGCTACTGATATGAGAAGTACTGCGATGAATACTGATGCCAACGTTTCGAACTTGCGGTGTCCATATGGATGTTCTGCATCTGGAGGTTTGGAGGCTACCTGAATACCAACTAAACCTACTATATTGGAAACACCATCAAACAAAGAATGGTAACCATCGGATTGCATGCTTAAAGTATTTGTCAGCATACCATAACTGATCTTAGCAACCGAAACTGCCAGATTAAGAAACAGAATAAGAATCATTATATCTCGGATTTTACTGTAGCGTGTATCCATCAGTATCTCTGAAGAGATTGATTTAGTAATATATAAAACGGTATGATTTTTATATCGAAAAAGTAATGCTGCACCTATATTCTTTACTGAATACTACTGTATGTGCTCAATTCAATCAGCATATTGATCTTTTTGATGGTATTTAAGCAAGTGATTAAATATAGCACATGACTTCAATTTGTCAGTAACGCTAGCATCCTAAATAAAATAAGGAGAATTCCTGATAGCACTAACTCTAGTATTAAGTCCAATATATTCTATAGAGGATTCTGATTAACCCTCTGTTTTTTATGTCACAATAAACTTGAAGTGACATTTATTCTCTCTATCTCTGTTTTTACTTCGTTTCTTTCATTTTTCCCTTGATTTCAGGACAGCTTCCGCTATCCTTATTAATTCCTTTGCCCTTGAATTTATATTTTAGTTGAATGTGGTACTGAAGAAGGGAGGTTAATCGAAATTCTCTATAATAGCACTTTTTAGATGTACTTGCTTACCTTACAGTGAATGCTGTAAAGATAACTTATCATCTTGTCTGAAAATGGTAAAGTGGTTAATGCCACATTACCAATCATTTTAAGGCTTTTACCATTCTCCCAGGCAGGATTGACACTCAGAAATGGCTCTTTTTTCCAGGGTCTCAATATTTTTTATTACCTGCTTTTCCGAAAAACCACGCTCTTCAGCTAAAAATTCAAATAATGCTTCTGATTTTGGCTTTTTCCATTTCAGGGTATAATCTTTTGTAATCGGAGGGTTTATGAAGAAATCTCTAATTTCCTCCACGGAAACACAGGATTTTATATCCTTTTTTTCTTCTCTAAGCATCGTGTTGATATCCCCATGCTTTAAAATGAGTTTAAGCGCAGTCTTTGGGCCAACACGATGTATTCCTTCATTGAAATCAGTGCCGATGCAGATGGCAACGTCAATAAGTTGTTCACGGGTGATTTCCAGTTGCTTAAGAGAGCCTGTTAGGGAAATATGTTCAGGGGTCTTTGAAACATAGGCTGCTTTACCAGGGACTTTTCTTTTTCCAGTGCTACCCAGATTGCGGACAACGTTTTCTGCTCCAAAAAGAAAGGAATCGTAGTCTTGTGAGCCCACAAGGTCAGCGTCCCCTTGAGAGGTCATGAAAGCTGCTTGTGCCTCTGCCTCGGATTCGGCCTGTACGCAGGGAATACCCATAAGTTCAAGGAGTTTTTTTGATTCTTCAAGAATCTGTGGTGTTATCCGGGAAGTTCCTTGAGCGAATTTCTTCATATCTTCAATGTTACCTTCTTGCTTTGCCATCTCATAATTGCGGGCTGCTATCTCTTTGCATTCCTTGCGTTTTTCCAATGTCTCCATTTTCATTTGCGGTGGCTTGCCATCAAATATTAAAAGAGGTTTGATATTTGCCTCCCTCATTTTGCTGATCCTTGAAAAGATTCCTGTAAGATGAGAAGTAGGATTTCCTGAAGAATCGGTCAGTAATGAACCATCTTTTTGCCGTATTGCACTAAGGAACTGATAAATGGTATTATATGCATCGATAGCTATCACTTTGCCTGATAGTTCCTCATAAGTGACCGGATTTTTTGTGAAGAGTGAACCTATTTGCGTACCCATGATAACCTTCTGATTTTTGTTCCAAATAGTCATTCTGGTTTATAGTGCTATTGTATGAACAACACAAAATGCAGCTATGTTTTTCAATATGGTGCATATCTATTGATATCTAAATAGTTACAGATAGAAAGAAATAGCTGTAAAGGGTATTATTTCTCTATAATAGTTGAGCGGTGATCGCGTTTTTGAACCATCATGTAAGCACATTAGGTCCGGGTGACGTTTTCAGGGATTGGCTTGTATACGTACTTGGTGACAGGATAAAGAATAAATCCTGTAGTGTAGAGGTTTTTAAATATAAGCCATCTTCGCACATTGTATGCAGATACAAGTTCAAAGGAGAACACTATAGTGTTATTGCAAAATTCTTTGCAGAACCGACGGGGAAATTGAAAAAATACAATGCTTACGAGGCAATGGTTAGGGAATACAATAACCTCCGGGAAGTTCAGTCCATTATAAAGGTGCCAGCACCTATAGCTATCCATCAGGATTTCAACTGTGCTCTTGTGACAGAGTACATTTCAGGTAAATCTTTTTCTTGGTATTTGTCTCAAGATAAGAATATCTACGATAAACTGACCTCAATTGCACACACTATGCACAAATTGCATAAGCATACCAGACACGATTATTACAACAAAACGAGGGATTTTGCTAATTTCCACAGCGTGTTGGACCAGTTAAAACTTAATGATTCTCTAAGAAATCAGTTCAATGAACTGCTTGGAAAATGGTGGTATAGTTCCATTCTTGACCAGCCGAAGGGCTGCATGATCCACAGGGATGCAACACCATCGAATTATGTGTTCCACAACGGTATTCCATATATCCTTGATCTTGAAAGTTCCTGGCATAACGCACATTATGCAAGAGATTTGGGTATTATGTGTTCTGAACTCAAGAACAGTTTCGAGCTGAACAAAGGTTCAGGTAACCTTGCAGAGCCTTATATCGGTCATTTCCTATGGCATTATAGTAAGAACGAAAGTGACTTTTTGAAAACTACAACGATTCTTCCTTTCTTCATGAGTTTGGGTTTTTTAAGGTCGGCAAGGCTTCATAGGCACAATCAGCATTATGAATATTTGATAAGGGAGGCTGTTGAATGTTTGAAAGCTCTGAGATAAAAGGCATGATCTTTGATTTATATGGTACACTGATAGATATCCGGACAGATGAACATGACTTTTACACATATGATACTGTGAGTAAATGGTTGCAATATAAAGGTGTGAAAATAGATCCGGAGGTTTTAAAATCAGAATACTATTCAAAGATAGCAGAGAGGATGGCAGTTTCCAAAGAACAGTATCCGGAAGTGAGGGTGGAAGAAATATTTGCAGATATCTGCAGTGAAAATGCAATATGGAAAAGTGATACAAATTATCTGGGCATTGAAACTTCAAAAGTGTTCCGTTCGGCTTCATTGCGCAGGATGCGCCCATTTGAGGAAAGTATGAAGATACTCAAAAGATACAATGCTATTCCCAAATGTTTAGTTTCCAATGGTCAACGTGTGTTTTCTGAAAAGGAGTTGCGTTTTCTGGGTATGTATAAGTATTTTGATCATGTGATCTTTTCTTCAGATGTAAGGTATAAAAAACCCGATCATCGTATCTTTAAAATAGCGCTTGATCGCCTGAATCTTAAACCAGGGGAAGTTCTATCCATCGGTGATACGGTGGAAAATGATATCGTCGCGCCACGTGAAATGGGTATGGAAGCCATGCATATCTATGATGCCTGGTTATCCTTACTCAAGTAAAGATTAAGTGCTGTCATCTTTCCTCTATGTAAGCAAATCTTTATCAAATACGTAGCTCAGTTTATATGAGGTTTGGTTTTCATGAATGTGATGTCATTTGATCCAGAAATATGCACCAAATGTGGCATATGTATTCAAATATGCCCTTTGGGAGTTATTTCCAGCAGTGCTGAGGGCACGCCTTATATACCTGATAAGATGGGGTATGTTTGTGCAAAATGTGGTAATTGTGAAGCATTCTGTCCTACAGGTGCAATTTCACCTCTGTTCGATACCGAACACTCTGTCCCTGATGATGCTGTACTGCTTGATATAAAGCCTGAACAGCTAGGTCTGTACATGAGAAAGCGCCGTTCTATACGCAATTATAAGAATAAAGTGGTAGACAGGGCCACGATTGAGAAAATGCTGGATATTGTACGTTTTTCTCCATCCGGTGTGAATAACCAGCCCGTCCACTGGCTCATATTCCATGATCCAAAGCAAGTGCAAAAGCTTACCAGGATTACTATTGACTGGATGCGTGAAGTTGTTTCTTTAGATGTAGATAATCCAATGAAACCAGTCATGCAAGGACTCATAGCTGCTTATGATAATGGGAAAGATCCTATCTGCCGTGGAGCTCCACATGTAGCAATAGCACATGCTCTGGCAGATAATCCTATGGCGTATACTGACAGTATTATTGCTCTTTCATGGTTTGAGCTTGCTGCCCCAGCCTTTGGACTTGGGGCTTGCTGGGCAGGTTTCCTCAAAATAGCTGCAACATCCTGCAAGCCTCTTATAGATGAGCTTGGTCTTCCCGAAGGTCATACTGTACAGTACGCAATGATGTTTGGTTATCCAAAGCATGAGCCACACGGTATTCCAGGAAGGAATACAGCCAGGATTACATGGAAATAAAAGCAGAGCGAAAATTAATTTCGCTCCCTGCATTTTACTTATTTTCCAATTAATTTGTTATCGTTAACTTAGGCCTCTGTGCAGCAGTTGTCCAGTCCGAGCTGTAGAATGCAATATAATTACCGCTCTCAGTCCTTGCCTTGAGAAAAAACCTGTGTTCTCGTACGTACTATATATATATATATATATATGTTGCTGCACAAGCTGAGTGATGTCAAACTTAGTATACCGTGAATTGTTCTTTTATAGGGGATTGGTGAGACATTGCCAGTACTTCAGGAACATTCAAACGGTCAATTTACTCTGACCATACCTCAGAACAGAGTCAACATGGAAGGACTAAAGAAAGGGAATAAATTCAAGCTGGTTAAAATTCAGGGCTATCTCGCACTGGAACCGAGTCGGTGAAATTGAGAAAATATTAATTTCATTTGTTACTTGAATATCGAAGATTTCTACAGAACCTTGAAATGATTTCTTTATAAGGTTCTATGAACCTATCATCATAGATACCCTGTTGCAGATTATCGCTTTTACCCTTTGAATTAACATGGGCATACTCGGTTATGATAAGTCCGATTTCATTATGGAGTCCCTCGTACAGGCCCCCAATACTTGATGTAGGAATACTATCAGGCTGTACCATCTACTTGTGTGTGGCAGATCAGACAAAACGATTAGGAATCTCAATACCGGTTATATTTATGGGTTTGAATAACATATCCAGTTGTTTCTTTTCTCAATATATTATCCCTTCTTTTTTAAGCCAGTCTTTATTTATCAAAGAAAATATGTGCTCAGCGACGTGATACCCTTAGAACATGGATCTCTTCTTTCAGTATTTCCATATTCGATTTGTAAATGAACAGTGTTAGGAATAAGGTGAGGAATGCTAAGAAGTTAACCAGCAGTGTAAGTTGGAGGTTAGAACCTTCTAGTCCTCCTCCTGTGCTGCCGTACATTGCCTCTCCAAACATTAAGGGATGCGCAGAGCGCCAGAGGCGTATAGAGAAAAAGCTTAGGGGTACAGAGACAAAACCTACTATTCCAAATACTGATGACAGTCTTGCTCTGGACTCTGGATCCTCTATGGCCTGGCGCAGCAGCAGATACGTGACATAAACAAGGAACAATGCAAGGGATGTGGTAAGCCGAGGTTCCCATATCCAATACCAACCCCAGGTAGCCCTAGCCCAAATAGAACCAGTGATTAGTACCAGAAGGGCAAATATCACTCCAATCTCTGCTGCGGACCTGGCATAGATATCCCACTTCACGTCATGGGATTTGAGTTGCATAACACTTGCAGCAAAAACAATAAAGAAGGCAAAGTATGCAGTAATAGCTATTGGCATGTGGAAATAGAATATTTTGAAACTGCTGTCAAGTACCTCCCCCAACCCGGATCTCATTACAGGCAGAGAGAAAAAAACCATATACATTGACAGAAGTACAAGTGCAGTAGTTACAAAAGCCAGTATCTTTAATTTCTTATTTTCCATACTTTTGTTCCATATTCAATGTTAATTTCTATTGTGGTTTATTATCAATATATTTTATCTATTTTCCCGTTATTTTTCCACATTATCCTTCCAATGTATAGTCAAACAACATACGTGCCAGTGTAAAGAAAATAATGTCATATACAGCTATTAGGCGCAGTTCCATCATAATTTCAACAATTCCTTCTCCTGCCAGTATTTTGCCTGTGGCCAGTACAGCAGGAATGAGCACCGGTACCAATAGAGGGAGTAAAAGCACAGGGAGCAATATCTCTCGTGTACGCGTGTTAACCGTCAGAGCGGAAAGTAAAGTACCAACTACAGAAAAACCTGCTGTGCCCAACAGTACCACTATTGACATTACAGGTATGTTCGGGATATTATAATTAAACAGCACCATGAAAACTGGTACTGTAGCTATTTCCACAATGAGCATCAGGCACATACTGGATATGGCTTTGCCGGTGTATATGGCTGCACTGTCCACAGGACATAATCGCAGTCCTTCCAAGCAGCTGTTTTCTGTCTCCGAGGCAAATGTCCTGGTAATGCCCAGCATTCCGGCAAATATGAAGGCGATCCAGAGTAAGCCTGGAGCCAGCCGATTAATGATTGAAGAATCGCTAAGTATATCACTGAGGGATAAACTGAAGATTACCATGACCACAATAGAAAATACCAGCATGGAATTAAGCACCTGTTTTGTGCGCAGTTCAGTAAGCAGATCCTTTGCTGCAATATAGAGGCTGCGTATCATGCTCCTCCATCAAATATAGTGGTATAGATGTTCTTGAGTTCTTCTGCAGAACTTATGTCCTTTTTACTTATATCTGAAGATATCTTTCCATCGCAAAGTATGATTATTCTGTCACATATACAAAAAGCCCTGTCTATATCATGTGTAACCATCAGCACTGTGGCTTTTCTGCTACTTTCAAGAAGCAGTTTCTCAAGATCGCAGGCTGATTGTAGATCCAGGCCAGTATACGGTTCGTCCATCAGGATTATTTCAGGATCATGGATTAGAGAACGTGCTATGGACAAACGTTGCTTCATACCTCTGGATAGAGTGCTTACCCGGTTCAGATATCGGTGCTCAAGATGCATCTGTTCTAGAAGCAGTTGAATCCTTACGATAAGTTCGTCATCCGAAAGTCCGTACATCTTTCCAAAAAATCGCAGATTTTCTTCCACTGTCAGATCGCTATATAAATAGCTTTCATGTGAGATGGCACCGATCATCTTTCGTATCTGTAATGCTGACCTGTTAAGCTCCATTCCACCTATTTCTACTGAGCCTGATGAGGGTCTTACAAGGGTTTCAAGTATCTTCAGGAACGTCGTTTTACCTGCACCGTTAGGACCTAGAATTATCACGAACTCTCCTTGTTCTATATTCAGGTTAATATCATGCAGTGCAACATGTCCTGCGAACTTTTTGCTAAGTCCCTTTACGGAAATGATGCTGCCCATGAAATACTAAATGACATGAGGTTTAGATTAACATTTTGCCATGAAGTGCATGCCTTGTGAAGAAAACATGAAAATAATGAAAAGCCATTATTTGTTTTGTATTTATTTTAATTGAGTTAGAAACAGCCTTATGATTATGAGCATATTCATGTTTTACAGAAGGACTATATTTAAATAGTTGGAAGAATTAGTCTTAGCCGGTGCAAGCAGTACCCTTGGTGATATAAAATGAAATATGTTCTGAAAAATGAAGACGCACATGTCGATTTAATAGATATTCTACTCCCGTTTATACTAATGTCTATAATTGGTATGATCGTGTTTTTGATACAAGCATGATCATCTATTTTTGCGATAGAAATAATACAATAGCCTTGCTTAATTTAAAAAAGAAACAGCTCTGTAGAAATCGAACTTGTTTCAAAACTGCTGCTATTCTTTCTTTTGATTCTAACAGGTAAATAATGAAAATTCTATTGGCTATGATTTTATTCAACTGAACTTTGGTAAAATGATCGCAAAATGAGTTTTGAAACCACTTCATTTTTTTAAAATCAATATTTACCATTAATGGTTATTTTTGAATGAAACCTAAAGAAACATTTGAGTAACACTTTAATTATATTTGTTCCTTGAAAATCGAGTTTTTCTACAAAACCTCTAAAATTTTAGAATTGTATGGAACTTCAAATTAAGTAATTAGGCAGTCCTAAAACTCATTTTATTGCCAGTCAAGTACAGTCTGATGCAATAAAATATTGTGCCAGTTATTATCGAAAAATGGCATTCAAGTTATTTTAGAACTTACTTCCTGCACACAGCGTATGCTTTTTCAAAGTACTGATGTGAAAACCAAGAATTATTAATAGTTTATTAATATATCAGGGTGCATAACCACATTAGAATAAAATAGGGATAAAAATGATTAACATATATTCATATATTTCAATTATAAAACCAAAAGGGTGTTTAACGGATGTATCAGTTGTAGCAATTAATTGTGCAATATTAGGAATATTGGATTATAATTTTTTTTTAATTACCTTTGCCGGACTTCTAATTCATGGTTGTTGTAATATTATGAATGACATTTTTGATTTTAATATTGATGAAATATGTAAACCAAATAGTGCTATTAGATCTGGAAAATTATCTATGAAAAGGGCATGGATATATATGGGTATATTATTATCTGCTGGATTAATTGTTTCTTTAAAGTTAAACTTCATTTTATTTATATGTCTTTTACTTAGCTTTATTATTGGTGGGATTATGTATTCTCATCCAATTTTTCGATTAAAAGATATTCCGATTATTGCTATTTTAGATATTGCAATCTGTTTTTCTTTAGAGTCGATAGGTATATGGAGTGTCTATTCACCACTAACTTCAGATGCATTCGTAGTGGCATTATACATTTTCATATTAGCCTTTTCTCTACTTTTTATGAAAGATTTTAAAGATATTGCCGGAGATATTAATTCACTACCACTAATGTTAGGTATCGAAAAAGCAGCGTGGATTTGTAGCATATTAACAATTTTTCCACTGATCTCACTATACTATTTAACAAGATATGACAACCAAATTTTCGTATCTATTTGTGTTTACATTGTATTGGCAATTGGTTGCATCCAAATCTTAATGGATAATCCTGTATCGAATGGAATGATTCTTAAAAATAGAATGCATATGGCTTTTGTAATTCCGAACCTAGTCTTTTTTGCTTTAAAATTTATGTGAATTATTAGCTCTGTAAATAGACTACTGAAATCAATATCTTGAGACAAAAATATAGCTATTAAGAGATATATTCATAAAATTTTGCCAGAATGACACCATAATCTACCTCACAAACTTGGGTATATTATACAGATCTACCATATAGATTTCTTAATGACTTCTTTACAATACTTAAATTAATTAAACTTTAACTATGAACCTGTTTCAAAACTGCTGCAATTCTTTCATTTATTTATAATGGGCAAATAATGAAAGTTCTATAGGCTACGATTTTATTCAACTGAAATATGAAATATCTTCAATACTTTCTGTTCCCGAATATTGAAGATCCAATGCGCACCATAGTTGCTCCTTCTTGTATGGCAATTCTGTAGTCGCTGGACATGCCCATTGATAGTTCTTGGATGTCGATGTTATCCTGTTTCTTCTGCTGCATTTCATCAAAAAGGACTTTCATTCTCTTGAAATATGATCGTGTTTTTTCCGGGGATTCAAAGGGAGGAATGCACATGAGTCCCTGCACATGGATATTTTTGAGTGTATGAATCTCAGTAAGCACCTGTACTATTTCATTATCTGTAAAACCAAATTTCTGAGGTTCATTGCCTATGTTAACCTGAAGAAAGACCTTCTGTATTTTATTTATAGCTCTGGCTTTCTTATCAATGTCCTGTATTAGCTTCAAGGAGTCGACCGACTGGATCACATCAAAGAGCTGAACAGCTTTTTTTACTTTATTTGACTGTAAATGTCCTATAAGGTGTTTTTCACAGGGCAGTATCTCATCATATTTATCTTCATATTCCTGAACCTTGTTCTCCCCTATGATGGTGGCTCCTGCCCTTATTGATTCATTTATCCTCTGAGCATTGACTGTTTTGGTGACACAAACAAGTTTTGTGTTTCCCAGTTCCTTAAGAATTGCCTTTACATTCTCATTGACTGTCATTCATCTTACCAAAGGTATTTTCATTTAACCGGTGCGACCGTAGCTATTAACTAAATGCAAGGGGTCTGATATAAAAAATTCGTTTTGTTCTTGTCTAGAACTAGACTATGATCTTTTTGAGTAAATGTGGATAATGTAAAAGAAACATCTAGTGGTATTTTCAGGTTGTTGACATCTTTTCTTACTGATATCAATTAGTGCAGTTTATTTCTTCCACTTGCATGGTTGCAATGCATTTCTTTCCGAGATATTCGGTTCCCCAGTCCAATAAAGTTTTCAATACTGGAAGAACTGTTTTTCCAAAATCTGTAATGGTGTATTCGACTTTTGGAGGAATTTCAGGGTACACTTTTCTTGTGATCAAACCGTCCTCTTCAAGTTCACGCAGTTGCTTTGTAAGCATCTTTGGAGACACATCCGGAATAAGCTGCTGAATTTTGTTATAACGTAAAGTATCATCTGCCAGCAGACAAAGTATCATTGGTTTCCACTTGCCACCAATTACATCCAAAGTTGCCTCAATGGGACAGCAGCAATGATTATTATTGATGTTTCCGCATTCTGTGATTTGCATTGTATCATATCAGTAAGTTACTATCCAAAATGATTGTATGGTATATAAATATAGTGAGCATAAATAGAACTAGAGAATACCCTGACGGGTAGTTCTTTTCAATAAAATTAAGGAGAAAATAGTACATGAAAGCTATAGGTATTATTGGAAGCCCAAGAATTAATGGGAATACTGCTACACTTGTAAAACAGACTCTTGAGTCTGCAGCAGAAGCCGGAGCTGAAACAGAGTTATTTTACCTCAATGAACTGGAGTTTAAAGGCTGCCAGGGATGTGGTTACTGTAAGATCCACGATAAATGCAAACTGCAAGATGACCTTACCAAAGTACTAAATTCAATGGTAAAAGCTGATTCAATCGTTATAGGTTCTCCTATATATTTCAGTCAGTTTACAGGCCAAATGCGTTTATTCCTTGATAGGTGCTATTCTCTGATCAACCCGGACTTCTCTCCCCGTGTAGCTCCTGGAAAAAAAGCCGTGCTTGTAGGCTCTCACGGAGCACCTGTAGCTGCTATGTATGCCCCTGTATTTGAGGAATTTGCCGGAAACCTCAAGAATTCCATGGGTGTCGAGACTATTGATACGATCATAGCTGCAGGATACAGCGAACCAGGTTCTGTAAAAAGTAATGCTGAGCTCATGGGTAGAGCAAAAGCAGCAGGTTTGAAGCTGGCAGAGTGAACTATTTGAAAAAAAGAGCGATCAAACGCTCTTTATATCAGCTTTTTATTGTTATGTTAAACCCAATAGCTTAACAATGCCCTAATTTTTAATGAGTTGAACTCGCTAGCGAGTTCAAATAACATATTATACTTCAATGACCTTAATGCTGAAGGTCAGAGCCTGACCAGCAAGCGGGTGGTTTATGTCAAGAGTAATAGTCTCATCCGTTACTTCAGTAACCATTGCAGGCATTTGTTGACCATCATCTGTGCCTAGCGTCAGGATCATTCCAATCTCAATTTCCACATCAGACTTAAGGATTGATCTTGGGAATGATTGTGTAAGGTCCGGATTAATTTCACCGTAGGCTTCGCAAGCTTCTATTCTGAAGGTTTTCTCTTCCCCTACTTCCATGCCCCTTACTGCATCTTCAAAACCTGGTATAACCTGACCTGCTCCAACAGTGAATTCAAGTGGTTGATCATGATCTGCAGAACTGTCAAAAACAGTGCTGTCATCCAGTGTGCCGGTATAATCTATCTTTATTGTATCTCCATCTTTTATTGGCAAAAATATCAACTCGGTTTATTTAAAACAAGTAAACACTCATTTTTGTGCAAAGGAGGGATTGACATTACTTAGGCTTTTTGGTAAAGAAGAAAGTGATATAATATCACACGTATAGAATTGCAGAGAAGCTGTTTTATGCAGTAATAAATCAGAGATTTTGCAGTATCTCTCTATACCTCTCCAGACGCTGCTTACCTGTTTCCCTTGACTGGCTGTTTGCAGCGAACATAATGTACGAAGGCAGGACCTCAAGGCCCGTGTACTCAAATATGCAATGAGTGATATATTTTAAGAGCTCATTGATGTCCCCATGTGCACCACCTTTCGAATACAAGCTTTCATCGGCACCCGTGGTGATGGTTATCATGACCTTTTTACCTTTTAACAGACCTTTATCATAGACACCCTGGGTAATGGGATCAAATGCAAAGCCTGCTGCAAATACCCTATCTATCCAGCCTTTCATGATGGCAGGCATGCCGGTAAAGTAAATGGGAAACTGGAATATTAGTAGATCAGCCCATTTCACTTTCTCCATCTCTTCCATTATATCCGACACAAAAGTACCCGTCTTGCTTGCATTGATCTGTTCTGGAAACAGGCTTAAAATATCTGTCTTTTTCCTTTGCAGGAAATCACTAGCATCAAGCACAGGCTTGAACTTCATAGCATAGAGGTCGCTAACCTTTATGTCATGGCCTGTATTTTTCAGAGTCTCAAGAGCGGTAGTCTTCAGAGCAGCGTTAAAAGATGCTGGTTCTTGATGCGCATAAATGTAGAGTATGTTCATATTTCTCCCCAATACTATTATATGGGCTTAATATTTGAAAATATTCCAATATTGGTGGCAAATGGAATAATAGCCTTATTTGTAAAAATAAAATCCTGAATTGTACTATAGAGCCATACCAAACCTTTTTACTCTTGTATACCAGAAATATGATACGGATTTCTAAAAGTGATGTTTCTATGGATGTGCTATGGCTTGATCAATTTGATGTGCAAAGCTTGCTGGACATGCATTCCACAATAGAAGCCGTGGAGAAAGGTTTCAGACAGCATGGTCTAAAAAAAGTGCAAATGCCTCCTAAATCATATCTCTATTTCCAAAAATACAATGGTGATCTACGTACCATGCCGGTGTATATGGAGGAGGAAGATATTGCTGGCGTGAAGATAGTTAACGTGCATCCAGACAATCATCAGAAGGGTTTGCCTACTGTTATGGCAGTGATTGTGCTAAATTCTACACCGACTGGTGCACCTCTGGCTATCATGGATGGAACATTTATTACAGATATGCGCACAGGTGCCGCTGGAGGGGTGGCCGCAAAATATCTTGCCAGGAAGAATTCATATGTTGTGGGCATGGTTGTAGTAGGAGACCAGGCTCGCACCCAGTTACTTTCCCTCTCTGTGATTATGGACATTCAAAAAGTGAAGTTTTTTTGCAGGAACATGAATCACTGTAATCACTTTGAGAAAGATATGAACCATGTGATGAGTTGTGAATTTCTGAGGAGGGGTAATATAAAGGATGTATGTGACTGTGACATCCTGGTGACCACCACTCCTGTAAGGGAACCAGTGGTAAGGTCTGAGTGGGTTAAGGAAGGTACACATATCAATTGCAATAGGGGCGGATGCAAAAGGCGAGGAAGAACTGGACCCGAAGCTTCTGTTACGTGCTAAGGTGATAGTAGATGATATTGTACAGGCATCCCATTCAGGTGAGATCAATGTACCTTTGTCAAAGGGCATAATTACCGAAAAAGATATCTTCTGTGAACTTGGAGAAGTAGTTTCTGGTATTCATTCTGGAAGACAGTCTTATGATGAGATTACCATTTTTGATTCCACGGGGCTTGCAGTGCAGGACATAGTCACCGCCAATATGGTATACAAGAAAGCTCTTGAACAGGGTATAGGTCAGAGCATAAGGATGTTCTGAGTAGCAGTGGACTATACAAATTTATGCATTATTAGGCATATATTCCGTATTGATTTTCTCTATAAATAATTAATCTCCAATCTTTTTGATTAAACTCCTCTTTTATTTCTACAAAATCGAGCGAATAATGGATAATATAGGAGAAAATAGGGTAAATTTGAATTTGATTCATTGACTTAAAGCTGAAATATATTTATTATCCATTTTGGAGGAAAGTATATATTGATTTAGGAAAATGACATGAAGATTAAAGGAAAAAATAGGGGTTGAAGTTGGAAATTGTTCTTTTCTGATAGCTATGAAATTAATGTGATTTATTATCAGATATGAATATTAGGACGCAACAAAAATTCTTTTTAACTTCTAATGTTGGTTTTAAAATGAGAATAAATTTAACTAGATTAATCTGTGTATTTATTGTATTACTATCTTCCTTTTTAGTGACAACTGGTATCAGTTCAGCAATTCCACACTTTGCACCAATGGATGATCATCAATTTGTAGGAGAAAATGAACTACTAATTATTCCTCTCTCTGCAACAGATGATGACATTAACGCTATAATAACATACTCAGCGGTAAATGTTCCAGAAGGAGCAACATTTGATTCAAATACACACACGTTCAGCTGGACACCAACTGCTGGTAGTGCAGGTGATTATTATGTTACATTTCTTGCAGTGTACAATTACCAGGATTCTGAAACTATAAGAATTACTGTCATTGCAGTGAAAAAAAATGATTTGATGGCGGTTATTGATTCAGCAAATATAAAAATAGCAAGTGCTGTGACGGGAATTGAAATCGGCCAGTATCCACAAGCAGCAACGGATACATTTAGAACAGTAATTACGACTGCACAAACAGTTGTTGATAATACAGGGGCTACACAGGCACAGGTTGATCAGGCCCTGAATGATCTAAAAGCAGCTGAAATGACTTTCGATGCTGCAAAAATAACATTTATAGATAAAAGTGCATTAACGACAGCTATTGCTGCTTCCAACGTAAAAGTGGCGAATGCAGTGCCAGGATTTGGAGTAGGTCAATATCCACAAACAGCAATAGATGCTTTTGTAACAGCAATTGCCACGGCACAAGTAGTTGTTGATAATGCAGGAGCTACACAAGCAGAAGTAAATCAGGCTGTTACATCCCTTAAAGAAGTTCAAGTATCCTTTGATGCTGCCAGACAATCTCTCCCTGCTTCTGTCACTAACTTGAAACAAACTTCTATTGGAACCAGTTGGATTACATGGGAATGGACGAACCCAACAGATGCCGATTTCAGTCATGTGATGGTCTTTATCGATGGAGCATTTATTACAAATACATCTAATGATTATTATAATTTAACTGGCCTTGCTGAAAATACTTTGTATACAATAGGCATCAAAACTGTGGATGCATCAGGAAATATTAATCATACAACAATAAGCAGTCAAGCAACAACTAAAATTATAGACAGAACACCTCCGGGACCTGTAATGAATATCCAAGAAACTGGTGTAGGTGCAAGTTGGATATATTGGACTTGGACAAACCCAACAGATGCCGATTTCAGTTATGTAAGGGTATATATAGATGGTATATTTGACACCACCACTTCTAACAATTATTATAACGCAACAGGACTTAGTGATGGAATAGAGCATACCATAAGTACAGAGACAGTGGACACCTCAGAAAACATTAATAATCTACAGGTAAGTGATTCAGCTACTACACTGAAGCTACCTAAAATCTTAAATGTCGCTGGAAAAAGTATTAAGTTCACTTCCATCACATTAGAGTGGGAGGCTTCTGAAAATACTGCAATGGTACAGATAAGATATAATGGTACATTCCTTGATAATGTAACTGAATCAACATACATTCATCTTGATCTGAATAGCTCTACAACTTATAATTATACTCTGATCCCATACAGTGAAAATGGATTGAAAGGCGAAGCAGTAAATATTAGCCTTACAACATCTTCTTCTAGTAGTGGTGGAGGTAGTGGAGGGGGCAGTAGCTCAAGCAGTAAGAGTAGTGGAGGAGGTGGGGCAGGGAGTGCCGAAGACTTTGTAAATGTTGCTCTGAAAGATGTGGACAGTGAATACCTGAGAATGAATAATAATGTAACCTATGAGTTCAAGAGAGAAGGTAATCCTATTCAATCAGTTAGTTTCTATTCCATTAAAAACTCAGGAGAAATTGCATCTACAATTGAAGTGCTGAACAACAGATCCAAGTTTGCGAATAGCACTTGTGAAGGCAGTGTTTACAAATATATTAACATTTGGGTAGGTAAGAATGGCTTTGCCACATCTGATAACATAATGGATGCCCGCATACAGTTCAAGGTAAATAATTCGTGGATAGAAGAGATGGGAATTAGCACTAATAGCATAATACTGCAGAGATATAATGGAACTGCGTGGCAAGTGCTGCCTACTGTCTTGGAAGAAAACACAACGAATTATGCGATATTTGAAGCTCAAACTCCAGGATTTTCTCCATTTGTTATTACAGCTGAAAAGACTCTTGCCTCTTCTATAAAAGAGGATACTGAGGAAAATAGTGTAGATACAGAAGATATTGTACAAAATAACAAAACAAATGCACTAATAATTTGGGTAGTTGTTTTTTCAGTTCTATTTGCAGGTATATATGGAGTCGGATCTGAATATGTCAAATGGCTGAAAAAATGAAGTGCTTTCTAGTTTTCGAAAGGTGTATAGAATGTTTTCCAAATGGTCTCGGTGTAACTGTAGGCCATTTGAATGGACACATTTGCCTTCATTTTTTTAAATGATATGTATATATCATTAGTTTCTTACAAAAGTGATAATTTCTCTTGTTTATTATTGCCGAATAATGGAATATAACAAAAGATAGAAGATATGTTCTCGCATATTCGATCATTCTATCTATCTAAGTATATAAACATTTATGAATAATGAATGCTATAATCAGTGAAGCATTAATTTAAAGAAAAATGAATCAGTAGATATACAACATCAATTCTACTTTCATTTTTGAATACTCTAAGACCATGAGTTTTTCAACAGAGTTCATTGTTTATCATTAGATTCACGGAGATTAATATATGGGCGAGAAAGATGTTTACGATGCCACGCATATCCAGGTACTTGAGGGCTTGGAAGCAGTGCGCAAACGTCCTAGCATGTATATAGGTAGTATTGACAGCAGAGGTTTGCATCACCTAGTATATGAAGTAGTGGATAACAGTATCGATGAAGCACTGGCAGGTTTCTGTTCTCAGATAGATGTTACTATCAACACGGACGGTTCTGTAACAGTACAGGACAATGGTAGGGGCATACCTGTGGACAATCATCCAAAATACAACAAGTCTGCTCTTGAAGTGGTGATGACCATGCTGCATGCCGGTGGTAAGTTCGATAAAAGTTCATACAAGGTTTCCGGTGGACTGCATGGCGTTGGTGTTTCTGTAGTAAATGCCTTATCAGAATGGACAGACGTCTATGTAAAACTTAATGGCAATCTGTATTACCAGCGTTATGAGAGGGGAATTCCTACTGCTGACATACAGGTTGTTGGGAAAAGTGAAGGTACCGGTACAACAGTAACTTTCAAGCCAGATGCATCGATATTGGAGACCATTGTTTTCAGTTATGAGACCCTTGTAAGCCGTTTGAGGGAACTTGCATTTCTCAACAAAGGAGTTAAGATCACTATAGCTGACAAACGGGCCCATGAAGAAGAAAAAGATGTGTTCCAGTACGAAGGCGGTATTATTTCCTTTGTCGAACACCTCAACCAGAAACGCAATGTGCTTCATAAGGATGTTATATACTTCGAAAGGGAGAAAGAAGGAACTATAGTAGAGATCTCCATGCAGTACACTGACAGCTATAATGAATCAGTGTATTCCTTTGCCAATAACATAAACACGCATGAAGGTGGCACGCATCTTGTGGGATTTAAGGCAGCACTTACGAGAGTTGCCAATGATTACATCAAGAAGAACAATCTTGCCAAAGGTGAAGATAAGCTCTCTGGTGAGGACATAAGGGAAGGTTTGACCGCGATTATCAATGTGAAACTTACAGATCCTCAGTTTGAAGGCCAGACCAAGACCAAGCTTGGAAACAGTGATGTTAAAGGTATTGTTGAATCCATGGTCTCTGAAGGGCTTGCCGAATTCATGGAGGAGAATCCAAAGATTGCAAATGTGATCCTCCAGAAAGCACTGGATGCTCAGCGTGCAAGGGAAGCAGCTAAAAAGGCGAGGGAACTTACCCGACGTAAGAATGCTCTTGATATAAGCACCCTTCCAGGTAAACTTGCAGACTGTTCTGAAAAAGACCCATCACAATGTGAGTTATACCTTGTGGAGGGTGACTCTGCAGGCGGCTCTGCCAAACAGGGACGTAACAGGCGTTTTCAGGCTATCTTGCCTTTCCGTGGTAAAATCCTTAACGTGGAGAAATCCAGGCTATCTCGCATACTAAAGAACAATGAGGTGCTGTCTCTTATCACTGCCATGGGAACGGGCATAGGGGATGATTACGATATAAGCAGGGCTCGGTATCACAGAGTAATTATTATGACCGATGCCGATGTGGATGGTGCTCATATAAGAACTCTTATACTTACGTTGTTCTTCAGATACATGCGCCCGCTGATCGATGAGGGATATGTCTACATCGCACAGCCTCCTCTCTATCGTATCAAAAAAGGTCAGGCAGAGCATTATGTCTATTCTGACAGGGAACTTAATGCCAAACTCCAGGAAATAGGAGATAAAGGTGTTAACATCCAGCGTTACAAAGGTTTGGGAGAAATGAATCCTGGACAGCTATGGGAGACCACAATGAATCCCGAAACCAGGACCATACTGCAGGTTACCTTGGAAGATGCAGTAGCTGCAGATGAAATGTTCTCCATCCTTATGGGTGATGAGGTAGAGCCTCGCAAGAACTTCATCATGAAAAATGCCAAACAGGTCACCAACCTGGATATTTGAGGTGTAGCACATGGCAGATGACAATAAAGAAAATAATGGAATTGATGAAAACCCTCTGGGTATCCAGCCCGCAGAGACTGGTGAAAAGGTAGTTCCTATCCTTATAGAGGACGAGATGAAGAACTCCTACATCGATTATGCCATGAGCGTAATTGTAGGACGTGCACTGCCTGATGCCAGAGATGGTTTGAAGCCTGTGCATAGAAGAATACTTTATGCCATGTACGAAGCAGGCATCACTCACGACAAGCCATATAAGAAGTCTGCCCGTGTAGTGGGAGACGTGCTGGGTAAATATCACCCTCATGGTGATTCTGCTGTGTATGAAAGTATTGTAAGGATGGTGCAGGAGTTCTCCCTACGTTATCCATTGATAGATGGCCAAGGTAACTTCGGTTCCATTGATGGTGACTCTGCAGCCGCCATGCGTTACACTGAGGCACGCATGAGCAAGGCCTCTGATGAAATGCTCCAGGATCTAGATAAAGAAACGGTCCCGATGATCCCTAACTATGATGGTTCTCTGGAAGAGCCTACGGTGCTGCCATCAAAACTGCCGAACCTGTTGATCAATGGTTCCACAGGTATTGCCGTGGGTATGGCCACTAACATGGCACCTCATAATCTAGGGGAAGTAGTGGATGCAACTCTCATGCTCATCGACAATCCATCTTCCACTATACATGACCTCATGGCAGTTCTCAAGGGTCCGGATTTCCCCACAGGTGGAACTATTCTGGGTATGCAGGGCATAAGGGAAGCCTATGAGACAGGCAGGGGAAGGATACAGCTGAGGGCTGTAGCTACCATTGAGGAAATAAGAAAGGACAAGAACGCTATTATTGTAAGTGAGATCCCCTACCAGGTCAACAAGTCTAAGCTTATAGAGGATATTGCATTACTTGTAAGGGAGAAAAAGATCGTAGGCATCTCTGACCTGAGGGATGAGTCTGATCGTGACGGTATTCGGGTTGTCATAGAAATTAGCAGGGGTACTGACCCTAATGTTGTGCTGAACCAGTTGTACAAGCACACGCAGATGCAGACAACCTTTGGTATCATCAATCTGGCATTAGTGGACAATGTGCCTCTTGAACTTAATCTTAAGCGTATCTTACAGATATACCTGGAACACAGGATACAGATCATTCAGAAACGTACGCAGTTCCAGCTAAAAAAAGCTGAAGAACGTGCTCACATACTACGTGGTCTGAAGATAGCCCTTGACCACCTGGATGCTGTTATTTCTCTTATCCGTGCTTCTAGAACTGTGGAAGAGGCAAGGTCTGGTTTGATAGCGAACTTTGGTCTGGATGAGATACAGGCAAAGGCTATCCTCGACATGCGTCTACAGAAGCTCACTGGTCTTGAAAGGCAGAAAGTGGAAGATGAGTACGCTGAGCTCATGAGGCTCATTGCAGAGTATCTGTCCATCATCCAGAGCGATGAAAAGAAATACGACATTATCAAAGCTGAACTTTCTGAGCTCAAGCAAAAGTATAATAATGAGCGCAGAACGCAGATCATGGCTTCACATGTGGAGCTTGATCTTGAAGACCTCATACCTCAGGAAGAGGTAATAGTTACCATTACCAACAGTGGGTACGTTAAACGTTTGCCTGTAAGCACATATTCCCAGCAGCGCCGGGGAGGTAAAGGTGTTATTGGCATGGAAACCAAGGAAGAGGATTTCGTAGAAAATATTTTCGTTGCTTCCAGTCATGACTACATCCTATTCTTCACTAATAAGGGAAGACTATACTGGAAGAAGGTCTATGAGATCCCCGAGGGAAGCAGGCAGTCCAAAGGTAAAGCCATAGTCAATCTGCTGGAACTGGGAGAAGGAGAATATGTTACTGCTATGATCCCAGTCACGGAGTTCTCAGATGATAGGTATCTCTTTATGGCCACACGCACGGGAACTGTGAAAAAGTCGTCACTATCGGACTTCAGCAATCCTCGCAAGGGGGGCATAATCGCAGTCACTTTGCTGGAAGATGACGAGCTTGTGAACGTGGCACAGACCGATGGGTCGAAAGACATGGTGTTGGTCTCAAGGCACGGAAAAGCTATTCGTTTCTCTGAAGCTGATGTCAGACCCATGGGCAGAAGTGCACAGGGTGTACGTGGCATTAAGCTGGAGCAGGGGGACAAAGTGGTAAGCCTGGATGTGGTGGATGAAAGTTCCACTTTATTGACCATAACTGAGAACGGATTCGGTAAACGTACTGAATTCGCCGAATATCCCGCCAAGCACCGGGGTGGCAAAGGTGTCATTACTATAGTGACAAGCCTGCGCAACGGGCCGGTGGTCAATGTAAAGGCTGTGAGTGAAGAAGATGAGGTGATGGTTACCAGTTCAGAAGGTATTATTATCCGTATCCCAGTCAAAGGTATCAATGTGCAAGGTAGGAATACCCAAGGTGTTAAGATCATGAATTTACAACAGGGTGACAAGGTTGTAGGTGTGGCCCGCATAGAGCCCGAGGATGAGGAGAATAAGTAATGCTTATAAGCATTACCTTCAATTAGGAATATTTATTTATACGTGAACGCGTAGGATGTTCAAGATAGAATAACAGGATGATAAATTATGGAACTTGAGAAACTAAGACATGGTACTGAACTTATAAAGCGCGGTTTTGCCAGCATGCAAAAAGGAGGTGTCATAATGGATGTGACGAATCCCGAGCAGGCAAAAATAGCTGAGGATGCCGGAGCAGTTGCGGTTATGGCCCTTCAGGCGGTACCTGCTGATATAAGGAAAGCCGGGGGTGTTGCAAGGATGGCAGATCCTCAGATAATAACGGAGATCATCGAATGTGTTACCATTCCAGTAATGGCAAAGGCACGTATAGGACACTTTGTAGAGGCTGAGATCCTGCAGGCTCTTGGTGTTGATATGGTGGATGAGTCTGAGGTGCTTACACCTGCAGATGAAAAATTCCACATCGATAAGACGCAGTTCACCGTGCCTTTCGTGTGCGGAGCCCGTAACCTGGGAGAGGCACTGCGCAGAGTCAACGAAGGTGCGGCAATGATACGTACCAAGGGTGAAGCAGGTACTGGAGACGTAAGAGAAGCTGTACGCCACATGAAGCAGATAACCGGTGAGATAAGGGCTCTTGCAGGCAAAACAAAGGAAGAGCTGATGTTTACAGCCCGCGAGATAGAAGCTCCCATTGAACTTGTGATCGAAACTGCACAGTTGCAGAGGTTACCTGTTGTGAACTTTGCAGCAGGCGGTGTTGCAACACCTGCAGATGCGGCCCTAATGATGAGACTGGGTGCTGATGGTGTATTCGTGGGTTCTGGCATCTTCAAGGCAGAGAAACCTGAACTTATGGCCTCAGCCATAGTAGAAGCGGTCAACAACTATGATAATCCAGAGAAGCTTGCAGAGATATCCAAGGGTATCGGGGCAGGCATGAAGGGTATCAGCACAGATACCATTCCTCCTGAGCAGGCTTTACAAACCAGAGGATGGTAAATCCTCTTTTTTTTCTCAAGGTGTATTCAGTGCGTATAGGTGTTATAGCTATACAGGGTAACGTCTCTGAGCATGTTGAGGCTCTTGAACGCGCTATCTCTAAAAGGGGAGAACAGGCAGAGATAATCACTATAAAACATAAGGGTCTGGTTCCCACATGTAATGCTCTTGTACTACCTGGTGGGGAGAGTACTACACTCGGCAGACTAATCGTAAGAGAAGGTATTGCAGATGAGATAAGGGCAATGCATGCAGCAAGTATGCCTATCATGGGTACTTGTGCAGGTCTTATACTACTTGCCAAAGAAGGTGATGAGCAGGTAAGAAAAACCCATCAGTATCTGCTTGGACTGATGGATACGCAGGTCAATAGAAATGCATTTGGAAGGCAGCGTGAGTCTTTTGAGACGGAGCTAAGTCTTGCTTTCCTCGAAACTTCTTATAATGCTGTTTTTATAAGAGCTCCTGCTATCACTTTTGCTGGGAAGGATGTGAAGGTGCTGGCAACTATTGATAATATGATAGTGGCAGCAGAACAGGGAAATCTGTTAGCTTTGGCATTTCACCCTGAGCTTACTTCTGACAGCCGGGTGCACCAGTATTTCCTTGACAAAGTATTTTTATAAGGGCATTACTGTCCTGTTTTTTACTTTTATAGTTTTCTCTTTGTGTACACAATCTACTTCGTAAATTATTAATATTGCATACATTCTACTAAATTATGGAGTTGTTGAAATGGATGAAGAATGTTGCCCTAAATTTGATCCAGAACCGTGGGATGGAAAGATCATAGAATGGAATAATAAGAGATTTGTAAAGGATAAAGTACTCACGCTTTTCTATATGCCTATTAACTTTGGCAAAGTGATGAAAAGGCTTGACGAAAAAGTACGAACAGCAGGATCAGACATACCTGACTGGCTTTGTCTTTCCGATCACACTTCAAGATGGAATATGGAAATTTATCTGGCTGTTGATAAAGAGGTCCAGGGTGCTGAAAACACTACTATGAGCGGGAAATTCGTGAGTAGGGTCTATGAGGGACCCTTCAAGGATACGAAAAAGTGGAGTGATGATTTCAAAGGGTATGCGAAGAAAAGGGGGCTTGAAATCAAGAAATGGTTCATGTGGTACACAACATGCCCAAAATGCGCAAAAAAATATGGAAAAAACTACGTTGTGATTTTGGCAGAGGTTGAATAAAGTATTATATAGATTTCTGGAAAACTGATCCTATCAGTTAATAGTATCAAAGAGAAAACTGATTTAATCATGTATTTTCCATCAGTTTTGTTAGTTAAATTTGCAATAATTTTTTAATTGTAAAAGAATTCATACATATTTTTTATGAAGTCCTATAATTACTAAGAACCCTATAACTGCAAGAATGGATTCAAATCAGGAACTTTTTGTGGCTTTGTATTGTTTGTTAGCACTTTGGCATTTTGTCCTTTAACAACTTTGCATGAATAATTGTAACTAGTTTCATTAAGAGTGACGGTCAGAGATGGGTCTAAGCACTTAAATCTTGTGCGATGAGGTCAGAAATAAAAAAAGGAGGCTTATTAATACGACTCAATGTCAAGTCTTTCAGCTATGTAGAATTCGCCTTGAGATTTTCCATCAATGATTGTCCTTACTCGGTTGGATTTGAAACAGTTGGCGCATCTTCTGACGAATTGATTGCTTTTAATGGCTGCAAAGAACTCTTTTCGGCAGCTGTAGCAGGTTATGACGATGTTAATTTTGAACCCCTGAATAGAGGAAGGACATATGAGTAAATAAGGATATCATTGTAAGTTCAGTGGATAAAATACACAGTGATATTATCACCATGTTTCATAAATACCCTCATATCTGTTTCCAGCAATGAGAAGTTTATCTTGGTTTGACGAAGAAAATAAATAATCTCTTTATTACCTTCGCTTTGAATCTTGCTTATCTAAATATCTAAAAAAGTAAATCCTCTAGATGCCTTCAAAGGAGGTCTTCATAAATTTTTGCAATGTTCTTTGCAATCTCAGCCCAGGTAAACTGAGCAGAATACTCTTTTATTTTAATTTTGTCCCATTTTTTATCCAATGCCGATAAAATGTTTTCTGCTAATCCTGTTGAATTCCCTGGATCGGTTAACAATCCATAGTCTTCCGAGATAATGATTTCGGGAACTCCTCCAACTCTAGTTCCTACAAATGGTTTTCCACATCCTAGGCACTCAAACATAACTGTTGGATTACCCTCGTTCAAACTAGGAAGTACAAATATGTCACATGCATTCATCCACAGAGGAATCTCTCCATGAAGTTTACTACCCACAAGCTTTACATGATCCTGCAAGCCTGCTTTTCGAATTTGTTCATTAAGCTTCTTTTCCAGCGCTCCACCGCCAACAATGAAGCAAACCACATTTGATCTATGCTTGACCACTTCAGCCATAGCTTCGATTAAATATCTATGGCCTTTTATTTTCAACAGGTTTCCTACGGCAACTATTATCTCTTTATCTAGGGGCAAACCTAAAGTGCTTCTGCACTTTTCCATATCCATCTGGTAAAACTGATCATTTCTATAACCATTGGGTAAAATCTGAACAGGAGTTCTAACATTGAGTTTTTGGATACAAGCCAGATTACTTTTGCTTACTGTAATTATGCTATCAGCAGTGTTGAGTACGTATTCTATTTTTTCGGTCCATTCTGCGCTTTTGAAAGGTAGGTCATAAATATCGTATCCATGACCAGTTATCACAAAGGGAACATCATACTTTTCTTTTATTTTTGCTCCAGCATATCCGGATGACCAAGTAAAATGAGAGTGGACAATGTCGAATTTGATCTTATTATCTTTAATTGACTTATCTGCAGCATCAAAATGCTTATCACCAAGTTTTTTGTATTGAGAATCTATCGGAGCATAAAAAATTGGAGTTGGATATACTTTCAAATTCGAAGGGATATTAGTTAAATCAATTTTATAATCCAGTTTAAATGTTGCGAGGAAAGGAACACGGACATATTTATAAATTTCAGAAATTGGATTAGAACGTACTAATGCCGTAGATTCTTTAAAATATCCACATGTGCTATTGACAGACTCTTTTTGAAAATTGTTATATGATTGTAGCAAAAACAATGCTTTTTTATCACTTAGGTTCAAGAGCGCACCTACTACATACTTTATTTTGTACAATTAACTAATTTAATACTAAAACTTACTTACAAGCTCTAATTTAATTTACTCTTCAATGTTGGATATAAAGGCAAAATATCCGCTTAGAAATATATCATCATATTCTTATATTTCGCGGTCATAAAAACACATTCACCACTTGATATAACATACAATTAAAATTACAATCGCAAATTGATTGTAGATACTATAGTAATTGTTTTATATAGAGGTGCTTATCAAAAGGCAATTATTGAAAATCTCATATTGGTATTTTTCCTTCCTTTGACCACCAATTATAGATCTCTTCACCGCTGGTTATCCATCCATTTTTGTTGTAACAATATTCCAGTATCTTTTCATATAATTGTTCCCAGTACCTCATAGCTGGCCAGCTAAACGTATTATTATGCCATAGAATGGTGATCACACCATTGTACTTTTCGACCGTATCTATTAGATTTTTCGCATTTTCAAATGCATCTTCAAAGGACTTTGAATATGAAAATAAAGTACCGTCCATGATCACAAGTGGTATTTCTAATATGTCAATAGTTTCATTTTTGTCTAAATTATATGGTTTAAATGGATGGCACATACCATTTCTAAAGCCTATCATATCGGCATATCCAAAAGATGAATCATACTTAAATCCGGCCTTTGCTAATAATTCCCATGTATCAGGAACTTTAAATCTCAAATAATGATTACGATAGCCAATAACATTTTTTCCTAAAATATTTTCTAATATCTCTTTTTCATTTTTTATACTCTCAAAATTGTCATAGGCATAGTAGCCTCCATGCAATCCAACTTCACATCCGTTGTCTAGGACTTCTCCTAATTCATGTTCTATGTCTTCTATGTTATATCGAAAGCGGAGTGGATCTTTTGTTGCAGTGATAAAATAAAATGAGGACTTTGCGTCGTATCTATTCTCTATTTCCATTATATGGTTAAAATTAAGATAAGGAGATTGCTTTTTCCCATTTATGGTCCACAGAGTTTGGGATTTGAACCCTTTCAAATCCAGATGCTTTAAACAATATAATGAAGATAGAAGCATATGCCGAAGAGGAGGATATATATCATCAATATCATGAGTTAGACAAACTGCAAATTTCTTGTCGTCTGGATATTTTATTTCTGATCCATTTGACAACAGATATTTTGAGACCACTGGTTCAAAAATATCTTTGTACTTACTGTTAGCATAACTAAATCTGTTATGTTTATCCAGTTCCTTTGGAGAATACTCTTCTTTTTTAGTAAATATGTCCCAGAGTTCAGAGTTTCTATCTAACATCTGCTAACACCCGTTTTTTAGTACGAAAACTGCAACTATGTGAATTTTCTTAACACATTTCACATTTATAACTTATTAGGTATATCTCTATCCTCTTTTATCTTCTTAAAACTGTCGGGGTAATTTTCTACAAACCAGACAATAAATGCCGTTACATCAATTTTGTCTTCCAGTAATTTGTCTCTTTTCTTTTTCCAACTGTCTTTAAGATCAGAAGATTGGAGAAGTTCAACTGCTTTATTCAGGGCTTGAGTAGAATCATTATAATTCAATATAAGTCCATATTTCTCCTCAAGTTCAATGAAATTGCCCATTGTACCTATTAAAGAAGATATGTATATTGCTGGTGTGCCTAACAACGCACTTTCAACTGCTACTGTAGCTCCTTCTCCTATACACATAGTTGCATAATAGAGTATATCATGTAATTTTTCAGGAGCTATCTTGAGTTTATATTTCTCCAATTCGGGGACAAGCCCGATCTCTGAAGTAATAAAAACCTTTCCATATTTCTCAAGCTCTGTTGCCAGCTTAATTTTGTTCTGTATTCCATGATGACCATAATCATGATCTGCATCCCAGGAAACAAATCTTAGTATAAAAAATGGATCTCCTTCATTTAGTCCAAGATCTTTTAAAATAGCTGGATTAGGCTTGAAGTAATTTGGATGAAGATATGCAAGTTCATGATATCCATTATACCTTACTTGCTTCTTTCCAAGATCGTTTGTAAAAGAGGAGGGTGTGCATATCACAGTTGCAAATGGGTCCATAAGCATATGCTCGATCTTTGCATGTTCAGTATCATCAAAAACAATAGAAGGCTTACCAATCATTATTCCAAGGTGAGCAATATATGCATTGCCTACTCCACCAACAAGAATATCAGGTTTGAATGATCGTGCAATCTTATAGAGTTTACGTTCAATTTTTAATAATTCTGTGCCTTTTGAAAAAAAAGATGGTTTTGCACTTCCAACTACATCATATTGGATTCCATATGCATCCAATAAAACCAAAGATACTTCTTTGGAAACAGCTGTCATCTTACAAACATGGCCTTTCTGTTCAAGGATACGCAGTGCGTTTTTAAAGAAATGAACTTGAGCTGGATGACCTATGTTAAAAAGTATTCTCATGTCTTCACCATTGCAAATAATCTACTCTTATATTATATAAATTCACTGATTGTTACTGCTTACTATAAAGAGCATAGCGCAGGGCAGCTTGGTAATTTTAGATATCAGAATATGCATTCTTGTTGACATGTTGGTAATAGCAAAACGGCGTAATATCTTTACAGTAATATGCCTGTCATAGAAGTAGAACTTTTCAACTTTTCCACCTACATTTTCAAAGAAAGAGAACACTTCCTCTTTCTTATGATTTCTCCATGCAGTTTTTCTTACAAGACCTGTAAGATTGGAATTATGGACCATGACAAGTCTACCACCTTCATTAAGCATTGAAAGGTATTTTCTCATAACCTCTTTATCAAGATCTATCGCGAATAGAGAGAAACCGGCCATGAATACAATATCAAATTTTTCAGTGAAATATTTTTCTGGATAACGGCCATCAGCTATCAAAAACTTGACTTTTGAATTACGTTCAGCTTTATTCTCATTTGCTTGTTTTACCTTACTTTCATCATAATCAAAAGCAATTACATCAGCACCATATTTTTCAAACATAAACGCATGGTACCCTGTTCCACAACCAACATCAAGAACTTTTGGATTCTTGTTTTTAACTGAACGCAAACATGTTTGTATTAGATATTTATCCTCATCATAATATTTAAATCCGAGCTTTAAAATTAGCTTGAGACGAATTTTTTCAAATGCGTTCATTTTCTCATCATCCTCAATGCCCTCTTTGTAGAATTAAATGCAAGGTCCTGGAACCAGAATAAACTCCATCTAAAAGTTGTTGATGTCCATCGGTCAGGATGTAAAGTAATATAGAGATTATCCAGTTCTCCGCTGTTGATCAATTTAATGAGTTCGTCAGTAGTATCCGCAAAGTACTTTTGCTTCTTGCCCGGAATAAAATCTCTCAGGTTATACTTTGAGTTCCAGCCCCTTCCAGTATCAGTAAAATAATTGAGTTTCTCTCCAAGTGATAAGTACGCTTCTCCAATTATTCCAAAATCCTTGAAATCATATTTTTTCCACAGATCACGGTTATCAAATTTTGATAATGAAGCTCCATGCATACTGATTGTTTTTAGAGTACAAATCCCTCGGAACCTATTTACTTCCTCTTCAAACATCTTTATTGCTTTTTCGTAATCGCCCTTTGCATCACTCAAAGTTTCATAATGGTATCCGATCTCATGTCCCATTCCTTCTATCTGCTGAATGATCTCGGGTACATAGATGTTTTTTTTAGCTCTAAAGTAGTAAGTTGCATGTATGTCAAATTCCTTTTCGATGAGTGCAGTTCTCAGCGAAGGCTTTGCCTTTCCATCAACATCATGGCGCATCAGTACAAAACACTCTGGCAAATTATTTTCTGAATTTAAGTATTGCTCTATAGTGATAGAAGTGTAGTTCTCAGCCAGTGCGGAGCAGAGCTGGCGGAACTTTTCAGTTGTAAAATCAAGATCCTGGAAATTTAACATTTTGAATCACCCGTCGATTTCAAATCATTTACCAGATCTCTCAATGGAACTACTTTTACATCATCTAGATTCTCTAAGATATAGCGAATCCTCTGTTCAACAATATCTCCTTTTATTATCCAATAGAAGGGGCGTCCTTTACCAACTTTTGGAAACTCTTCTTTGCAAATATCGATAGGATGGAAGTAAAATATAGTGTGTCCCCTATTCAGGCTCTGTCTGATTCCCTTCAAGATTAGATTGGCACCTAAAAACCTCAACATTGGTCCACCTGAAGTAGGTATTTTTATCCCTATGTTATAGTAGGACCATGGAAACTCAATAAGATCTCCAGTTGCAGCGGGCTCCAGACTTCCGGGTGCCGGGAAATAGGGGATAGTTGAAACAGAATTAAGTGATGAATCTGTTTTATTGTACAGAGAATTCACAGATACTGATGAATCATACTCAAAACCCATTTTTCTAAGTGAATCGAGCATTTGTCCAGTCACTGCTGCGTTTGGTGCACGGAAACCAATTACTTTTTGTCCAGAAGCCTTTTCGAGTATTCTCTTTGCTTTTGCTGTACTCTGTTCGAATTCTTCTATCGTCAATAATGGTTTTTTTGTGTTAGGGTTAATACTACATCTATGATCGGCCCCATGACATGCAATCTCATGGCCTCTTGCAGCAATCGACTCGATCAAACCCGGATAATGCTCTGCAACATCTGCTACAATAAAGAAGGTAGCAGTCATGTGATATTCATCAAGGATATCTAGAACCCTTTTTGTCGGTTCACTTAAGTAGTCGTATCTTCCTTCCCACTTTTCAAAAAATTCTTTAACATCTTTGTATACTGAAAAATCAGATCCGCAAACAGAGGGAATATGATACCAATCTTCAATATCAACAGTTATCGATAAACTGCGATTAGCATGCAAGCGGTTCTTCCGTCCAGCATATTCGATCAAAAGATTTTTTCCAAAATTAACGCCAAGGTCCATGGAGTAATATGCACTCCATGAAAGAATATTTGAAGACCATCTTTCCGGGTGTGTAAGAATATAGAGATTTTTAAGTTTTTTGCTTTCTATAAGTTCTATTAGATCTTCAGTGTCAGCAAGATCTATCTGCTGTGCACTCCCAGGAATGTAATCCCGCATATTGTCTTTAAGACCCCAGCACCTGCCAGTATCAGAAAAATAATTAAGTTCGTCTCCTACGGATAAGTAGGCTTCTCCTACTATACCATAGTCTTTATAATTATGTACCTTCCAAAGATCACGATTGTCAAACTTTGATAAAGGTCTTCCATGCATGCAAATCGTTTTAACATTACATATTTGCCTTAACTTTTCAAGATTAGAACAGAAAAGTTCTATAGCTTTTTCCTGGTCACCGTTGGTTTCACTTAGCACCTCATAGTGATACCCAATCTCATGACCCATTTTTTCTATTTGCCTTATTATTTTTGTATGAAATATGCCGTTGTTTGACCTGAAATAATAAGTTGCCTTGATCCCAAGTTCATGCTCTATTTTTGCAGTTTTCAATGCATTTCCTGGAAATCTATCAATATCATGACGCATTATAACGAATTTATCAATGTGTTCTTTTTCAAAATACTCTAAAACCGTTATAGTTGCATAGTTCTTAGATATTGATTCACATATTTGGCGAAATTTGGGAAGGGAAAAATCGAGGTTATCAAGAGAAAACATCAGATATCACCATTAGTAGAAGATGGGGCAAGCTTTTCGATTTCATTGAAATGATATGTTCTAAGTGTCATCATCTCTATAGTATTAAGTAACTTATCAGATTTTACCTAGCAATTATAATTTCTGAAAACATATATTAGTTCCAGGCTCCATTCTTGGTTTCTATCTCACCATCTCGCATGCATTTGTCAGACTCCTGCATATCAAACAACATAGCAAATAGTATAAACTGTATTCCGGTAATTAGGAACAACGCATCCAGTAGTGGAGAATTTGGCGATACTGGCCAACCAAGGACTAATTTGGCAACAGCTATGTACATTCCAAATAGTACGCCTATAGGTACAAGTATCATTCCAAGAGCATAGAAGAACACTAGAGGATGGAAGTCTAATATCACGTACTTCATCTTTAGACGCCACAGGAATTTCCTAAAAAGCATACGAGAAACACGGAACATGAATTTGCTATACTTGATAGAAGATTTTTCCTGACCGTAACGAGCTGGCATTGTAATATCCATTGTGCGAAATCCAAAGGTATTGAGTTTCACAAGCATATCGTTACAGTAGCCATAGTAAGTGAAAAGAGTATCTATATCAATGCCAGAAAGGGCTTTTCGAGAGATGGCCGTATAACCGTTCTGGGGATCCATTATGTGCCAGTAGCCACTGCTTATCTTATTGATCATAGTAAGAATGGAATTTCCAAGCAACCGCCATTTACTCATACCACCCCTAAACTC
The DNA here is from genome assembly GCF_963678545.1 of uncultured Methanomethylovorans sp. Classification (NCBI taxonomy): domain Archaea; kingdom Methanobacteriati; phylum Methanobacteriota; class Methanomicrobia; order Methanosarcinales; family Methanosarcinaceae; genus Methanomethylovorans; species uncultured Methanomethylovorans sp. Next base: position 1,851,559 of record NZ_OY782870.1, read on the forward strand.
TTTGCTCAAGAGTCGATTGCCTTTGGTATAGTCGGCTTTACCCTGAACTATTGGTAAAAGTAATTTTGGAAGTTGATCAGGGTTCATTTGGTTATCTCCGCCCATAACCACTACTATGTCCATGTTTTCTTTTAGAGCTCGTTTGTATCCATGTAGAATAGCTGCCCCGACTCCTTGATTAGTCTCATGCGTAATCACATACAAACGAGAGTCCTTTATGGATTCCAGCACTTTTGCAGTGGAATCTGTGCTTGAATCATTAATCACATAAATCCTAGATATATATGGGGGGATACCATCAACAGTTACTTTAATGAGTTTTTCTTCATTATAAGCAGGGATGACTACGCCAATCCTCTTTGCGTATAAAGAAGAATGTTCGCTACTGGCAAACATCGCTACTTGAACTGTTTTTACGTCAAGTCCTGCATCTTGTACATCTTTAAGCAAAGAAAACTCAACTGGAACTTTTGCTCCATCGAACTTAAGAACATCAAAAGTATTGGATGAGAATGCACTGAATCCCACATATTGGCTTTCTGAAAAGTCACACGCTTCCCCTATAACTGCCTGTTGCTTTTTACCATTTTTATCGATAAGGATAACAGGCATACATTCATGCCCCTTGAACTCACCGGTAACAACATCAGATTGTAACCAGAATATAGGTTCAAGAAGCCTGGGAATATCATCGGGATTATGACAGCCGTTTGGATAGATCGTTACAATGATCTTTGGCTTAACTTTGTAAGCTGCCTGAAAACCAGTTTTTAAAGCTTCTGCCCTACCAAGAGTCTTCTCATGGCGAATAAGCTTAGTATCCATGCTAGTGGCAATAAAAGATGTGGCATCATCACTACCATCATCCACAACTATAATGTCATCAACATAAGATCTCGCTTTCTTAATGACATCCCTTAGATATACTTCTTCATTGTAAGCAGGAATTACAGCAACTATGGTCAAATATTTAGCCCCCGCATTAAAAGCCGGAAGGTGGTATACTACTTAAAGTAAACCTCACATTCGCTTTGTATCGCTATGTGCACAATTATCAAGTATCTATCACTGCAAAGCAATATAAATGTTTCTTTATAATTCAGTTTCATTTAAATAAATACCAAAATATGTGTTAAAATATGTGCAAAGTTATATGTTTTACATATAATCTTGGACTTATTTATGCATTGAGATTGCCTATAATTACTATAGCTGCAATGACTTAATCCAATGGTGCAAATTTCATTCCGATGAAATTACCTTGCCAAACTATAGTATGGGATGTGCTGCCAGCAATAAGGGCAGCTATAGCTGAAGAGCTTGTAAATATTGGTGTGTCCCAACAGGAAACTGCCCGGCTGCTGGATATAGTTCCATCTGCAATTTCTCAATACCTTTCGAAGAAGAGAGGATACAGGATCGAATTCGAAGATGATATTAAAATGACTATAAGATCAGTTGCAGAAGATTTGAGTAAGGGAAAAGTTGAAAACCTCTCCCAGCGTATATGTGGTATTTGCACAATGTTACGTGAAACAGATTCTTGTTGTAATTCAAGTTGTAAGAACGAGTAAAGGCCAAAATGCTTCGAACATGATTTATTTCAGAAACTAGCAACCGATAATCTGTTCTTTATTCCTTATTTTAGCCAATTATATTATTCTACTCAATGTCCACTACTATCGCCAGAATTACCTTCGTCTTTCAAATACTCTTCAGCATCAGCATTGTTCCAGACTTTCTTAGGCGATCCACCATATCTATCATTCTGAATCTCTTCTTTTTTCATGAGAACTAACTTGGTACCTTCAACTTCCATAATTATCTCATCATTTATTGACATATTCATTTTTTTGATGACACAATCAGGAAGTTGTATTTTACGGTCACTGGTGAGTCTAGCACTAATAGTCATATTATTATCATAGTTATATAAGTTTTATAAATATTTAAATGTTTTACTGATACTATTCTATCTCTAGAAGAAGGGAGTTAACAGTCTCCTTCACATATGCCTCGCTACCCATTTCGGGATTCCATCCTAATTCTTTTAGTTTCTCTATGGAAAGCATCATTTTAGGTACATCACCTTTCCAGCCCTGAGAACCGCCTGTATACTCAAATTTCGGCTCGAGACTCATTTCAGCAGCTACTATTTGCCCTATACGAGTAGCAGAGATGGTATCTTCTGAACCAATATTGAAAATATTGGACTGGTCAGTGCCTTTATTGATTATGAACATCATAGCATCCACGCATTCTCGTACATGGAGGTAAGATTTTGATTGCCTGCCATCCCCTAGGATCTCTAAATGTAAATTATCCTTTTTCAGCTTATTGATAAAATCAACAATAATGCCATGAGTACCTCTGTCACCTATTATGTTTGCAAAACGGAAGATCCAGGATTTTATATCAAAAGTATGACAATAGGCTGTAATCATTGCTTCACAGGCAAGTTTAGATGCTCCGTACATGGAAATTGGCATTAGTGGGCCATAGTATTCGGGGGTTGGAATTTCATTTGCTTCACCGTAAATGGTAGAAGATGAGGTAAAGGCTATTTTTTGTACTCCTTGCTTGTTCATGGCATCAAGAAGGTTGTATGTGGCCAGAATATTTTGATCAAAATGAATTCTGGTGTTAGAAACTCCAATCCTTACATCAGGGTTGGCTGCAAGGTGAAAGACCATCTCCACATCATCACATGCCTCGATTACCTGATCAGGTTGGAGCATGTCTCCTTTAATGAACTTGAAATACGGGTTATTCAAATGATGAGCAATAAACTCCATTTTGCCTGAAGTCATATTGTCAAAAACCACTACATAATGTCCATCGGCAAGAAGCCTGTCCACAACATGACTTCCAATAAATCCAGCACCACCTGTAACAAGTATTTTTTTAGCTGATTCCAATATCATTCTTCCACCATTCTAAAAACATCAAATAATTAATAGAAAGCATAATCATGGGAACATATTTAATAGTTTTGAATATTTATAACAGAAAATATAACACTTAAATTGTACAGCTACTTACACAAGATTTTTGTAACTATTGTTTCTGTAAAAATAAAATATACTCAAAGGTGTTAAAAAAGTAAAGAATTTCGAATACAGGCTGGAATAACTCAGATCAACTTCTTCAGTTTCTCTACAAGTCCCTGCTGGATACCAGCAGTACGATCGCCGCCGCAGACCATGCCGCGAATTCCTATAATGTCGGGCTGAATGCGCTTTAGAGTAGGCAGATCCTCAAACTTGAGAGTTCCCGCAAGAGCAGATTCTAATCCTAATTCACGAATAGAGCCGGTGAATTGTGTAAGCTCCTCTTCGGTCATAAATTCAAAGGTGGAACGTCCGTCCTTGATACCTGTATCGACCATCACGACATCTACACCTGCTTTCTTACCGATTGCCGGAAGCAGGTGCGGAGAAATAGAATTTATGCGCTTGTAGTCAGAATAGCCGGATGCAACAACCTTTCTGGAAGGATCAAAATCCTTGACGGCTTTGTTGATATTAGTTAGCATTTCCAGCGCCTGATCTTCGGTCTGTACATCATAAAGACCAACTTTTACATATTGAGCACCTGCAACAGCAGCACCCAGAGCTGCCAGAGATGCAGTCCCGGGTTTGTAATTGAAATCACCAATCGTTGCACTTATAGGTTTTTTAGAACCAATGGCTTCTTTCACTGATTTGATGACCCAGGGGAAGTTTGCTCCAAGAGAGCCTTCTTTTGGGTTCTTGACATCAATTATGTCAGCACCACCATTATATGCAACGATTGCCTCTTCTTTGTTTATTGGGCTGACCAGCAATTTCATAGTAATAACCTCAATTTTATAGCATGAGAGCGCCTATCAGTTAATATATGTTTCGTATCGTTTTCGTATTGGATTTATATAATTCGACTGTGGTGCATGCACAAGGTGGTAATAGAAAGAATTACCGTCCTGTACACCTGGCAAGCCACATCTGTACGACCTCAGAACCTATAAAGCTCCTAGAAGAAGTAAAACCAAAGGAAGTCTACATTGCAGATCTCAATGTCCTGCAGGCAGAAGGCCCTCATAACACCAATTTTGCGATGATAAAGCAAATCTCTTCACGGTTCACTACAATGCTGGACCCTGGCATCTCATCGCTTAAAGAGGCAATAGAGGCAAGTTCTCTTGCAGATACTATTATACTTGGAACAGAAACCTCGTCCTTGCAGACCATTAAAGAAGTTTCTACTCTTCTACCAGGTAAAGTGAATGTAAGTATTGACAAAAAGCACGGACAGATACTTACATCTGATCCTATCATGCCTCGTGAACCTACTGAAATCGTGCGTGAGCTCAATGCTCTGGATATACAAAATATCATCATTCTTGACATGGACAGAGTAGGTACATCCAGTGGTGTGGATTCACAATTCTTAAGTAACATTGTTTCCATCTCCCATCACGACGTGCTTCTTGGAGGCGGTGTAAAAGATATCCAGGATATCAAAAAGCTTGAAAGCATAGGAATGAAAGGGGCCCTTGTGGCAACTGCGTTGCACAATAGTTCGATACCGCTTAAAATGGCACAACATTGACGAGAATAAAGGTGACACGTTTGGAAGAGAATGGTACAAAATCTGATATAAAATCTGATGCTAAATCTGAGATCACAATAGAAGAAGCTTTTGCAGAGATTAAAATGGGAGGAGGTTGGTTCCTTACCATAAGTCTTGCTACAAGTGAAAAATATGAAAATGAGTATGTAGAGATTGCAAAAGAACGGGCTGGCCAGAAAAGGGGCCGTTTCAACTTAAATCCCAAATATATAAGGGATCTGGGAGAAACGCTCATTAAGTTCGCTGATACTAACAATTTGTAACCCTTAAAGCCGGGAGCATAAGAAATAGGCAAATAAACCACTGATTTCTTTAATCCCGGCTTTCTAATGCATGAGCAATAATCCTGAAAACTTCTTCTTTCACTTCATTTAAAGGCCTGTCAGAATTGATAATTACAAACCTTCCGGGATCTTCTGCCGCAAGGCGTAGATAATTGCTGCGCACTGTTTTCAGGAATTCGATCTTCTCGAACTTCGATTGCTCTCCGCGATGCCCGCAGCGTTTTACAGCTATAGCCGGATCAATGTCAAAAAGGACTATAAGGTCCGGATCAATAGTCCAGCCTTTGTGTAGTGTTCGGACCCATTCTAGTGGATCTTCGAACAAATCCGAAAGTGTAGAGCCCTGATAGGCACATCTGCTTGCAGAATAACGATCTGATATAACATTAGACCCACTTTCAAGGGAAGGACGAACAAGCCTGGAAACATGGTCAGCATGGTCTGCCAGAAATAGCATAAGTTCGGCTACATGGTCTGTATCGCTGCGCAGGGCGCGATTTACAGCATCTCCAAGCCAGCTTGTGGTAGGCTCCCGGGTAAAGACACACCGTGGAAACCTTTTTTCATCCTGCAGTAACCGGCATATTGTAGACTTGCCAGAGCCATCGATACCCTCCAAAGTAATTAGTTTGCCTCTCATTCAGTGAGTATCAATAAAGGCAAGACCTATTATATAATTACTCTCAGACCCTGTATGTATTTCCGCTTCCACATTGTGGGCATGTTATTTCAAAGAAGTCTGGGTTTGATTCGAAGACATAATCACATGAGCCGCATTTGAAATACACAAGTAACTGGTCGATTTCCGTCATGATTTTACCAATTAATTACATGCAACTAATATAATATCAATTTTATGCAAACCTATTAAGCATCCATATGAAGATCATTTATAATGGATGACACCTAAGCATTGCTAAGAACATGACGAATATAGGTGTTATCACAAGGGGTAAATATGGAAAAAGGCTCATCAGCACTCTGCTAATGCATACTGATCTGAAAGTTTTTAGTGCGGAAGTGCCGGAACATCTCCCTGAATTCATAGATGAACCGGAAGAGTTCCTTGAACAAATGGCAATGGATAGAACGGTATTCAATGCCGATATAGTCGTAACATACTCTCTGCATCCGGACCTGACACCACAGATAGCTCACATGGCTGGTAAAGCAGGTGTAGGGGCACTCATAGTTCCAGGAGGTGCATCAAAAGCTCCCGTAAAGGAACTCGAACAGATATCCAAAGAATATGGCATGTACATCGAAGTGGATGATATCTGCTGCAACCTCAGTTCAAATCCTGCTATCAGCAAATTTACCGATAGATTATCGAGCCCCCTGCTAGAGATCACTATTCATGAAGGCAAAGTGGAACAGGTAAATATAATAAGAGGAGCACCTTGCGGCAGCACCTGGCACATGGCAGAAGGCCTAAAAGGCGTATCTCTTAAGGATGCACCCGCAAAGGCAGGGCTTCTTATACAGCAGTATCCATGCCGGGCCGTGCGGGGCAACAAAGGCGGCATCCATGAATCTGCAAAACTGCATAAGGATGCCGTTTCAAAGGCTATTGAACAGGCTATCCTAAAAAAGGAACATTAGTTTTTTGTGTAACTCAGTCATTATATATTCCGAATGGATAATGCTGAAATAGCAAAACGCCTCTTTGAAATGGCAGAGATGCTGCAATTCAAAGGAGAGAACATTTTCAAGATTAAAGCCTATCAGAAAGCTGCAAGACATATAGAGGAACTGGAAGAGGATATAAATGTCTTGCGCAAAAAGGATGAGCTTGGAAGCATTCCCGGAGTAGGAGACGCAATAGAAGATAAGATCAAGGAAATGCTTGATACCGGCACATTCAAGGCTTTCGAAGCTATAAGGCACACCATACCGGAAGAAATAGACGAGATAACTGCTGTACAGGGAATTGGCCCTAAAACTGCACATATTTTATACACCCGATTAGGTGTTAAAGATCTGGAGGGATTGCTCAAGGCTGCAGAGGAACATCGCATAAGGAGAATACCTGGAATGGGTTTGAAAACAGAGGAGAATATTCTCATTGCAGCAAAGCGCCAGGTTGCAGAAGGTAACATGGGAAGGTTTCCGCTGGGTACAGCATTGTCTGTAGCTGAGGAAATATCTAAAAAACTTGTAGATGGAACATTGATCAGGGAAGTCCAGATCGCTGGCAGTATAAGGAGATGGAAAGATACTGTAGGTGATATTGACCTGATAGCACGCTCGGATGAACCCGAAAAAGCCATAGAGGTTTTTACACTTATGGATAAGGTGCAGGAGGTCTTGGAGAAGGGAAACACTAAGGGTTCCATCATCTATAAAGACAACATCCAGGTAGACCTGAGAATCGTAAAAGATGATGCTTTCGGTTCACTGCTTCAGTATTTCACAGGTTCTAAGGAACATAATGTAAAATTGCGTAAGATCGCCCTCTCAAAGGGCTTGCATCTTAGTGAATATGGGTTAATAGATGCTGTCACCGGAAAGCAAATACCTTTCTCCACGGAACATGAACAATATGGGAGGCTCGGACTTCAGTTCATTCCACCTGAACTACGTGAGGACAGGGGTGAAATAGAAGCAGCAATGGAAAAGAAGATCCCTAGACTTATAGAGGTTAGTGATATAAAAGGTGATCTTCATGTGCATTCCAACTGGAGCGACGGTCAGGATACAATAGAGGAGCTGGCTCTTGCAGCAAAGGCTCTTGGATATGAATATCTAAATATTTCTGACCACTCTGGGTATTCTAAGATCGCAAACGGACTTTCTGAAAAAAGGTTGCTTGACCATATCAAGGAAATAGAGAGACTTAATGAAAGCATCGAAGGCATACGTATATTTTCAGGTACCGAATGCGATATACTTCCCGATGGAACACTAGACTACAGTGATGAATTGCTGGAGCAGCTTGACATAGTTGTAGTGGCTGTGCATGGTTCAGTTGAGCAGGATAGTAAGACCATGACACAGAGGATCGTAGCTGCATTGGAGAACGAAAATGTACATGTCCTTGCACATCCCACAGGCAGAAAATTCGGAAAGAGACTGCCCTTTATGATGGACATGGAAAAGATCATGGACACTGCACTGGAGCATGGGAAAGTACTGGAAATAAATTCAGCTCCCCAGAGGCTTGATCTTAATGATAGTAATGCAATTATGGCTAGGAAGAGGGGGATAAAAATGGCCATTAATACTGATACTCATTTGTCGGATCAGTTCTATAACATAAGATACGGAGTTGGTACTGCAAGAAGGGCCTGGCTAAAATCTGATGATGTCATAAATACGTTGCATTTGAAGGATATATGCAAGCTCTTAGGCATCTCTTAGGAAAAAAGAGATGTTGAGGGGAAGGTCTTACCTTCCCAAGATTCATTTTCCAGATTGCAATTTGATGCGCTGGGCAAGAATGCATTTTCCACCACTTTTACCACCTAACGGATTGAATGTAGTTCCAAGGGAATTCATGCACCGCGCCATGACAGCAGACCCTCTTGCCAGACCATCATCCACAAACACAACACGTGAATCTATATTATGGTTGATTCCCAGTTCTTCAAGATATTTCAATACAAGCTTTGGCTTGTTGCCAGTAATTCCTGCGCGGCCAGTGATTCCAATGGCAGTGTTCTCAAACAAAAGTCCTTGTTCCTGTGTAACTTTTATAAGTCTTTGAATCACCCTGGCCATTACATCATCTATCACAGAAAAGAGAAAGTTAAGCCCATGTTTCTTGTAGATCTCCGCACCAATTTTAGTAAGCTTATCCATATCAGAACCGTTGATCCCGACATCACAGCCTATGAGCACAACACCCATTTCCTCTGCTGCTTTAGGATTTACAGGAACGCTTCCGTATCTTTTAAAACCCTGGGGTACTTTTTCAATACGTATGTATTGATGAATATTTTGCGAATACTCTAATATCTGTTTTCCTTTGAACATAGTAGAGAACTTTCCAAAAGAAATACCCGGAAGCAACTTGAACTCAGCTGATGAATTTTTACGCAGCTCCGGGCTTGCAACATCATCCTTTTCAATATCCTGAAAAATTTCAAGAGCTGTGCCTTTTTGTGGGTCTACTTTTCCTGTACCTTTGATAAGTGCATCTGGAATAGCACCTGCATAGCCGCAGAAGTTACCAATAGTCCTTGCATAAGGCAATTCCTGTCCTATGATCCTCCCATCTAATGTAGTACCAAAGTCCATAGAAATACATGGGTTACGGAAATCCACGTCCACCCACTTTGCTCCCTCTTTGATACCTGCTGTTGCGAGTTCTCCTTCCATTTCATTGGCTACGATCTCCACACCAGTAGCACCTTTTGGTGGCGTGACACTCGCGACTGCTCCATCAAATACAACCTTTTCTAATTTGGAGTATTTGCGAATCTTTTCCTGAATATTTAATATAGACATTGGCGGAGTCATACGGTTTGGAGGTACACCTGCCATAAGGCAACCTTCAGCCAGTGCTTTAATGAATTCACCCACTTCTTCGGGAGCATCAAAACCTGCAACAACACCTGTTGAACGTACTACAAAATGGATGTCAGTTTTTATGTCCAGATTTGCCTTTTCTACTGCTTTAAGGAGTGTGTTCCTTACAAGTTCGGCTATGGACTGTCTGGTTAACTCTACACCACTGAGAGTTCTGCCAAATATTTCCTCTCCATTTTTAGGTGCCCGCACATCACGAGTCATTTTGACAGTTTTGGTTATAAGGCGTGTTTTTCCATCTTCCATATTAGTGGCTGTAAGGATACATTTGGTAGTAGTATTGCCCACTTCCACTGAAGCTACAATAAAATATGCATTAGAACCGGACTTCAGATCGATCAACCTTACTGAAGGACTCTCAACTATTCTTGGTTTATGACCCATGTTACAAGCTCCTATCTTTGACCATTGATCAATGGTCTTAATTTTTCTAAAAGCAACTGCTTTGGCAATGCTCCCGAAACATGATCAACTAAGTGACCTTTTTGGAAAAACAACAAAGTAGGAATACTTGATATTCCCATATTCTGTGAAATTTTTGGATTCTGGTCTGTGTCAAGTTTACCAAACACGATCTTTCCCTGCAGTTCGGATGCGAGCTGATCGATAATTGGGGATAATATACGGCAGGGGCCACACCACTGAGCCCAACAGTCTATTACTACTAAGGGGTACTGAGATATGAACGAATTGAAACTGTCATCTGTGACAGTCATAGGTTCTGCCGGATATTGACGAGCTTCAAGGGAATGCCGGAGTTCCTGAAGTCTTTTTTTCCTGATAGCTTCCAGATCATCCATGTTACTCATCCTTAAATGATTGTTCCATTTTATTAAAAGCCTAATCCTATAGTACTCATCAGGAGAAATAATGCCTCACAGAAATATACATTATTTTTCCCTTTTGTCTAAATCCATCCATCTGAATGAACATAATAGCTAAATAACATTAATGGTAAGGTTATGCGTAATAGTAGAAAAAAGGGCGCAAAGATGCCATTATTTCAGGAAAATTGTAACGGAAAAGTCACTCTGACCATACCCAAGAACATCGTAGACATGGAAAAACTGAATAAGGAAGATAATTTCAGGATAGTCAAGGTTCAGGGCTATCTGGCATTGGAGCCAATCTGATAAAAGCTACATTTCATAGCGTTTTCTTGCAGTAACTTTAGACGAGACTTTTTTATTAGGGTAAAGGGTGTAAGGCATTCACAATTATTCATAATTTAGAACTTGATAAGCCCTATATGTTCCCTAAAGGGTAGAAATCCTGTAAAAGATAACGATGACATGGGGGGTAAAGGAAGGGGTAAAAAGTGAATGACAACTTGTAATGAATTGTATAAGGGTTCAAAATTTGCCTTAATCTGAAAGTATGCAGACTTACTATGTGGTATCGAAACGTAAGAAATGAAAGTATGGCCTATGGATGTAAGTCATTCAAATACGCAAATTGAAAAAGCACAAACGCTCGTTGGAAATTCCTCTGCATGGAATGAGTACAAAAGTACAACCTCCAAACGAAGAGATAACAATAGAGTACATGCTAAACCAACTGGCGCGAATCTTACAGACAAATTCGAGTGGAATCATATCAATTGGAATATTGTGGAAACACGCGTTAATAGGCTACAAGTCAGGATTACGAAAGCAGTTATTCTAATCCGAAAACCATAACTACTGCCTGAAAAGGTTAGGGTGTGCCTGAGTGGTATGAAGGGAAACTTTCACGTACCGTTCTTAGGCGAGAAAGAGAGAGTAATCCGACAAAGAAGGGGAGAAGATTCCTTTTACAACGGTCACAAAAAAAGGAAAGGTATAAAGATTCATGCATGGGTAAGTTGTGAAGTTTTTCCTCTTACAATTCAAATAGCTTCTGGAAAAGAGTACGACAGACAGCAGTTCATTGAAGTTATGGAAGATATTAAGGTCAAGACCGATGGAAGACCAAGGACAAGACCTCTTGAAGTTCTGGCAGATGCTGCGTATGATGACGTACAGATAAGGCAATATTTAAGGTCAAGAGCTATCAAAAGCAACATCCCGATCAATAAAAGGAACAGTAAAAGAAGGAAAAGAGGAAGATCTACTCAATTTGATGAGGAAACATATCATTACAGAGGGAAAGGTTTATGCTTTTTTACCTTCAATCTCCTTTGTTATTCGGTACAAGGGGTGTTATTAATGCAAGAGTTCACACTTGAAGAAGTTGCCAGGTATACTGGAAAGAACGGTGAAAAAGCTTATGTGGTTTACAAAGGCAAAGTATATGATATTACAGAGAGTGGTTTCTGGTCAGAAGGAGAGCACATGGGAATGCATGAAGCTGGAAATGATCTGACGGAGGCTCTTGAAACAGAAGCTCCGCATGAATCATCTGCCTTGGATGCATATCCTGTTATAGGCACAATAAAAAAATGAGTATGATATTTTTGTGGTGCCATATTTGATGTGCTTCATATTGCATGGCATTTACGCTGTTAACAAGTGGAAATCTATATATAAAGACCCGATTGATATTACCTCGCTCTCTCAAGGGGGACATATATGCTGGAGATACAAGACCTTACCGTAGAAATTGGGGGCCGTCGAATCCTTAATGGTATAAACCTTAATGTTGAGGACGGCTTTAAAAATGTACTTTTTGGACCGAACGGTGCAGGTAAATCAGCTTTGCTGATGACCCTGATGGGATTCTCAGGTTATAAAGTAGTCAAAGGAAAAATCATTTTCAAAGATGAAGACATCACAAATATGTCTGTGTACGAACGTGCACAGATGGGGCTTGGGATAATGGCCCAGAGACCACCTAATATGACCGGGGTAAAACTGCGCAGCCTTTTAGACGTGGTATCTAAAAATGATAGAAAGTATGATGAGCTTGCTGAGACGCTGGACATGGTACGTTTCCTTGACAGGGACATAAATGTAGGTTTCTCAGGTGGGGAGATCAAAAGATCTGAGCTCTTGCAGTTGTCAGTACAGAATCCTGATATGGTGTTGCTTGATGAACCTGAATCTGGAGTAGACCTTGTGAGTATTGAGCAACTTGGTATCACTATCAAGAACCTTCTGGGTGGTCATGGTAAATGTGCAGGGGAAAGATGTAAACAAGGCAAATCAGCCCTTATCATCACTCATACCGGACAAGTGCTGGACTATGTGGAAGCAGATAGAGGGTTTATACTATGCAATGGCAGAGTGATGTGTTCCGGTAACCCGCACGAGATGCTGGAGGATATTAAGTCACAGGGGTATGAGGAGTGTGTCAAATGCAAGATGAATTATCGCTGAAGAAAAAGGCAGAAGATGCACTTAAGAAGAGTGCTGCCTATGGTGAGGATTTAAACCTTGATGATTATCAGATTGCCAGCAAAGAGACAGAGGTTACAGAGAATCTTATGAGCCTCAGTGCGGATGACCAGAAAACACTTCTAAATGTGGGAGTTGTACCCAATGAGGAAAACCGCAGCGGTACTTTCATCATGCTCAACAATGCAGTCTCGCATGCATCTGTCAAACAGGACGATGAAGTCGAGCTCATGTCCCTTCAGGACGCTATTAAGAAATACGATTGGGTGAAGGATTATTGCTGGAAACTTGTGAAACCTGATGCAGACAAATATACTGCGATGACTTACTTGCAGAACGCAGATGGCTATTTTATCCGTGCTCCTGCAGGAAAGAAATCCAAAATGCCTATACAGACATGCCTGCTCATTGGATCTAAAGAAGTTTCACAAACAGTACATAACATCATAGTTGTCGAGGAAGGTGCACAGCTTGATGTAATTACAGGTTGTTCCACCAGAAAGGGCGTGGAAAAGGGATTACACCTCGGAATTTCAGAAATGTACGTGAAAAAGGGAGCCACTTTGAACTTTACCATGATACACAACTGGGCTGAACAGATAGGTGTCAGGCCCCGCACTGTGGTCCATGTTGAAGAAGGTGGTACCTATATTAACAATTATATTACCCTAAAACCAGTGAAGTCTATTCAGATGTATCCGACAGTCCTGCTTGAAGGAAAAGGTGCATTTACAAGGCTGAACAGCATAGGAGTAGCTCACCCCGGCTCTGAACTGGATCTGGGAAGCAGAGTGATATTTAATGCTCCTGATACGAAGGCAGAGCTGATCTCCAGGACTATCACCACTGGTGGAAAGGTTATTGCAAGGGGAGAGATGATAGGTAATGCTGATGGAGCAAAAGGCCACCTTGAATGTCATGGCCTTGTGCTTTCGAAAGAAGGTAGCCAGAGAGCTATACCCATCCTGGAAGCAAATGTTGAAGATATCGAGCTATCTCATGAAGCTGCTGTGGGCAGGATTGCCAGGGAACAAATAGAGTATCTTATGGCTCGCGGTCTCACTGAGGAAGAAGCTGTTGGAATGATTGTCAGGGGATTCCTTGATGTAGGTATCCAGGGAATACCTGATGAACTTAAGGCAAGTATTGATGAGACTATCGCCAAAATAGGTGAAAAGGCCATTTAATTGTGATAATGCGGAGATATAAACTCTCTGCATATTCTTATCTTTTTGTATAGAAAATATTATTAAGTAAAGGCTTTTATTATCGTATGCCATTAGGTAAAGCCGAGAGGATAATGAATGAATAAACAGAGCGCTATTGCTATTTTTCTTGCTGTTATTATGTTAGGGTCTATAGCTTCCGTACTCTTCATGGGCGACGCTAAAAATAATAACACTGCTACAAATGACACAAATACTACTAAAATTACGGCACCTAGCATAGATACTATTGCTGGTGAACATATTGAGCATCAACTTGATTCCATTGCAGATGGGATAGCAATGAGCCCGAAAGGCATTACGTCTGCTCAATTTGTTGATTTTACAAAGGTTTACAATAGTCAGTTACAAATGTTCGAGCCAAATGCAACTCAAATGTCAGCAATATACAATGTATGGGTGACGAAAGAGTTCAGCGCCGTTGACAATAATATTTCTAAAAGTTCAGATTCGGTCTTCCAGCTGCATACCATTTATCCAGAAGTTGTTAATTTCCAATATGTGCAATCTGCAGAACCATATAATGGATATTATTTCCTGTCAAGGGGCAATAATTATTCTAATGTAGTTGGTTCACCAATGTTATTGGGTAGTGAAACAAGGATCAAAAGCGTAATTGATGTCATTTCCGGTAATGCCGAAGCCTCACATGATTTCGACTACCTGCTCAGTAAAACCGAGCCAGGAGCAGAAATACAGATCGTAAGTTCTGACAAGAAACTGACTGCTGATCAATACTACTTAGAGTTTAAGGCTATAGATAATGAAACATATGCCAGGAAGACTCTATACTTGAACCTCAATCAAAGTGTTCTGACAAAATTCAATTCTCTTGCAGAGAACAGTTCAAGCCGTGGACTTGAATATGATATTTCAGAAGATAGCAATATCACTACAGTGGTTGTAGAGGCCAATGAATCTGACCTTTTAAATCTTGCATTTGAGCCTTACTCTTAAGGCTCTTTTTTATATATTCTACGGAAAGACTTTTGTTCTAATAAAACCTTCTGCGCAGGCTACGTTAGTATTTTGCCGCAAGGTATTTAAATAAATGCAACGATTGATAGCCAACGCTTGATGCAAGTTTCTTTAAAAGGCAACTAACACAGGCAGTTGAAGATCATTAAGCCAAATCTGTTCTGGATTAATTCCGGAGCTACAATGAATGATGAAAGACTATGAAATGTACATAGTTTTGAAGGAGATAAATAATATGGCAAAAAAATTCGATATTCCAGCAGAACTCGCTGACAAAGCACTCGAGAGCGTTGAACTTGCAAGAGACACCGGTAAACTCAAAAAGGGTACCAATGAAGTAACAAAAGCAATTGAGAGAGGTATCGTTAAGCTTGCAGTCATTGCAGAGGACATTCAGCCTGAAGAGATTATTGCTCACATTCCTGTATTATGTGAAGAAAAGAATGCACCCTATATATTTGTAAAGCAGCAGAAGGAACTTGGAGCTGCATGCGGTATTGGCGTAAACTGTGCAACTGTAGCCATCGTCGATGCTGGAAAGGGTGCAGAGCTTATTGAAGACATAGTTCAGAAGGTTAACGCCCTTAAGTAAACCCCTTGGGAGGTATAGACAATGGCAGATGATGATACAGGATATGCGGCAGAGGTCATCGATGTTATCGGAAATACCGGTATGCATGGTGAAGCCAGCCAGATCCAGTGCAGAGTTCTGGAAGGCCGCGACAAGGGTCGTATTATTACCCGTAACAGTGTAGGCCCTGTAAGAATTGGGGATGTCTTCATGCTTATGGAGACCTCAAGGGAAGCAAAGAAGCTTACTACAAGGTGATGTAAAATGGAACAGAGGAAGTGTTCTTTCTGCGGTGAGTTACTCGAGCCAGGTACTGGGAAGTTATTCGCCAAGAAAGATGGATCTACATATTATTTCTGTTCATCCAAGTGCGAAAACAACTTTATGCTTGGAAGACTTCCAAGGCGTACTATTTGGACAGAGCAGGGCAGGGTATACCTCAAAAAAGCCTGAGCTGGTGTCAAAATGGAACAGACTTATGTGATGATAAAGCCAGACGCTGTGCAAAGAGGTCTGATAGGCGAGATCATCTTAAGGATAGAAAGAAAAGGGCTCAAGATAGCAGCCATACGTATGAACGTCATGGACAAAAACAGTGCTAAGGAGCATTACAAGGAGCATTCTGAAAGGCCCTTTTTCAACTCCCTTATAGAGTACGTTATTTCCGGTCCATCTGTGTCCATGGTCATCGAAGGTAATAACTCCATAGCGATCATGAGAAGCATCAATGGAGCAACTAACCCGGTGAACGCATTGCCTGGTACTATTCGTGGCGATTTTGCAGTTGAGACAGGAAGGAACATTGTGCATGCTTCCGATTCACCTGAAGCCGCAAAGCGTGAGATCTCCATTCATTTTAAGGATAATGAGATCGCAGGTTACAAGAAAATAGATGAAGCATGGCTATATGAGTAAGCTGGGATAGAATGGTTTTCACCATGCACGATCATTAAAATCTGTGATCGGTATGGAGAATAACCTGCTCCCTATATTCCACACATCTTAAGAAAATAATCGAGGGGTTTCTCATGGTAGATAAAAAGAATTTACGAACTCCAATTGTATCTGTGATGGGGCACGTAGACCACGGGAAGACCACGCTGCTTGATAAGATACGGGGAAGTTCAGTGGCTGCTGGTGAAGCAGGTGCAATTACCCAGCACATTGGTGCAACTGAAGTGCCTATAGATGTAATTGTTGATAAATGTGGCAATCCTTCTTTAAGGGAAAGGTTTGTCGTGCCAGGGCTGTTGTTTATCGATACGCCTGGTCACCATGCATTCACATCCTTGCGCAGTCGTGGAGGAGCACTCGCTGATCTCGCTATTGTCGTAGTTGATATCAATGAAGGTTTCAAACCACAGACTATAGAAAGCCTGCAGATTCTTAAACGCTTCAAAACTCCTTTTGTGGTTGTAGCCAATAAGATCGATAGGATACATGGATGGAATTCCATACCAAATGCTCCTTTCCTTGTAAGCTATAATAAACAAGCTGAACATGTGAAAGGATATCTGGACAACAAATTCTATGAGGTCATAGGTGAGCTGTTTAATCTCGGGTTCAATGCTGATCGCTATGATCGGATTACGGACTTCCAGCGCACAATAGGTGTTATTCCCATTAGTGGTCATACCGGAGAAGGAATACCTGATGTATTGATGGTATTGCTGGGGCTGGCACAGAAGTTCCTAGAAGCCAATCTACAGTATGATGCTACTGGTCCTGGAGTAGGGACCGTACTTGAAGTGAAGGAAGAACGTGGTCTTGGTACCACTGTTGACTTGATACTTTATGACGGTATGCTGCAGAAAGGTGATACTATTGTTATTGGAAGCCTTGGTGAGCCGATACAGACTAAAGTGAGAGCGATTCTAAAGCCCAGGCCATTATCTGAGATAAAATCCGAAGAAAAGTTCCAGCAGATCAACAAGGTAATTGCAGCTGCTGGTATAAAGATCTCGGCTCCTAATCTGGATGGAGCCCTTGCAGGCACTCCTTTAAGGGTTGCCACTGCAGAGACCATTGACAAGATAATTCAGGATATTAAGCAGGAAGTAGATGCAGTACACATTGATACTGATACAATGGGTATTACCATCAAAGCCGATACCATAGGTTCCCTTGAAGCTCTTGTTAATGAGCTTAAAAAAGAGGAAATCCCTATAAGAAAAGCTGATGTGGGCGATATTACTCATCGTGATATCGTTGAGGTTTCAGCCATAGAGGACCCGCAATACTCAGTGCTCCTGGGATTCAACGTAAAGATACTACCTGATGCCAGAGAAAAAGCTCAGTTATCCAACATCAAGTTGTTTGTGAATGATGTGATCTACAGGCTCATTGATGACTATAAAGATTGGATAGAAGAGCAGAAAGAACTCTCTGAAAAGAACATTTCAGAGACTATTATCAAGCCTGCTGTCTTCCAGATAATGCGTGACTGTGTTTTCAGACAGAGTAAACCCGCAGTTGTCGGAGTAAAGATCAGGTCTGGTATCGTGAGGACAAATGTCGACATCACTAATGCGGATGGTGTGGTTGTTGGTAAGGTCAAGGGTTTACAATTAAGAGGCGAAAACATAGGCACTGCAAGGACAGGAATGGAAGTAGCCATGGCCCTTGAAGGACCGACTGTCGGACGCCAGATAAAAGAGGAAGATATTCTTTACGTGAATGTGCCTGAAAGGCATGCAAAGATACTCGAGCATGAAATATGCGATTCTCTTTCTGCGGATGAAGTGGAAGCTTTAGATGCATTCTTGGACATTAAGAGAAAGGAAAACCCATTTTGGGCAAAGTGAATAATATATTTCATAAGTAAATTACAAGGATTTATAACAATTTGGAGGAATAAAGTTGGCAGATTTTAAAGTAGTTGTTTCAGATCCAAAGACAAAGAGTTACCAATTCGATGTGAAGGGTTCCGAAGCAAACAAGTTCATCGGAAAGGCAATCGGTCAGGATATAGATGGCGCTGTAGTCGGTCTTTCAGGATATAAACTCTTGATAACCGGTGGAAGTGACAAGAGTGGAATGGTTATGAGACCAGACCTTCCAGGACCAAAGAGGAAAAAGATTCTTGTTGCTACTGGTGTGGGTTATGTACCTAAGGCCAATGGTATGCGCCGCAGAAAGATGATGCATGGTAAAGAAATCTCACCTGATATCATCCAAATCAACACTAAGGTTGTTGAATACGGTGAAAAGTCCATCGAAGAGATCGTCGGTGGCGGCAAGACAGAAGAGTGATCCAAGTTAAGGATCATTCACTTTTTTCAATACTATCTCGATACTATTTTTATTTTAATTTTCAGAACAATAGTTAGAAGAAATCTTTTATTCTACTCTATGTTAATCTGCGATGTCACTCTTGAAACTGTAGTTTCAATCCATTTTTGCTGCTGATATGGAAAGAGCATATTTATGTTCTCCAAATCCCACATCCACAAGCACGCCTACCTTTAGAAGTTTATTAAAACATTCTCTTGCAATAACACGAGCATCCGGTCATATATCTTCGGCATTTCCTTATCCATATTATGCCAGAAAAAATTTATTCTACAGTTTCATATCTTTGTTAAAACAAAAGATACCTGTTCCTAGATCATAAATGAAAAGTGACATACGAAGGTGGGAGGGCAGATGCTGCCCATTTCATTATATCTTCTGGCCACTCAACACTCACTCTCAGGTACTGCCTGGATGGGACCATGTCTACCTATTTCTGTATATACTCGGCTATTTGTTTAAGATTCTCTGATGGTTTGAATACAGTGTAGAACATAATCATTCATATGTGCAACTAATCATCATCATTTTTTGTTGTTATTCGAATAACAACAAAATCATATTTTTTTAAAAAACTATAAATATAAGTCTTTTCTATAAGGCGTATATTCTTACAATAAGCTGATACAGTTGAGAGGGATTATTATAAAAGGCATATTTGAAAAACTTGGAGTCTTCATAGAAGATAACTCGGTGGCTATTGCACTTATTGCACTTCTTTTAATAATCCTCTCTCTGCAGGGTGCTCAGCTAATTGAAATGAAATCAGGAACAGATACTTTTGTTGAAAAAACATCGAAGCTCTACCAGGATTTTGACCATCTTTATCTAAATCTCTTCAGTACCCAGTCAATAGTTGTGATGGTTGAGGGTAAAGATATCACAAATCCGGAACTTCTTAAAGCCCTGGACAGGGCCCAGCTTTCAGCTGCTGCCATCCCCGGTGTAATTGAAGTAACTTCTCCTTCCACTGTAATAAAAGAAGTTAACTATGAAATGACCGGGAATGCAGAAATACCGGATGATGAAGCAACGATAAAGGGCATGGTGTCTTCATACATGCCTTCTGCTCTTATGCCGGATGATACTCATGCTTTCATGTCAGTGGTAATAGAAGGAACTACTACAGATCAGATGCAGGAAGAAATATTGAAACAGACAGAGTCATCTGTTGCATTCGCCGTGTTCCCTCCTGATTACAATGTTATAGTTACAGGCGATCCAGCTTTTAATGTCGCACTTAACTACGAGATGAACTCAAGCATGGGACCATTGCTTGGTATAGCAGCTTTGCTCATGATGGTAGTACTTTACGTAGTATTCAAGCATGTAAGATGGAGATTGCTTCCGTTACCTATTGTGCTTTTAGGTATCATATTAACTTTCGGTGCAATGGGTTTTCTGAACATACCTATGACAATGGTATCCATGGCCGCTTTTCCTGTGCTGATTGGACTTGGGATCGACTATGCTATCCAGTTCCATAACCGCATAGAGGAAGAACTTGCAAAAGGAGAAGATGCTGCAGAGGCCGTGGTACAAACTATAAAGCACATTGGGCCAGCTGTACTGATAGCTCTGATCATCACAGCTCTGGGTTTCTTTTCTCTTTTCACATCAGCAGTGCCTATGATCCAGGATTTTGGAAAACTTCTGCTTATAGGAATTATAATGTGTTTTTTTGTTTCTCTTTTTGTAGGTGTTACAGTGATCTATACTCTACACCGGCTAGAGGATAGAAAGAAATTGAAAAAAGGAATAGCCGGTAAAAAGAATGACCACCCCGACAACACCACACAACCTGATATTTTAGATCGCTTGATTGGGAAGATGACTGCTTTCACGCTAAAATATCCATGGATTATCTTAATTATTGCAAGCTTGTCCTGTCTTGGGGGCATGTACGTGGATTCCATGGTTCCTGTGCAGACAGATGTCCAGACTTTTGTTCCGCAGGACATGTCTGCTTTATTGGACCTCAAACATCTTGGCAGCATACTTGGTGGTACCGATCAGCTTAATCTCGTGATAAAAACAGACGATAATGCCGACCCAGATCTACTTAAATGGATCGATGAGTTCTCAGAGCACGAAGTTGCAGGCAGATCCCACATATACGGGTCCAGCAGTATTGTGCCTCTTGTAAAAGAGATGAATGGCGGTGAGATCCCGGACACTGCTGAAGAAGTAAAGCATCTATATACACAGATGTCAGATAGCCAGAAAGAACGGTATCTCCATGGCGGGAATATAATGGTGCTAAATCTAAACATAGGGAACGCCATGGGTGAATTGGGACTAGAAGGCATATCTGACCTCTCTGATACGGTTGAAGAAGATATTAAATGGTTTGTCCCTCCTCCAGGCAGCACTGTTACGATTACCGGGAATTCAGTAGTATTCTTCGAGGTTATCGGCGCACTTACTTCAGGTCGCATGTTGATGACTATGCTTGGTATAGTCCTGGTGTTCATAGGACTGCTGGTAATTTATAGAGACCACCTGAAAGCCCTGACTCCGATCATCACAATGCTAATCGTCGTAGGATGGTCTGGAGGCGTCATGTATTATGCAGGCCTTGAATACACTCCTATGACAGCAACTCTTGGTGCACTTATTCTTGGAGTAGGCTCCGAATATGCTATCCTTATGATGGAAAGATATTTTGAAGAAAAAGACAAAGGAGCCACACCTGATGAGGCTATGCATGAGGCAAGCATCAAAATGGGGAAGGCTATCATTAGTTCAGGACTTACTACGGTCTTTGGTTTTGCTGCATTGATCGCTTCTCCTTTTACTATGACCAGCAATTTTGGTTTCATTACAGTTATTGATGTCACGCTGGCATTGTTCGCTACATTTGTAGTATTCCCTCCTGTATTAGTTTTATTGGACAAGCATAGGGAACAGAGGATCTCGAAGAAAAAAATGAAAACCATGAATACTAACCATGCCAAGGCAACGGAGGTTAGCTCCATATGAAAAGTACATTAGGAATAAAAATTATCACAAATTTCACTCTCATTCTGACAGTTATGGTTGTGATTAGTATGCTTTCAGTTTTGGAAGTATACCCAGCTTCTGCAAAGGAGTTCTTGCCAGCTACATATGAGCAGACGACCAACTTTTACACAAGTTACGGGGAACCGGATCTTTATGCTTCAGTTCTTGGAGATACTGAGCTCAAAAGAGGGGAAACGAAAGATATAAAGATCGTAATTTCCAATCGAGGAGTACTCTATGGTGCAAAGAGTGCGCAGGGTGTCGGTACTTCTGAAACAAAACAGGCGCTTGCCATGAAAGAACTGGAATATGAATCCCTTCGTACCGTTGCTTATGGTGTGAAAGCTACCCTGTTAACCAATTCTGAATATATAGATGTAGATCCAACCACGAACAGCCAGATTTTGGAAGAAGTATTTCCGGGACAATTACCTGATGATCCTCTGGTATTTACCTTGACGGTCTCGGACAAAGCGCCTGCTGGAGTGTATATGCTAGTTCTGCCTCTTGCATATGAATATCAAAAGGATGTAAGAATGACCGCGGGGAGTACAGCTGTCCAGGGTATGCCTTCAAAGGATCATGAAACTTATTACCAGGCTGCCAATAAGACCCTGATTATTCCAATGATCATAGAACCTGAACCCAGATTAGAGGTCACTGGGGTATCGGGCCAGCTTTCAGCAGGTGGCATGAGTACCATAAATGTCACCTACACAAACACAGGTGAACTCCCAGCTACAGATGCTGCTGCCAGGATCGTTGCTATGAAACCACTTTCTTGTGACAAGTCTATGCAACCTCTTGGTACTATTGAGCCAGGCTCAAGCAAAACTGCATCATTTGTGATAGCTTCAGAACTTGCAGCCGTGGCAAAGACATATGGACTGGACAGTGAAATCAAATACATCGATACAGACGGTGAGATTGCATATTCAAGCAGTATGAAAGTGGATGTTCTGGTCACACCTGCTGAAGAGAAATTGAACATTACCGGCATTGCAATTGTCGGAATCATCATTACATTGATAGTGATAGTATCTAAGAACATATTGAGGAGCATGAACCAAAAGAACAGAGGGATAGAATGAATAGCCTGAAAAATGTGACTAATGTACTAGCATTTTTAATTCTGGTAATTTCTATTACAACACCTGCATATGCACAGTTACCGGAATTCTTCAATTTTGATGACAATTACTATGTAGTCTACGGAGGACCAAATGTAACTGCGACCTTGATCGGCGATAATGAGTATTCTCGTGGAGACACAGTAACAATAGACCTAAATCTTATGAACAAAGGCGTTGTCAGTGGCTTTAAGGATGAAGCTGATAAAGACGATCTTGATGAGCTTGAGCAGAAATTGCAGATGACAGAGATGAATTATGAGGCACAGAGAACAACTGCTATTGGTATTGTAGCAATCCTCAACTCTTCAAATCCATACGTAACTGTCAAATCCGGGCCACAGGAAGCTGGATCTCTTTCCTCTGGGCAGCAAACTGAAAATCCTGTTGAGTTCAACATTGAGATATCCAAAAATGCTCCAGCTGGTACTTATCCCTTGAACCTGCAACTGTATTATGGATATCAACAGGATGTGCAGATCAATGGTGATGACGAAACAGATCTGGGTATCACCAATATGGAAGTCGGGCTTTGGTATTCTGTGGGTCAACAGAACCAGACGATCAACATAAAGGTAGATAACGAAGCTGATTTTGAAGTGGTCAATGCTACAGGTGCGCTATATGCAAATTCAGATGGAATGTTACATGTCACCTATAAGAACACAGGTGAGATAACAGCAAAAGACGCTACAGTCAGAATAAGTCCTGATGATCCATTCAGTACTACAGATGATCAGGCTTTTTTGGGAACATTGGAACCCGGACAAACAGCAGATGCTATATTTAAGCTGAAGGTAGATGAAATAGCAGTTGCCAAAGCTTACTCCATCAACAGTGAGATCAAATATGAGGATGAGGATGGGCACAGCCAGATATCAGATACCATTAAGATAAAGACAGAAACTTTGCCTGCAAGATCTTTTGGTGAGTCATTGTCAGCTTACACAGGATTGTTTGCGATCATTTCAATAGTGATCGTTGTTACAGGTGGATTTTTCATCTACAAGAAACAGAAAAAAGGATAGATGGGTAAAGAATAAAACCCTCTCTCCTTAATTAACAGGATAATAGGTTCATGTCTTCACTTATTGATTCTCTTAGAAACTTAGGGTTTACTGAATATGAGGCAAAGGTCTTTGTGGCATTGACCAGGTATGGGAGTGGTACTGCTACAGACCTTCATATGTTCTCAGGCATACCAAGGCCTGCTGTATACGGAGTTCTAAGAAAGCTTGCTGAACGTGGTCTTATTGAAGTGCAGCATACAAAACCCATGAGATACAAATGCATCTGCCCTCAGAAAACCATTGAAAAGATCAAAACGGATTTTGAGCAGGAAACGGAATCAGCTCTTGAAAAACTTGAAGAGGTCTACTCAAGTAAGGACAATGAAATTCAGGAAGAAGTTGTCTGGACCATAAACGGCCTGAAAAATGTAACTGACAGGATAATCCAGGTTATTTGCAATGCAAAATCTGAAATCATAGCAGAAACTCCTCATCCTGGTTTCAAGGATCTTGAGAATGTGTACTTGTTAATAGAAAAACACCATAAGGAACTTGCTGAGGTGTTCAATCGTAAGATAAGCGAAGGTGTTAAAGTGCGTATAATCGCTTATTCCTCGGAGGAATTAGGGGACATAGCAAAACAAATTCCCGGTGCCGAACTTAGATTGTATGCCATAAAGGATGAACAATTTAGGAAAGGGGGAGCTATTTTAGTCGATAGCTCTGAGGTGCTGATAGACCTCAGAAAAGATGCAGGTGTAAAAGAAGAACTTACAGCTATATGGTCTAATGGACGAGAGTTCGTTTTCTTTGTGAAGCACTTACTTGAAGCCGAGTGGGAAGCTGCCCATACCAATTTGAACTAAAAAAGGAATAATTAGCTCAGAGCAGCCTTTTACCTGCATCGGAGCCTGACTTGCATTCGTAAACTTCAGTGATCTTCATTACCACAAGGCTTCTGGCAGGGAATCTGTCTCCCATGGACTTTACCATCTTGTACATTTTTTCGTAATCTTCACCACTAGTTTTGATTTCGATGGGTCCTTTTATCTGGAAACAACCTTGGGTTTCGGGTCCCCATACATACAGGGCCACTATGGGATTTGCCCTGAGGTTTTCAAGTGTTTTCAGGAAAAAGTTATCGGCTATCCAGACCGTTTCATCGTCATCCTGCAATTTACAGAAACCTATGGGTATAACATTAGGAATGCCATCCTTTGAAGCCGTCGCCAGCGGGAATATCCGCATTTTGGGGAATGCATCTTTCATCTCTGAATTGAGTTTTACCATGGTATCACCTGCTTGATAGCAAGCTTACCATGTTAGCATAGTATAAAAGATAAATCTCTAGTGCCATTTTCATTCCATCCAGTGCATATAAATACTACTTTTACTTTATGTAAAGCAAACATTACATTAAGTAAGATACTATTTACATAATGTAGTCAAAAATAAACATGAGGTTCAATATGAAAAAGGAACAATTTAGAGTCATCTCACTTGTGACTGTAGTATCTGTCGGAGCGATAATCGGATTTGCATCTTCCATAGGAAATCCGATACTTGCAGGAGGGGGTATGTTTGCGGGCATGGCTGTCCTATATCTTGCCAAACGAACAGTAAAAGGAGTTGTGGAAGATGAGATGAACTTTCATATCAATCATCTGGCTTCTGCGCTGACCCTTAAACTAGTTACCATCTGTTTTGCCACAGTCGGTGCTATCCTTATAGCAATGAGGAATACATATCCTCAGTATATGGACCTTGGCTTTTTCCTTGCCTACACAAGCTGTATTATTATAATGCTTTATGCAATCTTTTACTCGTACTACAATAGGAAATACGAGGCATAGAATGAAGAACAGAATTAAGGTCTACAGAGCTATTCATGATCTCACCCAGGAGGTTCTGGCAGATAAATTGCAGGTCACAAGGCAGACTATACACGCCATTGAAAGGGAAAAATACGATCCTTCCCTTGAACTTGCATTCAAACTATCGCAGTTGTTCAGGGTTCCAATTGAGGAACTATTCATTTATGATGAAAAGGAGTATGTTCTGGATACATAATATATATTTATATTTTTAACTTGTCAATAGTTGACGCTAAGGATCATTTCTCAGGCATAAACCTCATTAGTATATTCTATCAAATCAAAACATTTTAATGCAATATTTAATCTATATGGCCTGCACATTAAGATCTTTCCTTTATACTACATGAATACCCTAGATAGGACAATAATAACCGAATAAAATATATAATGTACTAGAATAATCACTACTGTGATGGAAGATTATGACCGAAATGGCAATAGATGAGCTGCTCAGGTGGATAATAAGTGTTGATAGGCGCCTTATTCTTCTGGAGTATATGAGAAAACATACGGTTGCTAATGCTTCTGACATCGCTCATGAGAATGATAGATCTATCCAGAACATTAGCCGTGCCTTAAAAGAATTAGAAGATATGGGTCTAATAGAATGTCTGACTCCGACAAAAACGACATGGAAAAAGTACATCCTCACCGACAAGGGAAAAATGGTAATGGATAAGATGGAAGGAAAATATATTTAGTAAATTTTCATCACTCACTTTCAACTTCCATCTCAAGAGCCTTGTATCCTTTCACAAGGTTAATATTAGCTCTTACAACCGAATTTTTAAATTCTGCTAATTCTGAAGAAGTGTTTTCCAGATTTTCTACAGTATGCTGTTCAGTTATAGCCATGCCATCAGGTACTACTTTTCCTTCAGGGACAATAATCTTTCTTACAGTAGCATTATGCATGACCAGACTATCATCACCGACAGTGCAGTCAAATACCACTGATCCAAAACCGACAAAACATCCTTCTCCTATGTAACATGGGCCGTGTACGATGCACCCATGAGCGAGGGAAGTGTTACTGTTTACAATGACCTGTGAATGGGAAAGAGCGTGTATGATTACATTATCCTGAACATTACAACCATCACCAATTATTATTGAAGAATCTGGTTCATCGGCTCTGATAATCGCATTATGTGCCACAAAGACATTATCGCCAATAGTGACATTTCCAATAATGATAGCTGTTTCAGATATCCATGCCTTTTTGCTGATCTTTGGTTTTTGCTTTTGTGGATTTTGGAATTGCATCTCACACCCCTCTTTTATTATTATATTTGGTTTTTAGCATGCAGTTCATTTTCAATGAATTAATATGAGAAAATATGAGAGTTTATTTAAATCTGTTGCTTGGAATAATGGCTAAAAAACAAACTTATATGAAAATCCAGCAGAATCCTCTAAAGGGCTCTGTAGAATACCTATTAAAATCAATATCCACAGCCAGAAAGAGTTGTTTTCTAAAGATACCTAGAGAAACATTTGAGAAAAATCTTAATTCTGTTTCTTGCTTGAATATCGAAGATTTCTACAGAGCTCAATTATATTTGTCAAAAAATGTGATTTTTACTAATTTTTAAGACATTTTATATTTTATGTAACTCTGTCCGTGAGCAAAATCTTTATCTCCCAGTATTTCAAATAATATTGAAATACCTATTGTTTGTTTTGTATTATACCAATATTAAATACAACAGGATGAATCAAAATGAAGTTGGAAATACTCGGAACTGGTTGCAAGAAATGTAAGATGACTAAGGAAATCGTAGACAAAGCAATTGCTGAAACCGGAGTAAAGGCTGAAGTTATAAAAGTAGAAGACTTAGAAACTATAATGTCTTATGGTGTAATGCTCACTCCTGCATTGGTAGTTGATGGGGATGTAAGAATAGCAGGAAAAGTACCATCCATCGATGATGTCAAGAAGTGGATTTTAAAATAAGTCTTTTGAATTGTAATGTAACTGAGCTTTTAGTACTTATCAGAAATGGGAGGGCAAATGACTAGTACTGTTCAAAAAATATTGATTGCAACTGATGGTTCTGATTATAGTAAAAATGCTATAATTCAGGGAATGGAACTTGCAATATTGGTAAATGCCAAAGTTTATGTTCTATATGTTCTTGACAAAAAAGCATATGCACCTCCTATATTGAAAACATCGATTTCTCTGGGTTCTAAATGGGATGTCATTGAAGAAACATTGCGTCAAGAAGGAGATGAAGCTATCCAATATGCCAAGAAGATTGCAGAGGATAAAGGAGTAGATATTGAAACTGTAATTTTGGAAGGGGCCCCTGCTCATACAATCCTTGAGTTTGCAGAACAGAGCAAAGTAAATCTTATAATTCTAGGAGCTCTTGGAAAGGGTAGATTCGAAAGATTTCTACTTGGCAGCGTAGCGGATAAAGTTGTAAAACATTCTAAAATCTCTGTTCTTTTGGTTACAGATCAAATCTTTAATTCTTAGATTCCATGTTATTAGATTTCACACCAAGATGAATGAATTATTAGAAGAAGTTGATTATAATGATTGATATCTTTTATCCTTTGCAATGGTTGGCAGATAAGCTTACCTATGATATTTTTGGCATTGTTCAAGGGACATCCCTTGCAAGTAGTGTAAATTTCATAATCTATGACGTAATGAAGATCTTTGTTCTCCTATGTTTCATGATATTTTTTGTAGCATATATTAGAACCTATGTTACACCAGAAAAAACAAGAAGGATACTTGGAGGCAAAAAAGGTGTTCAGTATAATCTGATAGCATCGTTGGTTGGAACTGTTACTCCTTTTTGTTCATGCTCTTCTGTTCCCCTCTTCATAGGTTTTCTGGAAGCGGGAGTGCCACTTGGAGTCACATTTTCTTTCCTCATCACCTCTCCTCTAGTAAATGAAGCAGCTGTTGCTGTGCTGTGGGCCACAATTGGAACTAAGGCAACAGTGATGTATGTAACTTCAGGAGTGGCGATTGGTGTTATTGGTGGATATTTGATAGGTTTGTTAAAAATGGAAAAGTATGTTGCAGATTTTGTCTATAAGATCCATTCCAAGCAAGTTGCAGAAACAAAAATGAACCGAAAGGAAAGATTTGATTACGCAGTAAATGAAGTAAAAGATATCGTTGGGAGAGTATGGATATACGTAATTATAGGTGTTACTTTAGGCGGTATTTTTCATGGGTATGCACCTGAAGGAATATTGGCAAAATATGCAGGTAAAGATAATCCTTTGGCGGTTCCAATAGCAGTTCTTATAGGAGTGCCCCTCTATTCAAATGTGATGGGAATGATTCCTATTATGGAAAGCTTAATAGGCAAAGGTTTACCAGTTGGAACGTCTCTTGCATTTCTAATGGGCGTAACTGCTCTTTCGCTTCCTGAAATGATTATACTTAAAAAAGTATTGAAAAAACAACTGATTGCGGTTTTCGTAACAATTGTGACAATTGCTATAATTTTTACGGGTTATTTATTCAATTACCTTATATAATAAATTGTTCAAATAAATTACACCATTCAATTCGAATTGATGGAGATATGATTCTTAGAAATCATCTGCTATCATTCTTTGTGATATGCCATTGTAAGCGTCTGATTCACAAAGGTGATAGCTTCTTCTTCAGAGTCCACCATCCTTATTATGACTTGCCCGTTCTGGAAAAAGTTCATCTATATTTTCCACTTTTCACCGCTACCATACCTAATTTATCGGAATACTTACCATCTAAATATTTAGCTATTAATGGAAGATCGTTTTCTTCATCCAGTTGTGCAAGAATCCTCTATTTTCATGGATCAGCTATGCACGGAAAGACCTTTTCGGTATGTTCAACTCTCATTTTGTTTCCTCGTTATATATAGCAGTGTTAAGTAGAAGGTACTTCAAGGATTATTGAAATACCTTTTCCTTTATCTAATTTGCTTTTCAGCACAAATATTTCATTGATATCTCAGTTGCAACAAGATCCGTCTTCCCCTCCGCAGCAACATTCCCTACTATCCATATCTTTACCTTTAAGAGCAGCACCTATCATTGCCCATGCACAACCTACACCACTCTGTACTTCGATTGCCTGAACAGGACAGTTTCGGGCACAAGCACCACATTCCATACAAGCAGATTGCTGCAAGAGTTCAACACGTTCTTTTCCTTCTCCAAAGACTCTATGAGGGCACACCTCTGTACATCGCAAACAGTTGATACACTTTTCAGGGTAGTATTGGAGAGTATTTTCACGATAAGAATTAAACATCAAATCACCTTCATCAATTTGATTACTCCTAATATAACTGAAAGTATTAGCCCGAAAACCGCCATCATTGCCATAATAGGTACATACCGATAGATCTCTTTTTTAACACCGGTCCTTGAAGTAAACGTGGTACACCCTGTAAAGTTAAGGGCTAAATACGCGGTCACAGTTGGCATCATTAAGAATAATATCACTGATATCAACACTTTCATTACAACAGATATTTCAGGGTTCAGATCAACGGATATTGCAAAGGGAATGTTCGCCAATGCTCCAAGAATAAGTCCTTTGGTGCTAAAATCATGTGTAGGAATGAATGGAAGCAGAGCAGGAAAAATTATAGTTCCTGTGATTACTGTAGTTATTCCTGCAAGGGCAACAAGAGGACCAGCAAGGAAAAATAGAATGGTTGTAGCGACGATTGTGGGAAGTAGTGCATGTCTAAACTCTACTGGTGTGAGTACCAGACGGTCTTTGAATGAAAAATGAACTCTACGCATTTCAGGTGTTGCAGTATGCGTTTTAAGGTATTCGGGAAGATCATTGGCGCGGACAGGGCCAAATTCGATCTTAAAACCAGACCTCCGTTGTACGTCATGAGCTGAGATTCCTGGAGCTCCAAGCTGTGGAAGTATTACAGTACGCTGGCGAACAATATTGGAAAGTCCTGACCACATAATGCGCTGTATCAGTTCTTCTGTCCCAAATGTACCTTTGCCCGCAGCACACCATACATTTATTCCCTTCGTATCCAGAACAAGAATATAACAATCAATTCCAGAAAGTGCTGAGCGCACGGCATCAAAGCTAAGAGTGTAATTTGCTGAAACAAAAACCAAAGAATCTGGAGTAGGATTCCCTAGTTTGTAAAGGCCAGGTTTTATAATATGTCCCATTCGATTTACACCTAGTCTTGCAAATACATGATCAAGCCTATTTTTGAGAGTTAGCTCACTTGTAGTCTTCAGAATTTCAGATGCCTGAATCTTGTTTGTCAGAGTTATAAATTGACTTTTATCTGACCGAGGCTCACACGCGCATGGAGAACTAGTATTTTTGTTACTGGCCATGGTCTGATCTCCTATTCAATCACCTTTGTGCATAAGGGGTTCAAGTACCTCTTTTACCATTCCATTTAGATTCTCTGCTCTGATAAGAGCCAGACAGCAGATGCCACCGTCTTTTTCCCAACTTATCAAAGCAAGTTTAGTTCCTGTCTTAATACCAGCTTTTTCACGAACATCTTTAGGAAGTACCATCTGTCCTCTTTCATCAATGCTAAGAATTGCTTCTACATTATATGCAGAACAGGGATTACACTCGCATACAGGTACGGAGTCATTAAGGTCATTCTCTTTATTGGATACTCTCTTTTTGTTCATTTTAATCCTCTTACTTACTAATAGGATCTTCCAGGGATTTATATTCTTCTGAAAAATCAGAATGAACTGAAAATTAGGTTTTTATTCATGTGAAACTAAAGTGATTTAATGAAGTAAAAAAGATATTCCAGATAAACTTCATAGTAAGTACAAAATCTAATTTTATATCTCTTATATCTCTCTAATAAACACCACTCTATGCTCGCCAGGGCCGTTATAATCACGGACAACAGTGATCTCATCAATAATTTCATTTCCAATAAGCTTCATTCCAATACTTTTATGGAAACCAATGGAATCCAGATTTGTGGGTTTCGTTATAGCCTTCATTTTTATGCAACCCTTTTTTCTTGCGCATTCGATAAAATGTTCATAGAGCAGCTGAGCTAAACCACATCTACGGTAGTCTTTTTTTACAGCCAATAAATGTGTGTAAGCTATTGGTTCTGTCTGAGAATAAAAGCCAAAAAGATAAGCGCATACTATTTCACGGTCCTTTATTACAAAAGCTGAATCTCCAAACTCATAGATCAAAGTAGGATGATGCAAGTGCAATGTTCTGTCACTACACCAAAAATCACTGATATTTTTAATTATCTGGTCAAAATCAGATTTAGTGCAATTTGATATTTCCATTTTATCATTTCCTTTAAAAACCTAAAAGTAAGCTGAATTATATTGAGAATATTTGATAGAAAAAGGTTGTTTCAATGTTTTAATGGCGCGTTTCTTCTCAAATAACCAAAAGGTATATATGTTAGGTGAAGCCTAACTAATCAAAAGGACTAGAACATGACTGATAGAAAAGAGCATTTGTATGTGGTTTTTGAAAATCTTTTAAAGATCAAAAATGGATGCTCTTGTGAGGTCTTCTCTGAATGTGGGTTATCGGATATTACTGTAAAACAGGTTGGATATCTGAAAACTATTGATGAGCATGGAGAAGTGACTTTTAGCGGGCTTGCTAAGATCACTA
The DNA here is from genome assembly GCF_963678545.1 of uncultured Methanomethylovorans sp. NCBI lineage: Archaea > Methanobacteriati > Methanobacteriota > Methanomicrobia > Methanosarcinales > Methanosarcinaceae > Methanomethylovorans > uncultured Methanomethylovorans sp. The sequence continues at coordinate 1,884,015 of NZ_OY782870.1, forward strand.
GGAACTCTAAACCCACTATTACGGAGATTATTAACAAATTTGTAAGAATGGAGTGTGTGTACAGAGATCGATGTCCTGACGATGGCAGGATCTATTATATCCGATTGACGGAAAAAGGCCAGATGATAGCCCGTTCCGAAATGCATGCTTTGTTGAAAATGATAGAAAAAATGGCTGATTCATTGGATGAGGATGAGATGGACACTCTTGTACAGATCTTAAGCAAGATGAAATGATTTTTTTTTATCGGCGTAGTTAGGGAAACTCAAACTAAATAACTTTCAAAAATATAGGGATGATAATAATGTATTCACAACAAACCCATGATAACAAAGAGAGTATGGTAATACCACTCTTTGATATAGTGGTCTATCCACACAGCCGGACAAAGTTCCTGGTCGATAAAACCACTGGGGAAATGCTTTCAAGTGAAATTAATAATGGTGGAACTGTACATGCGATAGGGCTGACAGTGAAAAACAATAAGCAATCCTCTGATGATATATCCGAGGATGATTTGTTTAGGACAGGAAACCTATTCCATGTCACATCTATAGAGCCTGCAGATGATGAATACCTAATCTCTGTGAAGTCTCTACAAAGAATAGCTGCTTCTTCTCTGTACCTCAAGGAGAATGGATTGTTCTATGCCACATTCGAGCCTGTGCCAGATGTAGAAGATCTTGACGAGAATTTAAGAGAAACGATACTGGCAGATGTGAAAAAGACTATCCATGACATAAGTAGCCGTTTTCAGAGTTCAGGGGAGTTCACAGGTCCGATAAACGAGATGGATTCCATCGACCAGATAATGGGCTATGTTATGCCATTTATGCCCATAAAAATGTCAGAGAAGCAGAATCTCCTGGAGACTGTTTCTATGCGCGAAAGGTATCTCACATTCCTTTATGTGCTAACCAAGCAGAAAGAGAATATAAACCTCCAGGTGGAAGTGGCAAAGAAGGTTGCAGAGAAGGTTAATAAGTCTCATCGTGAAGCGATGCTGCGGGAGCAGCTTAAGGTAATTCAGGAAGAGCTCAATGAAAACGAGGATTCAGTCTCTGGTGAAGGGGGATACAGGGAGAGAATAGAGGCTTCAAAGATGCCCGATGAGGTGAAGAAGAAAGCCTTTTCGGAGCTAAAGAAACTTGAGAACGGGGGAAGTCATAACCCCGAAACCCCAGTGATCAAGAATTACCTTGACCTCTTGCTTGACCTCCCATGGGCGATAGAGGAGAAAAAGATCATTGATATCGCTGAGGCCCGTAATGTGCTTGAGAGCAATCACAATGGTCTTGAGAAGGTAAAAGAGAGAATAATTCAGCATCTGGCGGTAATGAAATTGAAGCATGAGAAACAGGGTTCAATCCTGCTCTTCACAGGACCGCCAGGAACCGGAAAAACGAGTCTTGGAAAGAGCATTGCAGATGCTTTGGGCAGGAAATATATCCGCGTGAGCCTTGGCGGTATCAAGGATGAAGCTGAGATCAGGGGACATCGAAGAACATATGTAGGAGCTCTACCCGGAAGAATCATCCAGGGTATAAGGAAAGCGGGCACGAAGAATCCCGTGTTCGTACTTGATGAGATAGACAAGCTATCGTCTTCCTATTCAGGAGATCCGGCAAGTGCTCTTCTGGAAGTTCTTGACCCTGAGCAGAATGGTTCGTTCTCTGACCATTATCTTGAAGTGCCGTATGATCTGTCTGAGGTATTGTTCATAGCTACTGCTAACTCCCTTGCAACTATCCCATGGCCTCTGCTTGACAGGATGGAAATCATCGAGATTTCAGGATACACAAAGAATGAAAAGCTTGCAATTGCCATAGATCATTTGATACCTGTTATACTGGAAGATCACGGTCTTGATACGGATAAACTCAGAATCGAAGATGATGCTTTAAAGCTTATTATCGATAAGTACACCCGTGAAGCAGGGGTGAGGGGGCTTAAAAAGCAGCTTGCAAAGACTGCAAGGTTTGTATCTGAAAGAATAGTTTCCGGAAAGGCCGAGCTTCCTTTTGTAGTGAAGGTGGATATGCTTGCGGAAATCCTTGGAAAAGAGTTGATTCGGCAGGAAGAGGCCAGAAAAGAGAATGTGTCCGGCGTGGTCACTGGACTTGCCTGGACTCCTGTGGGCGGAGATATCCTTTTCATAGAAGGCACATTCATGCCCGGTAAAGGAAAGCTTACGCTGACAGGTCAGCTTGGGGATGTGATGAAAGAATCAGCTCAGATCTCTCTGAGCCTGGTGAGGTCACGACTTGCCAGCACTGTGAACAGCTTTGACTTCATCACAAGTGATATTCACATCCATGTACCATCAGGGGCAACCCCAAAGGACGGGCCTTCGGCAGGTGTTACTCTGTTCACCGCTCTTACATCCCTGATCACTGGCAAAGCGGTTGACCCTAAACTTGCCATGACCGGTGAGATCACGTTAAGCGGTGCAGTGCTACCTGTGGGTGGCATCAAGGAGAAAGTGCTGGCTGCACATAGGGCTGGTATAAAGAAGGTGATGTTACCAAAAGAGAACGAAAGGGATCTTGAGGATGTACCAGAAGATGCCAGGAATGAACTGACGTTCATAACCGTAGAAACCATTGAGGATGTTCTGAAAGAGGCTTTGGGTATTGACCTGCCCAGGCCGATGGTATCACATAATGGCAGCAGTTTAGCACCTATGCAGAATACTTAAATGAAGTGAGATTACGGTCCAATAAGGGCCCTGAAATCTTTTTTAAGAATCTCTTTGATCTAGATATAGAGTGCTCTATGTAAAAATCAATTTAATATTATCTACTCTTTTGCTATCTACAGAGCCACTTTCAGATAGCTTTCATATAATAATTCCTGCTTGTGTTGCGACTATTTCTGCTCCCAAGATGTCAGCCATATGCTTTAAGATGGCATTGTTTACATCTTCTGCATTGTGATCTGGAGCATCAAATGTTTCCACACAATCTGTAGGCACAATGACCTCATATCCTAGTTCCCTTAGGGCGGCAACCGTATAGAGTATGCAAATATCTGTACATACTCCGACTATTATAATTCTTTCAAGTTTTATTTTTGCAAGAGATTCTTTTAAGTGATTGCCTGAAAGAGCATTAAACTTGGTTTTTGGAACATAGTTTTTTTTATCTACCATCAGAAAGCGCTTTAGTTGCGGAACAACTTCCACTTCTTCGGTATCTACTATGCAGTGTTTAGGAAATCCCTTGAATTCTGGATCATTTTCCTGGTGATTATCACACACAAAAATGATATTTCCATCTCGGTTTTTCTGAGTCCTTTCCATCAGATCTTCAATATTTGGTATGATTTTTTTCATTCGAGGATTCTGCATATTTCCTATATCACAGAATCCTTTTACGGCATCTATAGCTAAGACAAGGGTTGCCATAATATTTCCTCCTTACTGTAATCGCTATATCGTGGTATTTCTACGACTTCCATAAACAAGGTGTTTCGGTAATTTTTTACCGATATTTGGGGGCTGTTCTGAATTGGTCCAAGATTTTTGCCATCTGCCGCCAGCCTTGCTTTCTCTTCACTTTCTCTTCAGTAACACATGTTTTGAATTTGTAACTTTTGGATCTGTAAAAAACGATTGAAATCAAGGTCTACAGTCAGAAATAGCTATTTCTAACGATACCTAGAGTAAATTCTAGGAAAATCGCAATTTCATTTGTTTCTTGAAACTGGGGTTTCTACAGAGGCCATTTTCTGTTGACTAAATATACTATAGAGATTCCAGATTGTTCTGCTAGGGTTGTGTTCAGTTCAAATGATTTCCATTTTTAAATAACTACTAAATTTGATATAGTATCCACAGTTAGCATTAATTTACGTTCTTTTGAAGTCTGTAGTTTATGTCGGACGATAGGGAACATCCTTTTAATGCCCTAAGTTCATGGCATTTTTGAGGTGTTAAAAGATGAATGGTTTAAAAAGAATAGTATACGTGTTTTTTGTCACATTCTTATTATTGAATGTTGCAGGTTGTATCCAGTCTAAAGGTACAGTCATGAATGAAGATGACGCGATTGATCAAGTTTCTGAGCAGGATCTCCAAACATCAGAGGGGCGGTCAGACATGGCTATTCAGAAAGAGATGACAGTTACCCTTGTGAGTGAAGCTGTAGAACTAATGGGTGAGGAAGGGGAACTTGCATTTGACAGGTTTAGGGAGAATGGAAGCAAGTGGTTCCATAATGATACTTATCTAAGTATTTGGACTATTGAAGGTAAACGTGTTGTTTATGCTCCGAATACAAGTATTGAGGGTATGGACGCTTCCAACCTCAAAGACTATGATGGTAATCCTATTGGGGAATATTTCATTAATACTGCCATGAGTGAAGAGGGCGAAGGCTGGGTCAGCTATCAATGGCCAAAACCAGGCGAATCTGTCCCTACAATGAAGTACACATTCGTTAAGAAGGCCTCAATAGGAGATCAGACATACCTTGTAACTTCCGGTTTCTATGTTGATGACTATGTTTATACCAAGGATCTTAAGAAAATTGAACATTTCACTCGTTTTAACTCAGTATCACTTGGGAATGTCCTTCACCCTGCAATAGTCGAAAGAGACTTGGGTGTAAATTACAGTATTGCCCATGTGATTATCATACCCGGTGCTTCTATCGGAGACCATCTGATGAAGAATCCTGAAGTCCATTTTGTCCTTACAGGTAAAGGTATTTTCTACATCGAAGATGTACCATTTGAACTGAGTGAAGGCCAAATGGTTCTTGTACCTGCAAATGCTAAGCAGCAAATTGTTAATAACGGGGATATAGCCCTTGAGTTCCTTTCTATTGATCAGCCTGCATGGGCACAGGACAATGAAGTAAGTCTGGAATAAGCTGCATATCCATATTTTGTACATGCATAATGCATGTACCCATTTTATTTGCTTTGTAATATGATACTTCATAACTCCCTCTATAAAACCAAAAAATCAATTTTAGCATAATTATTTACAAATTGTATGTTCAAAATCCATGAAATAAATGGAATGCCTAAATTTAATAATCCTGTTCTCCTACCAGATTATTTTGGACAGAATCTCTAACCAATTTTATTGACTTCCTCATATATTATTATGAATATTTTTATATAGTATCACTCTCATAATAAGCAGTAACCGAAATTTAGTAGGTGAAAAACGGTGGGCTTAATGGACAGAGACTCATATATAAAAGAACAGAAAAGCAGCAATTCAAAAAGCATTTCAGTGGATGAGTTTATACAGCATCACTACAGTGAAGCTGTCAAGAAAAACGGTAATCATATATAAACCTCTACTTGGTGTTTTTAGATATGATTGTCCTTTATATATGAAGTCCCTTGTCTATGCCTATAAATATTTTCAGATTCAGCAGAAGTACAATTTGAATCAATCTCAAATGTCCTGAATTAATGAATCACTTTATTGATGAATAATATCAAATTGTCCTCTTTTGAGCATATAAATGCTTTAATAAGATTCGAATTCATAGAATAATACTATTTAAAGAATATTATGGCTTAAAAAAGTCAATTAAAGCTTTTTATCTACTTCTAACCTCCATTTTTCTCTTTAAGCTTTAAGTATGTTTTTATTATAAGATGCCAAATTGGGTTTTGCTGCCAGGAACATGCTGGTAAGCGTACCACCCAACACAGCTATCCCTCCTCCGAAGTGTGATAAAACATACGTTGGAGGTAAAAAGGAGGCATCCCACTCCCCAGTGGATGCCTCCCTAAAAGAGAAGCAAATTTAGTTATATCAGTTGCAGGAGAGATAAAATGAATCAAAAATATGGTTTCAAAAAGCATAATACTCTAGATAAAAGACAGTTCAATCTGGTAATGTGGAATCTGGTAAAGCAAATGTCTAATAATGCACAACAAGATTTAACTGCATTATCTTCTTGTTGCAAAAAACCAAAATAAAGAGCTATCTTATGACTAATAATTTCAGTGAAATTAATGGTCAGGAAAAAACATTGTAAATTCATTTTGGATTATTTCTTAATGAACTTGTTTCAAAACTGCTGCTATTCTTTCTTTTGATTCTAACAGGTAAATAATGAAAATTCTATTGGCTATGATTTTATTCAACTGAACTTTGGTAAAATGATCGCAAAATGAGTTTTGAAACCACTTCAATAACTATTATACTGATTTCATTTCCAGATTATGTAATTACAAGAAAAGATATTCAGAGATTGCAAATACAATCTATTGTAATGATCTGCTTTTGAAAAAACTCAATTTGATTTCGGATACCTTTACTGAATACAATTCACAAAATCACTTACTTAAGCAATAAGATTGTGATAAAGAAGTCTAGGAAATGAAAATTTATATCGAAACCAGAAAAGAAGAAGTTTGTTAATTTTTTCTATAATCTTTGATATTTCTGTTATATGCATGTTCATATGACTTATACAATGGTTAAGGCATAACATAAATTGTCTAAATGCTTTGTCTGCGCACTTTTAAGAAATTCCTCAATGCTCTCTAGTAGTCTTGCCTTTCATTATTTTAGCAATACAGTAAGTTATGATGATATTAATAGAGTGATGAACATGTTTGGACATCAATTATAGTAAATCATAATCTCTCTTTAAAATCTATTGTAGTTTAGATACATTAGTGCAAAAACTGTTTCACTTAGTCTGCTATCTGTTTTTGTTTTTATTATTATGTGTCATTCCATATTGTATTTACTTTTTATCCGCATCTATAGCCTTATGTCCATAATTATTATATTAATGGCCAAATAGCTTGGAATATGGTGAAATCCATGATCCTGAAAAACGTAATTAGCTTGTCTCTTATTTTGTTTTTTATAACAATTCCTCTTGCAGGATGTAGTACGGATAGCTCGATTGTATACGTTGGTACTAGCAGTACAAGTGGAACTGTTAACTATAAATGCGATGGGACGAACGATCATATTGAAATAAACAAGGCATTAATATATATTGACGGTCTTGGTGGAGGTACTGTATACCTGAGAGGTCCAAATACATATTGGATTGACAGTACTTTATACATAGGTGCAAATACAGTGCTCACAGGTGACTCTACAGCTGAGATCAAATTAGTTTCAAATGCTGATTGGTCTTCAGACGTACCTTTAATCGCAAATAGTGGAACTGATGATAATATCATAGTAACAGGTTTCACAATAGATGGGAACAGTGCGAATCAGGGAGTAAGTCTAGGTGATGGATATTATAATTTGATGTATTTTGATTATGCCAATAACGTAGAAGTTTCAAATATGCGCCTTGAATGGGGATGTGGTGACGGGCTGAAAATTACACATGGAAGTAATATAAAATTTCTCTATAATGATGTCTACAAATTAGGTCATGATGCTCTCTATGCTATCGGATGTAGTAATGTCGAGCACGCATACAACACCATTGTGACAAGAACAAATAGCGGATGCAGGTATTCAGATGGTTGCACAGATTCCTCAATTCACGACAACCTTATTTACTCTTCAATTTCCAGTGACTCCACTGGTCCTGCAATTCAAATCGGCACTTCTTCAACTTCAAATTATATATTTGATGACATTGAAATATATAACAATAAAATACATACCACTAATGGTGCAGGTATTTGGATATCTGCAAACTATCAGGATAATGTGATACATGCTAAAGACGTGTACATACACCATAATACTTTTACTAAAGTTGGTCAATATTCAACTAATACTGGTTTTAGTAACGCTGCTATCGTTTTAGGTGATTTCGATAATACCATTATCGAGAACAATGTTTTTGATGATGGTGGACATGCTGCCATAAAATATTACCTGAGATATGGAAGACGCCAGCAACAGACTGAGTTTACAACTTATGTTAGGAACAACATTATCATGAACACTGATGGTGTTTCATCTGTCACAGGGTCAGGTGTGGGAATATGGAATACCAATCCAACCTATTCTAAGTTTGTAGTCCAGAACAACGACATTTACAATAACAAAAATGGACAAACATATGGTAGTGGCTTTACAATGAGCAATAATCGGAATGTTGACCCGTTATGTGTTGATTCAACAACTTCAACTATTAGTGCCCGTGATTACCATCTTCAGAGCACAGTTGGTCATTATTCTATTGGAAGCTGGGTGAAAGATTCAGTATCCAGTACATTGATAGATGCGGGATATTCTAGTTCATCCTACAGCAGTGAACCATCTCCAAATGGTGGAATGATCAATATCGGCAGATATGGTAACACTGCACAGGCATCTAAGAGCGGTTCATCGGCTTCAGCAATTTCAGATCAATATGAAGATAATGTTACTGTTTATGATAACCGCCTCCGTGAGACAGCTCCAATCACTGTTTATTCCGATTCCACTTATCTTGATATTGGAAAAAGTACTAGCAGTTACAGGGATGTTATGTGGTTCGATCTGAGTGCTTACAACACAACGGATACAATCTCTGAGGCAACTCTTTCATTGTATTGGTATTATCCTTCAGCTACAACTCGCACTTCTGACACAGTAGTTGAAGTTTACAGACCAGTTGAATGGGATCCTGAATACGTAAGCTGGAACTATCGTACTTCAGGTACTCTCTGGAATACAGCCGGAGGAGACTGGTATGATAAGAACGGCGTATCTCAGGGTAGTACACCTTATGCATCTCTTACATTCCCTGCCAGCATAGTACCTGGCAATAAGTACTATGATTTTGATGTCACTGATCTTGTACAGGAATATGTAAGTGGTACTTACAAGAACACTGGTTTCTTCCTCAAGGCAAAAAGTGAGAGCGGCAATTACATTGCATTCTACAGCTCAGAAGCCTCAAATGCTGCTATGAGGCCGAAATTAACTGCCACTGCAGTTTCTGTATCATCTGATGAAGCCCCGGTTGCAGAAGCTGGTTCTGATAAGAATGCAACTACCGATTCAGTTGTCAGTTTTGATGGTAGTGCTTCTAATGATGATAATGGCATACTTTCGTACTCATGGGACTTTGATGCTTCAAATGGCATAACATCTGAAGTAACTGGTGTAACAGCTACTAAGACATATACAACTGCAGGTAATTACACAGTCACTTTGACTGTAACTGACACTAACGGTCAGACAGCCACAGATACAGTAAAAGTGGTTGTAAGTAGTCCAGTAAATTCTGTCTCAGATCAGACTATTTACGATAACCGCCTACGTGAGACCGCTCCAAGCACTGTTTATTCAGATTCCACTTATCTTGATATTGGAAAGAGTAGTAGCAGTTCCAGAGATGTTATGTGGTTCGATCTGAGTGCTTACAAAACAACGGACACAATAACTGAGTCAACTCTTTCATTGTATTGGTATTACCCAGCAAGTGCAACACGCACTTCTGATACTGTAGTTGAGATCTACCGGCCAGTTGAATGGGATCCTGAATACGTAAGCTGGAACTATCGCGCTTCTGGCACTCTCTGGAGCACAGCCGGAGGGAACTGGTATGATAAGAGTGGAGTATCTCAAGGCAGCAATCCATATGCAACTCTTACGTTCCCTGCCAGTACAGTGCCTGGCAACAAATACTATGACTTTGATGTCACACAGCTTGTAAAGGAATATGTAAATGGTACTTACAAAAACACTGGTTTCTTCCTCAAGGCAAAAAGTGAGAGTGGCAATTATATTGCTTTCTACAGCTCAGAGTCTTCAAACGCTGCAATGAGGCCTAAATTAACTGTCACTGCAACCCCTGTATCATCGGATGAAGCTCCGGTTGCAGAAGCTGGTTCTGATAAGACTGCAACTACCGGTTCAGCAGTTAACTTTAACGGTAGTGCTTCAAGCGATGATAATGGCATAGTTTCTTACTCATGGGATTTTGATGCTTCAAATGGCATAACATCTGAAGCAACCGGTGTAACAGCTACTAAAACATATACAACTGCAGGTAATTACACAGTCACTTTGACCGTCACTGACACAAGTGGTCAGGCAGTCGTAGATACTTTAAAAGTCGTTGTCAGTAGTCCTCTAAGTTCTATCTCAGATCAGGCTATTTATGACAACCGCTTACGTGAAACAGCTCCAAACACAGTTTATTCCGATTCCACTTATATTGATATCGGAAAGAGTAGTAGCAGTTCCAGAGATGTTATGTGGTTCGATCTGAGTCCTTACAACACAACGGATACAATCTCTGAGGCAACTCTTTCACTGTATTGGTATTACCCTTCGGCTACCACTCGCAGTTCTAATACTGTAGTTGAAGTTTACAGGCCAGTTGAATGGGATCCTGAATACGTAAGCTGGAATTATCGCGCTTCTGGTATTCTCTGGAATACAGCCGGAGGGGACTGGTATGATAAGAACGGTGTATCTCAGGGTAGTACAGCATACGCAAGCCTTACCTTCCCAGCAAGTACAGTACCTGGTAACAAGTATTATGACTTTGACGTTACCCAGCTTGTACAGGAATATGTAAGTGGTACTTACAAGAACACTGGTTTCTTCCTCAAGGCAAAAAGTGAGAGCGGCAATTACATTGCATTCTACAGCTCAGAAGCTTCAAATGCTGCTATGAGGTCGAAATTAACTGTCACTGTAACTCCTGTATCTACTGATGAATCTCCGGTTGCAGAAGCTGGTGCTGATAAGAATGCAACTGTCGGTTCAGCTATTAGTTTCGATGGCAGTGCTTCCAGTGATGACAAAGGCATAGTTTCTTATTCTTGGGACTTTGATGCTTCAAATGGCATAACATCTGAAGCAACCGGTGTAACAGCTACTAAAACATATTCTAGTTCAGGCAATTACATCGTGACCTTAACTGTCACTGATGCCAATGGTCAGACATCCACAGATACACTTAAAGTGGTTGTCACAAAGCCAGTAGTTACTGTCGAATATTCAGCTACTTCTGACAATAGATTGCGAGAGTCTTTGTCAAGTACAGTACTTTCAGATTCAACGTATCTCGATATTGGGAAGAGCACAAGCGCCTGTAGGAATGTGCTGATGTTTGATCTAAGTTCATATGATCCCACGGACACAATAACCAAGGCAACACTTTCATTGTATTGGTATTATCCTTCAGCCACTACCCGTACTTCTGATACTGTAGTTGAACTTTACAGGCCGGTTGAGTGGGATCCAAAGTACGTGAGCTGGAACTATCGTTCTTCTGGCACTCTCTGGAGCACAGCCGGTGGAAACTGGTATGATAAGAATAGTGTTGCTCAGGGTAGCACGCCATATGCAAGCCTTACATTCCCAGCAAGTACAGTACCTGACAACAAGTACTATGACTTTGATGTCACACAACTTGTGCAGGAATACGTAAGTGGTACTTACGACAACACAGGTTTCTTCCTCAAGGCAAAGACTGAGAGCGGCAATTATATTGCATTCTACAGTTCTGATTGGTCAAATGCTGCTCAAAGGCCAAAATTAACTATAACTGCCTAAGATTGCAGTTAAAGTGAACGGAAAATAATTCCGTTTCACTTTTTATCTTCTTTTAACTTTCAATTACACATAAAAATTAAATCTACCAGATTATTCAATTATGGAAACTTCTGGTATGTGCAGCATTTGATGATTAATATATCAGGCACTAATTAAGGTCTAAGTAATCAAAAGCAACATACTAATAAGTAAAAGGAACATTAAAATAAAAAAAAGTATTATGTAATTTTTTGTTAGAATATCTACCATTTCAGATTGAGTACGGATTTATTTTTTATGTAGTTGTAAATCTTATTTAGAAAAAATTACTACATTGTTAAGGATACAATATAATTTTTAATGAATTAGTTCATATTTACTTATTCTATGCTATGTTAAAAAAAGAGAAGTGTGAAGTTTTAATACAGATTCTAATATTATTGATTACATAGGCGCAACTAAAGATCTAAATGTTAAAATATGCTTCAAATTTCATTTTTAAAATGATTGTTTTAAATTTATCTATAATATATTGTCTTTTCATTGAATAATGATATTTTTTGGATGAAGGGAATGCAATCTCTTTCTATCTCTAAGTGAAAAATGCCATATAATGCTTTATCATATTTGATAAAACTTTATGTATCAATATTTTCTCAATTAGAGTTAAATTGTCACTTTTGATTCAATTTTCAGCCATTTTAGTGACTATTCTTTCATTTCAGTTTATATTTGTATCCAAAATCTGCTATCATATGTTCAAATATCAAATTACTACTATTTCCGTGTATGCAAATTAGGTAGTATTTAGGTCTGATACAGGATTCTATGAGATAATTAATAATATCTTCTTTATATAATCTATTTAGGTTTCTAAAATCTAAATCTAACTCTTTATATGTCTTTAAATTCAAATTCAACCTACTATAAGGGATTTTATGTATAAGTATCTATATATGTCTAAAATTTAATTTCAAAATCATGCCAAAAATGGCTGTCAACATAGAGTAATCAGCAATTGGTTTACAATCTCTACGGACTGTCATTTAGAGATCGCAGAATATCAATCTTGTAAGATCCAGAACAAATCTAGTTTGTTCTAGGTAATCTCCCACAAATAAGGATTTTCTGCAATAAAATGCCTTTTTGGCATCTTATACAACCATATTTCTATGGCCGTATTGGTTTATTGGATGTATGTAAAACTAAATGCTACAATCATTTCATTAAGTAATATTTAACTGCTACAAATTGAAGAACTAAGAGAAATTTTCGTAAGTTCATATACAATTGATAATATTCAATTGTAATTCTATTTGGGAAAATATGGCTGGCGGAATTCAAATAAAAAGAGGTGTTAAAAGTTGGTAAATAGTTCTTGTAATAAAGTTCTCAAAGGATTTAGTGCTCATAGATGGGCTAAATCTCGCCATGTGTTGTTAATTGCTTTATTAATTAGTAATTGTTTTATTTCATCAAAACTTACCTCCTCTAAAAATAACGATGTCTTAAATTCTAATAACAAATACAAAAGCTTCAAAAAAATATCTGTTTTCTTAATTGGTCTTTCACTTTGTTTTATTTGTTTCTCGATACTTGGTTCCGGTCTATCCTCAGCAGCAACTGTATATGTAGGTACAAGCAGCACAAGCGGAACTGTAGACTACAAATGTGACGGAACAAATGATCATGTAGAAATAAACCAAGCCCTTGCATATATAGACAGCCTGGGTGGTGGCACTGTATATTTGCGAGGTCCTAATACATACTGGATAGACAGCACTCTTAACATTGGTGCTAATACGATACTTACAGGTGACTCAAGTGCTGAAATAAAACTAGTTGCAAATGCCGGCTGGTCCACTGATGTGCCTATGATAGCAAACATTGGAACTGACGGAGATATCACAATCAAAGGTTTTACTATAGATGGAAACAGTGCCAACCAAGGTGTTTCTCTTGGAGCTGGCTATTACAATATGATCTTTTTTGATGGCTGTAGCAATATTGAAGTATCTGACATGCGTCTTGAATGGGGATGCGGTGATGGATTAAAGGTAAAAAAAGCCAGTAATATTCAATTCAATAACAATGATGTGTATAAGCTAGGTCATGATGTTCTATATGCTCTTGCCTGCAGTAATGTTGAATTCGCTTCCAATACTGTCTACACACGAACAAATAGTGCATGCAGGTATGCAGATGGATGCACAGATTCTACAATCCATGATAATTTGATATATTCTTCCTCTGGTGATTCTACAGGCCCTGCAATTCAGATAGGAACCTCTTCCACATCAGCCTGCGTTTTTGATGATATTGAAATCTATAACAATCGCATCCAGAGTATCAAAGGTGCAGGTATCTGGATGTCTGCAAACTATCAGGATAATGTAGTTCATGCAAAGAATGTATACATCCATCATAATATTTTCACAAATGTTGGGCAATACGCCACTAACACTGGTTTTAGTAACACTGCTATTGTTCTGGGTGATTTTGATAATACGGTTATCGAGAACAACGTTTTTGATGACGGAGGGCATGCTGCTGTCAAATATTACCTAATAGCCGGAAGACGCCAGCAACAGACTCAATTCACAACATACGTAAGAAATAACATAATCATGAACAATGATGGTGTTTCATCTGTCACTGGATCAGGTGTGGGAATATGGAATACCAATCCAACATATTCGAAGTTTGTAGTTCAGAATAACGATATATACAACAACAAAAATGGTCAAACCTATGGTAGTGGCTTTACGATGACCAACAACCTGAATGTTGACCCGTTATGTGTTGACTCAACTAATTCAAATGTTGCTTCTCGAGATTATCATCTTCAGAGCAAAGCAGGTCACTATTCAAGTGGAAAATGGGTGGCAGATTCAACATCCAGCACATTGATAGATGTTGGATATTCTGGATCTTCATACAGCAAAGAACCTTCACCTAACGGAGGTAAAATCAATATTGGCAGATATGGTAATACTGCTCAGGCTTCAAAGAGTGGTTCATCTGTTTCAAATGAGATTGATGCTGCTCCAGTTGCCAACGCAGGTTCTGATAAAACTGTAACAGTAGGTTCAGCTGTTAGTTTTGATGGTAGTTCCTCAACAGACGATAAAGGTGTAGCTTCCTATTCCTGGGACTTTGATGCTTCAAATGGGATTACCTCTGAGGCCACAGGTAAAACAGTTACAAAAACATATACTAAGGCAGGAACTTATACTGTGACTCTCACTGTAACTGACACAAGTAATCAAACAAATACAGATACAGTAAATGTAGTTGTTAGTGGAACAACTAGTACAACAACAAGCAGTACAACAAACACAACAACAGGTACAACTCCTAGTTCAACTACATCAACTGGTAGTTCGGTTTTCCTACTCCCCAACCTATGACAATAGACTACGTTCCGATTCTACAAGTACAGTGTATTCCACGTCTACATATCTTGACATCGGAAAGACTTCAAGTACTGCCAGAGATGTAATGATATTCGATCTAAGTGGGTATAAGACGACTGATACGATCTCTAAAGCAACACTTTCTCTCTATTGGTATTACCCAGCAAGTGCAACACGCACTTCTGATACTGTAGTTGAGATCTACCGGCCAGTTGCATGGGATCCAAAGTATGTAAGCTGGAATTACCGTGCTTCTGGAACTGCTTGGAGTACAGCCGGAGGAAGCTGGTATGATAAAAACGGTGTTGCTCAGGGTAGTACTCCGTATGCAACTCTGACTTTCCCAGCAAGTACAGTACCTGGCAACAAGTACTATGACTTTGATATCACGCAGCTTGTCCAAGAGTATGTAAGTGGCAAGTACACAAACACTGGTTTCTTTATCAAGGCAAAGACTGAGAGCGGTAACTACATTGCTTTCTATAGCTCTGAAGCCTCAAACACTGCTATGAGGCCAAAGTTGGCTATAGCTTCTACATCAGGTGGTTCAACAACCTCTGGCAGTTCTTCAACTACTACAGATGCTGCACCAATTGCCAATGCCGGTTCTGATAAAACTGCGACAGTAGGTTCAACTGTTAGTTTTGATGGTAGTTCCTCAACAGACGATAAAGGTGTAGCTTCCTATTCCTGGGACTTTGATGCTTCAAATGGGATAACCTCTGAGGCTACAGGTAAGGCAGTTACAAAAACATACACTGCTGCAGGAACTTATATTGTAACTCTCACTGTCACAGATACAGCTGGTCAGAAGGCTACAGATACAGTAAATGTGGTTGTTAGTGGAACAACGAGTACAACAACAAGCAGTACAACAACAGGTACAACTCCTAGTTCAACTACATCAACTGGTAGTTCGGTTTCCTACTCCCCAACCTATGACAATAGACTACGTTCCGATTCTACAAGTACAGTGTATTCCACGTCTACATATCTTGACATCGGAAAGACTTCAAGTACTGCCAGAGATGTAATGATATTCGATCTAAGTGGGTATAAGACGACTGATACGATCTCTAAAGCAACACTTTCTCTCTATTGGTATTACCCAGCAAGTGCAACACGCACTTCTGATACTGTAGTTGAGATCTACCGGCCAGTTGCATGGGATCCAAAATATGTAAGCTGGAATAGCCGTGCTTCTGGAACTGCTTGGAGTACAGCCGGAGGAAACTGGTATGATAAGAGTGGTGCTGCTCAGGGAAGTACACCATATGCATCTCTTACATTCCCGGCAAGTACAGTACCTGGCAACAAGTACTATGACTTTGACGTTACCCAGCTTGTGCAGGAGTATGTAAGTGGCAAGTACACAAATACCGGTTTCTTCCTCAAGGCAAAGACTGAGGGCGGTAACTACATTGCTTTCTATAGCTCTGAAGCCTCAAACACTGCCATGAGGCCGAAATTAACTATAACTAAGTGAAGTGGAAGGAACATCAGGAGCGAAAATCATTTCGCTCCATATTTTCTCTAATTTTTAAATTCTCTTCTATTTATTTTTCAGCTTTCTTCTTTGAACAAGATTAAATAATACGATATTTAAAATGTATGAATTAACTGCATAGTTGAAAGGTTTGAGGATATGAAACAAAGGTCATCAGTAAAGGATAATTCCAATCCAATATATACCACTATCAATGATTGGATCCAGAAAGAAGCCATTTCTTTTTCTGTAGATTTCTCTGAAACCTTCAATTCTTCCATAGATAAGATCATTGGTTCACTTGATGACTCTGTGGAGTTGATTGGATTAGGAGAAGCACTCCATGGTGGTGAAGATATTCTTTTAATTCGCAACAGGCTTTTTCAGCGTCTGGTGGAAAAGCATGGTTATCGTGCCATCGCTATAGAGAGTAGTTTTCCCAGAGGGCGCATAGTGAATGAATACATAAATGGTTGTGGTCCTGTTTCTTATGAAGAAATACAGGACACTGGGTTTAGTCACGGTTTTGGCCGCCTCAAAGCTAATCATGAGCTTGTGGAGTGGATGCGGGAATACAATGCTGATGTATCTCATCGTGCCAAACTTCGTTTCTATGGCTTTGATAGTCCAACAGAAATGACAAGTACTGATAGTCCACGTCAGGTACTGTATTTTGTTCTTGATTATCTTACATCCATTGATATGCACAGTGCAAAAGATCATCGAGAACGCATCGATCTGCTTCTTGGCCAGGATGCAGATTGGGATGATCCTGCTGCGATGATGGACCACACGAAGTCAATAGGTCTGTCACCTGCTGCAAATGAGCTTCGTATTGAAACAGAGGATCTGATTAATGAATTGCAGATAAGACGTCCGGAATTGGTGGCTAAGAGTAACAAAAGCCAGTATCTAGAAGCTGTTCATTATGCAAAGGTTGCACGGCAGTTGTTGAACTATCATGCAACATTGGCGAAAAAGTCGGAGCCAGCAAAACGGATCATTGAAGGCCTCGGCCTGCGTGACATGATAATGGCGGAGAATCTGGAGTATATTGTATCTCATGAGCGTGGCTGGGGAAAAGTGATGGCCTTTGCTCATAACAGCCATCTACAGCGTGGAAAGGCACAATGGCAATTGGGAACTGACTTATTGGTATGGTGGCCTGCAGGGTCACACCTTAACGAGATATTTGGTTCTCACTATGCTGTTATCGGTTCCGCTGTGGGTATTTCGAAGACTAACGGTATCTTTCAGCCTGAACATGGAACTCTGGAATCATTGCTGACCAATTTTTCGAAACCAGCACTATTCATTCCAACTTACAAAGGACAGGTGCTTCCAGCTTCTGAAATAGAGGCTCTTCCCACTCGCTCGGACAGTATGAAGAACCCTACCTATTTCGCACTAACTTCTCAAAGCTTTATCAATTTCGACTGGCTGCTTTTTTTGGCTTCTACGGCATACAGCCGTGGTGGTCCACAGCTGCAATAATATAATTCTAGTCTTTGATACAGAGAGGTTTACAATCTCACAGATACATGCTTTATGTATGGGCCAAGGATCATATCCTTATAAGCTCCTCCTGCCGGAACCTTCGGGTAGAGTATCTCTTCGCTGTCAGTGCAAACCTCCAGGAAGCAAGGTCCTTCTGCAGCCAGAAGATCTTCGATACCTTGTCTGAGGTCTTGTCTGTCTTTTATCCTTTTTGCGTAGTTAAAACCGAAGGAACGTGCGATCTCAGCAAAATTGACATCCTTTTGCCTTTTGGTCCCTGTTCTGATTCCATCATAAGCTGCATCTTGAAGGTTCTGGACCATGCCATCGCTCCTGTTGTTCAGCATCAGGATTTTAATTGGTAACTCCAGAGATGCTATGGTATGTAATTCGCCCAGATTCATTCTCAGGCTACCGTCTCCATCAATAGCAATGATCTTCGAATTAGAGTTTGCATAGTAAACGCCAATTGCTGTAGGCATGGAAAAGCCCATTGTTCCAAATGATCCCGATGTCATGAAGGACTTCTCTCTTTGCATGGGCAAATATTGAGCTGCAAGCATCTGATGATTACCAACGCCCGTGGTTATCTTTGTGTGCTCGTCAACATAAGCAGATAGCACATCCATAACCTCGGCAGACTGTATGTATGTTGATTCCATGTTGTAGTCAAGAGGCCATGATCTTTTAAGTTCCCGGGCACGTTCCTGCCACTCATGGATATCAATAGTGATGTTATGTTTCTTAGCATAGTTTAGCAGGTCCCTGATGGCCGTGGATGCATCCCCTATAAATGTGAACTTTGGTCCACGCTCAATCTTTATCTGATGCATTTTTTCGGGATTTATATCTATATATGCTATATCGGCACCAATTGCAAATCCAACTTTTTCCGCAACCCTATCATCCCACCTGACACCAATAGCAAAGAACAGGTCATTTTCCTGAATGAGCATATTCGCATAAGGTGTACCGAACATCCCTAACATTCCCATATTCAGTTCATCCCTTTCATCAACCACTCCCTTTGCCATGAGCGTATTAACAGAAGGTATTCTGAAATATTCGTTGAATTCTCTTATCGCTTCGCTTCCTTGCTGTGAGTTAAGACCACCTCCCAGGTAAAGCAATGGCTTTTTGGAATGCAGTAATATTTGGAAGAACTCTTCGCACTGATCATCACAGAGATGTCTGTCGTCGTGATAGCTTTCTTCGAACCTTCTTACATTAATGCCTTCATAGTCATGAGCCTTGAGCTGTTTATCAAGAGGAAAATCTATTACCACTGGGCCAGATTTTCCATACTTTGCAAAGTAATAAGCATCCTTTACTATTGATTCAATGTCGTCACCATTTGATAATTGAATTACTTTTTTGGCAGCATCCCCAAAGACGCTTGTTACATTGATGTGCTGGAAAGAGTCAGTACCAATTTTATGTTCAGGAACCTGTCCTGCAAATACAAGTAATGGGATGCTATCACCATAAGCATCCGCAACAGCTGTGAGAGTGTTCGTTATAGCGGGTCCTGATGTAACAATTGCCACACCTACCTTATTACAGGACCTTGAATATCCTGCTGCACTAAATGCAGAGGATTGCTCGTTTGAATTAATTATTATTTCAATATCACTTTGCTTAAGTGCATGAAATACAGGAAGTATGGCTGCTCCTGTATAACCAAAGATACATTTGACCCCAAGGTCCTCCAGACTTTTAACCAGCACTTCTGCCCCATTCATTTCTTTCATTTTCAACTCTCCTTAGAAAGAAACCAGCCTGGCACAGAACGCACTAATCAGTAAATAACCCCAAAACAGTACACTTGAGCCAGAATAATCTCTTGCTCAAGCGAATAATACTACTACTACCGCTACTACAGATACGATGGATAGAGTAACTGCGTAGTTGGTAATACTATCTCCTCGCTTACCAAATGAGATGTATTTTACTTAATCATTTCGAATCAATTTTTATTTTTATTGCTCTCCACAACATTGAATGGGTAAGTTAATATCTTTTTTAACACAAACCCCTTTCTATTAAAGACAAAGACCTCATTCAACTTGCTCTGGGAATAACGCCTCCGTGTTTACCTTGATTTTATAAAAGGAAGTAAATTCCTCTGTCCCGTTTGTAATGAATTATGTATTATTCATGATACAAAAGAAAGAGTATGGCGCCATCTCATATCATGGGATTTACCTTGTTCTTTGAAGATCTGGAGAATACTTAGCCATTACGTAGACAAAGCAAAAGTGGCATTTCTACAGAGCCTTTATTACAATAAGTCAGTGCTTGTTAAGCACCGATAACAAGGAAGATCTGAGTTCAACTTCTATGGGCACAATACCCTTTGACAGATCAGTAATTTCTGTAAGCTGCGGTAAATATACCTTTTCTTTTATCCAGGTTACATCGCGTATATGGTGAAGGTCAAAAACATTTTCCACATATTCATAGTTGCCTCTTACTTTTCCCACAGCAAAGAACTCCTCCTCTGCAAGAGGCATGAATACCAGATCACCAATATGTATATCATTAGCAAAACAAAAAATGGCTTCAGACCACTTATTAAGCCGTGTTTCTTCTATGTAACACAAGCGAGATCTTATGAGTTCTTTTATGCGTTCATGTTTTTCAAATTTGTCAAATTCTCTCATGGTTTCCCGCAAAAGTCTAGCTTCTTCTTTCAGGTCGTTCAGTCTGGATATAAGAAGTTCCATCTGATGACGTTGTAGTTCTTCCGGAGAGCCTTCAGGCAAGTGGATCTTTTCAAATTCTTCTTCAAGTTTTGCTCTAAACTTGCTGTCCATTTTCTTGTATTCTTCTCTCAGGTATTCAAAGTTAGAGCTTTTTGTATCAATGTATTTCAGATTAAATATCTCATCACTGAATTCGTCCATCAGATGGATCTCAATGTTGAATGTAATAACTCCCTGTTCCAGACAAGCATCTGCTCTCTTCCCACAATATCCGGTATTCACTAGCCAACAATCCACTATATCTTCCATCTGTGACATCCTTTTCTCTTGTTATAAAGAACATATTAAGATGTCGAATAAAAAGGAAATATGAGTATCAATTGTAAGGTTTAGTGCTCAATTGTTAAATATCATGAATCACTCTTCTATTCTCAAATAAATCACTGAGATATATGATACCTGAAAAATCCTATGATGTCATTATAATAGGAGCTGGTCCAGCCGGTTCCACTGCCGCTACCTATGCAGCCCAGCGTGGTATGTCCGTTCTATTGGTCGATAAGAAAAAAGATATTGGTGTTCCCCTGCAATGTGGTGGCTTCCTGCCACATCTTGAAACACTTAAGGAACTAATTCCAGGTGCAAACCTTCCCTTCACACTTGAGGAATATCCTTCCAGTTGCGTACATGCTACAACTTCTTTTCAGCGGTTCATAGCACCCAATGGCGTATCTAAAGGTTTTGAGGTACAGGGGGATGCACTTGACAGGCGCAGGTTCGATAAGCACCTTGCCACGGTTGCTGCAAAAGCAGGTGCACACCTTCTCATCGCAACCAATGTGCTGGAAGTTACCGGGACCATAGTGACAATGGATGGAGCATTCGGCAGATATGAAGTAGAAGGAAAGGTCATAATTGGTGCGGATGGTCCAAATTCAATGGTGGCCGCTTCAAAGGGCATGCTAAGAGAACCAGATCCCATGGGAATAAGCACAGCATTCGAATATGAGCTATCAGGTGTAAATGTAGATAAAGAAGCCGTAGAAATGTATTTTGGGAAAGATTATGTTCCCGGTGGCTATGCCTGGATTATATCCCAGGGTGACGACAGAGCTAATATTGGCGTGGGTATCCGGGAAGCTCTCTTTGCAGAACACATGTGTGCAAGAGATTATCTGAACAGGTTCATGCATAAACATCCCATTGCCAGTGAAAAGTTAAAGGAAGGCACCATCTTATCGGTGATCTCGGGACTTGTACCTGTAGGAGGAGCACCCAAGATCACTGCCACAAAAGACACTCTAATTGCAGGAGATGCTGCAGGTCATCTCATTGCCACCAATGGTGGAGGCATATCCACATCAATGGTTGGAGGTAAAATTGCCGGAGAATCTGCTGCTGATTTTCTGGAAGGGAAATGTAAACTTGAAGAATATGATACTAGGTGGCGTGTGCAAATGGGGATGGAAATAAGGACTGCGGTCTACGTACGAAAATTAATGGATAAGCTCATGCTTTCGGATAGCATGATGAACATAGCTATCAAGACCATCTCCCTACACAAATGAAAGCCATCCAATGCGGCCAGTTGCCTGATCCCGTGAAAAAGACCCTTCAGAAACTAAACATGGGTATGGGCTAACATGTATATTTTTGTATATGGCACATTAATGCGCGGCTGCGTGAGCCATGATCTTATGGAAAATGCAGTATTCATATGCAAAGCCCGGACATCCAAAAAATATGCAATGTTAGATCTTGGTCCTTTTCCAGGTGTGCTGCAGAATCGAAACATATCTTTTATTAATGGTGAAATATATAATATAGATAAGCAGTTATTATGCAAGCTTGATGAGTATGAAGGCAACTGGTACTTCAGGTCAGAAGTGGAACTGGACAACGGCATGGATGCCCAGATGTATTTCCTTAAAGATATACCATCCACGGTGAAGGAAGCAAGCTTTGTAATTCCTTCTGGTATATGGGAGGATAAAAGGGGTGATTACATAAAAACAGTTATAGGAAACATTCTTCAAACTAATGGAACCCTTCCTCAAGGGCATAAGGACACTCTGGCCTATGAGGTTCACAATAACCTCTACCTGAACATCACTAACAAGTGCAGTGCAAGCTGCACTTTTTGTATAAGGGATGTATGTGACGGCGTATATGGCTATGACTTATGGCTATCCACAGATCCAACCTTTGAAGAAATGCTCAGCCACCTCAATTCTCTGGACCTGCATAAATATAAGGAAATTGTCTTTACGGGTTTTGGCGAGCCAACTTCCAGTTTCTCAATTCTGCTTGCTATCACAAAATGGCTGCATGAACAGGGAATAAAGGTACGTCTTGATACCAATGGCCATGCGGCATTAATAAATCCCGGCATCGACGTTGTGGGAGAACTTAAAAAAGCAGGGTTGAGTGCAGTTTCTATAAGTCTGAATGCTCAGAACGAGGAACTGTATAACCAGCTTTGCAGACCTAAATATGCCGGTTCATATCAGGCTATGCTCACATTTACACGCCAGTGCATTGCTGTAGGTATCAGTACCCGCATGACAGTTGTCAAAGTGCCCGAGATCGATATTGAAGCCTGTGAGCAAATAGCAACAGAAATGGGAGCCAGTTTTTTTGCAAGATAAATTTGTATCAGTATCTTAACAATGCAGCCACGATATCTGTAGAGTCCAAAAGTTCTTCAGGCTTTACAAATTCAACCTCAGCCCCTGTTTTCTGTGCCAGCTCAAATAATTTTTCCAGCACATTGACAACTAATATGTGTCCACTACATGCTTTACACTCTGTTGGAATTTTAGCACTTGCCTGTAAGTTATGGCATTTTTTACATATCCAACCAGGCACTGAAAGGCCTTGAAGTATAAAAAGAACATTGACTTTTCCCTGTTCCAGGCTCTCTTTTACAGATTTTAGGCCATGTACTGCCAGTCCACCTCGAAGTATCTCGCGTCTGAATTCTTCAGCTCTTCTTTTTGAGGTGGACATTTCATCTTCGTGCAATATTTCATCGCCTGCTGCCACAAGTTCATTACTTGCAATATTCATGGGAATGTCCATAACTCCAAGTAGCTTTTGTTTCACTTCCTTTGGAAGCATCTCAATAAGTTGATGTTTCGCTTCCCCAGGTCCCGCAATTACAATACCCTTTGTAGGAAATTGATCACAAGTATCATGAATATTGTTTATCACTTCCGAAAGGAAGGACTTAATTGCTCCTTTTCTCAGGTGATTGAAACGCATCTGACTCCAACCGCCTTTTTTATGTTTGTTCATCAGGTCGGTGGACAGATGTTTATGTTCCTTTATAATATCAGAGCGTATGCAGAAGAATTTTGCCTCTCTGGAATCCACAAGCAAGATGCCATAATCTTCAAAATCTGCCCGCAGCCTTCCAAGCGGTAATATGAAAGGCGAGGTGTCTACAACTAGATAATTATCCGTTTCTACGGCTATCCGGTACACCTGCAAGAAAGAACACTCAAAACATGCAAAAATGATTCTTCCTTTCTCTCCGGAAACAGGCTTCTCTAACAGCCATTCCTCAATCATGGAATAGGTTTTCTCGAATTGATCCAAGAGAGAAGTAGGCAAAGCTTTTCTGATAGCTTTTATGCGTGATTCTACAAACAACTTGTTCAAATGATCATTTTCTTTACCTGATGTTGGCAAATAGATAGACACATAGACTGGTTTTTCACTAGACATTTCACTAAGTACCCTAATATCTATCTCTGTAACAGATACAAGATCGTTGGAAATTATGCTTTGTAGGTTTTGTAAAGTATGCATAAAAAAGGGTTAACCTTAGTTAATACTTAAGGATTTGCAGGTTATGAAAATATCAAAATTATATTATCATAAAATCTAATATTATTTGGTATAAAAATAATGAGATTCACTGATAACACTTTATATATTCTTGCAAAAACTGCTCATTTAAGTCAAAATCTAAGTATCGGTATTTAGACTCTTCTGTATCAGTGTATATGTCTAAACAAGTCATCTCTTTTTGCAACATGCATACGCTGCCGTATACATAAAGATAGTTTTTTGAGATCATCCTGCTTTGCGCTTACCGGAACCACTGCTTCCTGCCACATATCCCATGGTGAAGGTAATCCAAGCTTTTCCACAATGCCATCAAGCACATGGTTGACCATGTCTTCTTCGATCTTATCCATTTTATTGATGGCCAAAATAGTCGATATTCCAACTTCATTGAGGAACTTGAACAGCTCTATATCCACGGGTATTTCATTTCTTTCTTCCCATCTGGCCACTATATCCAAAAAAGCAGAGCCATCGACAACTAAAACTGCAATGTCTATCCTGTCAGCATTGTCTTCTATGTAATGCACTATCCTATCTTTGACGATATCCTGCTTGCGTTCCTTGACACCACTCATGAAGCCAAAACCAGGCATATCTGTAACCAGCAGATCATCAAGTCTTACATGTGTAGGTTTCAGAGTAACTCCAGGCCTTTTGCCTACTTTTACCTTTCCACCTGTTAATTTGCGGATGATAGAGGATTTACCTACATTGGACCTGCCGACAAAAACTATTTCAAATCCAGCGCCATCAGTAAGGTCCGGTTTATTTTTCATATTATCTCCGGTTGCTTAGTGGCATTTATTGGTATTATTTCCTTCCTTTAATCTCTTTTCTTCTTCCCCTATCCTGATATCCAAGTCATTAAGAAAATTCTGGAAGTTAGCTACAGGTATCCTTGCACCAGCGGCCTCCGCCAGTCCCCCTCCTGTTCCGCCATATCTTGGAGCTAGGTCCCGCAAAATGAGGTTAAGATCAACTGGACTGCGTGAACGGAAACTAATATCATAGGAATGTTTTGTTTGTCGGTATTCTGCAGAGCCTCCCACTTTTCTCTGGCCATAAGCAGCAGCGTATATTGCAGATTTGGACTTGTACCCCTTTGGGTCAATTACATAGGCTAAGTTCTGAAGGCTTTTTACCTGTTTTCTTATACGCAACCTCAACTGTTCTTCAAGTTCGGAGCAATTTTTTGCGAATTCAAGTACTTCAGGAAGATCAGAAGGAAGACGATCTTTTGCAAGGTGTTCTACCAGATACCTTTTGAAATCAAATTCACGACCTGCATATATTATTGCCTGTATAAGTGCACCGGCTTCAAAGAACAATGTCCTTTTATCCCAGTCCTCGCACCAGAGTTTCACCGAATCGCTATCATCTGCATAATCTCCTATAGCTCCATAGATGGCTACTCTGCGCACATCCCGGTTTAACCGATGGGCTAGTACCTTGTAGGTGAGTTCAGAAGAACAAGCACATGGATCATTGTGCAACCAATTTTCATTCCAGCCGCTCTCAGGTACAGGATGATGGTCTATATAGATAAGGTCGCTTTCCTTAGCCACTTCTTTAAGCCTCTGGAGCAGTTCTATGCTGGTTCGCTCATCAATAGCGATATCGCAAATGATCACTCGTTTGTATCCTTTTGCCAGATATAGTTTTTTCAGCATGCTTACAGGACTTGTGAAGTATACCTGTGCGTCAGGATAGGCACTTTTTGCAATAGCACCGGAACATATACCATCCGAATCTCCATGAGTGAAGATTATAGTTTCAATAGCATGATCTTGTTGAAAAGGTTTCATATTGTATCCAAATTAGATATTTAAAAGGGAGTTGGTCTGAATGTATTTAAAATATTTCCTGTCTAATTAGAGCCGCCACCCTATTGCTTTTTCTATAATGTTCATTATGCTTTGCTTTAAACTGCTAACAGAGCTTATCTTTTCAGAAGTTTTGTTCTCCTGAACTATTGTTTCTTCTGTATCATTTTCTATCTCTTGAGGTATTTCCTCTTGCGATAGTTCTTCATCGGACAAAGTTTCTTCAACTATATTTTCCTCAATTTTTAAGATCTGACCTGCAGATTCAAATGAGTCTTCATATCCCCTGGAGTCTACGAACCTCACTTTTGCACCAGGTATTACAATATTTTTACTGGAATTGATACTTAATGAATACTCAAGTGTCCATATATCAGAAGGCTGCATTACCTGACTCTTGCTAAGATTACCGTTCATTAGTATAGAGCCTTCCGGAATCTGATCAGTAAGCTGCACGTAAGCAGCTCGATCTCCTGAATTATTTACCTGAAGGGTAATATTCAAAAGGCCTTCTGTTCTGGTATTCTGGTATAAAAATGATTTATTTACATCAATGCATGGACCATGTATCACAATTTCACTTGAATTGGTTTTTATTCTGTGAGTTATCCCATTGTACTCCAAGGATAATTTCATACTTGGTATTAGAAATGTTCCTGGTTTCAGGGCGCGTATGGAATAACCGATAGATCTTTTATCCCTTGGTTGAAGATTAATTGTCCAGCAAGTGTTTTCTACATCGGGGTCAGTTATGAACCCGTCAGGCACTGTCTCATTGATGTGAATATTTTCAAGAGGTATCTCCTTCAGATTAATAACTTCTGTTAATATGTAGACCCGTTCATCAATATAAGCTTCTTTAGCAGGGAGCCTTTTTACTCTGAGAACACTATTTATCCAGGGTATTGGCTTGCTTATAGATGAACTGTTTGCAATGGCTATCTCTATAGTGGCATAAGGTGTGGGTATGTCATTGCCTGTTACCACATCTTTTGCAGTTAATTTCACCAAACCGTCAAGTATCGTTTCATTTGGAATTACACTATTATTTAGAGCAAGTATAGCACTCCATGAACGTGAAGTGTTACTTTTAATGCTAAGCATTACATAATCATCAGGCAGGTCCACGGGTTTTGATGCTGAAAAATCCAGGGCTGTGATCGTATATCCATCTATTTCAGCCTGTTCACCCCAATAGATCGTAAATTCCGATGGGGTAAGCCATTCTGTATCATTTGCATCTGTGCTAGATGCAGTTACAGGATGCTGCTGCAGTACAAGATATATTATCAGTACTGCAGCAAATAATATCGATTTACGGTCCATGTATGTCTTAATCCCTTTTCACAAGCTTCATCACAGCTATAAGAGCAAGTACCAAGGACCATGCTTCAAAACCGGGCTGCTGTCCCACCTCTGTCTCACTTCCGGAACTTGCCGAAGCTGTCCCTGAACTGGCAGATCCCTTAGTGCCAGATTGAGATGTTTCCTGACTCTGTGAAGTCTTTAATTTGATCACCGGCACGTTTGAGGTCTTTTCACCTTTATAACCTTCCAGATCCGTAAATTTAGCAGATGTGGCTGGCAGTTTCATGTCAGCTTCATTTTCAAGTTTAAGTACATATGAATATTTTTGTGTGGACTTATCATTGACCACATCATCGAAAGTCATGACCCCGCTTACAAAACTGGTACCTTCTGGCACTGTTTCCGTTATTTTGACATTAGCATCTCTATTTCCTTCATTTTTCATAGAAACAGTCACAAGCACATTGTCGCCTGGATTGAAGGAGGAAACATTTACCTTTTTCTCAAGTACTATATACGGACCATTGATCTGAATAACAGGTGCATCTGATTCAAATGTATATTTTTTGCCATCTACTGTGAAGCTAGCAGTGGCCTTTGGCAACGTGAACTTTCCGGGTTTTATGGGCTTAAGCGCATATTCCAGAACAGTAACTGATTCCTGGGCATTGATGGATATTGTCTTTTCTGTCAGTACATTACCTTGAAGTTCCAGATCATCAGTCTGTGGATCATTTACAAGCACAGAATTAAGACCATATGCACCGGTATTTCTCAGAATAAGAGATATATACGCTGTGTCATCCATGTATATTTCTTTTTTATAGGTTTTTGTAAGCACAATCTCCGATTTTGGCTCAATGGTAATGGTCTTTGTACCATTGAATGTATGTTTTTCACTATTTATATCATAAGCAGTAGTCTGTGCGACAATTTTGAAGTCTTCTTCATCCCACAGCAGGGGTATTTCCAGACTAAAAGTAAGTGGTTTTCCGGATTCCCCTTTTTTAAGAGAAGATATTGTTTGGGTAAGTTTCCCGTCACCAAGTTCAAGGCCAGCTGTGTTTATACTTAACACTATGTTGCTGGCTTCTGCATCTCCTACATTCTTAATGGTTACATTCCCTTCAATGTAACGAGGAGTGGAAAGTCTGGTAGGATCATAACTATCCTTTTCTATATCTACCGTTACTTCAAGGTCTGGCAATCCACGTCTGTATATTTGCACTTTAACGTAAGGGTCTACAAGATTTCCTGTCCAGCTGTCAACCTTTAAACTCAGAGCACTGACAAATACCTTTATGTCATCTCCAGCGGCTGTGTCTCTGTAGACAAGTTTATCTGAGAGTTTCAAGGCTCCTGCTGTCATATATATGTTATCTTTGTAGATCGTGATATATGCATAACCATCTTTATTGAAGTCATCTGCTGTAATAACATAGTTATCTACCGTGTAAGAATCTCCCCAATGAAGAGTAACGGTTTTTACAGATTCCCATTCTATATCATCTGAGCTGTAAGCCGACACATGAGGTGCCAGGCAAAGTAAAACCAGGAATAAGAAAAACATGGACTTTATTGACATATTAGTGCCTCTTTAGTGGATGCTGGATCTTTATAACATAAGTTACTTCTACCAAACTGATATATTTATATTATTATATAATCATATTGCTAGTGATTACAAATCAACTATTTGTCTTATTAAAATCAATATTATGTGGTATTAGGAATGAAACAAATGCTTTCCATTAACCCATGTCAACTAGAGATTCAATGAGATCGAGAAAGTGAAAGTACTGCCCTTACCAATTTCACTTTCCACCCATATGCTTCCACCATGCAGCTCCACCATATGTTTTGCAATATAAAGCCCGATCCCATTTCCTTTATACTTGCGGGTAGAAGACGAATCTATCTGTGTAAAAGGCTTGAACAATTCCTGTTTGTCCTCTGCACTTATACCTATTCCATTATCAATGACCTCTATATGGAGCATATCAGGCATTTGCTTGACTCTTATCTTTACAAAACCTTGCTCTTTGCCGAATTTTATGGCATTGTTCACCAGATTGATAAGTATCTGCTGCAATTTATTCCTATCAGCTTTTATTAACCCAGCCTGAGGGTCAATTTCTATTTGTAGCTCAATGTTTTTCTTAGAGGCAAAATTACACATTTCAGTCTTAACATCCTGTATAAGATCTGATAGATAGATCTCCTCAAGCTCAAGATTTGTTTTTCCGGCTTCGATATTTGATATGTCAAGTATGTTGTTTATTACATCAAGCAGATCTTTACTACTTCCTATAATGTTATTGAGGTATTTCCGCTCATTCTCTTTCAGCTTCTCTTCAACACTTTCCTGTAAAAGGTCTGAAAATCCCATTATAGCGTTCAGAGGCGTTCTTAGTTCATGTGTTACATTTGAAAGGAACTCACTCTTTGTTCTACTGGCTTCTTCTGCCACATTCTTGGCATGGATCAGTGCTTCCCTTGCTTTTTTGCTTTCAGTTATGTCCTCTACTATACAAATACCACCGGCAATCGCCTCATCTTCGGTAATAACAGGAACAAAACTGGCTCGTATCGGTGTATCTCTTACACCCATAAATGAAAAAGAAGTTCCAGAGAAATTATCCGGCTTTCCTGAAATCACTACTGTGACACATTTCTTAATATCCTCATTTGCGTCAGGACCAAGCAGATCAAAACCAATTATTTTGCCAATGACATTTACTTCTTCCACACCTACTATATCCACAAAACTCTTATTACACTGTGTGATAATCCCATGTATATCAAAGTGGATAATTCCCAGGGGGGACTTTTCGAATATCATCCGATATTTGTCTTTAGCTTCTCTCATTTCCTTCTCATTAAGAACTCGCTGTGTAATATCTCTAATATTGACACTAAAGAAAGAAGTTCCGTCTTTCTTCCATGAAGAATGTGAGATCTCAATGGGAAATTCTGTTCCATCCCTTTTTAAACCGTAAAGCTCAATAGTATTTCCCATTACCCAGGAACGGCCTGTTGAAACAACTATATCCCATCCTTGATGTATATGCTTGTATCTCTGAGGCATGATCATGGAAATGTGCTTTCCGAGTGCTTCATCTACTGTATAGAAAAACAGGTTCTCAGCACCTCTGTTCCAGAAAATTATATTCCCTTCCTCATCGGAAAATATGATGGCTTCTGAAGCTGAACGTGCTTGAGAGATGAACATATCACTGGCCATCTCAAGGGTATTGAGGTTAGCTTTTCTGTCAGCAATATCTCTGATGGTGCCCGTTATCCCTTTAACATGACCATCACTGTCAAGTAAAGTTTGTGCATACAATTCAATCCAATATGTCTGCCCATTAGGGTTTTTAAGACGGCCTTGTACTCGGGTCTGTCCGGAGTTTGTGGACGTTATCGACAAAGAACGAATTATCTTGTTTTGATCTTCATAAAAGAACAAATTTGATACTTCTTTGAGAATAAGTTCCTCAGGAGTGAAGCCATACATGGAGATAGAAGGGCTTATATAATTGATTATTCCTGCAGTATTCGTTTCCAGTATAATGTCTACTGAGTTTTCTACGAGTGAGCGGTATTTATCTTCAGCAGTGCATATAACATATTGCTTGGATACAGAATTAACTTGTTCTATTTGTATTATTGTTCTGAATATTTTCCCGTTTTTGTCATAAAGATAACCGCTCTTGAGAACAACCTGCTGTTCCTGCCCATGCTTATCCAGTATGGGCAGTTTGATATCAGATTTATCTTTGCTGCCTTCAGTCAGTTTGGCATATATCTCTCTTACTTCATACCACCTATCAGAAACTATCAGTCGTTCATACCATGTACGGCCGACAAGCTCTTTTTTTGTGAAGTCCAAACTCTTACAAAGAAATTCATTTGCAAAAGAGATCATCTGGTTGCTATCAATGACAAGTAACATGGAAGGGATAGCATTCATATATGTATGTAAGATCTCAAGACCAGACTCATTAAAGTTCATGGAACGAGGAACAAAAGAAAGGTCTATCTCACTTTCTGAAAAGGCACTGTGGGCTGCATCAGAACCTGCTTTATTAAAGGTCATGGATATTCCTGCTCATTGGATCGAAGAGGTCGTATCGTTCATCGTTCTTTACTTCATCACTTTGGAACAAGCAGCCTGAAACCGTTGATCATTTGCGGCCTTTCAACAGTCTTAGACATTTCTGTAAGGGAAGGCAGTTCAGTTACATTCGGATGCCGGAGCATGCCGTAGAGGTGCTCGTTGTTTTCCTGAAATGATGTAAATCCTGATCTTAAGTGAATGTGGTCTTTTTCTTGAGAGGATATATCGTAAAAAGCTTCAGTGGCATGTCTTTCCTTTTCCTTAGTTTTTTTGCTAAGGCCAAGTTTCATGTCTTTTTCCCTGTTTTTGGTTCCTGTTTCCTTTCCTCTTTTATATTTTTCACTGACCAGTTCAAGAAGACCTGCTTCCTTTGCCACTGATTCCAGGGCAGCATATCGCTCACTAACCCAGCCCAGTTCTGAATGTTTATGGTACCCAACTTCAAATCCAAGATCATAGGCCCTTTTTTCTAGTTCGGATTTCTCTGAATCGCTGAGCGTTCTTTTTGTTTCCACCTTCTTAAAAAGCCGCACCCTATCATCACTCCTTTATTGTAGCAGACCTTCTACTTGCAGCCCTCGCTCAGTGAATTGAACTTTATGCATGTTGCAGTCATGTTTTGTGCCACGCATTTTTATTATCTGAATAGCACGTGTCATCTGCTTTTCATAAAGGAAGTTGTGCAGGAAAATTACTCCATGGGATGCAAACTGCTCGGTAGTATATGCACTTGGATCAGTTAGTTCACCTATAATAATAGTTGTACAACCCAGTTTTTTCAGGTTCCTGATGAAACGTGTCATTTCTTTTTCCTGAAGTGCCGGATCTTGTGTTGCAAAGCGTATTGCAGTCATTGAATCAATGACAAGCCTTTTGACATTGTATTCTGCGACGTAAGCTGCCAGTTCTTTAAAGACCATGGCAGGGGATGGAGCTTCGTGTTCATTGGAATAGCCTTCGATTTTTTCATGGGGCTGAATTATGTCTTTCAATTCATCCATGTATCCATATTCCATACGAGGTCCTAGGTCAGCAAATAACAGTTTCTTCACTTTTATAAGTGGTATGACGTTAAGAGAATAGTTGGACATATCATTTATTATGTTCTGGGGGCACTCAAGTAATGTTACATACAGTCCCACATCACCTTGCAGAGCACCTTTTGCAAGAAATTGTACTCCAAAGGTGGTCTTGCCGCCTCCTGGAGGTCCGCTTAACAGATAAACACGTTCCGGGAGTAGTCCTCCCTGCATGATCTCGTCCAAACCTTCTATCCCACTTTCGATTCTCATAAATAAACCTCTTCATAATAATATATCTAATTATATTTTAATGCTTCGATAGAAATATTATGGGATTTCTTGTGCTTGTATTGAATTATTGATTTTTGATTTTTGAGTGCGATAGATTCTTATGAATTGAGGACAAAGGCCTTTTATGCATTTATCTAAGATCATCCCAGTTTTGGAAAAAATAGCTCCTCCTGAGCTTGCTGCAGATTTCGATATAGGCAAAATTGGTCTTAATCTGGACCTTGATAATGATGTAAAAAAAATAGCAGTTGCTTTGGACCCTACGGACTATGTACTTAATAGGGCTTCAGAGATCAATGCTGATTTGTTAATCACCCATCATACGCTTATTTTTAATCCGGTGAATTGTATTTCCAAAAGTCTTGCCACCAGTTTGCAAATAGCTCTGGATAACAGGATTTCTCTATATTCCATGCATACGAATTTTGACAGGGCTAAAGGTGGAATAAACGATGTGCTTGCAAAGAGGCTGGGACTTAATAATATACAAGAACTGCAAATAGGGCGGATAGGTGAAGTGCCTGTATGTTCCACGGAAACCCTGGCAAACCATGTAGCAAAAAGTCTCAACACTCATGTGCAATATGTTGGGGAAAGAGATGATATAAAACGTGTTATGGTTTTTGGAGGCAGTGGTTTTCGCAACGAGTATCTGGAAGTGGCAAGAGAGCATGGAGTTGAAGCATTCGTTTCTTCAGAACTGAAACATGATGTGATACGCTCTCGGGGAGAACTTATTCTTATCGATGCCACACATTATGCTACAGAAAATCCGGGTATGGAGGAGCTCTGTCCGCGCCTTGCAGACCTGTTGTGCTTAGACGTGGAGTTCATACATCACAATCCATTTATCAGGGTGATATGAGGGACCACTTAATGTCTGATGCTACCGAATGGAATGATGTGGAAGAATTGCTGGAGCAGCAATTGAAACGGAAGGTAAGGGCTAAACACAGAGGATACGGGGATTATGAAAAAAGAGTTTACAGAGGACCTTCTGTGAAAAGAGAGTATGAGTAGCCTCATATACTCTATTTTTTGTTTTTCATTAAACGGGCATAAACTTTCAATGTGGAATCAGCTATCTCTTGCCAGTTATAAACATCTTCAATAAGCTTACGCCCTTCTTTACCAAAACCTGCTTTCCCTAAACCATCCAGTACATAATTGATTCCCCATGCAATGGAATCCGGATTTTGGTACACGGTAACTCCATTCTTGAAGTTCTCAATAAGCTTCACAGCATCAGTAGCCACCACACTCTTGCTTGCATCCCATGCTTCAAGCACAACAATACCAAAAGGCTCGTTGCGACTTGGAACACATACAATATCTGCAGCATTGTACCAATCCCTAGAAACGTTATCGGAAGCATAACCAAGGAAATGAGCCACATGCTTAACTCCCATTGAACTAGCCGTATATTCACAATGGGCTCTCATTTCTCCCTCTCCGATAAATACAAACTGTGCATCCCACCGATGAGACAATACTTTTCCTATGGCCTTTACAAGCATATCAGGTCCTTTCTGATAACTCATGCGTCCTATAAACAAAACAACTGGTGCCAGCGGATGAATGCCGTATTTCTTCTTTATCTCGCCTGGATCAATGTCCCTGTGTATCTTGTTTAAAAAAATGCCATTAGGTACAAGTGATATCTTGTAATCTGGTATAAGGTATAGGGACTGCACTTCCTTTTTCAGTACCTCTGAAGTAATTATAACTTCAGCAGCTTCATAGCCACCCAGCCATTCTCGATGTGAGATGGTTTTAGCTTCCCACCAATACCCATGTGCATTCCCATTACGTCCCCATTCCGTACTGTGATATGTGAGAATGAAAGGCAGTCCTTTTTCTGCTTTAAGTTTACATAGTACATTTACCGGATGCCAGTCATGACCATGGAGGATATCGAAATGACCAAAACGGTCTACCATTTCCAGAAACATCCAGTACATGGAATCGCACATCCTGTTCATCTGGTTCATCACACCACCTGACTGATCGTGGTCTACACGATGATAATGCACACCATTTATGAATGCATGCGGTTCAAGCCCGCGGTTACGGGTGAATATATGCACCTCATGACCTTTAGAAGCAAGTACCTCGGATAATTCAGAAACATGAGGGGCTATTCCTCCCACCTTTACTGAATACAAACTCTCCCACGAGAACATACCTATTCTTAATTTTCTCATTTTATCCCACATTTACTTATATTCAATGTATTTCCTGTTCGGATATTCCATTGTTCAAATACTCGGCAGCCTTTTCCGGAGGCATTGTATTGATAAATATGTCTGTATTTTTCTCAAACCCGGCCATCTTGCTTGTCACAGGCTGGAGTCTGATATTCAAATGATATGAATCATCATTCAACAGCTGGAAGAACATGTAATTGTAAGAAGGAGATGCAAGTACTTTTTCAATTCTTGAAAGTACATAACGGATGGCAACACCCAGCGAATGCAACATATCCTCTGACATTTCTCCAAGATGACTTACATGTTCTTTTGGAAGGAACCAGATCTCGAATGGAACCTTTGAGCAATAAGGAGCAAAGGCTATGAAATATTTATTTTCATAAATGAAACGTTCATTTGAAGATTCCATATGTACTATATCACAGTAAGGACATTCTCCTTTAGCCTGGATAATATCTGTCTCCCTTTTAATAGAAGGAGGTATCAAAGGCAATGCAATAAGCTGGGAATGGGTGTGCTCCAGAGACGCACCTGCCTGCTTTCCCCAATTCTTGAAAAGGGATACGTACCGTATCTGTGGCTGTTTCCAGTAATGAAGGACCCGGTCTCTGTAAGCTTTCATGAGCAGGTACATCTCTTCATCTGTGAAATTGGTCAATCTTTTTTCATGTTGAGGTGTTTCAATTATTACTTCGTGGAAACCATATCCTGATTGACAGGGACTATCAGCACCTTCAGGACCGAGAGCCGGATATAGATTTGGTATGCAGCGGATCTGCCAGTTTCTAATAAGTTCATCCTTACTATCCTGAAAGATCTTTCCATCCTTATATACAGCCATAGCAGGTGGTGTCATATCTTCTTTTCCAGCACAGAACACGCAGCTGGTAGCGTTTTGAACTTCCGGGGATGAAGAAAAATCAGAGGGCCTTTTGCCTCTTCCGGCAGCTATTATGCAATACTCATCAAGGAAATAGTGTTTGCGTATCTCAGACACTAGTATCTCTCCTGCGCAATAAGACAGATCATCAGTCTAGTTTTCTTCTTCTTCTTCTTGGGTTATGGATACACCTGTGAGAAGCTCGTAATATTCTTTTGTTGGATCCAGCCAGTTCATCTCCTTTGCAAGCAAATTAGCTTCTTGGCAAAGAAGGCTGTACTTAACCTTGTCATCAATATAAGTATCCAGGAAATAATCCATAGCAAGAGCGTAGTCAGCTATGGTCTCATTATATGGGAGGTCAATATTATCCACAACTATTACACCACCCATACCCATCACGAGGCGTTTGATGCTTTCAAGAGCATCACTAAAACCGCATACCTTACTAACTATGCTTGGTGTAGCCTCTTTTCCTGCTTCAAGTCCCGTCAGCAGGAAAGGTTCATATCTTGACGGGAAAATCCCTGCAATACACCCTGCCATTAACTCATCAGAGTTCATATTAAGACCACCGTCATGACTTGATATCCACTGAGGGTACAATGCAGCTACTACATGCCTTCTTCCTGTGATGAGTTGTGCAGGCTCGAGCTGTCTTTCCTTGATCATTCTCTGGAGCCTTATTTCCTCACCCTGTAATATTTCATCCGGAAGCTTGAGAGGGAAACCATCAGGCACATTTGACTTTGGACCATGGGCCGCAATAATAAAGCATACTACACGTATATCCTCATCCTGCTGACCTGCAACTATCTCCATCTTCACCATTCTATCCAATAACATGAGGGAATCCAGCAAGTCTGGATAGCCTTTGTTCTCGATCTCAATACGAGATATGGAGAAAACTGGCAGTATCCTCTTCGCAGGAAGGGGTATACCTCCATAAACTTTCTGAATATTATCCGAAAGGAAGGTCTGTATCTTCTCGCGGCATTTCTTCTTTTTTTCCATGGAAATGCCTACTCCATTGCTGTCTATACCATTGCGCACAACTATCGAATCTATTCCATAGAATAATTTGACTTCTTTGCGTGTGGAGTCACCTACTGCGGTCACGACATCGGCATTTGCTGAAAGGGCTTCAAGTCTTGCCAGGTTCTCCGGCACTTTTGGATCCCAACTGCTATCATTCAGACGTATTTTCTGTAATGATTGATGTCCTGAAGATCTCCCTGGTAATGTTGCATGGAAGGTAGCTACTGAATTTACAGACAAACCTAATTTACGCAACCTTGCCAGAGTATAGAATACGCCGAACTCGTGGCAGTGCAGGTATACATGCATGCTAGGCATAAGAGAAGCAGCGAAATCAGATACCGCCTTATCCGTGAAATCCTTTGCACGTTGTGCTTTTATTGTTACAAGCTCTCGTATGAACTCGGAAATAGCATATGAGAGATTAAGATAATGAGTATACTCCTGTCCATTGCCCATGTTCTCATACTTTAACGAATCGAGTCCTACAAGAGAAAAAGCTTCAGCTTTCACTTTATCGGTGAGGCACATAACGGTACCTAAGTAGTCGGACATTATCCTGCAGAAATCGTTTGTTTTGAACATCAGATAAATAATAGGTATGCCTTTGTAATGGCGTACACCACTAATGATTTCAATACCCCTTGATTTCATGGTTGTGATAGCTTCTGTGACCTCATCCTCAGTTTCATAAGGCTCAAAACCAGTCATATCAGTGATACGGTTGAGGCTTTTGTGCCAATCAGTGCCTGAATGCCCATAATAGGGGCCTGCAACTATAATGCCGGGTAGCATCTCATCCTTGATGGCTCCCGAACTCATAAGGGATGCAAGAGTAGTAGCTTCGGCATCAATCACATTCCAGATACCACCCATTTTATTCGACTTTGGACCAGCCTCTTCTCCTGCTATAACTAACCATTTTCGTTCAAACATTATTGATTCCC
The DNA here is from genome assembly GCF_963678545.1 of uncultured Methanomethylovorans sp. Classification (NCBI taxonomy): domain Archaea; kingdom Methanobacteriati; phylum Methanobacteriota; class Methanomicrobia; order Methanosarcinales; family Methanosarcinaceae; genus Methanomethylovorans; species uncultured Methanomethylovorans sp. The sequence goes on from NZ_OY782870.1 coordinate 1,922,047, forward strand.
ACTGACGATTGTATAAAAGTTTAATTGGTCTCTACCAATAAAACAATATCGTTAATATCTATCCATTAGAATATATACTGTTGTTAAAGTACAATAGACTAAAATAATGAGAGATGATATATCTAATCATGGAATCGGTTTGTGTGTGTGTGGAGTTACATCTACCTTATCATTTGAAATGGTACTGGTCTGCTGATGGTTATCGCATACCTGAGATATCGACTTATTTTGACCAGGAGAGGATCTTTAATGATTTTCAGCGTATGGCAGCAAACATTGGCAGAACTAACAAGATATTAGAACGATCGATTGCTAATGGAGCGGCCTATACACTGAACCTTTCAGGGACATTTCTTGATCAATGCTCCTGGGATCCAAGAGTATTGAATTCATTTAGGGAGTTGGCAGATACCGGAAATGTTTCATTTGCGGCATCAACCTATTATCATTCCCTTAGTGCTCTTTATCCCGACCTCACGGATTTTAAAGAGCAGGTATGGACGCATATGGAAAAGATATCAGAGCTGTTTGGCATTACTCCTTCAGCTTTTGTAAACCCCGAATTGATGATATCGGGAAATATTGGAGGAGTGCTAAAAAAGCTGGGTTTGAAATGCATGATAGCAGAAGGGGCTAAAAATCTGCTAAATACAGATGTGCCGTCTAAAGTATATTCTGATGATATGCCCACATTGCTTCGGCACATTGGCCTCAGCGAGGACATCAATAGGCATTTCTGTGAGAAGTCATGGGAAGATTATCCACTGACAGCCGATAAATTATCTTCCTGGATTGAGCGCATTGAAGGTAATGTTATCACTCTTTACCTGGATTACGGTTCCATAGCCTGGAACGAGAGCAAAGCAGGAGGGATGTTCCAGTTCCTAACAGAACTGCCGCAAAGCCTGGAAGAAAGAGGTATTAGCATGATCAAGCCCGAAGATGCCGTGAGCAGATTTGACAAAGTAAGGCTGGACACCATAAAAACCGAGTCTGCAGCCCGTTACGGGATGGGGGGCCTGCTTGGAAACCATGCACAGCATTTCTACTTAAAGGAACTTGAGATCATAGCACAAGAAATAAAGGAACGTGCTTCTGCTTCAGATAATGCCCAGATGCAGCATATATTCGGATATCTACAGCAAAGTGATATTTTTCTGGATATGAACACAGCTCACATTACCGGATATGAGAGGGCTGTGAATAATATATCCATACTATCTGATTTCAGAAGGGCTATATGGGAGGGGAGGACATGAGGTCTGTCTGCTTTTACTTTGAGGTCCATCAGCCATATCGATTAAAATGGTTCTGGCCGGATGAACACACGGGCTTTGAGAGATATTTCGATAACAAGACTAACAGGGAGATATTTGAGAAGATCTCACGCAAATGCTACCTTCCAGCTAACAGGACCATGCTTGATCTTATTGATGAATACGACGGAAAGTTTAAGATAAGTCTCTCTGTCACAGGTACATTGCTCAGCCAGTGTGAGAAATGGAATAAGGATGTACTGGAAACCTTCAAACAGATGGCAGAGACAGGATGTGTTGAATTCCTGGAAGAGACTAACTATCACTCTCTTGCAGGTTTATTCGATGATAGGGACGAGTTCAGGGAGCAGATACGTGAGCACAGGGATAATATGAAGGCTCTCATAGGGGTGGAACCTCAGGTGTTCCGTAATACGGAGCTGATTTATAATAATAGCCTTGCAGCCACTGTCAAAGATATGGGATATAAAGCAATACTTTCCGAAGGTACTGAACATCTGCTTGGCAACAGGTCACCTAACTACGTATACCAGGCAAAGGGCTCGAATATCAAGGTACTGCTGCGTAATTATAAACTGAGCGATGACATAGGCTACAGGTTCACCGCGAGGTGGTGGCCGGAATATCCGCTTACAGCGGACAAATGGGCCAGTTGGGCTTCCCTTACACCGGGAGATACTTTAAATATTTTCATGGATTATGAAACTTTTGGGGAGCATCAATGGGAAGAAACAGGCATTTTCAAATTCCTGAAAGCATTGCCCGGAGAGGTCTTAGACAGGAAGTTGGCTTTCCATACTCCTTCTGAAGTGGTCAGCAGGTACGACCCTGTGGCAGAGATAGACGTTGGGGATTTTTCCACAATCTCTTGGGCTGACACTGAACGCGATACCAGCGCATGGCTGGGTAACGATATGCAAAGAAGATGTTTTGAAGATGTCAAGATGCTGGGTCAATACGTACGCAGAACCAAAGACCCAGAGATCATCAATATCTGGAAGCATCTGCTCACTTCAGACCATTTCTACTACATGTGCACTAAAAATCTTGGTGACGGTGATGTGCATTCATATTTTAGTATTCATTCATCGCCATTTGATGCTGCTATTAATTACATGACAATTCTCATGGACTTTAAATCCTTGGTCTTCAAAAAATTGGATGCTATGGATGCTGAAGCCCATGAATAGTGGGAGAAAGGGGGTTACTATGGTACGGGATTTATACATGTTTTCCAAGGGTGATGAGAATGCTCATGTGGTGTGGTTCAGCATCACTTATCAAATCAATATGGGAGCTGAGGCAAATATCAATTCAGTGCTTACTGAAATGGAAGTGAAGATCAGGTTCGCATATCTTGACAATACAGAACCGAATGGGCAGGGAAAATATGTGCTTTTCACGGAGGTTAAGGAAGAGGCACAAATAGAAAACATCAATAAAAGGCTCTGGGGCATTGAAGGCGTAATTGAGGTAGAATCAGGTATATCCGGAAATCGTATGATACATACAGTGGATTTTCCTCTGAATTTTCTGGGAGAAAGAGCCGTGATTACAAGGTCAAGGACTATTTTGGATATACTAAAGATAATAAGGGAAAATGTGATCCAGCCCGATGGTCTGCTTCTGATGAGCGGCCTTAAAGGAGGCAAAGGTGCTGCAAAGTATGTCAAGGGCATAATTCCAGTAGACAGAAACAATTGTATGGCCATATTGAGAGAACTATTCCTTGCATCCGGCTGGGGAAAATTGGAAATGGATTTTGATAGAGATACCTGTAGCGGTAAAGTAAGAGTAAGGGATTCGTTCATTGCAGATGCATACGGTCCCAGTGACCTTCCGGTATGCGGGTACATAAGCGGGTTCATTGCAGGTTACATGACAGAAATGATGGGGTACACTTTTCAGGTCCGTGAAGTCAGTTGTAAGAGCATGGGAAATGCAGTATGCGAACATCTGGTATCAATTGCACCTGAAGGAGTTAATTTGGAACATATTATGAAAGAGGGGATAAAGTGATCAGGCAACCTAATGTTATCCTGGGCAATAGCAAGGTTCTTATCACCATGGGCAAGAAAGGCGAACTGTTAGGTTTTTTTTATCCTCGCAGGGATTATGCCCAACATGTAGAGGAATCGCTTGCCTGCCTGCATATGAACAACAGGCTGATATGGACCAATAATCCTGAATGGTACTCTACACAACATTATCTTGAAGATACGAATATAGTTATTACTGAGCTTGTACATGGAACTGGTATAAAGATAACTATCCAGGATTTTACACATCAAAAAGCATCTGTGATGGTGCGCAAGTATACCATCAGCAGTGAAAGGGATATCAATGGCACATTCTTCTATTATTCCAATCTCAGTGTAGGCGAGATGCACAAGAAGAACTCTGCTTTCTGCGATCCTGATGCACGGCTGCTTGTGCAGTACTGGCAGGATAACTATATTGGTATAATGGCAGATCCGCCTTTCCAGGAATGGCAGGTTGGCAAGGCAATGGACACAATATGGTGGACCAACGCACGCTATGATATGGAAGACGGCAGACTGCAGAACAACAAGGAAGATATCGGTTATCTGAACACGGTAGTAGGATGGGACCTTGATCTTAAAGCTGGAAAATCCAAGGAGATAACCGTATTCATAGGAGCTTCCCAGAAAAGAACACTGTTATACAAGATGATGTTAGAATTAATTCAGGAGCCAGTGGATAATATGTTTGAGGATTCCAAGGAGGACCGGATACGCTGGCTTTCAAAAAAGAATATGGTAAAACTGTCCGTGCTGGACGATATGCCCGAAACAAAACAACAAATAAGGGAGGCTTTCAACCGTTCTCTGCTTACCCTTGACCTGCTCAATGATCCCGTACACGGTTCTTTTGTGGCCGCACCTGAGTTCGACCATGATTTTGAGATGTGTGGCGGTTACGGATACTGCTGGAACAGGGATGTATCAGAAGTAGCAATGTCCTTACTCAATGCAGGTTATCCAGAGTACTGTGAGATGTTCTTCCGTTGGTGCAGACGTACACAGCTTTCCGATGGCTCTTGGTTCCAGAGATACTGGCTCGACGGTAACACGGCTCCTTCATGGGGAAACTTTGACCATTCCACCCAGATAGATGAAACAGGGGCTACACTGCATGTCATGTACACATACTATCTTACCTTAAAGGGTCTTCAAAAAGCAGAGTTTTTGGAAAGTATCTGGATCACTGTCCTCACAGGTGCCGAATACCTAATGAAGCGCACACTGGGTGGGCTGCATGAGCCCTGTTTGGATATATGGGAAACATATGATGGAGTATTCGCTTATACATGCGCTGCTGCATATGCTGGCTTAAAAGGCGCTGCTCAAATAGCAAGGGCTTACCGTGAACTGGGGCTTTCATCCCGTTGGCTTGAAAGAGCTGAGCTCGTAAAGAGCACGACCATCGAAAAAATGTGGCTCAAAGAAGGATATTTTGCTAAACGCATTGCTGATGGCAAGTTAGATCCCACGGTCGAGTCCAGTATGCTCGGTACTTTCGTGCCATTCAATATGCTTTCTCCTAAAGACCCGCAGGAGAGGAAAATGATCTATTCGATGATGAACATCATAGAAAGCAGGCTTAGTGTGAATGTTAACGGACATCATGGCATAAAAAGATACGAGAATGACAAATATATTGAAGGCAACCCCTGGGTAGTAACTACTTTATGGCTATCCAAGGCAATGCTTACCCTTGCACACTCACTTCGCAGTGAACCTGGCAGCGAAACAGAAGTTTCAAGATTGGTACAGGGTTCTGTGAAGTATATCATATGGGCCCTGAAGGGAACAACCAGTACAGGTATGCTTCCTGAACAGGTAGACAAGCAAAAAGGCTATCCTGCTTGGGCTATACCCTTAGGCTGGAGCTGTGCCCTGATGATCGACAACATACTTCTTCTTGAAACACTTTCGGAGGGAACTGAGGATGGAAAGACATGAAGGAACCATATTCTCTGTCGGCAGAGATAATAGCGGTGAACTGTGCCAAAAGGAATGGTTGATAACCAATGGATTAGGGGGGTATGCTTCCTCTACTTTATCTTTTATGAACACCAGAAAATACCATGGTTTGCTGGTGGCATCTATGGAGCCTCCGGTTGACAGAATGGTGCTTTTATCTTCTCTTGACGAAGAAATACGTATAGGCGGTATTACTCATGAACTTGCCTGCCATAAATATCCGGATATTGTCCATCCTCATGGTTTCAGTTACATAAAGGAATTTGTTGAAGGCACCATTCCGTCATGGAAATACGATGTTGACGGTATACAAATATTTAAGGCATTGTTAATGGAACATGGAAGAAATACTGTTCTTATAAAGTATGCTATTAATGTGCCTCCAAATAAAGGAATTTGCAGAATACGTATACATCCTCTTGCAACTATGCGGGATTTTCATAAACTGACTCTACGGCATGATGAAATATCGCAGGAAGCGTCCAGTTATGGCACTGCATTGATGGTCAATTTTGGAGAAGACAGCAAGGCCAGACTACATCTTGTTTCAAATACCGCTTACATTCCTGCAAGCGACTGGTACTATAATTTTGAATATACTGCTGAAATGGAAAGAGGCTATGATTACCATGAAGACTGTTTCAATCCCGGCTACTTTGAAGTGGAACTTGTGCAGGGGATCAATGAGATCTTCATAGTTGCTTCTACTGAAAAGATTACTTCTCTCTCTCTAGCTTCTGTACGCAAGGCGTATGAAGCTGAAAATAAACGCAGTTCCATAATCTGTCAGGGTTTGGACTATACAGACATTCTTCCCTCAAAGCTTGTAATGGCTGCAGACAGTTTCCTTGTCATGCGTAATTCGACAGGAAAGCATTCTATTATTGCAGGTTATCCGTGGTTTGCAGATTGGGGAAGGGACACTATGATTTCATTGCCTGGCCTTACATTTGTAACTGGCAGATATGACCTGGCTGCAAGCATACTTTCCACGTTTGCAGAGAATTGCAGGGACGGGCTTATCCCTAACAGATTCCCAGATCACAGTGGTGACAATTATGCATACAACACAGTGGATGCATCCCTGTGGTTCATCAATGCATTATGGAAGTATCTGGAATATACTAATGATATGCCTACTGTAAGGAAAATGTGGTCTACAGTAGATGATATTATTCTCAACTATTCCAGAGGAACAATGTTTGGCATAAAAATGGATGCAGATGGTTTGCTACTTCACGACGGCCAGCTGACATGGATGGATGCCAAAGTGGGTGGTGTTGAGATCACTCCCCGCAAAGGCAAAGCTTGTGAGATCAATGCTTTGTGGTACAATGCGCTGGTCATTGCCTCAAAGATGGCTTCAAGGCTTGGCATTGATGAATCAGGTTTTGCAGAAATGGCTGAAAAGGTACGCGGAAATTTTGAGAAAGCCTTTTGGAATGAAGAACAAGGTTGCCTTTATGATTGCATTGGTTATAAACAGGGTAAAGAATACAAAGATGGATCATTAAGACCTAATCAGATATTAGCGGTGTCATTACCTCATGGCATGCTTGATCATGAGAAAGAACAAAGCATTGTAAGAAAAGTGCAGCAACATTTACTGACGCCCAGAGGCTTAAGGACACTGGCACCCTATGAAGCTGGCTATATTGGTAAATACGAAGGCTCTGTCCTCCGAAGAGATACGGCCTACCATAACGGGACCGTGTGGCCCTGGCTGTTGGGACCTTTTGTGTCTGCTTACTGCAAGACAAAAGGTCATTCCTTAAGAAGCAGAATGTATGCAAAAGAGCTACTGGATGGATTTATTCCTCATCTTGCAGAAGCAGGTGTTGGAAGTATTTCAGAGATATTCGATGGTAACGCACCTCATATGCCCAGAGGATGTGTATCACAGGCATGGAGTGTTGCAGAGATCCTGCGTGCGTATTCTGAGGATGTGTTGCTTAAAAAGCCAATGAGTAATTAGCTGCTTGTACTTTTCTTTACTGTAAACCAGAACTGAGTACCCTTAGCGTCGGGGTTGTCTTCCACACCTACCCTGCCCCCATGCAGGTCTACAGTTCTCTTCACTATTGCAAGTCCAAGGCCGTGTCCTTTGATATCGCCAACATTAAGTCGTTTGAACCGTTGGAAGACAGAAGTTTTGTCAACATCTGCGATTCCATCTCCAAAATCAGTGAGCACCACCTTCCATTCATTGTTGGAATCATCAACTCTTATTACTATCTTTCCTCCTTTGGAACCGTATTTCAAGGCATTTGAAAGGAGGTTCGTAATAACACCACTTATCAGGGGGTTTGCTTTTGCATAATAAGGACCATTTTCGTGATATTCTATTTTTAGACCAACTGTAAGTATTTCGTATTTGTATGCATCAATAGCTTCAATGATCATTGAATTGAGATCGAGATCTATGAATTCTATTTCCTCAACATTCTCAAGCCGTGCAAGGTTAGCAGCACTAGTAATAGTATCCAGTATTTTAGAAATGCTTTCTTCAATTATGGCAAGGTTGTGAAGCTTATCTTTATCGGTTTCTGTATTTTCAAGTATCTCTGCAAATCCCCTGGCTACTCCTGCAGGATTTAGAATATCATGGCTCATAATATCAATGAATAGGTCCTTAAGTTCATTGGAGCGCTTGAGATTGCGGGCGTATTCCTGTAACCTATTTTCTGCTTCTTTGCGGGATGTGATATCCCGCACTATGCAGACAATTCCCCCATTGTCAAGCCTTGTGAGCGATACTTCTTGGAAAAAGAGTGTACCATCCTTTTTCTTACCCTGGTTTTCTCCTGTCCATTTGCCCTTTTCCAATAACTCCGGCAAGTATTGTGTTTTAAATACATCAAAATCAACAGGATTATACGTTAGCTCCCAAGTTTTACCAATAAGTTCAGAACAGCATTCATAGCCGTACATCCGTGCATGTGCTTCATTTGTATACACATGTTCTCCTTTTTCATTAAGGATAGCCAAGCCATCAGAAGCCGAATCCATTGCGATCTTCTGAATATTAATCAAAGATTCTGCTTTCTTTGCATCGGTAATATCTTCTCCAGAACTAAGTGTACCAGTGATATTACCAGCAGCATCACGAAGTGCTACATTGTTCCATCTGATTATCTTCTCAGTACCTTGCTTTGTGAGGCATGCATTCTCTACAACAGCGTTTTTTGAAATAGAGAATGTGATCACATCGGTAAAAAGTTTATTGACTTCATCTCGCAGATAAGCAGGTACAAAATACTCTACCCAATTCTTTCCGACAACTTCTTCTTCCGTATAACCGAGTATCTCAGATCCTTTTTTGTTAATGAGCGTTATATTCCTTTCATTATCAAGCACAAGGAACATTACCCCTGCAACATCCAGATAGTTCTGTGCCTGGTCTCTTTCCCTTACTATCTCGTCTTGAAGTGCTTTAAGCCTTAAAAGAGAGTTTACACGGGTTTTAAGGGAAACTCTATCAACTGGTTTTGTAAGAAAATCGTCTGTTCCAACTTCTATTGCTCGCGCCCGATCTTCACGGTTTGAAAGTGCAGTAACCATTATAATTGGAATATGAGCTGTGTCTTTAGAACTTTTAAGGATCTTACAAACCTCAAATCCGTTTATATCCGGCATCATTATATCTAGGAGAATAAGATCAGGTTTTTTATTGCGTGCGCTTTCAATTGCTTCAAAACCATTGAAAGCAGTGATCACGTCATGCTCAGAATGTAGGTAAGCTTCAAGCAGCTCTACATTGACTGGCTCGTCATCTACAACAAGTATAGTGAACCGAGGTTTGACATTGCTCATTATTTCCATCCAATAAATTGAGGAATTATTAGTTTGTCCTCTGTTGTGGAAATCCCTCTCAAATCTCAAATAATTGCATGCATCTCGATTTGATCGGATTTGGCCCACAGGGTATAATATATATCAAAATATTTAATATTAGTAATAGTATATATATTTAAGTATTATTTTTTCCATCAAAAGGGGGCCCTCTGGCTTGCGGTATTAAGATATAACAAAGTCCGAATTCGTCAGTCCAAAATCATGAGTTATGTTTAGTCAACTGACACTTTTCTGATAGTTATTCCTATACGTGTGTTTCCTGCAGTTTGTCGGTCACTTGTTTCTTTAATGTCGGAATAACTCCTTCATAAGGTATGATAAATGAGAATATTAAGCTGTTACCAAGCTCATTTTCAATCCATATATAACCACCGTGCAATTCTACAAACTTTTTTTATCAAGGAAAAAACCAGGCCCATACCTTCATACTTACGAGTACTTGAAGAATCGATCTGTGTAAATCAGTTATGTAATTCGATACTAATTTACCTATACAATCCTGAGGAGATCCCTACTTATTATGTCGCAATACTTCCGTACATTATCTTAACATGAAAAAAAGAAAAAAAGGTTATTTCTTGGTAACCTTTTCCTCTTTCAGCACCTTCTTTGCAATAAAAAAGACCACGAATGCAATAATTACAAAATTGACCACTTCTCCTAAAAATGCGCCCCAACTGAGAACAATAGGCCCAATAGCTATTGTTGCAGTTTGCCATGCGCCTCCGGGAACAAATGGAGTAATTATTGGCATAACAATGTTATCTACAAATGATTTTACAAGTGCTGTGCCTGCAATACCCATAATAAAAGCAATGGCCAGTGGTATTACCTTATATTCATATAGAAATTCCTTAAATTCGCTTATAAGACCCATACAAGTCCTCCTTATTAGAGATTAATATAAGTTGGGAGTTATAATATTTCAATATTACGCAACTTTGTATGGATATTAAAGCAGAGATGTTGAAAATAATATGTAACTTGCTTCGAGGGATGCTGAAAAAAGGAAATGCAGGCACACTTATCATTTTGTGTTCTCCAAAACTTCAGCCATGAATCTTTCCAGTATAGACTCTGGACAGATATTTATAACAGGCACTTGTGCATTTCCGGGCTGTACTTTCACAACTATGACTCCGCTCTTTATGTCTTCGAGTAACTGTATTAATCTTTCTAATGTGTTGGTGATGTGTACTTCTTTTATCCCTGATCCCTTTGCCATAGCTGCAAGGTCAGTATATAATGATGTAGCTGTGGTTTCATCACCAGTGGAACCATATGTGCCGTTATCAATTATTACTAGTAGATAATTTGCCGGGTGCTGGCTTGCTATAGTGGCAAGACTGCCTAAATTCATAAGTATGGAACCATCGCCTTCGATGGTTATTACATGTTTTTGGGGTTTAGCAAGAGATAAACCCAGACCTATTGACGAAGCAAGTCCCATCGAACCCAGCATATAGAAGTTACCTGGCCTGTCACAGGTATGATACAGCTCCTTACAAGGGATACCGATATTGCTTATCAGTAATGAGCCATCTGCTTTGGCTTTTTCTGCAATTATTTTGATAGCATCAATACGTATCATCATAACCTCCAGAAACCAATTTTTAACAGAACAGCTACAGGAGATCTTTTTTCCTGAGAGGTAAACATGGCTTGAACTATCATATCTTCTGCCTCCTGTTTTGAAGCTGGCACAAAATAGGGAATATTCATTGTTTTCAACAAATCAGGAGTTAGCTCTCCCATGGGTACCTGTGCACAGACGGGCTCTCCTTCTACACCTCTATGACTCATTATCATGAGTAAGGGTATACTATACAGCTTGTTCAAGGAGGCAAGGGCATTAATGGAATTTCCAAGACCAGAATTTTGCATCAACATTGCAGTTCTCTTTCCGCCCATATGTGCTCCGGCACATACTCCGACACCTTCTTCTTCTCTTGTGACAGGCACATGGATGATTTCCGGGTCATTTTCAACCATTAATATAAGGTCTTTGAGGTTCACACAAGGCACGCTGACCACAAAATCCACACCTGCTTCTTTCATACCTCTGAGAACTGCTGCTGAAGGGCTGTTATCCATCTTTATACCTCATTTTTACCATACTTTGAGGTCAATAGCTTCTATACGAAGTCTGCGGCCTTCTACAGAAACAACGATCCCAGAATGCACTTTCTGCATCATGCAGTGTTCTGGCAGGAATTTAACTGTCTGGCACATTGATGGCACTTTTCCTTTTACCACTAAACCTTCAAAAGCGAGGATCATGCATAAACCCGCATCCTTAAAAGAAAAATCGTTCTTTCCAAGCCTGTGCAAAGGTCCTACAATGTGTACGGTAAATATACCTGGGGATTTGTCTATAACTTTTGCGAAGTGTGTGACTGGACATCCAAGTGGTCTGTAGTGCAATATATCTCCAATTTCTATCTCAAGAGAGCCATCCAGGGGGTGAATATCTTCTCTGCAGGAGCATTCTTCGTGTAGGGGGCCAAGTGAAAAATCAGCTTTTAGGCCGTCAATGATGCCTATTACTTCATCCTTTATTTTTTCTTTACCCACGATCTCTTTTAATTGTTCAAGGTTTTTTCTAAAAATTTCCCTTTCAAGGAAAGGGCAGCGTGTAAGAGTTGCTTCATCGGTGATCTGTGCTGCAAAATCTTTGCATTGTTTAAAACCACAGCTACCGCAATTGTATCCGGGTAACAGGGATAGAATTTTATCCACTGTTCACTCACCTCTGTATTCCATAGAACCATCAAGGCTGCGCAGCACACCCATGTGGTGCTTACGTGCTACTCTCATTTCACCAGTACATAGAGAACAAATGGCAAGAGGGGGATTGTACCTTAATTTCATTTCTATTCCGGTTTCAGGAGAGGCACGTATCAGCTCAGCAAGCTCAAAAGATCCCTTGCCTGTAAGTCCATTTGCTTCTACAATATTACATCCTGGGTTCACATCAAGTACTCTTTCTCTGAAAACTTCTCGCTCTGCCTGGGAAACCACGTCTCCTTTTGTCATTACCACCACGTCTGCTGTTGTGAGCAGCGGGCCAACTTTAAGTGGAGTATTCGGGCCGGTGGTCACGTCGATGACACACACAGCAAGACAATCATCCGGATAGGGAGCACATCGAAGGCAAAGACCTGCAGTTTCATTAAGCAGTATGTCAGCACCTTGAGATTCTGCCCACCTTAACATATCTTCAGTGTTGTAAATAGTAAAATGATCCGGGCACATATCTTTAGCAATCCCCACCTGAACCGGTATCCCAAGTTTTTTGAACCTCTGATCATCGTCAGTCCATAAACAATCTATTTTTACAACGGCAGGTTTATTTTCAAGGGATACAAGAACTTTTATTGTGTGAAGCAGCACAGATGTTTTACCGGAACCCGGTGTTCCTGCAAGTACAACAAGTTTCATACCATACCCTCAACAAGGTCTCCTCTGCGGATGGTTTCTCTAAGCGAGAGCAGCCAGTTATCCACTTCAGCTATCTTGCAACATATCTGCTGTTCTTCTGAACTTGTAGTGATAACATCTACCATGCCCCCATTTTTCATTACTATTCTGCGGGTGGCCATCAGTGCCAGTACAGGATCGTGAGTCACTACTACCACTATCTTACCTTCACATGCAAGCAATTCAAGAGCTTCCTGTTTTCTGATGCCTGCATTTTCGATTTCATCAATAAGCACTACTGGTGAATCACTTATTACCGCAATGTCGGCTGTCATAAGAGAACGTGACTGTCCTCCGCTCAGTGCTGTGAGATGATGATGGAGTGCAATGGGTTCTCCGGTAAGGGTATTAGCAAGCTCCAAAACACGATGCACAAGTTCTGGCCTCTTTCCTCTGCTTCTTGCATGCATTACTAAAAAATCCTCTACACTCATATCTGCCAGAAAATGCATTTTTTGCGATAGCTGGGCTACTAGTTTAAGTCGCGGGTCTACTCTTATCGAAGAGTCTGGCACTTCGCCATTAATAAGTATGTGCCGACCTGAAGACGTATCGCCCCTTGCAAGTTGCTCAATGTCATCAATGAGAGTGCTTTTTCCCGAGCCAGTAGGGCCAACTATGCCTATTATTTCACCTTTGTTTACTTCTATTCTGTCTATGCACTCTGGAATTCCTTCTTTGTTGACGCCACCCAAAATGGTCAGTGTTGTAACATCTCTCATATTCCTACCTCTTAAACTTCTGTGAAATAATTTCTACAATCTTCAACTCTGCTTCCGAATCATGTGCAGATATGTGCATATCAGGAACAATAGAATGTAAATTGCAATCCATGCGCAATCTTTCCATTCCCCCGCCTGTGATATTAAGCACAATACTATCGCTCTTATCAATGTTTTCTTTTTCCACAGCTTCTATTAGAGCGGCAACGGCAATTGCAGATGCTGGGTTTATGTCAATATTTTCTAATTTTTCGAACAACTGCTGAGCGTATGCTGCAGCAGCGTTATCAATGCCATACATTCTTCCACCTGTTGCTTGTAGTGCATCCCGTACGCCTCCATTTGCCGAAAATGGAGGTTTCCTGTTGAAAAGCACATCATCGTACATATCCTTTGGACAGTTTTCATTCACTGTGTCTTTAGTTGCAGTATTGCCTAACCACATACTGATGAGAGGTGCACATGGCAGGTTTTGTGCAAGGTGTAGTTGTGGCAATTCTTTTCCAAAACGGCCGTCCTGAATAAGCCTCATGGAAGCTTCCCATGCTGATATTCCACCAGTTCCACTGCCTACGGCCTGGAAGTAATGCATAGGTAGCTCTTTCATCGTAAATACAGCATCCAGCATCACTGTACCCATGCCATCCCTGCGCGCTACGTTCTTTGCTCCCCCCTCAGTTACAAATCCTTCTCTTGCTGCCACTTTGTTGGCAACTTCAATGGCATTATAATAATCTCCTTCCACAGTTACCAGGCATATTGGAGATGTGTTTTCATGAAGAGTCCAGAGCCTATGAGCGCTATTTTCCGGAACTACAAGCAACAATGTTTGTCCGGTTATACAACACACATGTGCAAAAGAACGGGCTGTGTTCCCTGCTGAAGCAACTACCATTACCCTTTTGTCTTGTCTCTCCAGCAATCTTTGCATAGTTGGGAAAGCTTCCAGGTCTTTGAAAGTGCACGTCATCATGGAAGCATTCTTTTCCGGCCAGTATCCATTAAAAGCTACATATAGGTTTGAAAGACCTAGTTCCTTGGCAAATGCTTCACTTTTATATGTTATTGTTTTGCCTGAGCCTTCAGGTATGATGTCATCTACAGGAAGCCAGTCGTAGAATTTCCATATTCCTGGCAGATCTCTTGGAATTAGTTGTGAAGTTTTATAAAAAGTACGTAATAGTGAATCATGTCCTTTACTGCATGTTAAAGACATTGGATCTTGCACCTCGCCACAGGTGGGACATTTGACCGAATATTTATGCATGAGGGCAACTTGGCAATCCAAAATAAATATGTTTCCTTGGATCGGACTATAATAACCAAATTAGGATAAAAAATATGTGGTTACTTTCCTGTTAAGGATATATATCTCATTTTAAACGAACGATCATTCTATTAATTGACGGCTCTTGATTCGGAATTTATAGCACTTTCCGACAAAGCCATAAACTGTTAGGAAACAAGTGTTTTGAAAAATCGAGAAGAGAGGATGATATGCAACTTCAGTTGCGGATTTTCTTATTCTCCAAGGCTTTCTTATATGCTTCCCTGCCGGAAAGCTCGCCCATTGTGTAGAACATCTGCACCTCAGCTCCAAAATTTCTTATAATATCTTCCATCCGCTTGAAGCTTTCTTTTACTTTTTCCGGGGCCACTCCATGATCGCCAGATGCATTTGTTTCAAAATATCCGGCTACTATACCATCGATCATACCCTTTGGATGCCAGTCGTGTGGGTTTTTAGGAATTGTGCCGGTAGATTCCTGATATAAAGCAAGTGCATCAGTTGGCCGTCCTTCACCAAACAAACACAGGATTATACCTGATATTGCTTGTATATCAGATGGGTTTGCATCTCTTAGTTTGCGGTAGATAGAAGTGGCGTCTTCAAAACTTCCGTTTATAGTAAGTATCATGCCTTTGGCATGCAAAGCCTGAGGGTCGACCGGAGATATCTTAAGAGCCTTGTCCAGATATGTGAGCGCTTCTTCATTTCTGTCCACAAGTTCCATTATCATGCCCATCTGCATTGATCTGTCCTTTTCATCATCTATCTGCATCAGTAATGCTTCAGCAAAACCAATACCTCTTTCAGTGAGACCTTGTTCATGATACGCAGCAACTATCTGAATCATCCTTTCAAGAGATGGTTCTTTTTTAAATTCTTCCTTCAGGCTTTCAACTTTATCAGAGATACTGTGTTTTTGATTCATAATGTATTTACCAACCTATAATTCAATCAATTATACATGTACATGACCAAAATTAAAACTTTTCTAATTCTCTGAAGGGATAAGTTTTCCCAGGTATTCATACAAAGAAGAATGGTCACTCAATACAACATCAGCTGCACTTAATTTGGAAGGAGGCACATATGTGGGTACGCCCACACAAAAAAGACCTGCTCTTTTGGCAGACTCAACACCCATAGGTGCGTTCTCTACTACAATACATTCATCTTTTTTCAGGTTGAGCAATTCCACTGCCTTAAGATATGGATCAGGAAATGGTTTTCCATAATATACATCTTCACCACACACGATTGTATCGAAAACATCAGGGAAGAAATCATCCATAATACTGTCCACTGTATATCTGTCGGAACCTGTGACAAGAGCAAGTGAAAAATATTGTTTGAGGTATCTGAGGCACTCGAACATGCCATCAAACGGAGTTATAGATGCATTTGCACTGAAATATTCTACTTTTTTGCGTTTGATTTCCTCATATAAGTGAGGCTCTACCTTCTTACCGGCTTTTTCAAAAAGCCACTCTATACCCAGTATGTGGTTTTGCACCTTCTACCTCATAGACGTCTTCCCTGGAAACATCGGCACCCACTTCTTTTGAAACCGCTATCCAGGCATCTGCATGGGAAGGCATGGAATCCACCAGCACCCCATCCATATCAAAAATAATGGACTTGAGCATGATGGCAGAACCTGCTTCAACAGGGATAAAACTTGTGTCTAATTATCAACTAATTATAAAAAAGTTGAGCGAAAATTAATTTCGCTCACTGTAACTTCTGTCTTATTTATTGCGTTATAGTCAGTTTTGGCCTCATAGCAGCGTTTGAATATTCTGAACTATAGAACGCAATATAATTTCCGCTCTCAGTTCTTGCTTTGAGGAAGAAACCAGTGTTCGTATACTTACCACTTATGTATTCCTTTACAAGCTGCGTAACATCAAAATCATAGTATTTGTTACCAGGCACTGTGCTTCCAGAGAAGGTTACAGAGGCATAAGGTGTAGAACCTTGTGACGCACCGTTCTTATCATACCAGCTTCCTCCTGCTGTTGTCCAGGAATTCCAGCTTACAGACTTTGGATCCCACGTAACTGGCCTGTATACTTCAACTATAGTACTGGAAGTACGTGTTGCGCCCGCAGGATAATACCAATAAAGCGAAAGTGTTGCCTTTGATATTGTGTCTGTGGTCTTATAACTGCTAAGATCAAACAGCATTACATCCCTGCAAATGGATGTGCTCTTTCCGATATCAAGATAAGTTGTAGTGGAAAGTACACTTGTAGGGGATAATTCACGTAATCTATTGTCATAGACAGGTGAATAAGTTACTGAAGTTGTACTACCGCTCACAATTACATGCATTGTATCGGTTGCTTTCTGATTTGCAGTATCTGTGACAGTCAGAGTTACAGTATAAGTTCCTGGTGATGTATACGTATGAGTAGCTGTTACTCCGGTAGCCTCAGAGGTAATACCATTTGATACATCAAAGTCCCATGAATAAGATGCTATGCCTTTATCATCCGTAGAAGCACTACCGTCGAAGCTCATACTAGAACCTGTGGTTACAGTTTTATCATCTCCAGCGTTTGCAACAGGAGTTTTATCTGTCGAGGTGGAACCACCTGAGGTGGAAGTTATAGTCAACTTAGGTCTCATGGCAGCGTTAGAGTATTCAGAGCTGTAGAATGCAATGTAATTACCACTCTCTGTCTTTGCCTTGAGGAAGAAACCTGTATTCTTATACTTGCCACTTACATATTCTTGCACAAGTTGTGTGACATCAAAATCATAGTATTTGTTGTCCGGAACTTTGCTGCCTGCAAAGGTCAATGAAGCATAAGGTGCAGAGCCTTGTGACGCACCGTTCTTATCATACCAGTTTCCTCCAGCGTTACTCCATGACACACCAGATATTCTGGAATTCCAGGTAACATACTTTGGATCCCATTCAACAGGTCTGTAGATCTCTACTTCAGTATCTGAAGTGCGTGTATTACCTGCTGGATAATACCAATAGAGAGAAAGTGTTGCTTTTGATATCGTGTCTGTTGTTTTGTATCCGCTCAGATCGAAAAGGACCAGATCTCTACAGGTACTTGTGCTCTTTCCAAGATCAATATAAGTTGTGGTGGAAAATACACTCGTAGGGGATAGCTGACGTAGTCTGTTATCATAAGTTGCTGTATAAGAAACCGTATTCTCTGTGCTGCTGCTGCTACTAACTACTACATGCATTGTATCAGTTGCTTTCTGATTTGCAGTATCTGTGACAGTCAGAGTTACAGTATATGTTCCTGGTGACGTATATGTATGAGTGGCTGTTACTCCGGTAGCCTCAGAGGTAATACCATTTGATACATCAAAGTCCCATGAATAGGAAGCTATTTTTACGTCATCAGTAGATGCACTACCATCGAAAGTGACAGCTGAGCCGACAGTCGCTGTCTTATCAGAACCGGCGTTAGCAACAGGTGGATTATCGGTTGATGATGTATTTTCAACATGAAGGATTACAAGACCATTGTCAAAATCTGCTATATATACGTAATTGCCTGAAACTGCAACACTGTATCCATGACCAGCGGTATTATAGCTTCCGGCAAGTGTTGGAGTTGCGACGTTGCTCACATCAAGAATAACAAGACCGCTGCTATCATCGGCGATGTATACATAATTACCGGATTTTACAATATTTTGTGCAAATTTCGTGACATAACTGCTTACAAGCGTTGGTTTAGCGGGATTGCTTATGTTAATGATCACAAGACCATTGGTTCCATCTGCTACATATGCATAATTTCCGGATGCCACAATGCCATATGCATGACCGACGGTATCGTAACTGCCTTTAAGGGTCGGAGCCGCAGGATTTGTGATATCAAGAACAACAAGGCCGTTATCACCATCTGCCACATATGCATAATTTCCTACTATGGCAACATTTTCTGCATTACCTGCTGTGTCATAACTGCCTTTTAGGGTTGGAGCCGCAGGATTTGTAATATCCACGATCATAAGACCTCCAGCGCCATCAGCTACATATGCATAATTTCCTGATATGGTAACACCCCATGAACGACCAGCTGTATTGTAACTGCCTTTAAGGGTTGGTGACGCTTTATTTGTGACATCCACAATTACAAGGCCGTAAGTGTCATCTGCTATATATGCATAATTTCCTGATACAGCAAGGTCTCGTGCATATCCGTCAGTAATGTAACTACCTGCGCGCTTAGGAGAAGCAGGATTTGAAATATCCACTATAGTAAGGCCCATGTATCCATATGCCATGTAAGCATAATTTCCTGATATAGCAACACCAGATGCATAACCAGCTACATCATAAACACCTGCACGGGTAGGTGCAGAAGGAGTAGTTATATTCACTATTGCCAGGCCACTTCTACCATAGGCTGTATATGCGTAGTTTCCTGCTACAAAAACATCATATGCAACTCCTTCAGTAGCAGTATAGGTGGCTGCGCTAACTGGTGAGGCTGGATTTGCGATATTCACTATTGAAAGACCACTGGCATCATCAGCTACATAGGCGTAACTTCCGGATACAACAACGCTTAATGCCTTTCCGGGAGTATCAAATCTACCTGTGTAAGTTGGTGCAGTTGGGGTTTTGATGTTTACGATTACAAGACCATTTGTGTCATCAGCGATGTATGCATAGTTGCCTGATACTGCGACACCGGTTGCTTTTACCGTATCATAAGAACCTGCAAGTTTTGGTGAAGAAGGAGTGGTTATATCCATGACAACAAGGCCGCTTGTATCATCGGCTATGTATGCATAATTTCCGGACAAAGCAACACTCTGTGCATTGATAGTATCTAACCTACCTTTAAAAGTTAAAGCTGTGGGTTTTGTAATATCTACTACTATAAGGCCACTGGTTCCATAAGCTACATAAGCGTAGCTACCTGAGACAGCAACATCATAAGCAGCGCCGGAACTATATGTATAGGTACCTCTTATCGCAGGTGATGCGCGGTTTGAGATATCAACTACTACAAGACCACTGTTTCCATCAGCTAGATAAGCATAGTTTCCTGATACAGCAATGTCGTTAATTACTGCTGTGGTAGTTACTCTTCCAACTTGCGATGGATTGGCAGCATTAGTAATATCAACTATTACCAGGTCTTGTCCCTGTCCGAGATAGGCATAGTTTCCGGAAACTGCAACGCAGAAAACGCTTCCGCCATAATGGCTAGTGAAATCCTCTCCCACCAGGGCATTTGTAATGGCTGTATCATTGTAAGTGTTTTCATTAAACTGGCTAACAAAATCTACTTTTAGCTCTGCGGCTGAACCAATGCCTGAGGCTATGGTCATAAAAAATAGTAATGTACATAAATAAATTGCTATATTTTCTTTGATTTTCATTAACATCACCTGCCCATTTTTCTGAGAGGATTTTTTTTTTTTTTTGCTTTATTCTAAGGTGAACCTGGTACGTTGTAATAGCCTACTATATAAATCTAGTCACCATAAAAATAAAAAATGATATATTTAAAATAAGATTTATTATTAATATGCACAATCTGTACATATAAATACTATACTATATGATGCCGATTATACTTACGAGAGAATGCTATAAATTTGGTTTAAATCGTTCACTGTTTTAAAAAGACGAAAAAGTCAATCAATTTTTGTAGTATCTCCACTGGATTATGGACTTTTGAACTAATAAAGCTTTATTCTACTCTTCTATTACAAAAAATCCTATATTTTGGCGCTAATTAATGATTGATGCTAAATATCTTACGATAAAAACTATTTAGTGCAGAAATTCAAGTTGAATACATCCAAAATTCATTATATTCTTCTATTTTTAAAACCGATCTAATAATATTGCGATAAATTCAAATGAGAATCATGGTTTGCAAATTGAACATGAAGTTTTCAGAAGCAGTATAATAAAGGAGTTTACCGAGAAAAAAACTCAAATAAATCTTTATTATCCAATTTTTAGGCTTTATTATGCTTTAATCCTTAAGTATCCTTATATCATTCACAGAGAATCAGGTGATCGTATCAGCAGCTCAACTGCCTGGATACAAAAAGATCGGGAGGAAATTAATACTCAAAAAATGAAGTCTAACAGTCATTAAAACAATGGCAAATTGATGTATTGTATTGGCATATATCTACATTAGTTACAGAGGATAATAGCCGGAAGATTTGAACAATTTAAGGGTGATACATATGAAACTTTTTAGAAAACACGTTGTTTCAGGATTGTCAGCAATAGTTGGATTGCTTTGTATAATGATGGCCATATCCATGGTTTATGCTGCACAGAATAATAATACTGGCGAGGCAATGCAAGGCATGGGTGGAGAAAATGATCTAGCATCCATGAAGAATATGACTTTAGAGATGATCAATAATACTAACCAAGATCTTGAAAGCATGAAAGTCAATGCTAATGATACTACTATTGCAAATATTAATGATTATATCAGTGAGCTTGAATACATTAAATCAAATGTTGAAATTGCCGATTCAATAGAGGCTCTTAATACCGAAAGAACTAGTTTGGACGAGCTATTCAAAACAATGAATGGAACAATTGGATTTGGATTTCCGATGAATGGTGAAAAGCCCAACATGTCGGGAATGGGAGATCAGGCAGGACCAGGATCTTCTCAGATGCCTCAAATGGGTAATCAAACCGGACCAGGACCTGTTATGGGAAATCAGAGTGGATCTGGACCTTCTCAAATGCCTCAGATGGGTAATCAAACTAATGGACAGCCTCCAATGCAAGGTAATGGTTCTGCAATGATGGGAAGCCCAGAACAAAATACAGAGCAGGTACAGAATTCCTCGGAGGAATCGGGTATATTTGCAAAGATTATAGGCTTCTTCAAATCCCTGTTCAGTTCTGATTCTGCAGCCATAAGCAGTACTACGACAACGACAACATCTGATAGTTCAGCCTATACACAAAGCGGTGAAACTTTGAGTAAGTCGGATATGGAAATTACTGCAACGAACACTGATGAGTCAGCGATCAAAGTCACAGATGGTGGTAGTTTTACTCTTTCAGATTCCACGATAACAAAGACCGGTGATACATCTTCAACTGATAACAGTGACTTCTATGGCCTGAATGCAGGAGTTCTTTCAGAATCAGGCAGTAATATAGAACTCAGTAACTGTACTGTGACTACTAATGCAAATGGTGCAAATGCCGTGTTTGCAACAGGGTCTGGTTCTTCAATTACCCTTTCAGATGTAAAGATAGAGACCAGCCAGGATGGATCACGTGGTGTAGATGCAACCCTTGGAGGCACAATTACTTGTACGGATGTGGATATCAGCACTCAGGGAGCACATTGTGCTACAATTGCAACTGACCGCGGAAGTGGAACAATAACTGTTACGGGAGGAACTATGACTACAGCTGGCGATGGCTCCCCTGCAGTTTATTCAACCGGTAATATTACAGTAAGCGATGCAACCCTTACAGCTACTGGTTCCGAGGCCGCCGTAATAGAAGGAAAGAATACTATAACCCTTAATGACTGTATTATAACAGGAATGAAGAAATGCGGAGCAATGCTATACCAGAGTTTCTCTGGAGATGCTGAGGTTGGTACCAGTGTCTTTACCATGAACGGAGGTTCTCTTACAGCAGCTGTTGGTCCTCTTTTCTACTCCACAAACACCAATGCAGTGTTTAATCTCAATGGTGTAGAACTTACAGGTAATTCCGACACTCTTCTTACAGCCAGTGCTGACAGATGGGGTACTGAAGGGTCTAATGGAGCTACTGTAGCCTTTAATGCAAATGCACAGTTACTGGATGGTAATATCACTTGTGATAATATCAGTTCTATTACAGTTACTCTGCACAATGGTACAACTCTTACAGGAGCTATTAACACTGAGAATACAGCTGGAATGATGGCTTTGAATATTGATTCAAGCAGTACCTGGAATGTTACGGGCACATCATATCTGACAACTTTTACAGATGATGACTCTACACTGTCCAACATCGATGACAATGGATACACCATCTACTATGATTCAAGCAACAGTGCAAACTCCTGGCTTGAAAGTAAGACTTATGACTTGAATGACGGAGGCAAACTCACTCCCATTTCAAGTTAAAAACAATGTTTGCTGCGAATTTAGAAATTAAGGAGGGATAATTCCTCCCTTGATTTTCAAGTGTTTTTTTTTTCCTTGCCAATAATCTCATGTATTCTGCTTCCATTTGTTTGGCAACAGCTTTCCATGAGTAATTAACTTCTACATGCTCTCTTGCCTTCTTGCCAAGCTGTAAACGCTTTTCTTCGCATTGCAACAGTTCCAATATAGCGTCTGCAAGTCCCATTTCATCCATCGGTTCTACAAGTATGCCTGTAGATTGGGGTAATACTTCCGGAAGTCCACCGGCATTTGTTGCTATCACGGGTTTTTCCATTGCCATTGCTTCGAGCATGAATATACTGGAAGCTTCCATAAGGCTTGGAATCACGGCAATATCAGCAAGTGCAAGGTATGGAGGAAGCTGTTCGTGAGGAATTAACCCCAGAAAATGCACGTTGTCCTGGAGATCCAGATCATGTGTTAATTGTTCTAAAGCTGCATGCTCTGCCCCTTCGCCAATGATCATCAGTTGACATTGTTTTTCTTTTAATACCAATTGCATCGCTTTAATCAAATATTCAATTCCATTTTTTTTAACAAGGCGGCGTGCTGTGAGTATTACAGGTATTGAGGAATCGATTGCTCCATGCGAAGAAGTTATCAGGTGTGAGTCAGCAATTTGAGATAATGATGGGCTAAACCTAACAATATCCGCACCATTGTGTATGGTTTTTACTTTCTGCTTTGAAGCACCCCATGCGAGCACCTGTTGTGCAAAATAATCTCCGGTGTGAAACTGGATATCTGACAGTTTTGCAAGTGCTGGTGCTAATATGCGCTCTCCTGTTCTATAAAATCTAGCAGCAAAGGGATTTGCAAGTTTGCTCCATATTGGATAATATGAACCGTGAATAGTATTTACGGCAACACCGCCTGCTCTTCTAGCAAGATAATTTGCGATCAATCCGGATGAGTATATATGTCCATGATAAATGTCATAGGTATCTGGACGATTAAAGAGAACTACCAGCGGAAAAAGGGCTTGTCGTGCAAGTGACAAATTTGCTCCATTCCACGTGTATTTCATGAGACTGCAAAAATCAATGCTTATAATCTGTACACCGTCTATAATCTGTTCTTGTGGGATATCTCTTGCACCTGTTAGTATTGTTACTTCGTGACCTAGTGCAACAAATTCTCTGGATGTTTCCATTATTGCAACTTCAATACCCCCGGTTCCGACATTGTCATGAGGTGAGAGTTCATATATTTGCAGGATTTTCATCCAGATCCCCTTTTTTTATGTGCTGTGCGAGTTGGTGCATTGTGATTATCTCAAATTTACCGGATGATGTGATATACTCCATCACCTTGAATAAAAGGTCCCTATTGAGTATTGGTTCATAGGAAGGATGCATGTAGAATACAAAAAAATCCTGTGCATCATTCAGGTCGTTTATCATTATATTATATATCTGATCCTGGGAAAATCCTTCAAATTCTAATTCCCCAAATGATTTTTCTGCTACAGGCAGCTGCATAGTTGATAATTTATGCTCGTTGATGCAGGGGTAAAATGCTTCTTTTCCCCTGAAATCGCTGGAATATGCAAAATTGAAATCTTCCAATGCTTCTAAAAACTCAGGACTCGTTGCAAAACCCGGAGATGCAAAAGATAATGGCTTGAAACCGTATGCAGCTTCGAACATTTCTGAGCCTTTAGATATCCATTCTCTTATATCTTCAAGTTTTTTATCTTGAAGTGTGTTCATCCAGTTGTAGTGATGATATCCATGCAGTCCTAGTTCATGCTTTTTTTCCAGGATCAATTGCACGTTTGCAGATTTCTGAACCTGCTGTTTGTATAGCATTCCTCTTAGCATTTGCTGAATACCATGTTGCTGAATAGCCTTTTTTTGTAGCAGTTTTATGGGATTGAGGTAATTTTTGAAATTCCTGAAGGTCATGTCTTCCCCAGTTGTGACAAAAAATGTAGCAGATGTATCGAATCGGTCAAGTATTTCCAGGACAATCGGAATTACTTGAGTGTCTCTTACTGTGTCGATATCGATCCTGATGCAAACTTTTGTTTTTGTCATGCTATTTGAGCAAACCGCTGAAATAATAGGGAAGAATCGTTACAAGCATTACGTTGTTAATGCCATGGAATACTATAGGTCCGGTTAAAGATCCGGTCTTACGATATAAGATGCCGAACAATAAGCCTGCAAAGAATGTAAATACCAGTTCAAGGGGAGATCTCCATGTCATGTGCATAACTCCGAACAAAAATGCCTGTCCTATAATTCCTGCTTTAGTTCCGAATGCACTAATGAGATCATTTTGTATCAAACCTCTGAACAATAGTTCTTCTCCCACACCCACAAAGAATATCATATATATAAGATCACGCAGCAGGTATTTTAGTTCAAATGTAGGAAATGAAGGTGCAGGCTTCAGCACCCAGTACTCTATGGGTCCTGTGCAGATTCCGATCAATACACCAATAGCAGCGTATTTCAACAGCTTGTTTCCCTTAAGCCCTGCATCTTCGGGCAAAATATTTTTTTCATGCATGTGCCAAAAACAAAGAGCCAAAATTATTGAGTATACTGCTGGCATTAGGAATTGTTGATTAATAAAGAACCAGGGAAGAGATGATGTAAAAAGCACATATAGGGGAATGAGCGCCAATGATTCAGCGGAATTTATGAATCCCTGCTTCATGTTTACTCCAGAGATTATAACATATATCAGGATAGTAAGTCCCAGACATAAAATTATACCTTCCCCTGCACTAAGATAAGTGAAAATATATTCTGAAAGTACAATAGCCAGAATTATATCTATTATGAACCAGCTTGCTTGAAAGTTATTTAATCCAATCTTTTTGTAATTCACAAATTTTACTAAAAGACTTCCCTATAAAATGGTATTGGTTGATGCATATGCATCTTTTTAGTTTATTTATGTATTTTTGAACCTTTATACAGTGTGAAACATTCTTTTTGTCCTGTGTTTCGTTCATGCAAATTCAGATTATAAAGCCTTGTTTTTCCAATGTATTCAAGTTCTATTCATACAATATTATCATTTAAAGTAAAAAGTCATCTGCTTATATAAAAACAGTTTTAGTAATATATGTCTATATATCTAGTAAAATAATTAAATATGTTTATATAGAGTATCAGTTAATTGTTTAATAAATTCTAATATTATGTATTGTACCTCTATTCAGTAAATGTTTGGTGGGTGGTTAGATGAACTCTTCAGATAGGCAATACTTCTCGAAGACTCTTGTAATATTATTTGTTGTGTTAGTAATGGCAAGCCTGGTTGTTGGTTTACACGATGCTGCTGCTCCTGTTTCGGTCTCTGTTTTTCCGGAAGTGCCTGTTGAAGGACAGCCTATATTGGTTACTTTCAATCTGAATAATCCATCAATTCAGGCTAATTTAGCTGATTATGAACTATATGCCAACGGGGAGCTGATAATGGGTGGTACGGCAGAACTTGCTCCGTTGTCATATAAAAAATATCAATATACGTATCTCAATTCCTTGGAAAAGGGGGAACAGGTCACCTTTGTGGTAAAATCCATTGTTGATGGAAAAAGCCATGATGAGTATGTTTCACTTCCCGCATACCCGCCTCAGGTATGGAGCAGTTTTGTGAGTTTTGCAACATTCTCCACAACAGTCATGACTTATATGACTACAATGTCATACTACGATCAGGAGTTTGACACCAGTGCTACTCTTAATGTAAGCGTGATCTTCTCAATTGTTCTTATTGGATTACTGATCTATCTTGAACTGACAGAAGCATCGCTTTCAGGGAAGACATTCAAATTCATAGGTGATTTGAGGATTAGGTTCAGCAGATTATCATCTATTCTTTTTGTGATATTCATTGGGATGGTATTTACACAGATAGCCTTGATCATTGGAAAGGTGGGATGAAAATGCACTCGACATTTGCAAACCAATCAAAAAATATGCTACTCTGCGGCATGTGTTTTAAGTCTATTATCTTAATTATGTTGAGCGTCTGTATTTTGTTTAGCTCAATGCCTTTTGAAGCACAGGCTTCGGCAGGATCATATGATATAAAGTGGTACGCGGCTGACCCGGCTGTAAATAATGCTCCTTATTTGCCTACATATATTAAGTATACTCCAGCTTATCTTTCCTGTCCAGGAAGTGCGGGTAGGTACAGCGGTTCCACGGTTCTGCCAAATGCTGTTTTGTATGGTCCCACATCTTCAACTCGTGATGCTTTGACCTCACTGGCTCCACGCACTCTAGCTCTTGGACAAATTATTCCATTTGAAGTGGAAATATCTGTTTCCGGCAGTACAACTCCTGAAAATGGAAAAATCAAATTTTCTACGAGTTTCAATACTAATACAACTTCCGGTTCTAACTTTGGTTTTGATCCGGCATATAAGGTATACTGTGCCTTTGTTGATACGTCTGATCCCGGTACAATAGATCCAGGAAATAATGCTAAAGTTGATTCTTATACTTCTGGTCTAAACGGTACTGGAACTAATCAATATATCAATGGTACATTCAAAGTATCAGGTCTTGACAGTGGTGACAAGGTTATTGTTGAGATATGGGTTGTTCTGAAATCAAAACTTCCACCCGGATCCACCGGAAATGTACAGACTAATTTAATCCAAGCCTACACTGCCAATGATACAAAAATAAATTTTGGTACCGAGACTATTCCTCTTCTTAAGATTAGTGACGTAAATGAGTTTTTCACTGAAATTAACGATTTAGCAGTTACAAAAACTGACATTCCTGACCCTGTAGTGCAGGGACAGCAACTTACCTATAATCTTTTATTGAGAAACAATGGGGCTAGCAATGTTTCAAATATGGTTATTGCGACAGATACGCTTAGTCCATCGCTATCTTTTGTTACAGCATATAACATCTCTTCATATACAACTAGCGGAAGAAATATTACATTCAATGTTGGCGCATTGTCTCCCGGGGAGTTAAAAATAATCACATTAGTTACTAATGTAGCCGCTACCGCACCTATAGGAAATGATACAACTAGTAATTCGGAGACGGGAGGATATTCTATTCCTACATTCTTTGACATATATAATAAAATCTTAATTTGTGCGATGTGTAAGGATGCTGATCCGAGCAATAATATTTACTATCAGCCAACAAATGTTTTACAAGCTCCTGTGTATAACTACACATTCAACCAAACTCCCAAATGTAGCAATCCACTTAAATTAACGGTATCTTCAACGCCTTCATATGGTCTATCTTTACAAATAGTATGGAAAGATCAAAATGGTACTCTTCACCATAGCGAAACCGTAGAAAAGATGGGAGGAGTATATAAAAGCGTATCATTTATTGTTCCTCCAAATTCAGGAGGAACATGGACCGTCGAGGTTACTGAATATTCCGGAAGTGGAGGAACTGGAAATATAGTGGGGCAAGGTACAACTACTTTCCCGGTAACATGTGAAGTTCTGGAGTTCCCAGTTGGATCATCTCTATTCCTGCTTGTAACAGGTGTAGGGTACCTGGGGATGCGTAAAAAGATGGCAGGGCTTTAAATGGCAAGAGATAAAGTGCGGTTGTACTACATTTTATCTCTTTTAGTCCTTGCAAGCCTGCTTATAATCTTTGCTCAAAATGTGTTTTCAGGGCTGTCTATAACTTCTGCACAGCCACTGGCTGAAATAAACAGGGTGGATCTGTTTGATAAATTTCTTGGGAATTATTCTAAGATATCTGTGATGCTTGTTAATAATGATACAGTCAATCATAATTTTTCAATCAACACATTTTATGATGAAAAACTACAAGCCTGCTTTAATGTTACTGTATATAGTGGTAAAACGTTCCAATATCAAAGAGATGTCTTGCCTGAAAGAATCCCAATATCAGAAAATGAAACTATTAATTCGACTTTGCGGATTGCAAAATTTGTTGTATATATGGATGATAAGCAGAAACCCTTTGAAGAAGCGAATTTTGCATTTAAGCATAAGTAATATTAGATTTAGCACATATGTTGCTTATAAGTATTTTATCAAGCAATTTAATTTGAACAGATTGTTGTATACATCTTGTTATTTTTCAATTTAGTAAAACTACTTATAAGGTATAATTTGTTTAAATAAGTCATAATATATATAACTACTAAAATAATTACATAAGTTCATATAGATTAACATCGAATGCTTTAATAAATTCTCATATAATGTATTATACCTATATTCAGTAAGTATTTGGTGGGCGGTTTTATGAATTATTCAGATAGGCAATATTTATCGAAAACTCTTGTAATATGGTTTGCTGTGTTAGTAATGGCAAGCCTGGTTGTTGGTTTACACGATGCTTCTGCTCCTGTATCAGTCTCTGTTTTTCCGGAAGTGCCTGTTGAGGGACAGCCTATATTGGTTACTTTTAATCTGAACAATCCTTCCATTCAGTCAAATTTAGTTGATTATGAACTATATGCTAATGGAAAAATGATAATGGAAGGTGCAACGGAAGTTTCTCCTCTTTCAAATAAAAAGTATCAGTATACGTATCTCAATTCCTTGGAAAAGGGGGAACAAGTCACCTTTGTAGTGAAGTCTACTGTAGATGGAAAAAATTATGATGAGTACATTTCACTGCCTGCATACCCACCGCAGGTCTGGAGCAGTTTTGTAAGCTTTGCATCGTTCTCCACATCAGTTATGAGTTACATGACCACCATGACATATTATGATCAGGTTTTTGAAAATGGTGCAACTCTCAATGTCAGCATTATCTTCTCAATTGTTCTCATCGGATTGCTGATCTATCTTGAACTTACGGAGCCATCTCTCACAGAAAAATCGTTCAAATTCATAGGCAACCTGCGTATCAGGTTCAGCAAACTATCAACTATTCTTTTTGTAATCTTCATAGGAATGGTATTTACGCAGGTCGCCTTAATCATAGGAAAGGTGGGATGAAAATGAAGCTCTTTAAGTACGCTTTACTTCTAGTTGTTTTAATGGGGTTCGTGTCGATTGCTTATGCTTCTGTTTCTACTACTCTAACCGGAACGACAACTGGCAGTGGCTCGAATCCTACATATATTACTGGTTATGATGTTACTTGCACAGCCACAAGTACTAAAACGACTGGTAATTATATGATATTTAATTGGGATAAGGGCGGACCTACTCTCAAAACGATGACAATATCTAAAAATGCTGGTAAATATGTTTGTACTCTACGTGCAAGCGATTTTCAATTAAGTGGAGAGTGGCATTTATCGTGCCAAGAATATTCTTCATTGGATCCAAAATCAATTCTCAACGGTCAACTTGGTCAGAAAGAGTTTACTGCTGAAGCTGGGGGTAGTGTTACTGGCTTAAGTGTAATACCGACCACATGTGAATACGGTGAGTCAGTTACTGCTACAGCTACAGTGACTGGGACTACCCCTGTGACATTCAGATGGTATAGACCCGATGATCTAACTAATCCTATCCGAGTTTATACTGTTTCCACTCCCGATTCCTCTTCACATTATATTGATTCTTATAGTAATGCAAATGTTGCAGGTATTTGGAAAGTTACAGCTACTCAAAGTATAAGTACTCCACCAGGTACAACTTTTACCGTTTCACCTGATGAATCCGATGAGAATATTATTTTTATAAATGGAGACATAAGTCCGGTTGGTTCATATATTCTCACTGAGAATATTACAGCCACAGCAATTTCTAGTGATTATGATACTGATGGTGATGAAGGAGTAACAATGAAATTCGATTGGTATTCGCCATCTTCTACTGAGAATCACCCTTTTAGATCATATACTGTTGATAAACGTTCTAATAATACATATTTTTCTACACTTCCAGGAGGAACTTCTACTGAAGCTGGTTTGTGGTATGTTCGTGTTTACGAATATGATGATACTGGTTCCGAGATCTCAAGTGGTGTTGAAGAATTCAACACTGAAGAGTCTTATTCTATAAGTGGGACGCAAATTGGTAGCGATTTTGTTACTGGTTATGACGTTACTTGTTCAATCTACAGTCCTGATATTGGTGGTAGTTATATGATATTTAAGTGGTATAATGACGCAAATACTCTCGTCAAAACGGTCACAATATATGAGAATGACTACTACTTTATTTGTACTCTTCCTGCAAGCTATTTTAATACCCAGGGAGATTGGAGGATAGAGGGTGAAGAATTTGATTCTGAGGGTAAGTCTATGGATATTATTCATCCGCAGTTTACTGCTGTAAATGCGGGTAGTGTTACTGACTTATCATTAAGTGGAACGCCGGATACCTCCAGTTACGGTGCTACAATTACTGCTACGGCGGAAGCAACTACAGATCTACCAGTGACATTCAGATGGTATAGACCCGATGATCTAACTAATCCTATCCGAGTTTATACTGTTTCTACTCCCTCTTCAGGTTCCTCATATTTTTATAGTGATTCATATAATGATGCAGATGTTGTAGGTTCTTGGACAGTTACAGCTACTCAAGGTATAGCTTCTCCTTCTTCAGAAAGTTTTACTATTAACGGACCTTCAAGTGGTTATACTTATTTAATAACCGGAGTGAAAAGTGCAAGTGGTGCGTTTATTATAAATGAGACTGTTACAGCTGCTGTAACTTCCCCTTATACGAACGCTGGAGGATACATGAAATTCTACTGGTATTCGCCGTCTGATAAGGAAGCTCGATTCAATACTGTTTATAAAATCGACGGGAAATATACTGATACTCTTTCTGATATCCAGTTTGATTCAATTGGCAGCTGGCATGTTCATGTTTACGAATATAATAATACTGATAATCTAATAGGAGGGGGGAGTCAGGAAGAATTTGAAGCTACCGATGAAGGTGTGCCGGAGTTTCCAATAATTGGATCTTTCTTACCTATGCTTTTAGCTGGTGCTGTTTATATTAGGATACGTAGAAATATGGAAGGTTCTTGAAATGCCAAAATACAAAGCAAGAGCTTCCTATATCTTATCTCTTTTAGTTCTTGCAGGTCTACTTGTGCTATTTGCACAAGGGGTATTTTCAGGACTGTTTGGAGAGTCTCCAGAAACAGTAGCTGAAATTAATAGAATAGATCTGTACGATGATGTTCTTGGCAATTATTCAAAAGTTTCAGTATTTCTTGTAAATAATGACACAATAAGTCATGATTTTTCGATTAATACTTTTTATGATGGAGATTCGAGAAATAGTCATAATATCACAGTTGATGCTCATAGCACATTTTCATATGGAATGGATGTGTTGCCTGATAGAATTCCAATATCACCAAACGAGACTATTAACTCTACTTTGCGTGTTGCAAAGATCGTGGTATATATGGATAATAAGCCTGAGCCTTTTGAAGAAGCAAGCTTTGTATTTAAAAATGAGTAGTTATGAATCCGAAGATGAAAAACAAGCTTTTGATATGGCTTGCTATATCCATAGCGATTACAGTTCTTCGACTTTCTTTTTCGCAGCATGACATCGTATTAGCGGAACCTTTCACTGCCCATCCTTTTGTGATTCTTATTCTATGTATTGTCTTTGGATGGTTAAAGAAGGATGCGATATTAAGTCAAATGAATGAAGAAAGGATGCTTGCTGACTCTTCATATGTGGCAGTTGGTGTGTTTATTGCAGCTGTAGCTCTATTGATGCCACTATCCGAGGATCTTGTGTTTGTGATATTCAATATTTTGTTGCTATGCTTAGGGTTATTTGTTATTTTTTTTGCAGATGCAGCTTATCTGCCATCGCTATTGCTTTTTGTGTATGGTTTTTCAATATCTTTCCCGAAAATTATCAATGAATACTTTGGTACGCAATACGCACTTATTACCACAAACATTGTATCACACGTTGCAGCTTTGTTTTATCCTGTAGCTTTTGAGGGACAGGTGCTTAGTGTTACCAATCCCGAAGGTGTTAAAGACCTTTTATACATTGATGTTGGGTGTTCGGGAAGTGCCTCAATAGCAATATTTCTTACAGTTTTTGCCCTTATGCTGATAGATATAAAACCCCGGAAAGACAGTATATTGCCATTGTTCCTCTTTGGTATACTGGGGACATCCGTACAGAATATTTTGCGTCTTGTTTTGTTAATAGCTGCTGATTATCATTTTGGATCAGCTGTCATGTGGCAGGTACATGATTACGCAGGTTATGTCCTGTTTCCGACATGGTTTGCAATCTTCGTTTACGTTTACTTAAAAGTAGGAATGGAGAAAACGCATATTACAGCTGTTGATGAAAAAGAAGATAAAAACATTTCAATAATGAATTGAATCAATAAGATGTATTTCGGGTTTTAATCATCATCCATTTCTTTTATTGTTTTTTATTATTTACTTCTTTTTTTTTTATTATTCTTTTCACATTCCCATGTCCAATTTAGAATTCATCTTCTTATCTTCCAATATGGACTATTATGAAATAATTAACTTAAAGCATTCAAATTATACCAGTTAGACAAATAATATTCAATCAACTTATGTTATGTCATTGATATATTTAATTGATAATAATATAATCACTAAAATAATTAGGTAAGTTGATATAGATTTAGTTCTATTTAGTCATAAGTTCTCATAAATCTCAAAATATCATACCCAACTCAGTAAATAATAGGGGGAAATATTATAGACTCTGCAACTAGACAATATTTTTCAAAGATGTTGATTACTTGGTTTGCTGTATTGTTAATGGCAAGCCTGGTTGTTGGTTTACACGATGCTGCTGCGCCTTTATCAGTCTCTGTTTTCCCCGAAGTTCCTGTGGAAGGAAAGCCTGTATTAGTAACTTTCAATCTCAATAATCCGTCACTTCATTCTAATTCAGTCGATTATGAACTGTATGCCAATGGAAAACGAGTGATGGAAGGCACAACGGAACTCTCATCTTTGTCGAGTGAAAAATATCAGTATACATATGTGAATCCTCTTAAGATGGGAGAACAGATTACATTTGCAGTAAAGTCTACAATGGATGGAAAGAGCCACGATGAATCAGTGTCATTGCCTGCATACCCCCCGCAGGTCTGGAGCAGTTTTGTCAGTTTTGCATCATTCTCCACATCAGTTATGAGCTACATGACAACTATGACATATTATGATCAGGTCTTTGAAAATGGTGCAACTCTCAATGTAAGTGTAATCTTTTCAATAGTACTTATTGGACTGCTGATTTATCTTGAGCTCACTGAGCCATCCCTCACAGAGAAATCGTTCAAATTCATAGGCGATCTGCGAATCCGATTTAGCAGATTATCAACTGTCTTATTTGTGATTTTTATTGGAATGGTGTTCACGCAGGTAGCTTTGATAATTGGAAAGGTGGGGTGAAAATGCGATTCCCATTAACGAATCAATCAAAAAACATGTTTTATAGAGGTATAGCTTATCGGTCTATTGTCTTAGTCATGTTGAGTCTCTGTATTTTAGTTAGTGCAATGCCTTTTGAAGCTCAGGCTGCAGGCGGCTCATACACTATAAAATGGTATGGCGCTGATCCTACTGTAAACCATGGTTTATATTTACCTACCTACACTAAGATGCTGCCAAGTTCACTTGCCTGTCCGGGGTCTGCTGGAAGATACGCAGATCCCCTAGCAAACGCTGTAGCATATAGTCATTCATCTTCCACTAATCCTGACGCTGTGACTTCATTGATGCCAGCGGAGATGGGGCTAGGGCAGGTAGTACCCTTCGAAATGGAAATAAGGGTTAATGGTATTACTACTCCTGAAAATGGAGTAATCCAAGTTACAACTGGTTTTGGAACTAATACTTCTAGCGGTAGAAACTTTGGATTTGATCCTACATATATGATCTACTGTGCCTTCGTTGATACGGCAGATGCTGGCACTATAGACTCTGGAACTCCTGCAAAAGTTGATTCTTACACCTATTTACTGCAATCTAATAATCAGATTCAGGGTACATTTCAGATATCGGGTCTTGATAACGGTGACAATGTGATTGTTGAGATATGGGTTGTGCTTAAATCAACAATTCCTACCGACGTTACTGGAAATGTCCATACTGAAGTAATTAGCGCTAAAACAGCTAGCAATGATGCTATAAAAGTAGGAAATCAAGAGGTTAATCTTCTTCAAGTAGGAGATTTTTTTAAAACCGATTCCGATGTCTCAGTTACAAAGACAGATCTCCCTGATCCTGTGGTCCAGGGACAAGAGCTCGCCTATAATCTGGTGGTTACAAACAATGCAGCTACTACTGTTGCAAGTGGAACTGTGGTGACAGATACACTCAGTCCGTCTACAAGTTTTGTTTCAGCATCTGGTGCCTCGTATACAACTAGCGGAAATACTGTAACTTTCAACGTTGGTATATTAAATCCTAGTGAGTCAAAGACGCTCACAATAGTCAGTGCTGTTTCCAACACAGCTCCTTCAGGGAATGATACAACTACAAACTCGGAGGCTGGAGGAATTTCTCGCCCTACATCATATGATATATATAATAAAGCCTTAGTAAGTACTGTTTCTAAGGATTCAACCTCAGCTAACAACATTTACTACCAACCAACGAATGTGTTGGGAGCAAATCCCTATTTGGCTCTAACAAAGTCTGCTTCTCCTACGACTTACAGTGCTGTTGGACAAACAATCACATATACCTATACTGTTACAAACCCCGGAAATGTGGTTATCAATGGTCCTATCACAGTTACTGATAACAAAATTGGTACTGTGACTATATCCAGTTCTTCTCTTGCAGCTGGAGCAAGTGTTAGTGGTACTGCCACATATACTGTAACTCAAGCTGATATTAACAGTGGTTTAGTAACCAATAGTGCCACAGCTTCTGGAAAGTTTAATAGCGCAACAGTAACTTCTAATACCGCAACAGCTATGGTAACTGCAACTCAAACTCCCACTTTGACTCTTACAAAGTCCGCTTCTCCCACAACCTACAATTCTGTAGGGCAAACAATTACATACACATATACTGTTACAAACTCTGGAAATGTTGACATTAGTGGACCAATCACAGTTACTGATAACAAAATTGGTACTGTGACTTTACCCAGTTCTTCTCTTGCACCCGGAGCAACTGTTAGTGGTACTGCTACATATACTATAACTCACGCCAACATTAATAGCGGTTCAGTGATAAATCAAGCCACAGCATCCGGTATATTCAATAGTGCAACGGTAACTTCTAATACTGCAACAGCTACAGTAACTGTAGCTACAGTAATTGCAACTCAAACTCCAGCTCTAAGTATTGTTAAAACCGCAAATCCCATTTCTTACAGTGCGGTAGGGCAAAAAATCACATATGCCTATACTGTTACTAACTCTGGAAATGTTGTTATCAATGGTCCTATTACAGTTACTGATAACAAGATTGATGATGCCATACCTATATCCGATTCTTCTCTTGATGTTGGAGCAAGTGTTAGCGGTACTGCTACCTATACTATAACATCAGATGATATCACTGCAGGTTTAGTTACCAACACCGCATATGCAACTGGTAAATTCAATAGTGTACCATTCAATTCGGCTACAGATGATGAGACTATTAGATATATCAATTATAAATATGCATACAGTAGTGACTCTCCTAAATCTAATACCGAAATTCAATTAACAGTAACTCCAAGTTCCTCATATGGTTTATCACTTCTAATAATCTGGAAAGATGAGGTTGGTGACATTCTCCATAGTGAAACAATAGAGAGGAATGGAGATACATATCCAGGCACATCATGGACTATTCCTTTAAATTCAACAGGTACTTGGTCCGTTGAGATTACTGAATATTCTGGCAGCCAGAAAAGTGGAACAATAGTAGGGCAAAGCACTGATTCTTTTGAAGTAACCGATGCTGTTCCAGAGTTTCCTATTGGATCCTCTATATTCCTGTTTGTGGTAGGCGGATTGTATCTGAAGATGCGTAAAAAGATGGCAGGTTTTTCAAATGATAAAAGATAAAGTACGGATATCCTATATTATATCTCTTTTAGTTCTTGCAAGCCTGCTTATAATCTTCGCTCAGAGTGTATTTTCTGGGTTGTCTACAACTTCTGCAGAACCAGTTGCTGAGATAGCCAGAGTAGACTTATTTAATGAGTTTCTTGGAAATTATTCCAAAATATCTATAATGCTCGCTAACAATGATACAATCAGTCATAATTTTTCAATCAATACCTTTTATGATGAAAGGTTCAAAGACAGCTTTAATGTTACTGTTAATAGTGGCAAAACAATTCTATATCAAGTAGATGTGCTACCTGATAGAATTCCAATATCAGAAAATGAAACCGTCAGCTCTACTTTGAGGATTGCAAAGTTTGTGGTATATACGGATGAGCAGCCTGAACCCATTAAACAAACAAGCTTTATATTAAAAAGTTAACAATAGATTTGTTAGAAAATCAAAAAAACTTGAATCTAACGATCTCTATATCAATTGAAAACATAAAATCTCTTTTTCCATGCTGGTACCACTAATTATAAACCATAATCCCTCATTCATTAGTATTATAACGAATCAAATGTGGAATCGGTACTATGGTTACAAAATGTGTTTTATCTGAGGAATTGCCTGTTGAGGAGTATCTCATTGAGAAAGAGCCATACTATGTGCCTGTAGGAAATGAAGTGGAGATCTTCATGTCAGCCTACCGGAATAAATTACCGATTAACCTTAAAGGGCCAACAGGATGTGGAAAGACACGTTTTATGGAGTACATGGCCTACAAACTACAGCGCCCTTTGATAACCGTTGCCTGTCATGAGGATTTAACAGCCACTGATCTGGTAGGAAGGTTTTTGATAAAAGGCGAATCTGTGGAATGGAGTGATGGTCCGCTTACAAAAGCTGTGAAGCACGGTGCTATTTGTTATCTTGATGAGGTTGTGGAAGCCCGCAAGGACACAATAGTTGTCATACACCCCCTTACCGATGATCGGCGTATCATGCCTATTGATAAACTTGGTGTGATTCTCAGGGCTCCTCCCGAATTCATGTTGAGCATCTCCTATAATCCGGGTTACCAGAGTGCAGTAAAAGATCTCAAGCAAAGCACGCGCCAGAGGTTTGTGGCTTTAGATTTCGATTATCCTCCAGCTGAACTTGAAATGAAGATCGTGGCCCATGAAAGTGGAGTAGATGAAAAAATGGCCCACTATCTCGTAGATATAGGTCATCGCATAAGGAACTTCAAACAACATGGCCTTGAAGAAGGAGTGAGCACTCGTCTTCTAATCTATGCAGGCAAGCTCATAAAAGACGGTATAGACCCAAAGGAAGCATGTCTTTTAGCCATGGTTAGGCCTATAACCGACAACGCTGACCTCCAAAAAAGCATTGATGAGATTATATCCACTATCATGGAGTAAACGATGGAAGAACCAGAAACAGGTGAAAAAGCACCTCTTTCCCGGGAAGCAGTCACTTACCTTATCGGGTCGCATTTCTCAAACCTGATTTCTGATGATCTGTCATTTGCAGTAGAACATCTCAGAGATCTGCCTGAACAAGATCTGGATTACATCTTAAATTCCGGAAGGTTGATATCAGGCAAAAGTCACAGGGTTATTTTATCTTATCTTAGGACGGCATCTGAGTTGTATCGATCATTTACACAAGATGCCTTTAGAGAATGGGATTCATTACTAAAAAAAATATCATCTCTTAGCAATTCCTGCATCGAGGGATTCTTTGATGCATCAGGCATGATTATTCAGAAAGGTGGTGTGTCCCTTTTACAACGATGGTCTGAATTGGGATTGTCCATCGCATCAAAGGACAAAGAACTTGCTATATCATATTTTACCACTACCGCTGAAGTAGTAGTTTCTGTTGAGTTCGAATATCTTGAAGAACTGGTATCTATCGGCAGCAAATTTTCGGGTTCTAATATTAGGGTCTCTGAAGTTTATTTTAAAAATCTATCATATCTTTTATCTCTGCTATCCCGACCTGAATTCCAGGAGTTTATCGAGATCATTGAAAACATGAGAGAAAAGGATTGGAGGACTGTAGTTGAGCTCGTTAACAGCTCCAGGGAAACTTTTGGTTCCATAGACACTCA
Organism: uncultured Methanomethylovorans sp.; assembly: GCF_963678545.1. Lineage (NCBI taxonomy): Archaea > Methanobacteriati > Methanobacteriota > Methanomicrobia > Methanosarcinales > Methanosarcinaceae > Methanomethylovorans > uncultured Methanomethylovorans sp. The sequence goes on from NZ_OY782870.1 coordinate 1,960,884, forward strand.
AAGACGGCATTTAATTATTAATGCACTGAGTTCTGTTCTCAGGTTTAGTGTTCCTTTAATTCTTACATTGTTCAATAGATCTCCTGTTGCCATGGCCAATTTGAATGACAATGATTTCAAAAGATGGTTGCATGTAATTGAAAGCATTGCCAGGCTCAACACAGATGTGTCCATATCCTTTGTAAATAGAAGTCCCAAATTGCTTGGTTTTGTGGACATTGATGAAATAGAACAATGGGCAGAAAAAGGCTCAGCCCTTATTTCCATCGATAGGCAGGCTGCAAAAGCATTTATTGACCATAGTTTCAAAGGTCTTGAAAATCATCTTCAAAACACTGACCGTGAAAAAAGAGCATTCATACTTGATGTGGGATCTGAACTTGCCTTGGTAAACCCGGACTGCGTGGAAAATTACTTCAAATACGCTCCTCATGTGCTGCATCTCTTTAATCATCAGAATTTCAGTGAATGGCTTGCTATAGGAAAAAAGATCTCACAACAAAGTTCCAATCTTGGATCTGGTTACTGTAGGCATTCAGCGATTGCTTTTCAGAAGATACCGCCTGTCTACCATGGAGAGGTATTTTCCACAGCTCGTATGTTGTTGGAGGTAGATTGGCTGCTGGCAGGTGTTTTTTTCGAAAGCCTGCCAGAAGTGGTGGAAAAAATTGAACCTGCAGAAATCAGAAAATGGGCAGGCACAGGTCTCAAAGTATATGAAAAAGATAAAAAAATAGCAGTGGATTACTTTGCTTTTTCGCCATCTTTGCTGGAAGATCTGGATGTAAAGGAATTAGAAGCATGGGCTCTTAAAGGTATCAATATTTTCGAAGAAAATTCTCTTCGTGGCAGACCTTATTTTTCCCTCAAGTCCAAGAGTTCTACGGATACAGTCGAAGAGCTTAAAGGTGGAGTTGCCCTTAAAAAAGTTGCAAATATCCTTAGGTATTATGCTGTTGGTCTTTCAGGTGTGGACTTCAGTATCCGTTCAAAGCATGTTCTTCCGCTGGCCGAAGGTCTTGATTTTATTAATCCCATTATTGCTGGTAATATAATCTACCTGGAACCCAAGATTAAGGAATATGGAAGTTTTGAGGACAACTTCAATATGTATAAGCTGAGTGTGATGCACGAAGTGGGGCATGTGCAGTTCAGCACAAAAGAAATATCTACAAAAGCAGCCGCTCCACTACTTGAAAAAATGGGATTAATGGTTAGAAGTGATGCAGAAACAGTGGATATCTCAAGTTTCTTCTCTGCTTTTTCAAATCATCTTCTTGCAGTTGATCTCATGGGTATTATAGAGGATGCAAGAATAGAATACCTTATATTCGCTTCTTATGGCGGCTTGCGCGAGAAGTTCAGATCTATCAGGGATCAGCTCCTGCAGTCAAGGCCTATCCCAAAAAATGATGTCGGAACGTTCATAGAAGCTCTTCTATGGCTTTCTACTGGTAACGAGCCGGTTTTTGGAATGGACAAAATGATGAGCCATGCAGTCAATGTTTCCAGAAATCTGCTGCATAACGTATTACAGCCACAATCTTCGATCCTGGAATCCTTAGAAGCAACATTTGAGATATATACTCTTCTAGAAGGTCTCTACGGTCCGCTGGAAAGCCTCGAATATACGCAAATAAAAAATCTGGAATATAGGGGCATAGGCATTTCTGCTTTAACGGAAGATGAACCTGCTTCCACAGACTCGTATGAGCACATGCTTGCAAGGTTTGTACCTCAGTGCCAAGAAAGCAAGGAAGAAGAGAAGAAGGAAGAAAAACCTGACGAAATGTTCCAGGATCAAAAGTATGCTATTCCAAATAACTGGAATGTGCGTGGCAGTTTCAGATATGATGAATGGGATACTGTAATCAATGATTACAAATCTGGCTGGTGTCTAGTGAAAGAAATAGAACCTGTCGGAGAATCCGGAGAATATTTCAATGAGGCTATAATTCGCTACAGTAACGAGATAGCCCTCATCAGGCGTGTTTTTAGCACAATGAAACCAGAATCTTTCCACAAACTAAAAAGACAGACGGATGGCACTGAGATCGATATCGACGCATTCATGGAGTCTATAATTCAGAAAAAATGTGGGGAGAATCTTGATGATCGTTTTTATGTTAGATGGGATAAGCGGGAAAGAGATGTGGCTACTCTTTTCCTTGTGGATGTAAGTGCTTCCACTTCAAAAAAGTTGAGCAATGAGGGACAGAGTATAATAGATGTGGAAAAAGATTCTCTTATTATTATGAGCCAGGCGCTGGAAAGCATTGGTGATAAATATGCTATCTATGCATTCTCAGGTCATACACGCAATGACGTAGAGTACTATATAATTAAAGAATTCGATGAGGAACTTTCTGATTCAGTGGCTCGTCGGATTAGTTCTTTGGAACCTGTGGCTAACACGAGGCTTGGGCCTGTAATTCGACATTCTATTATGAAATTGGACAAAGTTCAGGCAAAAACAAAGATGATAGTGCTTCTCTCAGATGGAGAACCTTATGATACTTGCCATGGTGAAGGAGCTTATGAAGGTCGTCTGGCAGAAGAAGATACGCGTGTAGCGATCCAGGAAGGAAATGCCCGGAACATACATTTCTTCTGTATAACTGTAGATAAGAATCCGGGGAACTATCTTAATGCTATTTTCTCTAATGTGGGTTATACAATAATTGATAATGCACAGGTGTTACCTGCAAGGCTTCCGGCGTTGTACAAAAGGCTCACTACGTGAATGTGGTTTATAGGTACCATAAGTAATGTTATTTTCTAGCTGAGTTTTGCTAGCATGCCAAGTAAACGGCAGGTTAGTTTTTAAACTTAGATGTACTTACTAGTATAACATATTTAAATAAAATATATAAATGGAGTATCATATGATCGGTTATCTGGCAGGAACCCTTACAACTCTTGCTTTTGCACCTCAGCTTCTGAAAACTTTGAAGACTAAATCCACAAAAGATATCTCATTACTGATGCTTTTGTGTTCTACGACTGGTATGACACTATGGTTGTATCATGGATTACTGATCAAAGATATGGCTTTGATAGTGGCTAATTCTGTATCGATAGCTTTGGCTTCAATGCTACTCGTGTATAAATTAAAGAAAGATTACTGGGACTTGAATGTACAGTAGCTATCTATTCAGAGGATTAAAAGAGCCAATCAAAATTGAGATTATAATTTTAAAAAATGAAGTGAAGTACATATTATGTACTTACTTCAGTTAGAAATAATTAATTAGAGTAGTTAGTATCTCTTTGGTGGTCTGTGCTTCTGGTAGCATTCCCTGCAGTAAACAGGTCTGTCACCGGATGGCACGAATGGGACTTCAGTTTCCTGTCCACAGTCAGCGCAGGTTGCCTTGTGCATTTCCCTTGGACCGCTTGGCCTGAATCCACCGCTTCCGCCTCTTGGGCCGCCGCTTCCGCCGGACCTGAATCCACCGCTTCCGCCTCTTGAACCGCCACTTCCGCCGGACCTGAATCCGCCACTTCCGCCTCTTCTGTCGTTGTTCATATCTGATCTGATATCCTTTGTTGTTTTATTGTATTAGTTTGTCTCAAACAAATGAGACTGAGAACTCGTGCATGACCTCGTCAATTGGCTTTAAATCTCCACTTTTGCAAAAACCACAAACTGCGGAAGGCATAGCTGTATCTTTCGCAACACCTTTGAAGAAGGTATTTAGAAACAGCTCCAGTTGAGACCGAATAATTAATTTTGATCAATACAACTCATTCTCTGTATTCAGTCAATTAACCTAAAAGAAGCAAACAGAAACGGTATTATCCTTTTCTTTACTCGCCAACTAAGCTAACTGCAATTGTCATACTGGCATTTTTAATATATATACTTGTTGCTTTCAAGGAAAAACGTAACATCAAAGGGCATCATAGTTTAGCCTTCTATTATTTTTAAATCCCTTTCTTCACCTTCAGCATTAAAACATTTCCAGCTTTGAAGGTCATAGGGGTATCCTACTATTATATGATAATGTCCTGTTTTTCCAAACATTTGCAGATCTGCCACAGATGGTTTGATAATTCCTCTGGGATGACTGTGCACTGAACCCACTGTAGACATATTAGGCATCATAAATAGTTTAAGCATGGCACTACTGTCTCCAGACTCTGTTCCTGGTAAGAACAGTACTTCAGTGATGATGCCATCTTCTACCTGGAGTAAACCAGCGAATTCATTCGGATAAGATGATTTACTTACCTCGAGAATAAATTCCAGAGTTTCCTTAGCAATACCGCTAATTTTCTTCATAGAATATAAATAACGAACTAAATCTATATTAGGGTTTTAGTCAAAACCTCATACATTCAATGCAGCGACCATGTATCCCAAAAAGCTCCAGTTATAAAGTCCTACAAGGATGTTATTCATGGTAAGAACTATACCAAGTATCGCCACTGAAGATTTTAATCCTTCTTTTAAGTAAGGTGCGATTTCATGTTTGCAATTGTTAAGTATGTATAAGTTAAATACAAGCAAGGCTACAAACAACAATTTAAGCAGCAGTAAGCCATAAATTCCACTAATAGATATTAGCGGACTAAGAAGTATATTGCCTTCTTGGCCTTTAGGCAAAGCATATGCTGTGCTTAGCCAATCACCTATTACATAGAATAGAATAATAACACGTATTTCCCATAGAATACTTCTAAGAGAAAATTTAGTGCAGTCGCTCATTACACCACCTAGGTAGAGTAACAGATAATCCCATATTAATACTTATCTATATTTAAGTGAATATTATAGAATAAATCCGATATTACAGGTAACTAAAATAATTCCATTTAATACTTCTTACTAATAACAAGGCTACGAATAAAAGAAAAGAGAAAAAACTAATTTTAATCAGTTTTATAAGTATTTGTTCTTACTTATAAATCAAAACACTCCATGGTATGCCAAATATGTATAATATATGAACATTGCTATGGTCATTGTTATCAGTACTATGGCACCATCTATTATTTCTCTTTCATGTCCTCGTATTTGTATTACGGGGCTTTGAGCCATTTCTGTTTCGTGTCCGTGTACTTCTATCATGGTCAATCATTAAAATATTCTCGGGTCTACTATATAAATATACCTAAATTACCACGATTAATAATGGCCATTATTTATAACGAATATTCGTGCACGTTTGGAATACAACTAAATATGGACCCAAAATAAAATGATAATTGATGTCGGTAGATTTTTAGACAATCCTTTGTATCTAGAACTACTTAATGTGCAAGGAGCAAAGAAATATGAAAGAAACAAATTCATCAATTCTTAAATTGGTAGGCAATGATCATTTTTCAACTTATTGTCATATTGAATTGCTTGATGTTAGTCCTGGATATGCAAAAGCTAGAATGCTCATTTCTAATGAACACCTAAATGGTTTCGGTACTGTTCATGGAGGTGCTATATTCACTCTTGCAGATTTTGTTTTTGGAAGTGCTTCAACTGCTCATGGAAGAATTGCAGTGGCAATAAATTGTTCCATAGCTTATCTGAAAGCAGCAAAGCAAGGTTATCTGACAGCCGAAGCAAAAGAAATATATATTGGTTATAAATTGGCAACTTATATAGTTACAATTACAAATGAAGAAAATGAGCCAATAGCAACTTTCCAGGGTACAGCATACAGAAAGGGTGAAAAAATTGAAGAACTGATAGCATAGGGGTAATAAAAAATAAACTACATATCCCTATCAATATTTAGGTCATAATATTTGCTAATTTCATTTCAATTCGCGAGGCTGCTTCTTTTCAGGAAGTACTGGAAGTGGCATAGTATTAATCAATATGGGACTTTCCACTTCTTTGGCACGTTCAAGTAACAGTTCCTTGCCTTTTTGTGTAACTGCAAACAATGGTACTGCTGTACCGACTTGTGCTATTGGTTTTATAATATCCCGCAGGTTTTTGGATGCACAGGCTGTAGCAATATCAATGTATTTGATAAGTTCTGAAGCATTTTCTTTGGTCAGGCCTGTGGTATGAGCAGCAATTATGTATAGATCCAGATCATGAATTCTTTCAAGTTCCCTAAGCTTTGAAGCTGTCAAAGCATCAACAACAGAAACAGCTATTTTCTTGTAACCCATTTGTGCTGCTTTTCCCACACCTGCAACAGGATCAATACTTGCATTCTGCGAATCAAGCACTGTGCCATTTCTTTGTTCAATACCTTTTATTACCTCGGTAATTGGATCAGTTTCCACAAGCCCTGAGATTCTTGCGCCCATTCCCTGCACCAGTTTTGGATTTGCTGTTATGACAGTACCGGCACCATCACATACTGTGACTGTAACATCGAGTATTCCTCTGTTAAGGCCGGTCATCATTACTTCCGAAGCACCAAAGCCTACAAAAATATCCATTTCCAGTTTCCTCTGTGGAGTAAATAAGCCGAAGTCTCTTATGCGGAATTCCATGTTTTTTCTGACTTCCTCTGAGGTAATTTGTTTTATACCTCTGGCCTTTTCAAATAGAGGACACCATTCTAGCTGCGGTTCACTTACTTCTACAACTTTGCCATCTTCCACTACTACACGTGTCATTCCAAGGATTTCCATTACATGTGCCATAATCTCACCTTATTTACATTTCACGCTGATCAGCGAAAGTGAGCAATTAAAGAGCATTCCTTCTATCGATTACTTTCTTAGACTTACCTTCTGTGCGAGGTATAGAGCCTTTCTCAGCCAGTTCTACATTGGTACGTATGTTAAGAACACTTTGAAGCTCATTTTCAACATGTTTCTGCAATGCAGCCAGATCGCGCAACTCGCCTGTAAAAGCATTTTCCGTAATTTCCACTTTCACTGTGATCTCATCCAACATCTTTTTGTTTCTATCAAGGATGACTTGGAAATGTTCGGTGATCTCCGGTATATTCACTACAACATCTTCTATCTGTGAGGGGAATACATTAATCCCTCTTACAATGAGCATATCGTCAGCTCTGCCCAATAACCTTGAAATGCGTACAGTAGTGCGCCCACATGAACATTCACTTTCCAGCAACCTTGTGATATCACCAGTTTTGTATCTTATTATAGGAAGTGCCTCTTTAGTAAGAGATGTCAGTACAAGTTCACCTTTTTCTCCTTCGGCAACCTGTTCTCCATTCTGATCAAGCACTTCCACAAAGAAATGATCACTCCATAAGTGTAATCCATTTTGTTCTTCACACTCAAAGGCCACGCCGGGTCCCATTAGTTCGGAGAGGCCATAAGAATCATACGCTTTGATATTGAGTATGTTCTCAAGTTGTTTTCGGGTGTTGGATGACCACGGTTCTGCACCGAAACATCCTACACGTAGAGATAATTTATCAACTATGTCCATCTCCCTAGCCGTCTCAGCAAGGTAAAGAGCATAAGATGGAGTGCAATGCAGAGCTGTTACTCCGAAATCCATCATCATTTCAAGCTGTCGTGCAGTGCTGCCTGTACCACTGGGAACTGTCATTGCACCGATTTTCTCTATTCCATAGTGATATCCAAGGCCACCGGTAAAAAGACCATAGTTTACTGCATTCTGGAATACATCGTTCTTGCCAAGACCTACCATGGTCAGATTACGTGCCATGAGGTCAGACCATGTTTCCAGATCGTTTTTGGTGTATCCTACAACAGTTGGTTTTCCGCTTGTACCGGATGAAGCGTGGATACGTACAACTTCGCTTTTCGGAACGGCAAAAAGTCCAAAAGGATAGTTGTCCCGCAGGTCGGTCTTACGGGTGAAAGGCAAGCATCTCACATCGTCCAACGTTCTAATATCATCTGGAGTTATGCCAGCTTCTTTGAATTTGTATGCATAAAAAGGAACATTGTTGTAAGCTGCAGCCACTGTCTTTTTTAACCGAGTGAGCTGTAATTCCTTGAGTTCTTCATGACCCATGGTCTCATATTTTGGCTGCCAGTATTTCATGTAACTATCTCCTAAATGTGCATTCCTCATAGGTTTTCACGCTTATATTATTTACTATAATTCTCAGTTGATGTAATCAGAAAAATGATGTGCGGTAACCAATGTTTATGAGGCAGTGTGATACCCACTTTATTTTCCCACCCATGTACATAGTAGTTCAAAGTATGTACAAAATTTTGTTTTTCATGCCATAACGCTTACATGTTTGTGCACATAAATAATATAATAAAAACGGGATAATATGCACTTCCACGAAAAACGGTTACTTAGGTCCATCTTTCTATTTTTGATAGTATTGTCCATAGTATATGTCTATCCAGTTTCCTGTGGCTGGGATCAGACAAATACGGATATAGATGTTACCTATGAGGTTTCACCTGATGGAACTAATATCCATGTACTCAGACAGATCACATTTGAAAACGGTGATGAAAACACACGTTTCTGGAGGGGATATTATTCAAATTTCAATTATTACTTACCGTTAAATGCCAAAAACATCTGTGCATATGATCAACAAAGCGGTGAAACTCTTGCATGGGCTCTGGTACCAGATGGTTATTATACTTTCAACCTTGGTAAAAGAATATGGTATGGTCAATCTTACGTGTTTTTTGTAGAATATGACCTACCACGCAATAGCAATACTGCAGTATTCAACATAATGGAATCTGGTAATAGAACAAAGGTCGTGTTAAGGACACCTCAATACTATGAAACAGATATTGAAAGAAAAGATTACCATATGCTTGAGCAAGGAACATTTACTGAATTCGTATTCCCAAGAGGAGCTAGCTGGAAAAGCCCATGCCAAGTGACTTGTGTGAATCATACGGACATGCAGGAGATTAAGGGTTCTGTGCAGCTAAGTAAGAGAAACGTGGGAATAACCGTTAGATATTGGGAAGGAGAAGATGCATGGGGCATGCATACTCTTAATACAACCATACAAAGCCTTATATTGCTTGAAAATGTCGCCGGATTTCCATATCCTGCACGGTACAATATTACCATCACTCAGGCAAGTGTAGAAGATACTCAGGGTTATGGTGGCTTTAACCAAGGAAGTAAAGGTATATATCTTCTTCATACTTCCAGCGATGCCATACTGATACACGAGCTTTCTCATTATTGGACACGGGAGTGCCATTTCTCACATATATGGATGGATGAGGGTCACGCTGATTTGTACACATATCTTGTATTGGAAAAAACAAAACCTGATATTGCTGAAAAAAGAAAAGACAAAACTTTACAAATGTACCAAAAGCTGGAGCGAAAATACGACATAAATCTTTCGACATGGAATGCTGCTGATAACTTCGATGAAGATAACGGGGAAGCGATACAGTTCGGTTACAGTAAAGCTTTTACTGCAATTTATACGGTATACGAAGATCTGGGTCCTGAGACAATGCAAACTGGCTGGCAATGTCTAAGTGAACGCGGGTGTACAGTTGATGAAGAAACCTTCATCGATGTTATGGAGAAATCATCAGGTAAAGATATTGGGTATCTGGATGAATATTTGTAAGATATTGCGATCTTAAGGTGGGCCCACCATCATTTATCTCAAGACTATAGTTTTTTCTGCTGTATTTCTCACTTTTTTAGGCTTTTAATAGCTTAAAGTAATATTCGGCTTTGTAGAAATGCTCATTTGAACAATATATGTAACCTTGACATACCTGTCAAGGTTATGCACTAATAGTTTCAATTTAACCTCTTTTGCTTGATTCCAATACTTTTTTGCCTTCACTTCTTCCCCGTATTTCCTTTTCAGAACAGAGAACATCGTTTCTACAAGATTTCTGCAATGGTACAATATTTCCTCAAACTCATCGATCATTTTTCTACGATACTTACCCTTGATCTTCTTCCTTTTCCTTTCTCTCAAAGGAATCATAGCTACTGCGTCTAGTTCTTCCCTTACTAGAGAATGTATAGCTTCAGAATCGTAACCTTTGTCCATAAGGTAAAACTTTGATTGGCGATTTTTATGACATTGCCGTAGCAATGTCATCGCATGCTTTGCATCATGGATAGGCTTACCAGATATCTTAAAACCAGTGATAATAAACTTCTTTGTATCAATGGAAATACTCACTTTTAGGAATGATCTACGTTTCTTTCCAGTCCTAAAAGAGTAATAGTAGCTACAGTGACCACTCGTAAATCCACTCGAATCAATGGCAATTATCTCTATTTTTTCGCCATATGAATAGAACAGTTTTAGTGTTTGCTGTAACAACGATCTGAAAAGAATTGACCTAAGTCTAGTTATAAACTTGTGAAGTGTGGTATAATGTGGAACCTCTTTTAAACCAATTCTTAACTTCAAACTCTCCATTAATTCAACAAGTTCAACAATACTTCTGTAATCTACATTAAGATATTCTTTTAACAAAATCAAGGTCAATAGCTGGTGTTGTGTATATTTCCTTTTCGAATATTTGCAACTATAGATCGGCAGGTGTGATTTTCCTGATACAGCTAAAGCTGTATCAACAAACTTTAAGTACTTATTTGACAAAACACAATCATCCCCTTTGTGTTTCAGTGGAAAGTAATACTCAGGGGATTTATTCTTTTTAAATTATTAGGTCAAAATAAAAGCAAAAGTAGCATTTCTACAGAGCCTAATATTCTATTACTTATCTTAGGTGTTAGGTAATGATCATGAATCGCATTACGAATAAAGAGAATAATAATTTCCTGATCACAGAAAGAGAAAGAAGTCAGCTTCTTGCAGAATTGCATACTCGTTTATTTTGGGTTGGGGAGAAAATACCTTCTTTTGTTGAGATAAATGGCAAAAAATGCAAGCTTCATGATCTGGTATGGGACCTTATCAATAGAGAAACCATATCCGATGATGAAAAAAATCAAATTGATAAGTACATTGCTGTGCTTAAGGAAAAAGAAAGAATAGATGAACTTGAACTTCAAACTAAGGAAATAACCCGTGAAGAGGCAAGGAAACTTTTTGATGAGACTGCAGGGTTGTTGCGTGCAATAATGGACCTTAGAGAAATTGAAGACGGAACTTCTAAAAATAATAAAAAGGAATTTCATGAGATATTTTCGGTACAAAGGACTGAAGAGATACGCAGATGGTTGAATTTTTTAAAGGATGCTGGAAAGATCTGATCCTTCAATCAGGAAGATTCTCTATTATTAGAATCCTTTTCCATAAATGCACTCACAGTAGCCATAACTGGCAGGTCCTGATCTTGTTAACTCGCAGGGAAATTCAGCACATTCAAAACAGAGCCTAGAACCTTTTTCAAAAGCAAAACTTGCAATTTTACATAATTAGTTTTGTCTGGGGATACATCCTGACTCTCCATTAGGGAGCAACTGATTCAATACAACTACATTTTATTACTTTCACCCAGCTAAAACAATCTATAAAACCTTTTAGTTTTACGGATTGATTGGGGCATGTCCGTGATTGGAGCAAACTATCCAGGTTGTCGAGACCTAGAATTTAACGCTTGTTAATTGAATCTCTTATATGCCGGTTCTCAATCTTCTATAAGAGTCATTTACCACAGTTATCGAGTTAAAAGAAGTCAAAAGAAAGATGAGGTGTGAGCGTTCGTTATGAACGCTCAGATCTTTGATGAGGTGGCTGACTCAAGGCACTGGATAGTACAATACATCACATTGCGGACGCACTTGCTCAGGACGTACATCTTACTACCACAGTGTTGACAGGTTACAGCTACAAACTCCATATTATTTTTCTCCTCATTCGTTTTTCAGGTTATGAATCCACTTTCAACCTTTTGGATCTCTTTGTGGTTCCGTCACCTTGCTATTGATCTGATACATACCTTCTAAAAACAAGTATATAATATTTTCTACACTATTAGATATGCTTATTCTCATTATGATGAGATTTGCTTGCTATAGAACATTTGTAGACTTAGAGAACGAAGCAAAAATGAAAATATCCAATAGTTTTTGGAGTTAAAATGAAAGTTCAAAAAAGAAAAACTAGGGTCTCTCCCTAGCAAGTAGGATTAGGACAAATATCCATTATTCCAGAAAAAGGTTTTTTCCGAATCTCTTTCGAACTTTTCAAAGACACTCTTGTAAAGAGCAGGATACTTTGCCTCTTCAAGAGGAATACAGAACATTCTTCCCGGATATTCAGCACTTCCTCCCAAGCCAATTACAACAAAGAAAGGTAGATCGCTTTCCCTTAATATTTATTTGTCTAGAGAAGAGTGCATGCATTAACAAGAATTCTAAAATATGTTGTGCGGAAATCGCGTAAAATTACAAACACTTTTTTAAGCATATACCTGTACTATAGCGGGGCTCATCCTAGAACTACTTAGAACGCCCGCAAACTCACATTTACATCAATACACGCATTACATGACAATATGGTTGTGAATCAATACAAATGAAAACAGTTTATAATAGCAAATCTTAAAATAAACCTACTAAAAGGGGAATTAATATGAAAGCAGTTGTATGCCCAAAATACGGCCCTCCTGAAGTTTTTCGGCTGGATGAGGTTGAAAAGCCCGTTCCCGGGGATAATGAAGTACTGATAAAGGTTCACGCAGCAAACGTAACTCCTGCAGATGTCGCTTTTCGAAAAGGCCATCCTTTCATGTCGAGATTATTCACTGGCCTCCTCAAACCAAAATTCATACCTGGGGACGAGCTGGCCGGAGAAATTGAAGATGTAGGCAAGAACGTCAGGGGATTCAAGCAAGGTGACAAGGTTTTCGGATCAAGTGGTACCACTTTTGGTGCCCATGCAGAATATGTATGTCTGCCCGAAGAAGCGGCACTATCAATGAAACCTGACAACACAGATTATGGAGAAGCTGTAGCAATCTGCTATTCAGGTTTAACAGCATTGCCTTTCCTTAGAGACAAAGCAGGTATCAAGGGAGGGCAGCAAATCCTCATCAATGGTGCTTCCAGTTCGATCGGGACTCTTGCGGTGCAGCTTGCCAGATACTATGGGACAGAAGTGACCGGTGTATGCAGTACTGCAAATCTTGAAATGGTCAGATCGCTTGGTGCCGATAGAGTGATAGACTATACCAGAGAAGATTTCACCAAATCGGGCCAGAAGTACGATATAATTTTTGACGTAGTGGCCAAGAGCTCATTCTCACGATGCAAAAATGCTCTCAAGCCTGATGGGATCTATCTTACCACTTTTCCTTCGCCGGGGATAATGCTTCAGTCGATATGGACCTCAAAATTCAGCCGCAAAAAGGCGATGTTTGAGGCCACCGGTCTGAGATCGGCACGAGAAAAATCTAAAGACTTGCTTTTCCTTAAAGAGCTGACTGAGGCCGGAAAGTTAAAATCCGTCATTGATAGGAGTTATCCGCTGGAACAGATTGCTGAGGCGCATATATATGTTGAAAAAGGGCACAAGAAGGGAAATGTGATTATAACGTTATAACACGATGATGCACTTAATAAACAAACAGGATTAAAACGAAAACCCCTTTCGATAAGTCAATATCAAAACCCAAAATACTATTTCCACTAATCCTTTAATCAGAAATTCAAAGCTCACCGGTGTCTTGTTTCAGACCTTCTATGAGAACGGAATAGTCGGGTTTGTTGTTGGTGCCTATGCCATCGAGTTTAAGGGATATCTCCTTGAGAAAGTGGTTGTTTTCGAGGAGGATGACACCTATGGCTATTGTGTCGGGGTTTGGAACTGCACCACCATCGAATTGGATGACTTTCATGGGAGTAAAGGACCTCTTGTTGTAAGTTGATGGGATTGGCAATTTAAGCATGATGATGCTATAGCACGTAACACATTATTTTTTGTTTTTTAAAGCAGCTCCAATAGTAATAGTCATTACGGGAATAACTATATACCTCAATCCTATCTGTGAGAAATAATCTGTTATAGACATTCCTGACATTTGGACTAATATCAGCAAATCCAGTAGTATATTTATGGCGAACCATGTAAATCCAACAACAATCCCTTCTTTGTAGTATTCTGCATTTATATTTTTAAAATAGGAAACCAAAAGAAATCCAGCTGAGATAGAACCCACTACAATCATAATTGATTTAAATAAAAATATGTCAACTATCAGTACGCCCTCTTTTGTGTAAAAGAATAATGATGCAACAAAAGGTATTAACCATGATAAAAAGCCATAAATAATGTTCTTGAGGTATTTATTTTTCATATTCTTAATTTCAAAAAGTATTCTATTTAAAGACTTTTATCCCCCTATCTAAAAACGAATCACACACTATATGACCGGTAGTTAATCATTTTAAGGTGTTGAAGACAAATCAATTATGACAGATGGCGATATATTAGAGAACTACAGTTCATCATAGAAGACAATAGCTCTTTCTGCCACCTTCTGAGTCACTTCCTAATCTTCAAATAATAATTATTCTGCGTAGCAATTTCATCCAGTATGGAATGGAGCAATTTGGACTTATCTTTGATGTTTAATCCATTAGATTCATTTTTTGCTTTATCCAATGCTTCTTTCAATTCCTCAATCTCTAAAATGGTTGACGCAATACAATAATAACTTTTTGAACGACCCTCATTAAATTCCTGCAACATTTCTTTTAGCAATTGTTCTCTGGTCGCTTGCAACTTTTCAAACTCATTTACTCCATTTTTTTGAATAAAAGCAATATCTTCTTCAAGTTTCTGATAGCATTTGAATGAATCAGCCTTTTTCCCAGAATCTCTGTGTTTTTTCCATTTTTCACATGTTTTACTCTCTCTGCAATCCCAACAAAATTCAATTTCTTTTTTCTTTATTGCGCAAGTTATGAAAGGACAACCTACAGCCATTCTACCTTCACTTTTGCAGCCTAAACACCGACTTTCTGTATTCTGTGGTAATTTGGACAAAGTCTACAAGAAAGACCACATATTCCAATTAAAGGGTATTCTATTTTCATAGCCATTTTTTGTATATAATTTGCATTTACTATTTATGTTGTTGTCCCCATTTCAACTCCCCATTCAATTTCTTATGAATTTGCGGTTATACTTTTGAAACGAGTTGAGAAAAAAGGGTTGCGCCCTATGTAAGATAGATGCATTATAGTTTCCATTTAAAATAATAGTCAATGGCAGAAAATCCTTGGTAAAATCACCAAAGCTCTGTATAAATTCTCTATTGGTATTCAATAAGACTAAGAACTCATCTATTTTTTTTGACATAAGGAGAGATTAAATCCAGTTCCATTAGAAACCTTCAACGAAAAATCATTCAATTTGTAGCTGAAAAGGATTGATTTTCGACAATATATATAGTGATATTTTTATACAATTAATATGTATTTATTTTGTGGCTCTACATGCAATCCATAAAATGTCAGTATCGCTATTTGCAGTATTTGTTCTCTTTTCGATATTATTTTCCGGAATAGTAAGTGCAGAAGGAAATATATCTCCTATTGCCAATTTCATATCAAACGTTACATCGGGTACAGTTCCGCTTTCGGTATCTTTTACTGATCAATCATTGAACAGTCCCACTGGTTGGACATGGTATTTCGGCGATGAGAGTCTCACTGGTATGTGGACTCAGCTAACTTCAGATACTGACTGGTCAGCAAGATATGGTCATAGCAGCGTTGTTCTTCCTGACGGCAGTATAGTTATTATGGGTGGTTTTGGTGACAGTGGCTATACTAATGACGTTTGGCGTTCAAATGATAACGGTTCAACATGGACTCAGGTAAATTCAAATGCAGACTGGTCTGCAAGATATGGACATAGCAGCGTTGTTCTTCCTGACGGCAGTATAGTTATTATGGGTGGTTTTGGCGACAGTGGCTATATTAATGACGTTTGGCATTCAAATGATAATGGTTCAACATGGACTCAGGTAAATTCAAATGCAGACTGGTCTGCAAGATATGGACATAGCAGCATTGTTCTTCCTGACGGCAGTATCGTGCTTATGGGCGGTTCTGACGACAGTGGCTATACCAATGACGTTTGGCGTTCAACAGATTACGGTTCAACATGGACTGAGTTGAACTCAAGTGCAGGTTGGTTTGCAAGATCTAGTCATAGTAGTGTTGTTCTTTCTGATGGCAGTATCGTGCTTATGGGCGGTTATAATGACAGTGACTATACTAATGACGTTTGGCGTTCAATAGATTATGGTTCAACATGGACTGAGTTAAATTCAAGTGCAGGTTGGTCTGCAAGAGGCCGGCATAGCAGCGTTGTTCTTCCCGACGGCGGTATCGTGCTTATGGGCGGTTCTGGCTACAGTGAAAATATGAATGACGTTTGGCGTTCAAATGATAATGGTTCAACATGGACTGAGTTGAACTCAAGTGCAGGTTGGTCTGCAAGAATTCGTCATAGTAGTGTTGTTCTTCCTGATGGGAGTATCTTACTTATGGGCGGTCTTCCAAATAGTAGCTATATTAATGATGTCTGGCGTTTCATAACAGCTAGTTCATCGGAACAGAATCCTTCGCATACGTATATTCAACCAGGAATTTATCAGGTAACGTTACAGGCATACAATTCCAAAGGATATAACAGCACCATACAGGCAGATTATATCACAGTAACAGAACCTTCTGTACCAGTTACAAATTTCACAGCTAATGTCATGTCAGGTGCAGTTCCACTAACTGTTTATTTTACAGATCACTCAACCAATACACCTACTTCATGGGCCTGGAACTTCGGTGATGGGCAGACTTCAACTGAGCAGAACCCAAACCATATGTATGTCGCTGTCGGTACCTATACGGTAAGCTTGAACGCAACAAATATAGGTGGAAGTAATACAACCACCGAGGATAACTTAATCACCGTAACGGAACCATCTGCTTCAGTTCCATTTGATCCTGTATCTAATTTCAGTGTTAACGTTACTTCAGGTTCAGTTCCTCTTTCAGTCAGTTTTACAGATCTATCACAAAATGCAACGGTGTGGAGCTGGGACTTTGGAGACGGGATAAATTCAACCCAACAAAATCCGATGCATACTTTCTCTATAGTAGGAAACTATACAGTAAACCTGACCATAAGCAACGGAAATGCTACCAATTCATCCCTTGCTATAATCACTGTAACGAAAAGTATTCCTGAAATTACCTGGACTAATCCAGCTAATATCGTATACGGAACTGCATTAACCCCTACTCAGTTAAATGCGTTATCTTCAGTACCCGGTACTTTAGTATATAATCCATTACAAGGGACTATATTGGATGTAGGCCAGCATACCTTATATGTGGATTTCGCACCTACAGATACTGCAAACTATACTACAGCATCAAAGAATGTTATAATCAATGTTCTAAACGCGAATAATAGCATATATAATATTCTCCCTGTAGCAGATTTAAGTACGAACGTTACTAGCGGATATGTTCCCCTTTCTGTTCAGTTTACAGATATATCACAAAATGAAATATCAAGGACCTGGGACTTCAATAACGATGGCATCATTGACTCAAGAGATGCAAATCCCGTTTACACATACACTACTACAGGAACTTATATTGTGAACTTAACAGTGAGCAATGCAAATGGAACTGCGTCTAAACTCGCCACAATAAATGCACTGCAAGTAAGAAGCTCCAATAACGGTGGAAGCAGTGGAGGAGGGAGCAGCACTAGTGGAGGAGGCGGAGGTGCCGGGAGTGCTGAGGATTTTGAGAATGTGTTACTGAAAGATATCACAAACGCATACTTGATAATGAATGTAAATGCAAGCTATGAGTTTACAAAAGAAGGAAATCCAATCCAATCAATCAGCTTCTATTCCCTCAAGAACTCCGGTGAAATCACATCTACTATAGAAGTACTAAATAATAAGTCAAAGCTAGTGAACAGTACTCCTGAAGGAAGTGTTTATAAATACCTCAATATCTGGGTAGGTAAATTCGGCTTTGCAACAGAAGCAAACATCAAGGATCCAAAGGTGAAGTTCAAAGTCGATAACTCATGGATGCAGGGCATGGGTATAAGCCCGGAAGATATAAGGTTGCAGAGACATAATGGAACTGCATGGAATGTATTACCCACTGTAATAGTAAACAAAACAACAAGCTATGTTGTATTTGAATCTCAATCACCTGGTTTTTCACCATTTGTGATCACTGCTGAAAAAGCAATTATTTTTTCTGAAATTAGCAATGAAGAAACACCGACCATAAAAGAAGAAAATAAAAACGAAATAGAAAATGCTGTAGAACATGTTAATAAAGAGCAAGCACAGACAGGAGGATCCAGCGTATGGATAGTTTTCTTGTTTATGCTTTCAATTGGGGCTTTTGCGGTAGGATATGAATATATGAAGAAACAGTAAATGTTTACTTCAATAGTAACTCTTATATATTGTCATGATAATTTTTACGTTGTCATGCGCCAACATGACGTAAACTAAGGAGCAAACTATTATGTTGAATACTGAAAACTCATTAGACATAGCTTCAGCTATGTCTATCAGAGGCTGGGAAGCCACCAGAAAACCCCTTGCGGATCTGTACAGCGTCCTTAAGATCGGGTTCAAGAAGATCTTCGGCCAATACTTTGTAGACTCAGGCATCATCCGCCCCTTCCGTGACCGCTATAAGAACCTAAAACCCACCAAACAACACCAATATCCCACTGAACCCCTCTCATAGTCGAAACCTACCGGGAAGCCAACAGGCTCTCCAAAGAACTCAAAGAACTCGGCATCTCCCGCAAGATCGCTGTAGTCTCAAACGAGAACACGATGAGGTATAGTCGCGTACTATAATAGCAATAGCTATGGAAAAATGCAGAAATGAACAGTGGAGTGAAGTGAAGTGTCCTATTACACATAAATAAGGATGCGAACATTCTGCTATATGATTAAACAAAAACGATTAATAGTGCTTTTTTAAACCTTTATTCAAAGATATAAGATTGTGTTAATGGAAATAGTAGTTAAAAAAATTGATAGTTAGAAACTCAGGTAATCTCATGAGCATGAAATTAGTTTTAGAGTCATCGGCACTTATTCTAAGCATTGTTAACGGATTAATATTATTTAGAAATTATTTAAGAGATAAACCCGAATTAACAGTTAGACCTATTAATCCAGATATTTATCAATGGTTTTTTCCCTTCCAAGCGGTAAATTTCAAGAACATCAAACAAGAAAATATGGGGTTTTGTGTTACATTTCCATCATAAATAAAGGGATTCGAGACGTTTCTTTGGATTATTGGCATTTGCACATTAAAACTGTTGGAAATAAGTGGATTGAACTGAACCCCATAAGTATCCCTGAACCACAGAATGAATTGGGACAATCAGGACAAATTAAAAGCTGGCCGGTTTTAGGGCAAAAAGGACTGTATTATGAAGGAGATACGATGGTTAAAGCAGGAAGCAGTATTTCTGGTTTTGCTTATTATATCTTGGAATTTTGGGGTACTGATAATTGGAATTTAAAACTGATAGATGGAAAGGCAGAGGGGAAAATGGAAATAAAGGGTGTATTTGGAAAAAAATCATCTGTTAAAATGCTTTTCACAGAAATTCCGTTGGAAAAAGCAACAAAAATGGTGAAAGGGATTGATACGGTTGATCAGATGCAACATTGATTAATTGATTCAAATCAAAAATACATTTAATATCTGTCTGCATTTGAACTATAACAAGAGCTGCTTGTTTGAAAGTTATGATATGAAGACCTCATCCAGTAGGATATATCAAAATCCTCTTTTCTTTATTGACTAACTACCGTTTATTTGTTATTTTGGATGTATTACCAAATTTGTCCTATATCTTTGCGTATTTGGACACATTAAAGCCCTATATTCAATTGGAACTTGTTACTAGCTATCTCCTGTGTGTTCTAAGCGTTAGTATCCAATTTATGCTTACACAGTTCCTACATAATCTGTTTTTCAAAAAAAATCAAAATATTCATTTTCTACCACCTACCCGGCGTTTGCGCCGCTTCGCGGCGACAGTGGCTTTTTTCATCCGTTCCCTTAGGTACACGATTAAGGGCTGTGTGCCACAGTTGGCCTGCATCCAGATTTTACCCGGATTTTCCAAGCCCAAAAAATCTACTGGAAATGTACCTTTCCCACATAACCTTATATTTAACTCAATCATAAGTTTACATATAAATGTGGAAGGTTAATAATGATTAAAATGGAACACTACTTATTGGGCATTATTGGAGTTGCCATAATTGCAATTCTAGTTATGGGGGTCAGGCTACCAACAAGGTGGAATGATGGGCTCAGGTGCTTATCCATATAATGTAGAAGGCATCAAGACGAAGTTCGATTCAAACGGTGAAACCATCTATTACACCGGATTCAATGAAACGGGCAAGAGAATTGCTACATCTTATGGTCCACAATGGTTCTACACACACGGAGGTGGCTGTGTCAACTGTCACAGTGCGGACGGAAAGGGAGGAGTACCTGTGATGATGGGATATACAGTACCTGCTGATATCACATACGCTTCATTGACAACTATAGAAAATCCACCATATACCGATGCTATTAAGACAGCTATCAGGGATGGCCTTGATCCCTCCGGAGAGTCTCTGTCACCAACAATGCCAAGATGGCAAATGTCTGATAAAGACCTTAATGACACATTGCAATACATCAAGACACTATGAAATAAAAGTGGAATTGTATGAGGGAGAGTGGGGCATATGGAAGACGATGAGATGCCAATGCATGAGCTTATGCATCATGATATGGGACAGCAGGCAATGGAACAACATCCATCTCATATGGGACAAGACCACATGGAACATGGGGAACATATGCAGCATCGTAAACGGAGCACACAGGATAAACACACAGGACATACTAACCACCATGCAATGATGGTAGAAGATTTCAAAAAACGTTTTTTTGTCTCTGTTATTATCA
Organism: uncultured Methanomethylovorans sp.; assembly: GCF_963678545.1. Lineage (NCBI taxonomy): Archaea > Methanobacteriati > Methanobacteriota > Methanomicrobia > Methanosarcinales > Methanosarcinaceae > Methanomethylovorans > uncultured Methanomethylovorans sp. Next base: position 1,981,738 of record NZ_OY782870.1, read on the forward strand.
CAATCCCTGTGCTTTTACTATCCCCCATTATCCGCGATTTCCTGTCCGCAGTTTTCGGGATAACAATTCCCGGTTTCTCTGGAGACATTTATGTGCTGTTCCTGCTGTCCACAGTCATATTCTTCTACGGGAGTTGGCCATTCCTTAAGGGAATCAGGGATGAACTGACCTCACATGCTCCTGGTATGATGACCCTGATAGCTATAGCCATCACGGTTGCATATATCTACAGCAGTCTGGTTGTTTTTGGCCTGGTTGGGATTTCTTCTGGGAACTGGCAACACTTATCGATATCATGCTTCTGGGACACTGGCTGGAGATGCGTTCTATAATGGGAGCTTCAAAGGTACTTGAAGAACTGGCAAGGCTGCTGCCTTCTGATGCCCACAGGATTGATGAGCAGGGAAATATGAGCGATGTCCCGCTGGGAGATATCGTTGCCGGTGACCGGCTGTTCGTAAGACCCGGTGAGAAGATCCCGGCGGATGGTGTGGTCGTTGAAGGAAATACCTCTGTCAATGAAGCTATGCTCACAGGTGAATCGAAGCCAGTTACAAAAGTAAAAGATAACGAAGTAATTGGAGGCTCCATCAATGGTGAGGGAGCTATAACCGTCAAAGTGAAGAAAACAGGAGCCGAATCGTTCCTTTCCCAGGTTGTGGAACTTGTAAAAGAAGCTCAGGAAAGCAAATCCCATACACAGGATCTGGCTGATAGGGCTGCCAAGTGGCTTACGATCATTTCCCTCAGTGTAGGTACTATCACATTGTTGGTGTGGAATCTGCTTATTAAGGCCGATTTTGCGTTTTCCCTGGAAAGAGCTGTCACAGTAATGGTAATAACTTGTCCTCATGCTCTGGGTCTTGCAATTCCCTTGGTAGTTGCCATATCCTCTGCACTAGCAGCACGCAATGGACTACTTATCAGGAACAGGGTAGCCTTTGAGAATGCTCGCAACCTGAATGCCATTATATTCGACAAGACTGGTACGCTGACACAGGGCAAGTTCGGAATAACTGAAACTGTTATTTTCGATGGTATGATGGATGAAAAAGAACTGCTGAAGTATGCCGCTTCTGTGGAAGCTAATTCAGAACATCCCATTGCCAGGGGAATAGCGGCATCAATGGAGGATATGTATAATGTAGGGGATTTCCTATCCATTCCTGGGAAAGGAGCCCAGGGAATGGTAGAAGGAAAGGAAGTAAGGGTTGTTAGCCTTGGATATCTGAGAGAACAGGGCATTAACGTTGAAAATGAAGTTGTGGACAAACTCAAATCACAGGGAAAAACAGTTGTTTACGTGATACTGGATGGAAAAGTGAAAGGTGCCATTGCCCTAGCAGATATCATCAGGCCGGAATCGAAACAGGCAATTTCCACACTAAGGGAAATGGGAATCAAATGTATGATGCTTACCGGTGATAATGAACAAGTTGCAAGATGGGTTGCAGAAGAGATAGGAGTGGACGAGTATTTTGCCGAGGTGTTGCCACAGGAAAAGGCTGCTAAGGTGAAAGAGGTACAGTCAAGGGGTCTTGTGGTTGCTATGATCGGAGACGGAGTGAACGATGCTCCCGCTCTTGCCCAGGTAGATATAGGAATTGCCATAGGAGCAGGGAGCGATATAGCTGTGGAAACAGCAGATATAATATTGGTCAAAAGCAATCTCAAAGATGTTGTTTCCATAGTCGCTCTCTCCCGAGCTACCTACAGAAAGATGCTTCAGAACATTTTCTGGGCCACGGGATATAACGTGGTAGCAATACCACTCGCTGCCGGTGTACTGTACAACCAAGGGATATTACTATCTCCTGCGGTTGGAGCTGTCCTGATGTCCCTTAGCACGATAATTGTGGCTATCAATGCCAGGTTTTTGTCAATGGATAGGATTACAAAATCCTTAACTTGATTTACGCCCTTAAATACAAGATATCGTATTGATCTTTTTTTATTTTGCTCCAGCTTTGACTCATTTCAAACCAAAGGAACGTATTGCAAAGCAATACGTCATTTCCCGCAGGTTCTAAACCTCTATGAAACTTTGAAAGAACTCGACCCTTTGACCTGATTTACCGTTTCGCCCGCCCCGCGATAATGGCAAGCGACCCAGGCCGCCCGCCTGATGGCGGCTACAGGTAAGTATATTGAACTGAAGAAATGAATTATGATGACGGTTTAGATAGGGACTTCAATATTAAAGATAACAGAAAGGATAATAATATAAGGGAAGGGAATTAAACCAGACTGTCAAAAGTCGAATAACGAACATTTCAATTACTATCAAAATAACCCATAGTTAATCTCATTGAATGAAACAGTTGGCTAATTAATCGTAGTACAATATTACTATAAATCAAGGATCGAGATCATGGATGAGATCTGCAAGCATGGCCATGTGCTCACTCCGGGCCGTTACGTTGGTGCAGCTGCACAGGAAGAAGATGGAGAGTTGTGGATTAAAGACGCAGAGTATATTATTGGGAGTATGCCTGATGAGTAATACCAATATCTACCGATTTATACCAAATTGGTAGTAACCCTTTTATCCCAATAACTACCAGTATCTACCAAAAAGTAACGGATTGGTAGTTATGAAGATTCCACAGAAAGCAGCGGACATGTGGGTGGTTATCGAAAAGTATCCTGAGATGCTCTCAATGTTCGTTGATCCACAGATGCAGGAGCTTGTTGCAAAGTACAACCGCGAGTATGTACACTGGGAAGAGCTCCGGCACCGCAAACTGCCCTTGGAGGCTGAGAAACTATGGGCTTTGATCAAAAGCTCAAGGGAATTGCAGGCCAAACGCGTTGAATTCGCACAGTGGACCTTCCGGTACGTCCTGTCAGGCGACACCCTGAGGAAACTGCATCTGCTGGACACAAAAGGTGCAGGCAATCTGGAAAGCGGACCCGGAGGAGTGAGTGCAGCGGACAGGAAGCGGTACATCATCAATTCACTTATGGAAGAAGCCATTGCCTCCAGCCAGCTTGAAGGAGCGGCCACAACCCGGGAAGCAGCCAAAAAGATGCTGCGGCAGAAACGAAAACCCATGGACTACTCCGAGAAGATGATCCTCAACGGCTATCAGACCATGTGCAGGATAGCAGAAATGAAGGACAGGTCCATTGATCCGGATACACTGCTTGATCTCCACAGGGAGATTACACACGGTACTCTGGAAGATCCCGCAGATGAAGGTAAGTTCAGGGACAACAACGAGATCGTAGTGGCCGACCCCCGGGACGGGAACAAGGTATATCATATCCCCCCAGACTATCAGAAAATCCCCCAGCTCATGGAAGAGTTCTGCAGGTTTGCCAGCAACGATGAAGAAGAGTTCATTCACCCTCTTATCAAGGGCGTGATCCTCCACTTCCTGATAGGCTATATCCATCCTTTCACAGATGGTAACGGCCGGTGTGCAAGGTCGATCTTCTACTGGTACATGCTCAGCCGGGGTTACTGGCTCTTTGAGTACATGCCGATATCAAGGATACTGCTGCACTCCAAGACAAAATATGCCTTGGCCTATCTGTATACTGAGACCGATGAGAACGATCTTACATACTTCATAAACTACAATCTCTCTGCAATAGAGAAAGCACTGCAAGAACTTGAAGAGTACATTAGTCTCAAAAAGCAGGAACAACATGAAACGATACAGATCATTGAAACCTCTGAGAGTCTGAACCTCAGGCAGGCTGACATACTCAAGAATCTGCTCAAAGAACCTGACAGATACTTCTCTATTGCTGAGATCAAAGGAAAGTACAGTATTGCCTATGACACTGCAAGAAATGACATGCAGCATCTTGCGAAACTGGGATATGTCGAAAAGCTCGAAAGAGGCAGGAGCTTCATGTATAAATATAAAGGAATTACACAGGTGTCCTGAATACCAATAAGTACCAATATCTACCAAATTGGTAGTAACTCTTTTTTCATGCCTTGAAACAGGTAACCTCCTTTATCACACGCTTAAGAACAGCAGGCTTAAATATCCAAAATATGAATTTCTTTAGAGTATAACCACAGTTCTTAATTGAACAACGATCATGGATATTTGCATGGAGCTGCTGCCACATGAGCGAAAATGAACTCGAACGACTCTGTATAACATGTTTCCAGGAAACCGGCTGGGACTACCAGTACGGTCTTGATATACGCTTATGACGGCATAAGCCCGCAGCGGCAGGATTACCGGCAGGTCATCCTGCCAGATCGTCTACTGAATGCGCTGAATCGCCTGAATCCAAAAGTACCTGCTCAAATACTGGAAGACGTACTGCACACTTTGAGCAAGCCTCAACATCTATCTCTCATAAAGAACAACCGTGCTTTCCATGAAATGCTGCTGGAAGGAGTGCCTGTGGAGTATGAAATAGATGGGCAGATGCGAGGGGACCAAATCCTCTTCCTTGATGATCCTGTGGATCTTTAGGATAGCCTCATCGATCTACTTGCCCTTTCTTGATACCACGGTTTTGGAAGTTTTTTAGTGTCTCAGCGTACTTTTTCAACATCTGTACGTTATCTGCTGACGTGTATTCCATAAACTTATTAAAAGTCGTGTCCAGCCTTACTTCGAAATTATGGAAGTCTGATTCTGTTTTTTCTGTCATGTTTCCCACACCTCCTATACACTCTCAAAGTATTGAATAAAACTCGACAACAAAATGAGAATCTCAGTAACTATGCCAAAATGATAAAACAGCAAGTCAATGTGCCTATAATCCTTGTAGGGGTATCAGATCGAAGCAAGTAATGAAAATGCTGCTTAAGGAAGGTTATGCTGATATGATTTCCCTGTGCAGACCACTGATATGCGAACCTTACTTGGTGACAAAGCTGAAAAAAGGAGAATCATAGATCACAAAATGTGTTTCTTGTAACCTGTGTTCTGATGAAAGTGGGATCAAATGCAATTACAATTTCACTAAGTGAGCGCACTCTTTAATACAGGTTTCCGGGGTAGTATCAGCTTGCAGGTTTAGAAGGAGATTAATTAGAATTTCATGATCCATGACAACAAGATCTGCCATTTGAAGCTCTTGAGGGTTCAGGTATGTAGGAACTGCTATACAGCACAACCCTGCAGCTTTTGCAGCCTGTACGCCTACAGGAGCATTCTCTATAACAATGCATTCATCTTTTTGTATAGCCAGCATCTCCACAGCTTTGATATAGGGGTCTGGAGCTGGTTTACCATGGACAATATCGTCTCCCGTGACCACCACGCTGAATATCCCTGGATACAAGCTTTCTAGAACACCATACACAATTGGCCTGCTAGCACCTGATACCACTGCAAGCTTATATCTTTGCCTCAGAATATTTAGGCATTCGGGCATGCCATCAAAAGTATGTAACTCAACTAAAAGTTGGAACTTTTCAATATATATCTTGACTATTTCTTCAAGATTGAACCTGCCATCATTAACACTTTCTTTCTCCAGCAGGATGCGTACAATGTCAATCGTTTTTTCTCCTTCTCTCTTATAGATCAACTTGGGATCCATATGTACACCCATTTGGTCAAAGATGCATTGCATGGCTTGAACGTGGTATGGCATGGAGTCCACAAGTACACCATCCATATCGAATATCAATGTTTTTAACAAATTCTCCCTCTAGATACAAAATATGCACACATGAAGGCATCACTTGGGTATATTCTTTTTTGCCCAATTAGATGCTACAAAAGAGCCTGAAATGTTGTGCCAGATACTGAAAAGGGCACCGGGAAGTGCAGCAGTCGCTGTGAAATATTTAATGGAAAGAGCAACGCTAAGACCAGAGTTCTGCATCCCCACTTCTATACCAATGGTCCTTGCCTCGATCTCACTAAGACCCAGAAGTTTGGCAAAACCATAACCACTTAAAAGTCCAAGCAAATTGTGAAGTATAACTACGATCACTACCAAAAAACCTGCAGAGATGACCATTTCCCTGTTCAATGCCATAATGATTGATATTATGAAGACAATAGTCAGTACTGATATCACTGGAAACAGATGACGTATATTTTCTATACGGGAACTTAAAACCGTATTAATGACAATTCCCAATGCAACCGGAACTATGACTATCTGTAGAATGCTGATCAGCATACCGTATATGTCCACATCGATGGTTTGACCTATATATGCCCATGTAAGCAAGGGGGTCATTACAAAGGAGATCAATGTGGAAAACGATGTCAACACAATGGAAAGTGCTACATCTGCTTTGGCAAGATATGATATAACATTTGATGCAGTACCTCCCGGACAACAACCTAAGAGTACCACACCTGCTGTTAGTTCAGGTGAAAGTGCAAAAACCCTTGCAATGGCATATCCTATGAAAGGCATCAAAGTATATTGTAGTACAGTTCCAATAAAAACTGCTTTAGGTCTCTTGAAAACAAGCAAAAAGTCTTCAAGGGCAAGTGTCATACCCATTCCGAACATCACAAGTCCCAGCAGAAAAGGAATTATATCTTTATAGGGTAGAAATATATCAGGGGATAAAAGAGCAATAGCTGAAAGAATGATAGCCCATAAAGGAAATAAAGAAGTGAACTTTTGTAACATAAAACACCTTAAATGCTATGCTTAAGTTTTAGCAGACATACTATTTATATATAAGTATAATAAATGTGCAATGGATTCCTGCTTACTATATTCTATAGACTGTTTCTTAGTACTTAAAGCACTAATTAAATAGATTTTTAAAGATACTTTTAATTTACATACAAATATGTATATTTGTATCTGCTTCCGGGATGAAAAAGGAAGCAGTACCACAATATAGTAAGCGTTTACTTATATACTTATCCTAAAATATATTGTAATAAATTGTATCTAATTTATGTTTAGTTTGACATAATTTTCCCAAACACTTATTAAGTATTAAATGCTACCACTTTCTAGACTAATTTCATATTTAATACTACTATAAACTATATCTATATTTTTATACATTGGAGTTAACTAAGTATTGGGAGAGTCTCAGAATGTTTAGTATGTATGGTGAAGAAATAGGTCAGAAGCTTAGCTTTTTTAGAGCAGTTAAATCGTATCAGATAATATTGCTCGTATTGCATATCATATGTTGCTTTTTTTTATTAACTGGGCAATCTGTCGAAAAGAAACGTATTTTATCTACAATTAATACTAAAAACAAATCTTTAGCAAAGAAAGTACCAACGATGCTCATATGTTTTTCAATTTATTTTCTTTTGTTTTCGATTGCTGCATCGAGTATATGCTCGGCAGCAACTGTATATGTAGATACAAATGCGACTGGAAAATACACAGCCAATGTGACAACTGATGGAATCTACATTTGTGATGGAACAAATGATGAGGTTGAGATCAATAAGGCATTAGCGTATATTGATGGTCTTGGTGGTGGTACTGTCTACCTAAAAGGACCAAACACATATTGGATAGATGCAACTATTCAGATGGGCTCAAATACAATTCTCACCGGAGATTCAACTGCTTGTATTAAGCTGATAGCAAATGCAGGATGGGCTGTTGATGTTCCATTAATCAGAAATAAAAGTGGGGATTATAAAAATTTCACAATCACAGGATTTGAGATTGACGGGAACAGTGAACAGCAATCTGTAGACCGCGGTGATGGATATTATAATCTGATGTATTTTGATGACTGTAAAGGAATAACAGTAACAGACATGCGTCTGGAATGGAGTACAGGCGACGGACTAAAAGCAAGAAATAGCCCTTATTCTTACACTTCTTCAGCAAATATCGTATTTTCAGATAATTCTGTATATAAACTTGGACATGATGCCCTTTACGTTCTGGGAATGAATGGTGTTACGGCAACCAACAATGATGTTTATACAAGAACTAACAGTGCTTTCAGGTTATCAAGTTCTGGTGAAGCAAAGATCTATAATAATATTATACATTCAGAAATTAGTGGGTCCTCCACAGGTCCAGGTATAGAAATTGATAAAAATAGTGGATACAAATCTGAAAATATTGAAATATATAACAATATATTCCATACCCTTAATGGTGCTGCTATCTGGATAGATGGCGAAGACAAAGATAACGTAAAACGTGGAAAGAATGTCCATGTACATCACAATATAATGTACAACGTAGGGCAATATAGTACTAATACAGGATACAGCAATGCAGCGATGATAATAGGACAATTCGATAATACAATAATAGAAAACAATGTCATAGATAATGGTGGGCATGCTGCTGTAAAGTATTATCAATATCCAAATTCTTACAAGATGAGTGCAGACTTCACAACTATTGTGAGAAACAATATTATCTTGAACTGCGCTAAAAACGTGAAAACAGGTATTTGGAATTATAATTCAGATCATCATGAATTTATTGTTTACAATAACTGTTTATATAATAATGCAAATGGTGCATACACTGGCGCAAATATTGGCCATAGCGACGATATATACCTTGATCCGCTATTTGCATCTTCTACAAGCCGTGACTATCACCTAAAGAGCAAAGCAGGTAGGTATTCAAGTGGAAAGTGGGTAGCTGATAGTACAACCAGCCCACTGATAGATGCAGGATATTCAAAATCTAGTTACAGCACTGAACCTTCTCCAAATGGAGGAATAATCAACATCGGCAGATATGGTAACACTGCTCAGGCGTCAAAAAGTTCTTCCACATCATCTCCTGTATCTAACAAAGCACCAGTTGCGAAGGCTGGCTCTGATAAGACCGTTTCCACAGGTTCAACTGTTAGTTTTGATGGTAGTTCTTCCTCAGATGACAAAGGTATAGCATATTATTCATGGGACTTTGATTCTTCAAATGGCATATCTGAAACCACCGGAATAACATCCACGTACAAATATTCAACTGCAGGAACTTACACTGTGACACTTACTGTCACAGACATATATGGGCAGAAATCTACAGATACATTAATAGTAGTGGTTGCTGATCCAGATGATCCACCAGTGGCAAATGCAGATGCGGATAAGACTACAACTACAGGCTCTGCTGTTAGCTTTGATGGTAGTTCGTCAACTGATGACAAAGGTATAACAACGTACTCATGGGACTTTGACGTCTCAAATGGCATAACTTCTGAAGCTTCAGGTAAGACAGCTACTCATACATATACAACTGCAGGAACCTATACTGTAACACTAACAGTTACAGACACAAGTGGTCAGACAGATACAGATACATTAAAAGTGGTTGTAAGTAGTAGTACTTCATCGGGTTCAGGATCAATCTCATATACACCTTGCTATGACAATAGGTTGCGTGAATCACTTCCGACTACTGTTCTTTCCACAAGTACATATATCGACGTTGGAAGGAGTACAGATAGCATATGCAGGAATGTAATGCTCTTTGATCTAAGTAACTACAAGACAACAGACACGGTATCTAAGGCAACCTTGTCGCTTTATTGGTATTATCCTGCAGGTACAACACGTAGTTCTGCTACAGTTGTGGAAATCTATAGGCCATGTTCATGGACACCAAGTTCTGTTACCTGGAATTCTTGGGCAACAGCAGGAGGAAACTGGTATGATAAAAGCGGTGTTGCTCAGGGTAGTACGCCATATGCAACTCTTACATTCCCGGCCAGCACAGTATCTGACAACCAATATTATGAGTTTGATGTAACACAGCTTGTGCAGGAATATGTAAGTGGTAAGTACAGTAATACTGGTTTCTTCATCAAAGCAAAGACTGAGAGCGATAACTACATTGCTTTCTATAGTTCGGATTGTGGAGATGACGCACATAAACCACTATTAAAAGTTACCACTGGTTCAGGTTCAACTTCAACAGATAATGCACCAGTTGCAAATGCTGGTGCTGATAAAACTGCAACTACAGGTACATCTGTTAGCTTTGATGGGAGTGCTTCCACTGATGATAAAGGCATAGCAACCTATTCATGGGACTTTAATACTTTAGATGGCATAACCTCTGAAGCGACCGGAGTTTCAACTACTCATACATTTGCTACGGCAGGAACATATACTGTAACTCTTACAGTAACCGATACTGCAGGGCAAAAATCCACGGATACGTTACAGGTGGTTGTTAGTAATAGCACTTCACCCAGTACAGGTTCCGGTACTTACACGCCTACTTATGACAATAGATTACGTGAGTCACTCCCAACTTCTGTTCTTTCCACAAGTGCATATATTGACGTTGGAAGGAGTGCAGATAGCGTGTGCAGGGATGTAATGCTGTTCGATCTGAGTGGATATAAGACAACAGATACGATATCTAAGGCAACACTGTCTCTTTACTGGTATTATCCTACAAGTGCACGTACTTCTGCTACTGCTGTGGAGATCTACAGGCCAGTTGCTTGGAATCCAAATTCTGTTACCTGGAATTCCTGGACAACAGCAGGAGGAAACTGGTATGATAAGAATGGCGCTGCTCAGGGAAGCACACCATATGCAACTCTTACTTTTTCAGCCAGCAAACTACCTGATAACCAATACTATGATTTTGATGTTACACAGCTTGTGCAGGAATATGTAAGTGGCAAGTACACTAATACTGGTTTCTTCATCAAGGCAAAGACTGAGAGCGGTAATTATATTGCATTCTACAGCTCGGATTGTGGAGATGATGCACATAAACCGAAGTTAACAATTACCACTGCTTCAGTAGATAATGCACCGGTTGCAAACGCTGGTGCTGATAAAACTGCAACTACAGGTACATCTGTTAGCTTTGATGGGAGTGCTTCCACTGATGATAAAGGCATAGCAACCTATTCATGGGACTTTAATACTTTAGATGGCATAACCCCTGAAGCGACCGGAGTTTCAACTACTCATACATTTGCTACGGCAGGAACCTATACTGTAACTCTGACAGTAACCGATACTGCAGGACAAAAATCCACGGATACGTTACAGGTAGTAGTAAGTAAAATAACCAGTACGATATCTTATACGCCTACTTATGACAATAGACTGCGTGAATCATCTCCAACTAGTGTTCTTTCAACTAGTACTTTTATTGATGTTGGGGAGCTTTCAGGAAGCCGTTATAGAGATGTGATGTTGTTTGATCTGAGTAGCTACAAGACAACTGATACAATATCTAAGGCAACATTATCGCTTTATTGGTATTATCCTGCAGGTACTAGCCGTACTTCTGATACTATTGTTGATATCTACAGGCCAGTTGCATGGGATACAAAGTCTGTAACTTGGACCTCAGGAAGCTGGTACGACAAGAACGGTGTTGCTCAGGGAAGCACACCATATGCAACTCTTACTTTCCCTGCAAGTACATTGCCTGGTAACAAATACTATGATTTTGATGTTACACAGCTTGTGCAGGAATATGTAAGTGGTAAGTACACTAATACTGGTTTCTTCCTCAAGGCAAAGACTGAGAGCGGTAATTATATTGCATTCTACAGCTCGGACTGGACAACTGCTGCACAGAGGCCGAAGTTAACTATAATATGTTAACTCAAGGAAATAGACAAAATATTGCGAGCGAAAATATATTTCGCTCTACTTCTTTTTTATTCCACATTAAATTCAAATGAATTTATATTCCTTAATACGCTAATAAGTGCTTCATGAGACTTGATACTTATCTTGTGGATATGGGTTATTTTAGTTCCAGAGCACGTGCAAAGGATGCTATTATCCGCGGGAATGTAGAAGTTGAAGGAAATGTTGTTACCAAACCGTCTAAAGATGTCAGTACCGATCGACTTATTGAAGTCATTGAAGGGCTTGATATGCCAAAAGGATATTTCAAGCTAAAACTTATTCAGGAAACTTCCGGTATCATTTGTGAAGGAAATAGTGTTCTTGACTTGGGTTCAAGTGCAGGAGGATTTCTACTTTATGCTTCACAGATAGCAGGAAAAATACAAGGTCTAGAATATAGTAAAGATTTTTATGTGGAGCTTAACAAGATCACTGATAAACATGAAAATGTTAGTGTAAAGTTTGGAGATGTTTTCACAATTCCTTTGGAGGAATTGTCAGCTGATAATGTGGATGTTATACTAAGTGATATGACTCTTGAACCTGCTGATTCCCTTTTGGCACTTAAAAGAGTTCTCCCTTTACTAAAGGAAGGTGGGAAGTTGCTACAAGTCATTAAGATACAAAAACGTGAGAATAGGGAACCCATAATTTCTAAAATCGAAGATATGGGAGTTAAAATAGTTCAAGTTATAGAACCACAGAAGCAGGAGATATATGTGATTGCACGCAAGCCTTTAAAAGAAGTTGATGCATGAGGTGTCTGGATGACTTATAGATTGTTTGGCGAGGGCGATCCAATAAGACTTTTTGTAGGTGGTTTGCATGGAAATGAATGGATATATACATCAGATATACTGGAAAAACTTGAACCGCCTTCAACAGGTTCTCTGGCTGTGATACCTGTTGTATGCAAAGAAAAATACGTGTCTACCCTGGAAAAGCATTACTATAAAACTCTCGGCCAGCCCATTATACAAGCTGTGGAAGAACTAAAACCTAGTATTTACATTGAGTTTCATTCATATTCAAAGCAAAACCAGAAGCTTCTGACAGGTGCAGAACGTATTCATAAGACAGGAGTTCCTGCATATAGCCAGCTTGATAATGATGTGCTTCTGGGTTCGGTATCTCCCGTCATAAGAAGAGAATACTTTCCTATGGAAGCACTATGCCTGTCTTTTGAGATCCAGAAAGATAATCCCTTATCAAAGGATTATGGGACCAGACTCGCGAGAATAATGAAAGAATGCTTATCAAAAGATCATTTTATCGAGCAATTGAAAAAAACATACCCTGTTCAGACCTCTAAAGTAATAGAGGATTACAGAAAATTTTATGGTTTGTAAGTAAGGCTTACAAACCATGGATTTTTACCATCTTTTGGCTAGTTCTCCAGTTAGCCCATGTTGTAATTGTTGATGTTGTGTGCAGGGTTAACATCCTGCATATCCTTTTCCTGAGCCTTGAGCATGTCATCAACACGCAATATCATGGCAGATACTTCTGATGCAGACTTGATAGCCTGTGTCTTAACACGAAGTGGATCAATAATACTGTCCTTCATCATGTCCTCAATCTTACCTGAGTACACGTTTATACCACTGTTCTTATTCTTTCCAGATTCAGCACGCAGCTGCAACAGCATATTAATCTTGTCAAGTCCTGCATTCTCTGCAATTGCCTTTGGTATTTCTTCCATAGCATCTGCAAAAGCATGGATAGCAAGCTGCTCACGTCCCTCGATGGTGGATGCATAAGAGCGCAATCCCTGTGCAACAACCATTTCAGAAGCTCCTCCGCCAGGCACTATTGCCTTATCTTCGAGCACGGACTTTACAACATTGAGAGCATCATCAAAAACACGCTCGATGTTATCAGTAACATGTTCACTGCCTGCCTTTATGAGGATAGTCACAGTATTGGATTTCTTGAAACCTGTGATGAGTGTTTTCTCTTCATATTCAGATTCCTGCTCCACCACTTCGGCAAATCCAAGGTCATCAGCACTGATCTCGTTCATGTTTCTTACAAGCTTAGCACCGGTAGAAAGGGAAAGTACGGTCATATCCTCATCTTTCAGCCTTCTGCAGGTGTAGATTTTGTGCTTCATAAAATAGTGAACAGCACTATCATCTATGTTCTTGGAAGAGAAGACTACGTTGGCACCTGTGGCTATGACCTTATCCAACATTTTATTGAAATTGACCGTTTCCTGGTCCTTAAAGGCAAACATTTCCTCGACACTTCCAAGCTGAATCTTTGACTTGGTATTAGTCTTGGCAACCTCTATTGGCATATCCAGCAGCGCAATCTTTGCGTTTTCAACTTTAGCAGGGGTGTCAGGGTGAAGACGATATTTATTGATGTAAATTCCCTTTACTATCTGTGTATCTGTGATCTTGCCGCCAGCCTCTTTCCGGATAACAATCTTGTCATCTATATTGTACTTGCCATTTTCCTCTATTGCCAGCACTGCATCAACACATACCTTTGATAGATAGCCTGAAGAAGCTTCAGGGGCTTTACCTGTGATAGAGGTCTCTGCTATCTTCTCAAGTATTTTTCGATCATCCTTCTTAACCTTTGTTGCAAAGTTTTCCAGGATCTCAATAGCTTTCTGGGCAGCAAGGTTGTAACCCTTAAAAATAACTATGGGGTGGAGACCTTTTTCAATAAGTTCTCCGGCTTTGTCCATGAGACTGCCTGCTATCACAACAGCGCTGGTGGTGCCGTCCCCTGCAATGTCTTCTTGTGTCTTAGCGACCTCAACAATCATTTTTGCAGTGGGGTGCTCTATCTCCATTTCCTTGAGTATAGTGGCACCGTCGTTGGTAAGAACAATATCTCCAAGAACATTGACCAGCATTTTGTCCATACCCTTCGGTCCTAAGGTAGAACGTACCAGCTTTGCAACTGCTTTAGCAGCATTGATATTCATAGAAAGGGCATCTTTACCCTGTGCATGCTCTGTTCTTGGGTCAATAATATAAACCGGCTGACCTCCATATTGTCCTGCCATTTGTATTGACATGCCTTGTTGTGCCATTATTTTGAACCTCCTGAATCCAGATGATGAACTTGTTTTAATGTATCTTTTTTACGTATGAATTGAACTAACTGTATATGGTTCTATAAAAACGTTTCGATATGCATATGTGTGCTTTTGTATGGTCAAAGCATTTAAATCATAAAATCCATTTCTCGGTTATGTTGACCTTCATAGGATTGGGACTCTTTGATGAAAAAGACATCTCTCTAAAAGGACTTGAAGCTATTGCCCAGGCAAACAGGGTATATGTAGAGTTCTATACATCCAGGCTTATGGGAACTACCGTGGCGAGAATGGAAGAATTGTATAATAAAACGATAACAGTACTCACACGGGAAGAGGTGGAACAATACCCGGATTGGCTAAGTTTCGCCAAGAATGAAAATGTGGTTTTTCTAACAGGGGGAGATACAATGGTTTCCACCACCCATGTTGACCTGCGCTTGCGTGCAATGGAAATGGCCATCAGTACAAAACTTGTTCATGGCTCGTCAATATCGTCAGCAGTATGTGGACTTACCGGTCTGCAGAACTATAGGTTTGGAAAAGCCGTTACTGTACCTCATCCATATACAAGTAGCAGAGGGAAAACTGTCATATCGGAAACCCCTTATGATACTATTCTTCAAAACCTTGAACATGGGCTTCATACTCTTGTTTTCCTTGATATTGATAAAGAAAAAGGTTACATGACAGTGAACCAGGCATTGGACCTTCTTCTGCAGGTGGAAGAAAAGAAAAGCATAAAAATACTGCAGGACAGGATAGCAGTTGGCATAGCCAGAGCCGGATCCGACTCCCCATCGGTTGTAGCAGATTACATTAAAAGCCTGATTGATTTTGATTTCGGTGCACCCCTTCATATATTAGTGATTCCGGCAGATACGCATTTTGTTGAAGCAGAGGCGTTAGTACAGTTGGCACATGCACCAAAATCAATACTTGAAATGCATAACCAGTAGTGGCGTATACTAATATAAAGGTACAAATCTATATATCAAAACAGCATAGAATATATCTAGTATATACAAAATATATTGCTATTTAAATTAATATATGAGGGAAAAATGGTTCGAGATGCAGTTGGCGTGATATTCGGAGAAGCAGGGACATCCAACTTCAGGATACTATTATCAGATAGCACCAGTGTGCATCAGGGAGGATACGTAAAAGCCTGGCATGAGGTCGATGGCTGGGTGCTTGCACAGGTACTATCCATTACCCGTTCCGGAGATAGTTACTCTATAGAGGAGGCAAAGAACGGTACCCGTAAGGACAAAAGCGGGGATAGGATAATCGCTGATGTAACGGTCATAGGCAAACGTGATGATTCAGGTCTGTTACGGTCACCTACAACTCCTTTTAGTCCGGGAGACCCTATCTACAAAGCGAACAATGAACTTATATGCAGTTCCCTTGGGCTCTCTGGAAAAGAAATGTTCATTGGCATGCTGGAAGGCACTGATATACCCGTACATCTCAATGTGAATAGTCTTGTACAGAAACACTGCAGTATCCTTGCAAAGACAGGAAGCGGCAAATCCTATACTGCGGGTGTGCTCCTTGAAGAGATGCTAGACAGAAAGGTACCTCTGCTTATTATTGACCCACATAGTGAATATGCATCTTTGAAAGAAGAAGGAACAATCAGTACAGAAGTTGCAGGCAGGTTCAAGGTCGCGCCAAAATCATACGCACAGTATGTTACTGTATACACTCCTGCCAACAAGAGCCTGAATCCTAAAGCCGATGAAGTGTTTCGGCTTAACGGCATGAACCTGACAGCAAAAGAATTAAGTGAAGCTTTTCCCAACAATTTCACCAGCACTCATATAGGGATCCTTTATGAAGCTATTGATAAGATCAAAGCTGAAATGGAAACCTATACCCTCGATGAAATAATTTTTGAGGTAAAGAACAATGATAGTAAGGCAAAGTGGAATGTGATCAGCCATCTTGAAGAAATAAGAGAAACAGGCATACTTTCAACCAATCCTACATCAATTGAGGATCTGGTTCAACCGGGAAGAGCTGCCATCATAGATTTCAAAGGTGTGAATCCTGATATTCAGTCGATGATCGTTGCGCGCTTGTGCAGTACGTTATTCGAAGCTCGAAAGATGAATACCATCCCCCCTGGTATGCTGGTGGTGGAAGAAGCTCATAACTATGCTCCTGAAAAAGGTTTCAGCAAAACCTTAAGCTCAGATATACTACGGACAATTGCCTCAGAAGGGCGTAAGTTCGGTCTTGGAATGATGGTAATTTCCCAGAGGCCTGCACGTGTAGACAAGAACGTTCTTTCTCAGTGCGGCACACAGATCATCATGAAGGTCACTAACCCCAATGACCTGAAAGCTATTAGCAAAGGTCTTGAAGGTGTAAGTTCCTATGTGGAGGACGAACTCATGCGCCTGCCGCCGGGAGTCGCGATGCTGGTGAGCACTGATATTGAACGACCTATTCTGATAGACATAAGGGTGCGTAAAAGTAAACACGGTGGAGAGTCTGTTAATGTAATGCGAAGTGTTAACTTTAACTCTTCTCCGGCAGCACCGGCTAGGAAGCCACCGATAGAATCTGGACACATTTCACCTGTAATAGAACATCACGTCAAAGAAGAGTATATACCTGTTCAGACTACTACAGCTCCTCCTCCCAAGAGAAAACCGTCAAAGGAAGTAAAAACAGAAGAAGGAGGCGGTCTTTTCAAGAAAATATTTGGTGCGAGTAAATGAGGAGGGAATAGCTTGCCAGCTGATCTGAATGAAAAGGTTAAAAGATATGAGAACCTACTAAGGCAAGCGCTGGAAAAAGCAGAGTTTGCACCTATTAAGGATTCACATATGTACGCTGTCGCAAATGACTTTCATACGATGGCAAAATCATATTACGAAGATGGTATCCACTTTATACGACAGGAAGATCCTGTGAACGCACTGATATGTTTCAGTTATGGACACGCTTGGCTGGATGCAGGGGCGCGTCTAGGAGTGTTTAGAGTGGACGATGATAAATTGTTTACTATATGAATCCTGCAAGGTGACAAAACTCAATTTCCCGGAGACGAGTAAATGTCAAATTATAATGTTATACTTGAAGCTGCCTGGTTGGTCAGAGATGTGAACAGTCCGGATGATGCCATAGGTGTGGCAATTTCTGAGGCTGGCAAAAGACTGAACCCTAAACTCGATTTTGTGGAAGTGGATGTTGGCACCACATATTGCCCGGCTTGTGAAGAAGCATTTAGTAGTGTTTTCCTGACCGCTAATACTGCTATTGTAGGTCTGGTCCTTGAGATGAAGGTATTCGATGCCGAAACTGAGGAACATGCATCACGAATAGCTAAATCTGTTATTGGAAGGGCATTGAGAGATGTTCCTCTAAAAATCGTTGATGTTGAAGAGTTCCAGTAAGGTAGAGAGGTATACTATGGACAGGACAATATCTGTTGTAGGGCATGCAGCCATAGATCTGCTTTTTGACGTAGAGCACATTTCCTGCCATAATGAATCTTACCCTATTATTGACTACCATGAATATTTCGGAGGCGGGGCTGCCAATATTGCAGTGGGTATTGCCAATCTTGGCGGTAAAGGCCAGCTAATATCTGCTGTTGGCGAGGACTTTGGAAGTTCTGGATACGAGGAATATCTTATGTCTTTGGGCGTAGACTTATCTTTACTATATAGATGTAAAGATCAGAAAGTTACAAAGGCATTTGTTTTTACCGACAGTGATCACAATCAAAGCACATATTTCCACTGGGGTGCATCTGCGCTTCTGAAAAAGCTGGAACCTCCGGAAGTTGAATTTGTACATCTTGCAACTTCTGAATGCTCTTTTAATGCAAGGATAGCAAAAAAAGCGGGTTTTGTCTCATTTGATCCTGGACAGGATCTTATAACCTATAATCGTAAAGACCTGGATACCATATTGGAACACACGGATATACTTTTCACAAATCGTCATGAGATAAAGAGAGTTTGTGATATGACCGGCCGTTCTTTTGAGGAACTCAAAACAAGCATAGGGACTATTGTGGTTACCTATGACTCACGGGGAAGCAGAATACATACGGAAGATGCAGAATATTGCATACCTGTAGTGCCTGTAAAAGCCGTTGATCCCACCGGTGCAGGTGACGCATACAGAGCAGGGTTCCTATTAGCTTTCACACGAGGATATGGTATGGAAACCTGTGGCAGAATAGGTGCGACAGTTGCATCCTTTGCAGTAGAGGTCATAGGTTGCCAGGTAAAATTGCCTACATGGAAAATGATGGAGGAAAGGTTTGAAGCGCATTTTGGAACACTGCGCAAATAGTTTTATTATAGGCTGCTGAACACTCAGTTTTCAGCAGTTTTTTTGTCAATTAAATTACAGTTTTCTGGCGCGGGATTCATCTTTTTTAAATTGCTTGATAAACCAGTATATGAGGCATGTACCTAAAATTAGACCTATAAGCCCTTCTCCATTGAGAAATATCAAATTACCCCCTATAATACCTTGCTCATTTCTATAGATATCTCCAAGTATAATTGTATTCAAAGCGTTCCATATTGAGTGAAAAAGTATAACTGGTAGCATATTTTTAGATAAATAGAAACAATATGAAAATGGGAAACTTAAAGTGAATATAGCGCATGCTTGGATAAAGCATACTATAAGTGGGTTGCTTGAACCTGTTGCCCTTGCCAGCAGATACACTGCTGGAACATGATATAATGCCCAAACTATACCAACTATAATAGTTGAATTTGTTTTTCCTCTAATTTTAGTTAATTCGGGAAGTAAATAGCCTCTCCATCCGTACTCTTCTCCCAAGACGCCGAATATAGTAGCAGTAATTGAAATTGTAGTAGTTATAGTATCTTTTATTGTGAACATTATTTGGATATTTAGTTCTCCTATTCCAGTAATAATGCCTATAAGAATGCAAAAGATAACAAAAAAAAGAGGATAAAGTATACCAAATAGAAGTGATGTAGCACTTACCTTTTTGGCGAAATGTGCGAGTTTAGTTTTTGAATTTTTATGTAATATTTTTACAAAAATGATTGACAACAGTCCTGGAATCAACATTATTATCGAAAACAATTTTAGTCCTATAGTTGGATTAATAAAAAGAGCAATGGTTACCAGCCAAGAACTTGTCAAAACAGCAAGAATGTAAGCCTTTGAATAGTTTTCCTGCAATTCACTTTTTTCATTCATAAACTAATACTCACCTAAATATAATTAGTTTGATATGAGACTATACTTATGGAACTATATATAGTTTTAAACGATTCTTAAAACTCAACTAATGACTCTATAAAATCCTGTTTTAGATCTTTCCCCTAATCATTTTATGAAAAATCTTCTTAGGCATTGTTTCTAGAGAAAACACAAAAATGATAGTCTTGTCAAATCATATATGGCATACCGTTAGAAATCTAATATCTCCTGTATGATAATGAGCATGATAAGGATAATCGCTATCAGCAAAGGGATTATATAGTCATTTGGAAATCTATAAAGTGCCTAGAGGGGCAAAATGAACCATCAGGCAAGCACAGAAAAATGCGTCAGCCCGTCAAAACCTGGCGGGCCTCTCTCCTCTCTTTTTAATATTTCAAACTTGAAAAGTCCATGAGTCTATGATAATTATCGTCCTTTATTTACCCACACAATCTTGAGGAGATTCAACGATCTTAAGTGGATTCAGATTAACTCTCCATTGTCTCTACTCTGCTCTCACTTTCCAGTTTGTTACTCATGAATATTGGCAGACAAAGGACAATTCCACAAAGGATAAAGACCAGTCTAAAACCTAATCCCGAAATAAGAGTACCTGCGATGATAGGCATAAACCCCATGCCTGCATAGGTGTATGTGTTAAAGATTCCCATTAAAATTCCTCTGTTACTTTGCATATGAGATACTGCAACAGGTAGACCTATCAAGCCTATGCCTGATCCTATACCTACTAGGATGAAACCAGGTATTGGATTGTATGCTGTAATTATTGTGCCCAATGCAGCAAATATAAGCCCATTCCTAATCATAGTATTGTAACTTAGCTGAAGTCTCCCTGCAATAATATTAGTTATCATTGAACTGGCATACATTCCCGCAATTGCCATACCAAGTTCTTTCTTGCTCAAAAAATCGATACTATAATCGGGATAAAGAGCAAGCATAACTCCTGTAACGCCAAATAACAAAAATGAACTAGACCATATTCTAAGATAGTTATCCTTGAATACTATACTCCTTATATCTGAAAGCGTTTGGATTTTATCGTATACTAATCTTCTCTCACTTTTATCTCTCACTTTTTCTGTAAAATATTGATCCCGTACACCAGTTAAAAGCAATAGAATAGAAAACGAAGTAAAAAGGAAAATCCCTCCTTTGATGTAACTGTGTGCAAGGTAACCGGAAATAGCAATACTCACTGCAAGGCCAGCATTAAGCAGGAAATTGAACTCACCAAATAATCTGTTTCTTTCTTCGTGTTCTGAAAGTAAAGAATATGCTGATGGAAAAAAAGCACCACATGCTGTACCTTCTATCAACCTGGCAAGAGTGAGCCAATAGATTCCTTTCATTTCCAGCAGCATTATTCCTGCAACAGATGTGAGAACCATGCTGAAAATTACTAGTCTTTTTCTACCGTAGATATTAGAGAGGAAGCCAAATGGTAGCATTGTAAGCAGTGCACCGATAAAATATGCCGAGAACAATAATGAAGAAGACAAAGCGCTATGAGGAGTATGATCCATCACTGCGAGCTCTGGTAATACGGGTATGACTGAATTGGATAGCCCCATTATGAGGAACACGGTAGCATATACAAAAAATTTATCTGTTTTCATGGAATATCCATACCTAAAAAGTGAAACGTAATGTGCAATGTACTCACAATTAATAATTATTCCGCTGACTGCCCTGTATAATATAAATTTTTAACACTTCCCACTAATTAAGTTTAGCTTTTAAAAAGATCACACTGTTCGCATTAAAAGTCATTGGATTTTTGCTAAAGCATGGGTCGAAACATAGTCACAAGAATATACGCGTTAAAATATACATTATTGATATGTGCCGGTAGTTGGAACTCATAAAAAACAGATTTTTAATAATAGATATCGGACAATAGATAACAATTGGTAAGTATGTACTTTAACATCTATATGCGCATATATACATATGAGAACATAGGCTCAACTTTTCAAAGTTTTGATACTTTCATCTACTATATATAAATTTTATTTAAAACGTACTGGTAATATTACTTAATGCATGTATTTGCAAAGTATAAGTATAATTGAATCTCAAGAGTGAGGGATAATAAATATAATCAATAGGATAGTGAGTATCTATTTGACATCCTCATAGTTAGCGTGAGATCGTATTTTTATATGAGTATATTTATATTATGCTTTTTGGTATGTTTATACTACCCTCTGCAAGTGAAAAAGACTTAGAAAAACATAGGCAAAAGTGGTATCAACCTCTAGCTTAGTACTTTAAGGTACCATAAATGGAATACCTTTATTTTCGTCTATCTCCCTGAAATCCACAGTAGACACAAAACCTTATTTTTATTCAGCTATATTTATATCATACTTTCTAACTTGTTTAGGCTACCCTCTGCAAGCAAATAAACTCCTAGTAAACATAGGCAAAAGTGGTAGCAACCTATAACTTAGTATATAAAGAAAAACTTAAATGAGATATTCGTAATCTATATATGAATAACTATATTGAACTTCCGCCTATTCCGATTTCTAGGCAAATTATGCAAAGAATGGTGGGGTTGCAGGTCGAAACATGCTTATTCATATAGTCTCTGTAATTTATACGTTTGCAAAATAGCACTAAGTTCCGGGCAAAAGTATCTGTTCATATAGTATATGTAATTATAATTTGATTACACCCTTGTAAGAGAAACATAGTAATTACCACCAAACGAGTCAACTGGATAAGTGGTAAAATAGATGTAATTTCAGATTAGCTTAATAAAATCAGAAAGTTTATTTTCAAAATACTGTCAAAAGTAAAGTGTAAAGTATCTTGTATACTCTCAGTCGCATTTTTCAGTCACTGTAGATGGCTGGCCTAACAAATTAGAGAAGTAACAAAATATAATGACTTGCATGAAATTAATATTAACTACACAATTTAATGCAAGGCATGACAAAACGCGTGGCAAAATTAAGTTACATACGCATATTATTCATTTTTATATCAATAGATACACCTAATAAATAAATTCATATTAAAATGCTATTTGAAAAAATTTAATTATCGCAACGTTTGGAAAAACTATATTTTCCGGAAGACTTAGCAAAAATAGACACTTATTAAAAAATGAGAACTAGTTTATATGTCTAAGGTGATCCCAAATACGTCTTGAAATTTTTGATACTTTTTGCGGGCCCGATACAAATATTGCCTCACATATTTTTCTCCAAGCGATTTTGCAATCATAGCTTCGAGCTCAGAGGGAGAGAAAATAGTAGTAAGCTTATTCATAGGCACCTTAGAAATATCTGTGAAATATTGATCCTCAACCATAGATTTTTCGACCCTTGGAGCCATTTCATCGATTTTGACATCCCTATCCCGTATATCGGATTCCTGGTATGAAAAAAAATGAGAGATGGGTTGTTCGCTGAGCCAGTTCCATTCCTGATCATATAGATTTACAAATGAAGCACCACATTTTTCACAATAAGCAACAACTGCTATAGCGTCGCCAAGATAATGATAACTTTTACTTATTATTTGAGCATCGCAGAAACTACATGTACCTATAGGGTTTTCAATCAGATCATAAGATGGAAATATAGTATTATCCATCTGCAGGAAATTATTAGAAGAATCGTATTTAAAAAGCATAGTGCTACCACATTCAGTGGATGATATCATAATCTTTATTGATAACGTTATCGATATTACTCGCTTACTTGAGCAGCTTTGACACATATTTGTGCATCTTAGACTCATTTATTACAAACATTTTTATACTATAATCTATAATAACAGTATAATGCTTTAGCAGAGGTGGAACTATGGATTCAATAAAATCCAAAATAAAACGTAGACTGCAAACTTTTATCGAGTTGGATGTCGATGGACTACGCAGCCATATACTATCTGTGTTCTTGCAGGTTCAAAAGACTACAATAGATGAACTGCACCAGAAGATCACGTCAAAATTTGAGATATCTAGAAGTGCAGTTGCCTCAATGGTAGGGTACATCTACTCTAAACTTGGTATACTCAGATCCTACAAAGAATCTTACAAAACACCAATTGTATATTCTCTTAAAGAAGAATATGCAGATCTTTTACGTACTGAGCTTGAATCAAAGAATATGCCCATAGCTGGAACCTGAGAGATTCATCAATAAATGTCCATAGTAAAGGATGCACCAAGGACATCAACTACCATTGTGATCAGGTCCGACTCTAATGCAAGGATCACCCATTCAAGAGACCCATATTATAGCTTGATGAGGCGTCTGTTCCAGGAGGAAACCACAGCTATACGAGGGCAAAAGTTTCTTCTGATGATAGAAGAAAGGCAGAAGAGTGGGAACCCCCTAAGGTCCAATGAATGGAAAGAAATTATGGAACAGCTTGACGTTGATCGCGGTTCTTTTTATTCCATGCGCAATAAGCTATTAGGAGCCGGGCTGATATCCAATCGTAATCGTGAATACCGCCTTTCGGGCCAATTCAGCAAAGATCTATTGGATATGGCAAGATGGTGGTGGACAGCTATTCTTAATGAAAAACCCGATAGCTTGTAATGAAGCGATACATTAATATACGAAATATGCAGTTATGGAGATACATTCACTGCAGCCCGGTAGTGTAGTGGTCAATCATGCAGGACTCTGGATCCCGCAACCTCGGTTCGAATCCGTGCCGGGCTACTAAATTTTATATTATAATCCTAAGCTGATGCTACAGTTTATTCTTGCTTTGAAAGTATTGATTTGTTTTTACAGACCCACATCCTAATTAACATAAACTTAATGTCATACCTAAAAGTAATCACTGGATGCCTTGCACATTTGCACAACACCCTCCTGTTATCACTATTTACTCCCAAGAAACAATACATTGGAAAAGGACATAGTATATCGCCATTGTAATACTATCAAGAATCTGAAAATGCACAAATATCAGATAAAAGAAGATATTTACTTTTTGTTCTACTTTAACATCTAAGAACAAGACCCATTAGGAGATGTCAGGAGCCTTATGGAGAAAGGGCTTACAGAAACTTGACTGTTTAGTAGATTGATCAGATAGGAAGGAGGTAAAACTGATCAGACTATAGACCCCAAACAAGTTTTTCTGCAAGCCTTTGTATAATTATGAATATTTGGGAAGTTCGTTTTTGGGAAATTAAGAGTAAGGGTTTCAGTGAAACCCTCACATATTGTATTTAGAGACCGTAGTTCTCTGGCTTGAATACCTTTATTTCGGCCTTGTACTTGCTCATGCAGTCGTTCATGAACTGATCTGCATCTGATGTGAGTGCTTCCAGTTCACCCTTTGCCTTCTGCAATGCATTGATCTCGAACCTTGTCATTTCAAGGCCTTCTGCAGAGGTCAACAAGTTGCAGCATTCCAGAGCAGCGTTCTTTGCACGGAGGTACAGGTCATTACCATCCTTTACAATTGCCTGACCGATCTTGTATGCGTTGTCGTATGCAAGTATGTAGGACTGTGGGTCTCTGTACTTGTCAGATGCTACAAGTAAGTCCCTGAGAATCTTCTCATTTCCGGACTTGAGTGCAACATTCATCAATGCGCAGTCGTAGCTGAGGGTCTCAGACCAACACTGGACTGTAGTACCACCAAACTCGGAATGGTATTCAACAGACTCGTTGGACCAGAGATCACAACATTGCATGATCAGGTTACCCATAACATCGGAGTGGGCACAGGTAGAAGTCTTACCTTCAAAAGCCATTGGCATACCAGTGATTGCCTTTACGAATATGTTCTCGTATCCGCAGTCTTTTCCTGGGCCTACTGCACCGGCTTCATATCCGGAGAGTGTTCTTGCTCCTGCCAAACTCCTTGCAATGATTGCGAGGGTGTGTGCCAGGTTCTTGTCCAGAAGTCCACCTGCAATAAACATTGCAGTGTTTGCCTGTGCACAGTCAGTGTCACCGGCTGCAACGACGTTCTTCTTCTGGGCGACCTTTGCAATATCCTGCCAGAGGTATTCCATGTCCATGCTACCCAGTACGCCTATTGCGTAGAGCATGCCACCGATATCGTTCCTCAGAATTGCATAGTCGAAGATCTCCTTTCCACCCATTGATTCAATGGATAACAGGTCTGCTCCACCTTCTGCAACAGCTTCAAATGATTCCATAACGACAGAGTACTTGTCTCCTCTGAGGTCCATGTAGTCCTTGTTCTCTCTGATGTCACCAGGGGTGTGCCTCAGTGCGGACTTAAGGCCATATTCCTCATAGTACTCTTCCATAATGGTCTTCTGTGCGTGTGCGACCTCGCCTCCCCATGTTGGGTTGTTGGTCATCTGCTGCACGTGTTCTGTCTCGAGTACTACTGCAGGGAAACCTACCTGGACCATTCTCTGCAAAATGTCTCTTGTAATTCTCTGGTATTCGTTGACCAGTTTCTCTTTGGAAACTCCTGCCTCTGGCCTTGGTGCGTAGTTAACTTCAGCGATAGTGTATCCTGCACCGATCTCTACTCCAAGTCCTGCTTTTACTGGATATTTTGAACGACCAAATACCATCTCATCTGCATTTGCATAAGCCATCTGTGTGTATCTTTTAACTGCCATTGTTTTCACCTCGTTTAGTGTTTGTGGAACATTTCTCTAAGTTTGTCTATGCCGGCACCGCTCAGGATAGCATCTGCCATCTTTGGTGCATCTGCTGCTTCCTCACCATAGACACCGAGTGTGTATGTTGAAACGAAGTCCTGGTTAACTGCTCCGCCACCGCATGCGAATGGGATCTTGATTCCTGCTTCAAGGAGCTGGTCATTGACCTCTTTGAATGCATACATGGTGGTTGTCATCAATGCAGTACCTGTTACCATGATTGGCTTGTG
This sequence comes from uncultured Methanomethylovorans sp., assembly GCF_963678545.1. Lineage (NCBI taxonomy): Archaea > Methanobacteriati > Methanobacteriota > Methanomicrobia > Methanosarcinales > Methanosarcinaceae > Methanomethylovorans > uncultured Methanomethylovorans sp. The sequence goes on from NZ_OY782870.1 coordinate 2,008,405, forward strand.
TTCCTTAACTGATGCAAGGACTTCTGCTGCTGGTACATCTCTTCCGAGGTCGATTACTTCGTAACCGTTTGCTCTGAGAAGTGCGGCAACGATGGACTTACCGATGTCGTGGACATCTCCTTCTGCCACATGGACAACGATCTTGCCTTTTGATTCTGGGGACTCGCCAGACTTTTCTTTACAGTACTCGATACCATTGAGCATTGCATCTGCAGACATCATAACGTTTGGCAGGAAGATTATACCCTGGTCATACAGATTTGTTACTACACCCATGCCGACCATCAGGGCATCATCAATGAGGGCTACTGGACTCTTTCCAGCTGCAATGGCCTTCTCGAGACCTGCAATTACATCATCCTCTTCACCTTCAAAAATAGCTTCAGCAATTGGGCGAATGAGAGCATCCTTTGGATACAGCTCTGCTGCAGCATCTTCTGGGGTCATTGATTTTTCCATTTTTACGTTATATCTTACTAATATATCCTTGTAGTCTATTTTTAGCATACTACACTTCCTTCAATTTATTTTTAAGGCTTGAATAAGCCTTGATCCAATCTACCTTAGTTGGCCTTTCGACCTAAATATGCAACTCTTGTTCACATATATAAACATTTGTTTTGCAGAGTTGTTATATATTAACTTTTTGCTTGAGAGAGATATAGACCGTATAAGAAAAGAATGAAAAAAAACGGTTACTGATACCGTTATATTTCTTAGACTGAAATATATAAAATGAAAGTATTCATTCGTATGCAATAATGTTCATATACTATAAATGCAAATACGTCATATTGTACAGGTATAAGAAGATATGGATAATAAAGTGTATTGAAAAAACTTAACAAGCCACATTCATAGTTATCGATTGCGTTTTTTAGAACATAGTACTTTTACAATTTAATATACACCCCAATGAACCAAAGTATTTAAGTACTAGTAATTTAGGATTGGACCTAACAGATGAATAAATTACAAAAAAGGACTCAATATAACATCTCATTACTAAACAATATACAGAATTCTTGAGAAGAAATAGCTCTCTATAGTACACTATCATCCAGAAAAAATGAGCATAAATAGAAAGAAGCATGCAAAATAAGGAAAATAATATCCGCGCGAGAGGTTCAGCTTATATTAATCTTAGTGTCTGTGGAATTTTCCCCTTAGTTCTTCCACACCAGCACCTTTGAGTATCTCGTCGGCTATCTTTGGGGCATCTGCTGCATCCTCACAATAGACTCCAAGTTCATATCCAAATACAAAATCTTGTTTTACAGCTCCTCCACCACATACAAAAGGAATACGAATATTGTTCTCAAGCAAGAGATTATTAATTTCTTTGAACGAATACATGGTAGTGGTCATCAAAGCTGTACCAGAAAGCATGAGAGGTTTTTCTTTCTTGACAGCACTAATTACTTCGCTAACCAGCACGTCACTTCCAAGATCTATAACTTCATAACCATTCGCACGCAAAAGAACAGTGACTATCTTCTTGCCAATATCATGCATATCTCCCTCTACAACAAAAGATACGACTTTTCCTTTGAACTCATGAGTTGAACTAGACATCTGCTTACAATATTCGATGCCATCCGTCATTGCATGTGCAGATATAATGACATCCGGAAGAAAAAGAATGCCATGATCATATAACCCAGATACAATACCCATACCCGGCATGAGGGCATCATCAATAAGAGATAACGGATCTCTTCCAGCACTGATAGCTTCCTCTAAAGCATTTATTACATCATCCTCATCACCTTCAAAAACGGCCTCAACTATCGGCCTTATTACAACATCTTCTGGATATAACTCTTTAGCCACCTCTTCAGGACTCAGCTCTTTTTCAGCCTTTACATTATATCGTACCAGAATTCCAGATGGATCGATGTTAATCATATCAATTCCTTCTTCCTATTTTTACAGAGCCATGTTTTTTTAGATTCTCTCTCGCCCAAGACAGATAAGAGCAGATTGTCCATCCCAAGTTCCCCGGCTGATTTTTATCTCCGCAGATATCAGTTTTCCATCATATGATTCAAAGGGAATCTTTACCATGGACATTTTTCCGGCCAATATTTCGGAAAGTGCAGTGGCCACCTCTATAGCTCTTTTCTGCGGATGCAGATTTACTATGTTCAGACCAATTAATTTCTCATGAGAATATCCCAGACGTTCACAGAGGAAACTATTAGTGTGTAATATACAGCCATTGATATCAAGTACGTAGAGAAAATCCTCTATGTTGTTAAATATATCTTGCAAATTGTTTGTGTTCTTTTGGATATGCACCTGTTCTCTTATGCGTCCAATGGAAGGACCCGCTTGAGAAGCAATGCTCTCAAGTGAGCTACGAGTATTGTGTGAAATAGCATATTCAGTATGTGATGCTAGCATGAATACTGCTACAACATTGCTTTCATATTTTAGAGGTAATATGGCAGTGGCTTCAAGTCCCTCAAAACCAAGATCTGACCCATGAGTCATGGAGCTAATTTCAGAATAGAGCTTATAGATTGGATATTCTGTTTTAAGTATCCTTGCATGTAAAGAATTTACAGAATATTGCCGGATACTGTTCACAAACTTAAATGAAAGATCTTTATGGGCAACTAAGTTTAGATCTCCTGTGACCTCATCTACAAGATACAAAGCACCACAATCAATTCCCTTTACCTGTGTAACAAGTTCAAGGAACTGCTGAAATAGCTCTTTTATGTCAGCTGTAGGGGTGAACAATGTACCAAGTTCCGAACCTATGCGCATAAAATTATTGGCATTCTTACGTTCTGTTACATCAACTATAATACCATGTATATATTGTATCCTGCCTTTAGCGTCCCTTTTAATAATAGAACGTTCGTCTATCCATCGCACTTCACCTGACCTTGTAAGGATACGATACTCAAGAGAAATGTTTTTTTCCCCTTCCTCAATGCATCTTAGAGTTTCATGATTCATTTTTTCAAGATCATAAGGATGGATTATATCACCGTAAAGCATTTTACCGGACATAAATTCCTTTGCAGTATATCCGAATTGAGAAATGTTTTCAGATACGAACTCTACAGGCCAGTTATCATACGGCTTCCAGAAGAAAACAATTGCAGGACTACTCTCAATAACGTTTTCAAGAACCTTTTGCACTTCAATTAGTTTGAGAAGTTCCTTTTCTCTATTCTTCTGCTCTGTAATGTCTCTAATAATAGCCATGTAAGCTGGTTTTCCCTCATGCTCTATTATCGATGAGTTAATCTCTACAGGAATTTTTATACCTATTTTTGAAAGAAGCTCGATCTCATACTTATAAGCTGTTTGACGCTTTTTTTCAAGGTTTCTCTTGAATTTACCACTGATCATTCGACGATATTCGATGGTAAGGAAACTTGCAAACATTTTACCAATAGCTTCTGTACGAGTATATCCAATGATCTCAATGAATTTGTTATTGGCAAATACCAGATTGTCATTCTGTAATATAACGATCCCATCGTTACTCTTTTCCACAAGAGTAGAATACTTTTTTTCAGAATCTTTGAGTTCCATCTCCGCTTTTTTACGTTCCGCTATATCCCTTATAGCGATCATCACAGCTGGATTATTTTCATAATAAATGAAAGAAAGACTAACTTCGGCAGGGAAAGTGGATCCATTTTTTTTAATGAAATCAACTTCATAATTGCGCTTTATACTTCGCTCATCCCTTAGTGCTTTAGTATATCGCTTTAAAAGCATACGCCTGAAATCGATAGGAACATGGTCAAGCAATACACTATTGATGATTTCCTCGTTTTGGTAACCCGTTAATTCAAGGAATTTAGAATTCGTGAATCGCAAGACCTCTCCCTGTATTATAATTATACCATCGTTTCCTTTTTCCACAAGGGCGGAATATTTTGCCTCTGATGCTTTCAGTTCCATCGCCGACTTCTTGCTTTCAGTGACATCTTCGATAGCAAGCAAGATCATTTTTTCTTTACCATTGAAAGTATCCATAGTTCTGGAATTGACAAGCAGCACCTGGTGTCCTATTTTGTTGAAATTTGTTTCTATTTCCAGATCATTAAACTCTATGTTATCTTCTAAAAGTGTTAACATCCTGGTTTTTAGAACTGGAATATTCCACTGCCCATTTTCAATATCATATATAGGTAGACCTTCGATTTCTAAAGGTTTTGTCCTGAACAACTTATAAAATGAAAGGTTCGCAAATATTATTTTAAAATTGGTATCAAGAACCAACAATGCTTCTCTTAAAGCATTGACAATACTTCTAAGGTATTCATTTTCCGGCTGCAGGGACAACTCTGTCATCTTACTTTCCGTGATATCTACAATTGTTCCGTGCAGATGTTTAAGGATACCTTCTTCATCATATTGTGCCTGAACAAATTTTGCTATCCAGCGCACGTTACCTTTACTGTCTACTATTCTGTATTCCAAAAAAAGACATGGCATATTCTTTCTATTCCATTGCTGGATCAGAGCCTTCAATTTATCCCTATCGCCCGGATAAACTATGTCCGAATAAGTGAGATTTCCTGAAATAAAATCATCTGGTGCGTACCCAAGTTGCCCTATATTCTCTGAAACGGAAACTACTGGCCAGTTTTCCTCATTTTTCCATGAGAAAGTGAATATATTGCCATTGCACAATGTAGTTCCAAGCTTTTGGGTTAAAATGTCCATTTTTACACCTGCAATTTAAAATTGGAAGAGTAGTTTTATAGTTGATATTGTCTCTTCACATAGACTACTTCTCAACTGATGAGAATACAGATATTAAATACAGATTGGTATTAATGAAACTATTGACTATCAGTGAAAAGTTCCGTTATTCAAAAGAGAATCTTAAATACTATGTTTGGAGATTATATATTGGCTCGCATCTTAAGATCATACTTCCTTCCTTCGATCCAATCTACCAAGGAGTATTCATGAGGGTGTGAGCTACAATTCCCAGTTGGTCACTCATACACATTTATATATATTGGTACGAATAATATTCTAGTTTTAGTAAACAAGATAATGTACAAATATTCCTGACATACTGAATCACTAACAGAAAGTCAGGTCTTACTGTACAGATAGTTGTATGAGATTGCATGAAATCCTTCCAAGGAGTTGTTCAAGTGAATTCTTCAGAAACTACTGTCAAAAGAAGCAAAATGAACTTAATAATAGTAGGATTTGTAGTATTATTATTAATACTACTTACAACTGTAGCTGCAAGTGGGCTAGTAAATATTCCAATATTGACTCATGTGCTTGGTACAGATGAAGCAAAAGATCTGGGTGTTGAAGTAGATCCGGTCCTTTTTGATCAAATGGTAGAAGAAAATGGTATAACCCTTAAATCCCCGGTTTCCGAATACCAGCTTACAAGCAACATTCAATATTCTGATCCAGCTCCCATGGATATCACACTTACCAGTTCTCAATTGAGCTCATACCTACAGGCCACTAACAATGAAGGAGCTATCAAACAGATACAGGTCAAATTAGGCGATAATAATGAAGCAGAAATGTCAGCTTATGTAGACCTAAAAGATTACGGATATAACTTCAAAGGACCAGTATATGTTTCTGGACGTTTTGAGAAGTCTAGTGATTCTACTATTAACATAGATATATATGAATCAAAAATGGGTATGCTGCCTATGCCGGATGGAAGTGCAGATAAAGGTGAGCAAGCCTTTGAGGACATGATCAATTCAAATCTTGCAAAGATGTCGGGTCTGAATATAAAAACTCTTGAGATTCAAGATGGTCAGCTCCACTTTGATGGAGATTTTCCCAAAACTATGGAAGTTGTGTAATTAAGGCAATATAAATAATGGAATGCTGGCCTATTCCTGGCATAGGATTTAGGCCAGAGATATTTTTAAATCTCTGAATCTCATAAAAGAGATATTTCAAAATCGCATTCTAGTCATGGAAAATAGAAAGACTTAATATATTTGGTTGTGTTTGAAGTGAGTATGATACCAACAAAAGCTTTTATGGTCAAAGGCGCTGGTGTTCATAAAGACAAACTCGCATCTTTCGAATTGGCCTTAAGGAATGCAGGTATTGAGAAATATAACCTCGTATCTGTTTCAAGTATATTACCTCCTAATTGTAAAATCGTAAAAAAGGAAGAAGGTCTTCCAGAACTAAAGCCAGGAGCTATAGTGCACTGTGTTCTTGCAAGGAATCAGACAAATGAACCTCAACGCCTGATGGCTGCTGCAATTGGTACTGCCATCCCCGTGGATGCAAAGGAACAATATGGATACATTTCAGAACATCATTCTTTTGGAGAAGATGAAATTACCGCGGGCGAATATGCAGAAGATCTTGCTGCAACTATGCTAGCAACTACATTGGGTATTGAGTTTAATGTAGAGTCTGCATGGCACGAACGTGAACAGGTTTACAAAGCAAGCGGCCATATTTTCGATTCACTCCATATTTGTCAATGTGCAAAAGGCGATAATGACGGAAAATGGACTACAATAGTGGCGGCAATGGTATTTGTTATACCATAACTCTTGCTTTTTTTACTTATCTATTTTCATTACACAATTGCCTTGTCACATTTACTTTCTTTGAATAGAGATTTATAGTCCTTGCTTACTATAGGATTTGATGCGTTCAGAGTTCTATGATTTTGTCAGCAGGAACAGATGGAACCTATTACTTATATTTAGTGTATTTGTTTTTGCACTTCTTATAGGTTATTCTATTGAACAAAACAAAGAGAACACAATCAAAAGCATGGAATCAAATGCAGAAATGCAATCCATGCAGATTAGTTTGAACCTTAAGGATGAGCTTGATGAAGTTACCCAAGAACTTCTGGCAATATATGATATTCAAACAAGTTCACCTCCACAAAGCCAATATGAGTTCTTTATCAAAACAGAACCAGTACTTAAAGAGAATACATTCCTTTCTTCGATATACTTTGTCGATACTGAAAGTAAGAAAGTATTCAAAGTACCGAATAATAGTAGTATTCCAGCAGCTTATGGAGATAATAATTCACAATTCGAAATAGCTTTGCTAATATCAAAACACGACAAAAAAATATACCTTTCCGCACCATATGAAATTGCACCTGGAAATTATTGCTATTCATTATTGGTACCTTACGGAAATAATTCATTTTTTCAACTCAGCTTCACTTTAGACAATGTTTTTACAGAATCTGCAATGATCGGAAATGATAGCAGCATTTTGTTTAAGTTAATGGATAACCAGAAAGTTGTATATACATCTCCTGATTATGAATCCCAGTTCATCACAGCAGAGGAATTCCTTACTACTTCATCATTAAAAATATATAACAGAGAAATGCTTCTCATGGCTTTGCCGGCGGATTCCATGCTAAGCCCTCATTTCAAACTGTGGGAGACTTTTGGACATTGGAGCATCTATTTAATTCTATTGATCTTAGCAGTTATCGTAATGTTTCAAATGTTCTATATAGGTGAACGGAAGGAACATGAACAAAAACTAAAACTATCTGAAGCTAAATTCAGATCGATATTTAACAGTGTCAACGATGCTATTTATATTACTGACCTTAAAGGTAATTTTCTAGAAGTAAATAATGTAACGTGTGATACACTGGGCTATTCTAAGGATGAATTACTAAAAATGCAGCGCTGGGAAATCATGCTTCATCACTCTCCCGAACAAATGGGAAAAAAAATCAATGCAGTTTTTAAACACATGGAATTTATTTCTGAAACAGTACATGTTAGTCGTGATGGAACTCTTATTCCTGTAGAGTTAAGTAGCCGTAAGATCAATTATGAAAGTAAGGATGCTATTATTAGCATTGCAAGAGATCTTTCGGAAAGCAAGAGGGCTGAAATGCTGCTTAAGTCAAATGAAGAACTTAAGCAGCTTACTAGAATGAAAGACCTGTTTACAGATATACTCCGACATGATCTTCTTGGTCCAGCATCTCTTATTAAAGGTTATACTGAACTCCTTCTTGAAACTACTGATGAACCTGAACAAAAACTGTTGTTAGAGAAGATTTTTAAAGGCAACCTTAACCTTATAGAAATGATAGATAATGCTGCCAAGCTTGCAAAATTCGAAAGCATCGATGATCTTGATTTTAATACAATGGACATAATGCTTATATTGAACTCAGTGACAGAACGCTATCAAACAGAATTGCAGGCAAAGAACATTTTTTTGAAAGTACCATCTGAACAAAAGTATAACGCTCTGATAAATCCTATTATTACAGAAGTATTTTCCAATATACTTTCCAATGCAATCAAATACAGTCCTCCAAATAGTGAGATCTTCATAGATATCAATGATGAGGAAACAAATTGGAAAGTACTTATAACAGATTCTGGAGAAGGTGTCAAAGCTAGCGACAGAGAACTGATATTTGACCGTTTCAGCAGAGCACACAAGGGTGGAGTAAAAGGAAGTGGCTTGGGGTTAGCTATTGCAAAAAGAATAATGGACTTACATGGTGGGAGTATCGGAGTGAATGACAATCCAACAGGAAAAGGTAGTGTATTCTGGTTCTCTATTAAGAAAATAGAGTAATAAAAAGTACTACTGATGACTCTTCTTTTTCTTATCCTGCTGCTCGATCTCTGGGTCTGGTGAACCTGCACACCAGGAATCGATCTCTATGTCAGCTATGCTTTTTGAATTGGAAGACTTTGGTGGTAGATCACACCAGGCATCGATCTCCTCTTCCATTGTAGGAATTTTTATGTCTTTTTCCTTATCGGGCATCTTTTTGATTTTTCCGTCAGCGGACATAGTTTTACTCCGTAGTGAATGCTTAAAGATAGATTGGTTTTTCCTTATTTAAGGATACTCAGTAATTAGATTCCATAATAAATAAAGAGGCTTATATGACAGAAAAAACCGAATAAATTAAGTAATTTTCAGTATTTAGACTGAAACTGGTTTCATCAGTATTCTTAAAGTTATCCTCCTTTTTCTAAAAGATAAAAATGCAGTAAAACATACTTTTATTGAAAATATAGAATATATTATTTAAGGAAGATTGTCATGATACAAAAATACACTGGAGCTGACTAAGGTCAGTTCATATGAAAAGGGAATAGTACAAGTCCATTACAATGTTATTGGATATAATAGATCATAGGAGGAATCATAACGATTGATTCAAGATGTGGTATTTTATGTAGTGAGTGTGAGTATCGGGAACCAATGAAATGTGGTGGCTGTATACAAATTACAAAGCCATTCTGGGGAGAGCAGTGTCCTGTCAAGTCATGCTGTGAAAGCAAGAAACTTGAAAACTGTGGTAAATGTGATGTTTTTCCATGTGACGTCCTGATACAATTTGCCTATGACAAAGATCAAGGAGACAATGGCAAAAGGATAGAACAGTGTAAGAAGTGGGCATTATAATATGCCCATGAAACCTGATATTGAACTGAAAAATATTGCATAAAATAAACAAATATAAAACGTCTAAATAAAAGTGTATGCCTTTCAGACATACAAATCTTATTCACTTTTCAACAAAACGCTTGTACAATCTGGCCTGGAAGCCGTGGTACTTGGCGAAGCCTTCTGCATCCTTCTGGTCGATTGAAGAAGTGTTGAAGGATACGAGATCCTCGGAGTACAGGGCGTATGGTGATGTACGAGCCAGAAGTGTGACACTGCCCTTGTAGAGCTTCACCGTTACAGTACCTGTGACACGCTCCTGAGTCTTGTCAATGAAAGCGTTCAGGTCGTGGTACAGGGGTTCGTCCACAAGGCCGGAATAGGCAAGCTCGGACCACTGCTCGTCCACGATCTTCTTGAACTTCAGCTCAAGCCTGGTGAGCACAAGCTTCTCCAGATCCCTGTGAGCTGTAAGTAGTACGGTAGCTGCGGGGTGTTCGTAGTTCTCCCTGGCCTTAAGTCCCAGCACTCTGTCCTCGATCATGTCAGTACGACCGACACCATGGGAACCAGCGATCTTGTTTAGCTGCTCAATAAGCTCCACACCATTAAAATTTTTGCCATCTAGGGATACAGGCACACCCTTCTCAAAGCCGATTACAACGATCTGAGCCTCGGGTGCCTTCTCTGGAGATACGGTCCACTGGTATATTTCCTCAGGGGGAATAAAACCTGGGTCTTCAAGCTTTCCACCCTCGATACTGCGGCTCCAGATGTTCTCGTCAACACTCCATGGCTTGGCAGTGGTAGCTGCCACGGGAATACCATGCTTCTTTGCATAGTCGATTTCCCACTCACGGGTTAGGTTCATATCCCTCATGGGTGCCACAACATCCATGCCAGTGAGCCTAAAGACAGCCTCGAACCTCAACTGATCATTACCCTTGCCGGTACAGCCATGAGCAAGTGCCACTGCACCCTCTTTCTCTGCAACTTCCACGACTTTCCTGGCAATCAGCGGACGGGCCACGGAAGTGCCCATCACATAACCCTCATAGTCACCATTGGCCTTGATCAGAGGGAAAATATAATCCTTCACAAACTCTGCCTTGGCATCAATGGTATAATGTCCGTCACTGATCTTCTTTGCTTTCTGTTCAGCATCCAGCACTTCCTGCTTGGGCTGCCCGACATCCACGGACACTGTAATAACCTTATCGTAACCGTATTCTTCCTTGAGTATGGGGATGCATACGGAAGTATCCAATCCCCCTGAATAAGCGAGCACTACTTTCTTTGACATGATATCATTCCTCAGAATATACTCGAATATAAGATAAGAAATGTAAAAAGGGTATCCTTAAGGTTTAAGGATCTCCCTGTGGTATTCATTAATTGATTTGGTGATAATCTCACCGGCTTTCATGGACTCAATGGCTCTGGCTGCAGCCATTGCCGCCTGGATGGTGGTGATATAAGGTATCTTAAAGTCCACAGCAGCTCTGCGGATCCTGTAGCCATCCTTACGGGCCTGCTTGTTGATAGGCGTGTTGATGACCAGGGAAACCTCGTTTCTGCGCATCATATCGATTACATTAGGGCTTCCCTCACGCACCTTCTTGATGATATCCATTTTTATTCCATGTTCTGCAAGATACTCCGCAGTACCATCAGTGCCTATGAGCTCAATTCCGGCACTCTTCAGCTTACGGGCAACTTCCACAAGCTGTACCCTGTCAGCCCCTCGGATGGACATAAAGACCTTTCCCGTAAGTGGCAAGAGATTATCCGCACTGAGCTGTGCCTTGAAGAAAGCACGGCCATAGTCATAATCTATACCCATTACCTCACCGGTACTCTTCATTTCAGGACCTAGCACCGGATCTGCACCCGGAAGCTTGTCGAAAGGTAACAGCACCTCTTTGACCGACACATGGTTCACCTTAGGCTCTCTCTCAAGAGAATATCCCATATCCTTCAGGGGATAACCCATGATAACCTTTGCAGCGATCTTTGCAAGCGGAAGTCCTACTGCCTTAGAAACAAAGGGTACGGTCCTGCTTGAACGTGGATTTGCTTCCAGCACATATACAGTACCGTTCTGCTTAGCCATTTGAATGTTGAGCAACCCTTTAACGTTCAATGCCAATGCAATCTTGCGGGTATAATCCCTGACAGTTTCCAGGGTTTCTTCATCAAATGATTGAGGTGGTATCACACAGGCAGAATCACCGGAATGCACACCGGCTTCTTCGATGTGTTCCATTATAGCGCCTATGAGCACATCCTTGCCATCGCATACGGCATCCACATCTATTTCCAGAGCGCTCTCCAGGAAATCGTCGATAAGGATCGGATGCTGTGGAGAGACCCTAACAGCCTCACGCATGTACCTTTCCAGATCGTTCTGGTCGTACACTATTTCCATAGCCCTGCCGCCCAATACGTATGAAGGTCTTACAAGTACAGGATATCCTATGCGTGCAGCAACCTCAAAAGCTCCTTTCTGAGACGTTGCATAACCCGCATCAGGCTGGTTGATGCCCAGCTTCTTCATCATGACGTTGAACTTCTCCCTGTCCTCTGCAACATCCATATCTGCAGGGGAAGTACCCATGATAACTGTTGGGAGATCTGTGCGCCTCTTGAGTTCCTTTTCCAGGGGTATTGCAAGATTCACAGAGGTCTGGCCACCGAATTGGACCAATACTCCATCCGGTTTTTCCCTCTCAATTACGTTCATGACATCTTCAAGGGTAAGAGGCTCAAAGAAGAGCTTGTCAGAAGTATCATAGTCCGTTGATACCGTTTCAGGGTTGTTGTTGATGATCTGGGCTTCTATGCCTCCTTCCCTGATAGCAGTTACAGCATGCACGGTACAGTAGTCAAACTCAATACCCTGACCTATCCGGATAGGACCTGCACCCAGAATAAGAACTTTCTTCTTATCAGAAGGATTTGTCTCACACATCTGCTCGTAGCATGAATAGTAATATGGAGTTGCAGCCGCGAACTCTGCAGCGCAGGTATCCACCATCTTGTAAGTTGTAACAATACCTGCATTGCGCCTCAGGTCATTGATCTCTGCTCTGGTCCTGTCAGTAAGCTCACCAATGCGCTCATCAGTGAATCCCATACGCTTGCTTTTTCTGAGGACATCTATCGTTAGATCACCCTTAGAAGCAGCTTCCTTGAGAGTATTTTCCATATCAACAATATTCTTTATCTTCCTCAGGAAGAAAGGATCAATACTGGTAAGTTCCACAATTTCCTCTATTGAGAAGCCTGTGGCAAGAGCTTTGTATATAACGAAGAGTCTCTCGCTTGTAGGAGTCTTCAGGAGTGCAGGGATCTCATTTTCGTTCCATTCCCCTTTTCCAAAGCACATGTCAATATCAAGTGACCTTACAGCCTTGAGCAATGACTCCTCAATGGTCCTACCAATGGCCATTACCTCTCCGGTACTCTTCATGGCAGTGGTTAATGTCTTATCCGCTGTCACAAACTTATCAAATGGCCAGCGTGGGATCTTTGTAACAATATAGTCGATGGTTGGTTCAAAGGAAGCAGGAGTTTTCTTTGTGACATCGTTTAGGATTTCATCCAGCGCCATACCTATTGCTATCTTTGCAGTGACCCTTGCTATTGGATACCCTGTAGCTTTGGACGCCAGGGCAGATGAACGTGAAACACGGGGGTTGACCTCTACTATCCTGTATTCCCCATCCTTAGCAGCGAACTGTATGTTACAGCCACCTTCTATCCCCAATGCACGGATGATCTTAATAGCTGCTGTCCTGAGCATCTGGTGATCTTCATCGTTGAGCGTCTGAGAAGGTGTGACTACAATAGATTCTCCGGTGTGGATACCCATTGGGTCGATGTTCTCCATATTACATATTACGATACATGTATCGTTGGCATCCCTCATGACCTCATACTCGAATTCCTTCCAGCCCAGTACGCTTTCCTCTATAAGCACCTGGCTGATACGACTGCGACGAAGTCCCCTTTCAGTGATCTCCAAAAGCTCCTCGCGGGAATGGGCTATACCGCCTCCGGCCCCTCCCAATGTGTATGCCGGCCTTATGATTAGAGGCAATCCCAGCTCATCAATGAGTCCTTCTGCTTCTGCAAGTGTGGAAACTGCCTTGCTGCGTGGCACTTTTTCACCGATGCTCTCCATTGTTTCTTTGAAGAGCTCACGGTCCTCTGTATTCTTAATGGCCTGAAGAGGTGTACCCAAAAGTTTTACTCCAAACTTCTCAAAGACTCCCATCTCAGCAAGCTCGCTGGTGATGTTAAGACCGGTCTGGCCACCTATACCTGCAATAAGACCATCAGGCCTTTCTTTTTCAATGATCTTTGCTACGGTCTTGGGATCAAGTGGCTCTATATAGACGGCATCTGCCATCTCGGGATCTGTCATAATTGTAGCCGGGTTGGAGTTAACTAGCACCACTTGCAGCCCCTCTTCTTTGAGGGACCTGCATGCCTGACTACCTGAAAAGTCGAATTCTGCTGCCTGTCCGATGGTGATAGGACCTGAGCCTATAAGCAACACTTTCTTAATATCTGTCCTCTTTGGCATTACTGCTCACCTTCCAGGAGCTTAAGCACTTTGCCGAAAAATATTGTTTCTGTATCCAGAGGACCCGGATGCGCATCAGGATGATACTGCACACTGAACATATCAAGATACTTGTGGGCTATACCTTCCACAGTCTTATCATTAGCATTGATCTGGGTAACAATCACATCTTCTGATTCGAACGAATCACCGTTCACTGCAAAACCATGGTTTTGAGAAGTTATGTGTACTATACCTGTTTCGAAGTCTTTGACCGGCTGGTTTGCTCCCCTGTGTCCGAACTTTAGTTTGTATGTTTCAGCACCCAAAGCCAAGGATAAAATCTGGTGTCCCAGACATATTCCTACAATGGGCATAGTTCCGGCAAACTGCTTTACTGCTGCTACCGCATTCTTTGCCTGCTGAGGATCTCCTGGTCCGTTGGAAAGGAAAAGCATGTCAGGTTCGTATGATTCTATCATGGAGATACTTGCATTGGCAGGAACCACAGTAATATCAATGCCCCTCTTAAGCAGGCTTGTGCTGATGCTGCGCTTCATACCCATATCCATGAGTACAACATGTTTTGGATTATAAGGATCCCTGAAAGGGCTTTCCAGCCTGTAAGGTTCCTTGCAGGTTACCATTGAGATGTAATCCAGCTCGGATATATGTGGCTGTTTCCTTGCAAGCCTTACAGCTTCTTCCCCATCATCACTGCCATTGATAAGAGCTGCACGCAATGTACCATATTCACGCGTCTTTATTGTAAGCATACGAGTGTCCACTCCGGCTATACCGGGCTTACCCTCATCTTCCATAAGCTGGAAGATAGTACGTTTAGATTTGTGATGGGAAGGCTCTGGGCAAGCTTCTCTCACCACAAGACCTTCTGCCTTAACTCCATCAGATTCAAAACAATTGTTACTAACACCGTAATTACCGATAAGTGGATAAGTGAACATCAAGATCTGACCTTTATACGATGGGTCAGAAAGTGCCTCCTCATAACCTGTATATTGAGTAGTAAAAACCAGTTCTCCAGAAACTATGCCTTCAGCACCGAACCCGGTACCTTGAATAATTGTTCCATCTTCTAATCCTAATACTGCATTCATCGTAAGAACCTGGGTATACATAAAATGAATAGGCTATAAGTATTGCGATGTAATGTAACATTCAAAATATACTCATATATATACATTTCTGCCACATTCCTCAATAGAGTCAACAGAGAAAACAAAAAGAGATATTCTTAGCATCTTTTGTGGCCGATATCACCACAAATACAGATACATCCAACCTGCCGCACCTCTCATAATCTTGCATATTAAGTGGATACGTTTTGCAATATACGCCATCTTTTGTCTTCTTATTTATACTGCTCTCTCCCATTATCAGCACTTGCAACTTACTATGTCTAGTTCACCTGCCTGCAAATATAAAGTACCATAAAAAAAGATATGAAATAACAAAAGATGGGAAAAATAACTGATACACTTACAAATATAGTTCCCATTAATCATTAACCGGATCAGGTATTCAGAATCTGATTGATCTTTTGTTTGAGCAATTCACTCAATATCTTTCCGTCAACCTTGCCCCTGAACTCAGCCATCACTACACCCATAAGTGGCCCCACGGCACCCAGACCCTTTTGTTTAACAAAGTCTTTTCTTTCATGGACCATCGAATCAATGAATTTCTCAATCTCAGCAGTATCACTGCCACAGAGCCCTGCTTCATCTGCAGCCTCTTGTGCGTGTATTTCCGGCTTTTGTGCAAGTATCCGCAGTACAGGGTCAATGCCTTCCCTTGAAAAAGCGCCTTGTTCAACCAGAGTGAACACTTGCCTGAAATGCTCATCACAGAGCTTGTCAATGTTCACTCCATCACGTTTAAGTTCCGGAAGCATACCCGTAAGCGTGCGGGAGATAAGGGTTGGTGTTACAAGTTTTCCTTCTGCAAAACATGAAACTATTTCCTCGAACAAAGGAAGATACTGTGAATACACGATCATATCTGCAAGTTCACTGCTTAAGTTCAACTCAGCAGTGAACCGTTTTGACTTTTCTGTAAGTAATTCAGGCACAGATATACTATCAAAGTACTCCTTTGAAATATCTGCCTGGGGTACATCGGTCTCTGGGTACATCCTTGCAGCCCCCGGAAGTGGTCTAAGATAGGAGCTATTTCCATCTGGAAGCGCCTTGCGTGTCTCTTCCGGAACTCCTGTTAGAGCTTCTTGTGCTCTTTTAATGACACTTTCCATAGCGCCCCTGGCACGCTTTTCAACATCTGCCACCATTATGACTGCATCGCCTTCCTTTGCACCTACAGCTTTACGCAGTTCAAGAACTTCTTCCTTAGTAATACCATAGTTAGGAAGTTCATCAGTATGGAAAATACCACCTACTCCTGATGTTTTGGCACGATCCGAGAATTCTGTGCCAAGCCTTCTGCCAGGCTGCACTTCCCTGCCCACGAATCCCGCAAATCCCGGAAGCAATATAGCAAGTACCTTACCTTTCTTCAGAGATTTCTGTATAACCTTAGAGGTAGTCTTTTCAAAGACATTTGTCACATCAAATATCATATCATGCACAGATGCACCTTTTGAGAGCAGTGTATCCCTAATGTCTAGTAGGTTTACCTGACGCTCAGCTTCCCTTTCCACAAGCAACTCAAGGATATCCAGGGCCTGCACACCTTTAAGTTCAACTCTTGAACCTTTTGCGATAGAAATATTAACATCCTGACGGATAGTACCAAGACCACGTTTAACCTTGCCAGTGGAACGCAGCAACATGCCTATTTGCTGTGCAGTCTCTTTAGCATGTGCAGGAGATATGATATCCGGTGCGGTACCGATCTCCACAAGAGGTATACCCAGCCTATCGAGGGAATATACCACTACATCTCCCTTGTCCTCTATTTTCTGGCAAGCTTCTTCCTCCAGGCATAGCACATCCACACCCACATGCCCCTGGGATGTCTCCAGGTAACCGCCTTTTGCAATGAAAGCAGTACGCTGGAAACCACTAGTATTAGAACCATCAACCACTATCTTACGCATTACATGCATCTGGTCAACAGGCCTCATATGTAATAGTTTTGTGATCACAAGGGCAATGTCAAGGGCTTCCTGGTTGACCTCAGTAGGTGGTTCATCATCATTTTCCACAAGGCATGTGGAATCATAGGCTTTATAGCAGTATTTACGATTAAGCTTGGACTGTTCCAGAGCTGCCCTGTCAGTTTCTCCCATCTCACTGGCCGTGGGACGCAGGAACCTGAAAAATTCCGACGTTGACTCCTTTATATCCCTTATAATCGTGGGGCACCTGCAGAACAATTTCTGCTTTGAGTCCAACTGCTGGTGGATCTCAAGCCCGCATTTCAAACCAAGAGCTCTGTAATCTAATTTATCAGCCATGAGAAATAATCCCCTTCAGGAATGTAATATTATCTACAACTTCTGACCGTATAGGAAGGCAAGTATTAATTATTGTTCCTTATTGATTGTTCTTAAGTATCTGTTCCCTTATTTGATTCCTCACAGGCTCAACCTCTTCAGACTTCTCCACCATCCTTCTAATAGAAGCGCTTCTAAATGCAGGTGTGATTTTTTCAAGCCTTGCTCTTGCAATTTCAAGAAGGTTACCGTCTATTCTAGGAGGTTCTATATCCTCGTGTTCTCTGGGTGATTCCGGTTCTATTTCAAGGGTACGAGATACATCCGGATGGTGACGTTTTCCTGTGATCATGGAATCAATAGCATCTTTCCACTGATTTGCCCAGGGACTATTAACAATCTCTGTGTGATGCACTAAGCGCCTCTCCACATGCATCACATCTTTCGGGCAAGCGTTCACACAGGCACCGCAATAGGTACACATTTTCTCTTGCATAGCAATCTTACCGTCTTTAGAAACGTACCACAAGTGAGATGGACAGACATTAAAGCAACCGTGACAACCCTGTGGATCACACTTGCTCACATTTGGAGCTATAAGCGCAATCTTACCTTCAAATGGTTTCTTTATGTCCATTGCAGCATAAGGACATACTATCTTGCACCAGGTACAAAGAGTGCATTTCTTATCATCTATAAGCACTCTGCCAGCAACATGCGGAGCTTCTCCTCTTTTTTCACCTACCACATGAATAGCATCCTCAGGACAAATATCCTGGCACAACGTACAATAATCACATTTATCCTCATCTACCAGCAACTGCTCAAAGGGCCAGACATCTGTGGGAGTTTTTTCTCTGTCTATGAGAAGGAATACATCACAGAAACGAGCACATAGGCCACACATGTTACATTTTTCAGTGTCAATCTCAATTTGCCCATTCATACCTTCCTTAAAAGGAGATACCTCTGCTTTAGTAGGCATATCCAGTTCAAGCTTGATAGCATCTTCAGGACATGCTGCCTCACATAAGGTACATGGCAGGCATTTTTCATTAGTCCGCACGAAAGAATCATACTGAGGAAACGCCTCATCTGTGGGAAAGTTTCCTTCCTCAGTCATTGAATATGCATGCATAGGACAGAACTGGGCACACATGGAACAAAATGTGCATTTATCCAGATCCATTATTACAGGAGGAACATCTAGTCCCGTGGCGATCTCTTTCATAGGCCCAAGTTCCAAAGCCTTTGTGGGACAAAGACCAACACAGATACCACAGCCAATACATCGCTTGTAATCATAGTCCAGTACCTTTCGAGACCGATCACTGATCTGCCGGTAGATAAAATGGGTACCATCCACACCCATTTCCTTTTCCATGGACATGGACTTACCATTACTATCATCCATCATTTTCCTCCTCCAGCAGCTCCGATCCTATAGGGCCTATTTCCTTAAGCTCATCTACGAAACTCTCTATGGACTTAGCAAACCTTTCACCTTCGGCTGCTGATATCCATTCCACTTTCAGACGATGTGGATTGATACCGATGTCCTCAAGCACTCCCTGAAGCAATTCCATCCTCTTTTTGGCATTGTAGTTGGCAAATATGTAGTGACATTCACCAAGCCTGCACCCTGCCACAAGCACACCGTCAGCTCCACTCTTGAGAGCTTCAAGCACAAATTCCGGATCCACACGGCCTGCACACATGACCCTGATAGCTCTTATGTTGGTAGGATATTGTATCCTTGAAACGCCTGCAAGATCAGCACATGTATAGCTGCACCAGTTGCAGAGGAATGCTACAATAAGAGGGAATTCCGATTTCACTTCCGTGGCTGCCTGCACCTGGGCAAGGATCTGCTCGTCAGTGCTATTCCGCATCCAAATGGCATTAGTTGGACAGGATGCACTGCATGCACCACATCCGTGACAGGAGACTTCATCCACCATTGCCTTTCCATTGTTGATCTTTATTTTCCCAAACTGGCAAACATCCTGACATATCTGACATCCAATGCACTTTTCTTCATCAACATGAGCGCTCTGGGGATCCGTTTCTATTTCACCTTTAGAGAGTAATTGCATAGTCTTGGCTGAAGCTGCCATTCCCTGAGCTATGGCTGCTTGTATCTCCTTTGGACCTGAAGCACAGCCTGCTACATATATTCCTTTAACATGAGACTCTACTGGCCTCATCTTTGGATGGGCACTGGCAAAAAAGCGATCCGTACGGCGGGAGATATTAAGAGCTCTGGCAGTCTTATCTGCATCATCATGAGCTTCCATCCCTGTGGAAAGTACAACAAGATCGTATTGTTCTTCCCGTACCTCGGAACTTAACGTATCCTCAAACCTCAGAAACAGCTTGCTATTGATATCTTTTTGTACCTCAGCTACTTTTCCCCGGATGAAATCGATGCCCATTGATTGGGAGCGGATGTAGTACTCTTCATACATCTCCCCTGCAGCTCGTATATCAATATAATGGATAACGATCTCAATATCATGATACCGCTCTTTGAGCAACTGGGCGTTTTTCATGGCAGACATGCAACATATCCGTGAACAATAGGGATTACCCACAGTTTCATCCCTTGAACCTACACACTGGATAAAAGCCACTTTTTTTGGTATCTCCCTGGTGGAAGGCACAAGCACTTTTCCTCTTGTGGGTCCGGATGCGTTGAGCAGACGTTCCAGTTCCATATTGGTTATGACATCTGAGTACACGCCGTATCCATATTCTTCCTTGCGGGTCGCATCAAATAGCTTGTAGCCGTTGGCAAGAATAATAGCACCCACTTTGAAGGAAAGTGTCTTTTCCTCCATGTTATAATCAATAGCATCTGCGGGGCAGGCCTGCAGGCACAGGCCACAGCCTACACAATAATCGTTATCTATGTAAGCTACCTGGGGCACAGCCTGTGGTATTGGCATGTTTATTGCCTTGGTTTTACCCATTCCCATGTCAAAACGGTTGGCTATTTCTACGGGACATACTCTTGAACATTCATCCACACATCCCTTGCACAGGTCTTCTATTACATATCTGGGTTTTGTTTTTACTGTTACCTCAAAATTGCCTGCAAATCCCCAAACTTCAGAAACTTCAGACATGGTCATGAGATTTATAGATGGATGTTGCTGAATATCGGTCATTTTGGGAGCTAATACGCAGATAGAGCAGTCGTTGGTGGGAAACACCTCATTAAGAAGTGCCATTTTTCCACCGATAGTAGGCTCCTTTTCTACCACATGCACCTGATAACCACTATCAGCAAGGGTAAGGGCAGCCTCTATACCTGTGACCCCAGCTCCTATAACCATTACATCTTTATTTGCAGGAACTTTCTTGATCTGTAGCGGGTCCAGCAGCTTCAAACGTGCGATACCCATGCGTATGAGGTCAAAGGCTTTCTGGGTGGCGAGCTGCGGTTCTTCCATGTGAACCCAGGAACATTGCTCCCTGATATTCACCATTTCCATCATATACGGGTTAAGCCCGGCCTTTTGCAGCACTCTTCGGAAAGTGGGTTCATGCAGCTTAGGAGAGCATGCTGCCACAAGAATATGGTTAAGATCATGTTCTTTTATATCCTTTACTATGGAATCCTGACCAGAATCCGAGCACATGAACTGCAGGTCTTTCACAACCACCACATTCTTTAGTTTGCTGACCTTCTCCTGCAGGCTATGTACGTTGATCACGTGTGCTATATTCAGCCCGCAATGACAAATATAAACCCCTATGCGCATGTTGATGGCTCCGTTAGGACTTGATGATTTAACTGAAGATATAGTTTTGGATGTTTTGCATTCCAGAAAAGATGGATTTCAATTATTTAATGATACAAACTCATGTATTCCATTCATGATTATTTTATAGAAAAGTTAATGATGACTAAATTATAGTAAATGACTCGATAATTGACGATGATGAGTATGGATTCACAATCATACAGATTACTTGCGATTCAAATAGGAGATATATTAAAAGACTCTACAACACTTAAAGAAATAGATAGAGCCGCTAAATCAATATTTTCATTTGATATAGATCATTTTCCAAATGATTCAATTACATCTCAAAGAGGACAAAGAATACATGACTGGATATTAACCTTAGCAAAACAAAGAATGCCTGCTGAAGAGCGTAACAGGCAATTAAGCTGCTTTTTGGAATTAATTGTTTTGGAAGATGATAAAAAGAATATCTTTGAACTTATAAAAAAAACAGGTTTCACGTTTACTGAAGATAAAGAAATAAGTGAATTTCAGAATAGAAACTTTCATCCTGAAATATTGAAAAATTGCAAGCCATTGTATTTAGATGGTCATTACTTTCATGCAGTTTTTGAGGCAGCAAAGATATATCATCAACTTGTTCAGGAAAAATCTCATAATTCAGAAGATGGTCAAAAATTGATGCTTAATGCATGGGACCCTGATAAAGGAACCTTAAAAGTTACAAAATGCGTTTCTGTAACCGATAAGAATGTTCAGCAAGGAATAGCATTTTTATCTGCGGGCTTGATGCGTGCTGTAAGAAATCCTACAGCACATGAACCGGCACACTTGTGGCCAATTTCAAAAGAAGAGTGCCTTGATATTTTGAGTTTTATATCGTTTTTGCTGAAAAAACTCGATGAAGCTACATATTTTAATGTAAATACATGATTTACCAAAACCTACCAATTTCTACCAAATTGGTAGTTGTCAAACAGAGCCAACTGAAATATAAATTGCAGAGGAGGTAGAAAGAAAAATTGAATTCAAAAACATACTGATTTCCAGTTTTTTGCTTCAAACATATAATTACAGGTTCCCGTAGAAGTCACTAGAGTGTAATAAAAAGTATGTTATTATAAGCATTTAAAATATAAAACCCCTTTATTTCCACTGGAACTCTTAACAAATTGCCCCATAAAAAGAGGAAATCAATCCGGACCTGTAGATGAATTATCTGTCAGATTCCCGCAAGCCTCACAGTCATCCCTGCATTTGACTGCAAAAATATCCATCCTGCTGTTGAGTCCGTCCCACACGAGTAACCCTTCCAGAGGTTCACCCATCCTAAGAAGGCACTTGAGTACTTCATTTGCCTGAAGCATACCGATTATGCCGGGAGTCACACCGATGACAGGAAATACCTCTTCAGGAGGAGTATGTGGAAAAACACAGTTCAGGCAAGCAGTTTTACCAGGAATGACAGTCATTACCTGGCCGTCAAAACCTCGGATTCCCCCATGTACAAGAGGAATACCGGTCTGCAGAGCCGCATTATTGAGCAGATACCTTGCAGAGAAATTGTCAAGGGCATCGACAATGATGTCAGCATCCTTTACAAATTCCAGAACATTGTCTTCGGTGATACTCACGTGCCTGGTAATGACATTAATATTAGGATTTATTTCCCTTAGTTTTTCTTCGATTGACAAAACCTTCGGCTTTCCAATGTCCTTTTCCCAGTGCAGCACCTGACGATTCAGATTTGTCTGCTCCACAACATCACGATCAGCAATATCAATGCAGCCAACACCGGCAACTGCAAGATAAAGTGCTATGGGGCAACCCAATCCACCCCCGCCGGCAATGAATACACGGGATCTTTTCAACCGTTCCTGGCCTTCTTCATTGAACATCATTATTTGGCGCTGGTATCGCTGCAATTCCTGTTCACTTAGCAAGGTTTCACTCCTCTTTGAATTACTTTCATACTTCATTTAATCTAAGTTGTTCACAATTGTGAATGTATTTTAATGGTTTAAACTTTGTGGTTAGTATCGACATCATTGTATCAAGAGATATGACTAAGAGCCTCTCTGATAATAGTAATGAATTCCCTGGTTTCACGTTGTACATCATCACTGCATACCACTGCGGATATTGCTACCAGGCTATCAGCACCATTTTCAATTACTACCTTGCAGTTCTCTTTGTTTATTCCGCCTATGGCAACTATTGGGATATTGATCGCATTTTTAACATCCATTATCCTTTTAGTGCCAATGCCCTTTCCTGCATCACTTTTAGTGGCTGTGTCGAATATAGGGCTAAGCCCTACGTAATCGGCACCACTGTTTTCAGCTTCTATAGCCTCATCAATGTCATGGACAGTTAGACCTATGATCTTGTCAGCACCAAGGATCTCTCTTGCAACATCTATTGGCATATCATCTTGACCAATGTGCACTCCATCTGCATCCACTGCTAAAGCAACATCTATCCTGTCATTGACCAGAAATATAGCATCATCACCGCATATTGCCTTGATCTGCAATGCTTCTGAGATCATCTCTTTTGTGCTTTTCTTTTTCTCTCTGTACTGCACTATTTTACACCCGGATACGACTGAATCCTGCACATCGGATAAAGTCCCTTTCTTTGATAGACCGGAGTCAGTCACAAGATAAAAGTCGATCTCTGTAAGCAGTTCCTTTTTAGTGGCCATAGGTCCCCCTTCCACATTAATTTAACATTCTTCGAAATTCATCATCTTTTCTGCTTTCTCATCAGAGAGATTGAATACTTCGTCATATAAATTTACCTTGAAGCTTCCCGGACCACGTGAGATCGCGGCTGCAAGTTCGCCTACGATTCCAAAGTAACAGAGTGCATCTTTTGATGCATCACAATGATCTGGATTGACAGCGGCAAATGAACCTATCACTGAAGCTGCCATGCATCCTGTTCCCACAATGGACCCCATTTGCTCATGGCCATTTTTGACAATAAATGTCTTTTTGCCATCGCTGATAATATCTTCTTTTCCTGTCATGACAACAGTACAGTATTTCGCTATTGCAAGCTCATTTGCGATCTGTTTAGGATCAGCATTGATAGAAGTTGCCTCGACACCTTTTGTCTGAGCTTTTTCACCTGCAAGTTTTGCGATCTCGGAATAATTGCCTTTGATTATATCAACATGAACAGAATCTATGATCTTTGCAGCCATATAATCTCTGAACTTGGTTGCACCTACTCCAACTGCATCTAACACTACAGGTATCTTTTTCTCATTTGCAGCTTTTGCAGAAAGAATCATCGCATCAATAAGCTCATTTGTCAGAGTTCCTATATTAAGTACAAGAGCAGATGAGATGCGTGTCATATCCGCGCATTCATCGGGTGCATGTGCCATTACAGGCAGAGCACCGAAGGTGCGTGTGATATTTGCACAATCATAGATCGTAACCCAATTTGTGATATGGTGTATCAGCGGTTTTGTTTCTTTTATTTTTTTCAGGGGTTCCTGCATTATTACTCCTCGGCCACGCTTAAGGCGTTCTTAGTACATTAATGTCATTTTATCCTACTACAAAAATATGTGTCCATTATGAAGAGGCAGATTACTAACTTTCGGTTGATTGAAAGCTATGCACAGGGATCGTAAAAGTAAATGTACTGCCTTTACCAAGTTCACTTTCTACCCATATCTGTCCTCCATGAAGAACAACTAATTTCTTAGCAAGAGCAAGTCCAAGACCCGTTCCTTCATATTTTTTGGATACTGATGAATCTAGCTGGCTGAAAGGTTTGAATAGCTTTTTCTGATTCATTTTAGAAATTCCGACACCTGTATCTTGTATAGATATGTATACCATATCCACATCCATTTTTGTTTTAAGAATCACAAGGCCTCGATCCTCAGTGAACTTGATGGCATTACCGATCAAATTGTATAATACTTGATTGATCTTTCCTTTATCTACCTCTACGTAGCAAGGGTCAGACTCTAAACTAATCTTTAACGTGATTCCTTTTTTAGCTGCAAGAGATTGCATGTTATCTAACATCTCTTTCAGAAGGCTTTCCATAGACAAAATTTCGGTATGCAGTTGAGCCTTTCCAGCTTCTATTTTAGAGATGTCCAGAATATCGTTGATTATGTTCAGCAGATGTTTTCCACTATTTGATATATTCCTTAAATATCTGCCCTGTTTTTCATTCAGATCGCCGGTGTATCCTTCAAGAAGCACATCTGAAAAGCCAATTATAGAGTTGAGAGGTGTTCTTAGCTCATGACTCATATTGGCCAGAAACTCGCTCTTCGCTTTGTTAGCTGCTTCTGAATCTAATTTTGCATTCCTCAGATCTGTTATGTCAACTCCATATTCTACAGCACCTATCACGTTGCCAAAATCATCTTTAATTGCAGAAACAAAGATCTGAAAAGCTTTTCCTGTTCTTATTTCGCGCATATCATTTGGTGATGTCTCATAAAGCATTGTTTTTCCTGTCGAAAGAACTTCTTTTATTTTACACCATGAACAAGGAGAGGATTTTTGCATAAACACTTCGTAGCATTTCTTTCCAATAATATTGTCCAGAGAATCAGAGGTTGAGAATTTTGATCCGAAATGAGCCTTATTCAGGACAATGATATTGTAGTCAGTGTCCACCGAATAAAGGGTTCCTGGAAGAATATCGATTACAGACTGGAGCAGTTTTTTGTTCTTCTGCAATTCCTGATTAATTCTTTTCGTTTCTACAGCATTCCACACAGAATCCATGAGTAAAGTAATTTGAAGTACATCGGTATCGTCGTAATCTGATTCTTTGTTAGCTACCCCAACAACAACAACTATCTCCCCATTTTTGAAAATAGGCACTGTCATAAATCTATGAAGTACAACATGTCCTTTAGGGTATCCTCTTTTCAGTGGATCTGAAGCATGAAAGTCATTTATGACTATTGCTTTGCGCTGCCTTACCACTTCTCCCCATATACCTGTATTCTCCAGTTTATAGTTAGTCTGAGGCGCAACAATCATACATTCTTTCATCACGACTTTTGACCATGTATTGAGAGTGAATTCCATTCTTTCTTCACTATAATGGTATATGTAACCAATTTTACTCTGAGTAAGTTTGATCGCTTCACCAAGTGCAAAATCAAGAAAATCCTGAACTGAGTCAGATTTGTATTGCAAAATGGACAAAAGACATCTTAATCGCTCCTCTCGTAGGCGAAGGTTCTCTTCGGCTTCTTTTTTTTCGGTAATATCTAATATCACTCCCTGATAATGAGTGATTTCTCCATTGTCATTCCGTTTCACAACTGTACGATCATCTATCCACCTAGTTTTACCATCAACAGTTAATATTCGATACTCTTGGGTAAAATCAGTTGCTCCTTTTTCGGAATATGTTTTAACTTCTAAAGCAACTCTTTGCAGGTCGGCAGGATGTATTATATTTTCAAAGATAACCTTTTTTGATAAAAAATCGTTAGCAGAGTAGCCAAATTGTGATACATTCTCAGAAACATATTCGACAGGCCACCCTTCTTCAGCTTTCCATAAAAAGAAAACTACTGGACTATAAGTTACTATTTCCTCTAATAGACTATTATTATGGCAAGGATATTGATTTTTAGAATAGATGGGATTATTTTGGTTGTAATCCATTAGAATGGACCTCACATACATATTCAGATTGATGTTTATTGTCCTAAATTTATACGAGTATGATATTCTCGAAATATATCTTGCTAGTATTAAATATGTTCGATATATGCATTAAATTATCAGTCAATTTATATAAATACTGCTTTATTTTACTGCTAGCTCTTCTTTTAAATCTGAAAAAGAGACTATGCAAACAGATGAGATATATTTGCATAATTGGTACATAACTTGTTGTTTTAGACTACAGCTTAAATTGATGCTATGTATCGGAGGGTAAAGTTTACAATAATGAAGTGTTGTTTAATTAACAATTGTGAATACAAAAAGGTTGTGACTTTGATCAATATGATTGAAAAACTACGAGACAGAATTCTGCAATTGAAAGAAGAACGAAATGCTACGATACTGGCACACAATTACCAGATCCCTGAGGTACAGGACATAGCTGATATAGTAGGCGATTCACTTGAACTTGCCCGTGCTGCAAAGTCCATTGAATGTGATGTAGTTGTTTTTTGCGGTGTAGATTTCATGGCTGAAACTGCCTGTCTCCTTAACCCCGAAAAAACTGTACTGCTACCTTCCATCGAAGCATGCTGTCCAATGGCACAGATGATCACAGCTGATGAAGTACGCATGCTTCGTAGAAGATTCCCTGATGCTGTTGTAGTAAGCTACGTAAACACCACTGCAGAAGTGAAAGCAGAGAGTGATATTTGTTGTACGTCCTCAAATGCTATTAAGGTAGTAGAATCACTTGATGAAGAACAGGTCATATTCTTGCCTGATAAAAATCTTGCCGGGTACGTTGCACGTTTTTCTTCAAAAGAGATCCTGCCCTGGCAAGGATATTGTTTTGTACATGACAGGATCACACCAGACGACGTATTAAAAGCACGCCGAAATCACCCGGATGCAAAACTGCTTGTCCATCCCGAATGCAGACCGGAAGTAATTGATATGGCAGATCTCGTATTCTCCACATCAGGCATGATTAAACACGTCTGTTCAACACCAGATAAAGAATTCATTATAGGCACTGAGATCGGCATCCTACACGGAATGAAAAAGCAATGCCCTGAGAAGATATGTTATCCCCTATCGCCACAGGCAATATGCATCAACATGAAAAGGACCGATCTTACCAAGGTCTGTGAATCACTGGAGTTGCTCCAACCCAGGATAACTGTGCCAGAGGATGTATCAATCAGGGCATGCAAAGCAATTGAAAGGATGCTGGCGGTGTAAAATGGCATTTAGAATTTATGCCAGTATGAAAGTCAGTTAATGCCCTCAGGCAAATATCGAGCCTGTATCAAAACTATAAATACTATTTCTCTGAATGTTATTGTGGGGATATGAATGGAATTCAGAGAACTCTCTGATGATCAATGGAAGTTTATAAAGCCACACTTGCCACCACAACCAATTACCGGAAGAAAGAGAGCTGATGACCGTAAGGTCATCAATGGTATTCTCTTTGTTCTGATAACAGGTTGCAGATGGGGAGATATGCCAGCTATTTATGGTTCCCAGGCAACTGCCTGGAGAAGGCTGAAAAGGTGGTCAGAGGAAGGTATATGGAACGAGATAATGGAATCCCTTCGGGATTCCGCTTACCAGAAAGGTAAGTTCTCATTGGATACAGTGTGTATCGATAGCAGTTTCATTGAAACTAAAAAAGGGGAGATGACTCCTCGTACAACGGTCACAAGAAAAGAAAAGGCATAAAGATCCATGCATGTGTAAGTTGTGAAGGTTTTCCACTTACAATCCAAATATCTTCTGGAAAAGAGCACGATAGACAGCACTTCATTGAAGTTATGGAGGATATTAAGGTTAAGACCGATGGAAGACCAAGGACAAGACCTCTTGAAGTTCTGGCAGACGCTGCGTACGACGATACAGAAATCAGGCAGTACTTAAGGTCCAGAGCTATCAAAAGCAACATACCGATCAATACAAGGAACAGTAAAAGAAAGAAAAGAGGAAGACCTACTCGATTTGATGAAGAAACATATTATTACAGAGGAACTATAGAACGATTCTTTGCATGGTTGAAGATGGGATTTAGAAAATTAGCAAGTAGATATGAACGTCTTAATGTGGTTTTCAAAGGATTGTTAGATATTGCATGTTTCCTGTTGTGTTGGAAAAAGGTGTGAGTGAAGTTTTGAAATAGGCTCATCATTAAATCAAATTCTTATATAAAAGTAAGATTGTGTTTGTATGAAAGTGATTTACAAAATAACATATCCTAATGGCAAGATATACATAGGACAGGATAGGACTGACGATATTAGGTATTTTGGAAGTCCTAATCGTGACCTTATTGAAAATGATTTCACTAGACATGAAAAAGATGATTTTACAATAAGGAAAGAAATTCTATGGAAATCTGGAACATCATCCGTTGAAGAAGTATATCAACAGGAAATCAAGTTTATAAATGAATATAGATCAAATGATCCAAATATAGGTTACAATATGTGGCCAAAATTTAGAAAACAAGTCTAATCTAAAAAAAAGCACCCTTTCTTCCGCTAAATATAAAAAAAGGTGCTCTTCACCCACCATAAACAACACGTATGATTTGCAGTTCATCCTCATTACACAGAGTCGTATCTTCGGGAATAATCTGATCGTTCATTACCACTATCACTGAACTTTGATTGATACCTAATTGATGCAGCAGCCTGTCTACCCTTGTGGAACTTATTTCAATCTCTTCGGTTTCGCCCGAAGGTAATTTGACTTTCATGATCTCACTTTCTTTGTCATTTGCGCTTTTTTGGATTTGTGCATCGTCCGAGCAATGTACTTAGGCTGTCGCTTGAGACGATTCCTACAAGCTGCTTTTTGTCATCGACCACAGGAAGAGCTGAAATGACTTTTTCTTCCATTAGCTTGGCAACCTTTGCGATCGATTCTTCGGGAGTTGCGGTAAAGACATGACGGGAAATGATCTGCTCAAGGCTCTGGTACCCAAGTGCAACCGCTTTGGCTATATCCCATGAAGTAACGATACCTGCAAGCTGTCCGTCTTCTCCGATAACCGGCAAATGGTTAACTGCATTTTCGATCATTATTCTGGCTGCATTATGCATGGATGATTGTTCACTGATAGTGGGGCTGTCCTTCATCACATCACGGACCAGTAACCTGTCGAGGAACTGGCTGATCATATAATTCAGCTGGCCGGATTCCAGCAGAAAAGCATCATGCCCATAGTTAGAGCGTATCTCGCAGTACTGGACCTCAATATCATTGGCAGTCAATGCACTTATGATCTCTTCGGACTGATATGGAGGGTAAAGCCAGTCAGAACTTACAGATATGATAAGAAATGTCGGTCCCACCTTCGAAAATCCAGCTGCTAGAGATCCATTGATGCTAAGATCAAAGTAATCTATAGCTTTCGTGATATACAGGTAGGAATTTGCATCGAAACGCTTGGTAAATGATTCTCCCTGATGGTGCAGATAACTTTGAACCTGGAACTCTGTGGAAAAATCATATCCTATTGCCTCTTTATTCTGCAGATTGCGGCCAAACTTGTTATGCATGGAAGCATCCGAAAGATAGGTGATATGACCTATCATTCTTGCAAGTGCCAGGCCGCGTTCCGGAATTGTGCCGGTGGAATATTCTCCTTTGTTCCACTTTGGGTCGGCCATGATAGCCTGCCTACCCACTTCATTGAAAGCTATCTGCTGAGGAGTGGAACGCGCTGTTGTCGCTATTGCAACAATCTTACGTACCGTTTCCGGGTAGGAAGCTGACCACTGTAAAGCCTGCATTCCACCCATTGATCCTCCCACTACAGCCAATAGATGCTGGATACCAAAGTGATCAATAAGACGTTTCTGCAGGTTGACTATATCACCAACTGTGATTAGGGGAAACGAAAGACCGTATTTTTCTTCGGTTTTCGGGTTAATGGATGAAGGGCCTGTTGTCCCGTTACAGCCACCGAGGATGTTGGAACTGATAACAAAATAATCATCCGTATCCAGTGCCTTTCCTGGCCCTATAAGTGTCTCCCACCATCCGGGCCGGTCCTCTCCTTCATGATAACCTGCAGCATGAGCATTGCCGGAAAATGCATGGCAGACAAGGATTGCATTACTTTTATCCGTGTTAAGCCTTCCATATGTCTCATAAGCTATCGTAACAGGACTGAGGGTTGCACCACTTTCTAGGACCAACGGCTCATCAAAGGTCAGGTGTTCTGTTCTTGTTATGCCGACCGATCTTTGCATATATCACACCTTTTCAAGTGCCTGCGCAAGATCATCAATGATGTCTTCAATGTCCTCGATACCTATGGAAAGACGTATATAATCCGGTGTGACGCCTGTTGCTATCTGTTCTTCAGGAGTTAACTGCTGATGAGTAGTAGTAGCCGGTTGGATAACCAGGCTCTTGGAGTCACCTATGTTCGCAAGATGTGAAAACAGCTTAAGATGATTGATGAATCTATTTCCTGCTTCTGCACCACCCTTTACACCAAAACCCATCAGTGCACCATATCCTCCTTTGAGATACCTGGATGCAAGCTCATGGCTTGGATGGTCCGGCAAACCCGGATAATTTACCCATGATACCTTAGGATGGCCTGATAGATACTCCGCCACCCTGGAAGCATTCTCCGAGTGCCTTTGTATCCTCAGATGCAACGTCTCAAGCCCCTGCAGTAACAGGAACGAATTAAATGGCGAGATAGCAGCACCCGTATCCCTGAGAAGCTGCAACCTTACTTTGAATACGAAGGCTACGTTACCAAGTCCAGAGAAATTGGAAAACGTGTCCCAATATCTAAGACCATGATAACTTGGGTCAGGTTCCGTTAACTCCGGGAATTTGCCATTGTTCCAGGAAAACTTGCCGGAATCCACAATGGAACCACCGATAGAAGTCCCGTGTCCACCTATGAACTTTGTTGCAGAATGCACAACAATATCGGCTCCATGTTCAATAGGCCTTACAAGTCCTACTGCAGTAGTATTATCCACAACAAGAGGTACTCCGGCTGCATGGGCAATATCCGCAATAGCTCTGAAATCAGAGATGTCCAATTTGGGATTACCTACAGACTCAATATAAAAAGCTCGTGTCTTTTCAGTAATAGCATGCCTGAAAGCTTCGGTATCAGCGGAATTCACAAATACAGCTTTTCTGCCCAGTTTAGGGAAAGTGTAATTGAGCAGTTCATAAGTACCACCATAAAGATTGTTACCGGATACAATCTCATCACCTGGCTGTGTAATAGCTAAAAGTGCATAGGTTATAGCTGCTGAACCGGATGCAACAGCAAGTGCACCTGTACCGCCTTCAATGGCTGCAATGCGTTGTTCAAACACATCCGTTGTTGGGTTCATGATGCGGGTATAGATATTGCCAAGCTCCTTGAGGGCAAAAAGGTTGGCAGCATGTTCACTATCCTTGAAAACATATGATGTGGTCTGATATATCGGTACTGCACATGCCCCTGTTGTCGGATCCGGTTTCTGTCCGGCATGGAGTGCAAGTGTTCCTAACCTATAATTTTGTGTTGTCATAATTAACCCCTTTTTACTTGAATTTCGTATTTATCAGCTATATCTTGGAATGTATCTGTAAGATAACGAACCTTTTCCCAGGAAAGACCGTATGTGTTCAGTTTCCATACGCGGGTAGCCCCAGCGAATTCCCCTATTATACCTCTTCCTGAAAGTTCATCCGAAAGGAAGAATCCTCTGCGTTTATGACGTTGAGCAATCGTATCAAAGCTGTTCGTGGTATCAACTTTGGAGAGAGTATGCTTACGAGGGTATTCGGAAGCTACTTTGCTACCTTCGATGGAGAGCACTCCATCGATGAAGTAATTGGATTTTTTTACTTCTTCTTCCCAGTGGTTCACCCTCTCCTTTACAGCAGGGAATGATGCCATCATACCCAGCAATGTCGAACCCATTAACGTACAGCCAAGCATCTCAACCTCCTTTACACCGAACTTGCGCTGAGTGATATCGCCCACCATCTGAGTGGTACGGAATATCCTGGGAGCCCATTCACTGGTCGTTGCCAGCACACCGGATGGTGCAGGTGAAGCCATGCTTTTATGGCCTGACCCTACTACGAAATCAGCACCAATATCCTTTCCATCAACTGGCATAACGCCTACGGTATATGCCCCGTTGTACAGGAAGGGAATGTCGTACTGATGGGCAACTTTTGCTATACTTTTCACATCATGCTCGTTAGCATACTGATAATCGAAGTGATCCATCATCACCAACACTGGCAGTTTGCCCGTTTCTCGCCTGACAGCCTCTATTTTCTCTGCAGTGCCATCTGCGGTCACAAGATTTTGCTCGTTGAGAGGGACTTCTCTTACTATTCCTCCTGCTTCTTCAACTGCCAAAAACTCAGTGTAATGGGCCAGAGCTGAAACTATCACCGAATCGCCTTTACCTACCAGTGTGGATGCAACTGCCTGAAAACCACGCCTGGCACCAGGCACTACACGTGCAGCATCCATATTCAGGAAACTGGCAAGCTGTTCATGGAATGGAGCTATAGGCGGATTGCTGATCTTATCCAGCCTAAAGGGTTTGCGGCAGGCATCACAGGTGGAATAGCCGTCGCCATAGGCTATGAGTGCCTTGCGTGCTTCCGGGGTGAGCCTTCCAGCTGCCTGGATAGGCTGAATATTGATGTAGTTTTCCTCACGGGACCGTATATCAATGCTCCCGGCTATTTTCCTGAGCTGCGGAGTGCCTGTACCGGCTTCAAGATCATCCAGTATATTCCTGACTTTGTTAACACCTTCACGGATAATACGTTCATCTTCCTGACCTGTGATATTAGGAAGCCTCTGCCTGAGTGTTTCCCTGATATCTTCAAGGGCAAATAAAGCCTCAAATGTTTTTTGTGTGCGTATATCCATACTTATCATCCGATTAACTGCCACTGATCGATTAAACCAAAGCTGAGACCCGGATTCGAACCGGGATGAAATGGATCTGCAGTCCATTGCGTAGCCGTTCCGCCATCTCAGCACAACTGTTCACAATCGTGAATTAACAATTGTAAACTACAATATTTGTATTTAAAGGTATCGCAATTGCATAGAGTATAATTCTTTATTAAAACAGCATAACAGCATAAACCATACCAAGAAATGGATATATTAATAAATAATAAATTAATTCTGGAAAAGATAATATGGATATTGTATCAATTATCATGACAATTGGTGGTTTGTGCTTATTTGAAACCATCAGCAGCATAGACAACGCCATCATTAATGCACAGGTGTTGTCTACAATGGGGGAGAAATCACGTAGATGGTTCCTTCTATGGGGCCTTATCTTTGCGGTTTTTGTGATCCGTGGACTATTACCTTGGGTTATAGTCTGGGCAAGCACACCCTCTTTAGGACCAATTGGTGCCCTTACTGCAACATTCAGCAATGACCCCAAAGTCTTAGAGGCAATAGATACGGCAGCTCCTGCATTGTTAATGGGTGGTGGAGTATTCCTGCTGTTCCTGTTCCTGCATTGGTTATTCCTGGAAAAGAAGAATTTCGGATTAGGCGGAGAATCTTATTTCATGAAAAAGGGTGTTTGG
The DNA here is from genome assembly GCF_963678545.1 of uncultured Methanomethylovorans sp. NCBI lineage: Archaea > Methanobacteriati > Methanobacteriota > Methanomicrobia > Methanosarcinales > Methanosarcinaceae > Methanomethylovorans > uncultured Methanomethylovorans sp. The sequence continues at coordinate 2,042,824 of NZ_OY782870.1, forward strand.
TTCTTTGCTATTGTATCAATAATACTATCTATCATTGTCTGGTATAGCCTGAAAATAAACTACCTTGTCGCTTTCAGCGCAGTACTCGGTTCAACAGCCTTTTTCATCACTCACGGCTTCAAGGAGAATGCGGAAAAAAGTGAAATGGATCTTGTACAAAAACACATGTCAGACCTTAGTAAGATATTCTATCTGGAGATTATAGATGCAACATTCTCCATAGATGGCGTGATCGGAGCATTTGCATTCACCCTCTCAGTGCCACTAATAATTATCGGAAATGGACTTGGAGCTTTTGTAGTAAGAGAACTAACAATAGGTAACATAGATAGAATTCAGAAATATATGTATCTGAAGAACGGAGCAATGTATTCCATATTATTCCTCGGTCTGTTCATGATCATGGACGGTTTTGGGCATGAGATACCCTCATTCCTATCCCCGCTGGCAACATTCTTCATAGTGGGTTATTTCTTCTATAAATCTAATAAAGAACTCACCGTTACAGAAATAGATTCCAGTTGCTTATTAAAACAGGAATAAGAATAAAAACTAATAGAAAAGGCTGACTGAAAACATGTCAGCCTTGTTGCCTGCGATGCAATGCATACATCTGGACTTTCTTCATTTTTGCAAGGTTAAGCATCCTCTTCATTTCCTCTTCTTCTACCACCCTTGCATCGATATAACCACAGTCAACAGCTTCATTGAATATCTCATATCCAATGGATGAGCGAGTAAGCACGGATGTCCAGCCATCAGGAGTTCCGACACCTCCAAAAGAGATATCAGTGTTCTCAGCAGCCATATCTGTGCAGTATTTGCATGAACTGCTACGGAAAGCATCAAGTTCCTGCAGATCAAAACTTTCTTTTGAGGTTGCTGTTGTAAGCTCGAGCTTTCCTTTTCTGATCTTCATAGCTTCGATGTCTCCAAGGTGCATGTTCTTGCCTTCAATGAACTGTTTGAGACCTCCGTAATCAAAACTGTCCATGCAAAAGAGACCCAGTTTGAGTATCTTTGCCCTCATGAACATGTGCAGGAAACCACGGGGACTTTTTTGCATCTTATAAACAGCATCGATATTGCAGCTAGGACCAACAAAAGCGATACTGCTCATACCCTGCCTGATAGCACTCATCAGGGCATCCATTGTCATACTGTGGCTATAGATGCTACCTGACGATTGCAAGAGGTCTTCATAGGTTCTTGCCACTATAGATACAGGTTTCCATGGTTCTTCTTCAGAGCTTGCAGTAACGACAGCACAATCGATTAAACCTTCCTCAAGGCCGTATGCAAGCATAGCAGTCACTACTCCGCCATCCTGCCCCTTTATCTCCTTGAGATTAGACTTGGCTGCGTAGGCCTCACGCAGAGAACCTACCAAACCTTCTTCTGTAGTGATCGTCCTGGGGCATTGGTTGTAGCATACACCACATGCTGTACACTTACCTGTCAATTTAGGCTCTCCATCATCTAAAGATATGGATTCACATGTTGAGGCACAGGCACCGCACAATGTGCATATTCCGGGCTTGATGATATCATTGCGAAGCTTTGCAAAGGAGATTTTCTCCTTTTCTTGCAAAGAGCGCTTAAGGCGGATAGCGTTCCTTTCAACCCTATCCATGGAGTGATTGCAGGAAATTGGACTCATATTAAGATCTATTCTTCTACGTTCTCTTATAATATCTATGTCCCTAAGAGGAGCATGTATATAATCCATACTTGTTAGCACCTTATTCACCTGCATGATGATGCCTGATGTTTTTTGTATCAGCTATATCTGCAGACCTAACATGCCAACAATAATATTTAATTCTAATTTTAATTAACAATGATTTAAATAATCAATCATGTGATATTCAGGACATATATTCAGGCCCATGAATATTCCATGCTTCTTCTTCCACTTTTCTGATGATATCCTTTAGTGGCAAATTCCATTCTTTTGCGACTCTCTTACAATCTTCATATTCTGCTGAAATATGCAAGATTTCACCACTATGGTCTTCAGCAATTTTAACTGGAATATCATATGTTTTGCCACGTATAAGAACTCTTACGTTATCCATGCGCCTATCAGCTGTATAGCGATGTTTTGTAGGTATGACTCGAATACCCAGAGTACCTGTTTCCCGCATGATCTCACGTGCAATAGTAGCACTGTGTTCGGTTTTAGTAATTACTTTGATAATATGTCCTGTGCGCCCTTTTTTCATGGTTGCAGGTATAATGGCAACATCTCTGGCTCCAATGGATAGCAATTTCTCAAAGAGATTACCCAACACTTCTCCAGTCACATCATCCACATTTGTCTCCAATACCTCAATGGAGTCTCTGGAAAGATCATCTTCCGTATTTATGAGACTACTACGCAGTACATTTGGGTCCTCAGTATTGGCATCTCCTGCACCATATCCAATGGATAGAACCTTTCCTCTAGGCAAATTCTCAATTGGCCTGGCAAAATGACCGAAGATCGCAGCTCCGGTGGGAGTTAGAAGTTCCCGATTTCCTGAGCCATAGAATGTCAGACCCGTCTGTTGTAATATCTCAAGGGTGGCAGGAGCTGGTACAGGCATAAAACCATGGGCTGACTTTACTCTGCCTCCTCCAACATTAATAGGAAGGCAATATATTGCATCCGCACCTACCTCATGCATGGCAAAACAGGAACCTATGACATCAGCTAAAGCATCGTTCTGACCAACTTCATGAAAGTGTAGCTTATCAAGGGATTTGCCATGTACTTTTGACTCGGCTTTGGCCATGAGCTCAAAAACTGCCAGAGCACTGTTTTCAACTCTTGGAGGCAAACCTGCATTCAGAACAATGTCAACCAATTCATGATAATGGCGCTCATGTTCTTCATGATCTACATCTATATGCACATCTACTGCACAAATGCCTCTTTTATTAGCATCCCCTATCCTTACTGATACATCAACTGTAGACTCAATAACCTCACGTACTTTTTCCCTGTCAGCTCCCAGAGAAATAAGGGTTCCAAGGATCATATCCCCGGATGCACCTGAAAAAGCGTCAAATATAATTGATCTCATGCCAGCATCTCCTCAGTTTTTTCCACTACGTGCCTTAGCAGTGTTATTAGCTATCCTTGCAGCAAAAGCTCCTGCAACGAATCCTGCATCAATGTTAACTACCGAAAGCACAGAACATGATTGCAACATGGAAAGCAGTGCAGCTTCTCCTTTTGCGCCAGCTCCGTAACCAGTAGATACAGGCACACCAATGACCGGCACATCCACAAGTCCTGACACTACAGTAGGTAGTGTACCTTCCCTGCCAGCAGCTACCACTATCGAATCCGGCTTATGCTCCTGAAGCTTGAGCATCTCTCCTACAAGCCTGTGAAAACCAGCTACACCCACATCATAGATGGAAATGGTCTCACACCCCATTTCCGAAGCTACTATGCGTGCTTCTTCGGCAACTGCAATATCAGCAGTCCCGGCAGAGATAATCGCTACCACACCTCCTGTTTTTGGTGCAGGTGTGCCATTATGCACCACCACTGTCCTCTTGTACTTTCCCCATTCCACCTCTTCAGGGCTAAAGGCATCTTCAAGTAGCTTTACATTAATTTCATTAAGACGTGTAATGAGCACCCTGCCACATGCAGTTACATGTGCTTGTGCTATCTTAACCACATCTTCGGGTTCCTTGCCTTCTGCAAGGATGGCTTCCATTATTCCAGTACGATTAGTTCTACAGGTATCGATCTTGGCAATATCGGAAACAGGCACATAACCCATGCCACGTATGAAAGATTCAGCAGCATCAATGTCTGTTTCATTATTTTTTATCTTAAGTAGGATATCTCTGAGGTCCATATTCACGTCCGAATATTGGAGTAAAAGTTTAAGATGCTTTCCCAATAACTAGCTTCAAATACAGTAGTGTAAAAGCCAATTCATTGTCCTGAAACTTACTTTAGCTTTAAAGATATCAAAGAAATAAGCTCCATCATAATGATTCTGATTTGTACTCCTCTCCCTAAAAACCGGATAGTTATTTATATCATTATGTTTGTTCAAACATAACGCAAATAGCAGTAAAAGTCTGACAGGTATTGCAATGAATGGAAAAAGAATGCGATGGTTCAGATTATTCTGTTGTTCTGGATTATGATATTCTGTGTATATGTGGAGCAGGCAGATCAACTGGCTGCACATTACACAGAAAATGCTTAGAATCATCCTAATGGAAGCTGTTAATGATTCTATTAAGCCTCATGACTTGGGACAGTTGAGAATCATTCGTTTCTGATGCGAGACTCGATTTTTGCAGTCTACAGAATATCGTCTCAAAGCCATTCGATGCAAACTGCTCTGAAGGTGGAACCGATATGAATCGAAAAATAAACATTGTTTTCATAGCCATTATGTTAGTGGCTGCGGTCTTTTTAAGTGGCTGCGTGGACAGTAATTCGGTAAATGCAAGTAGCCAGAGTTCTGACGGGATAACAGAAAAAGTCAATCCTGCTACAGAAAATGATAATAATACTAAAATGATGAGTGTTCAGGAAGATATTGTTACTAATAAAACCAACGAGATAAATGGGACTACAAATGCTTATTCTCTGAATACTACAACAAACGATACTACATCTGCTTATTCTCTTAACACTACTAATACTACATCAATAAAGACAACTTATTCCAGCAGTAGTGGAAGTTCATCAAAAAGTCATTCTAGCAGCAGCAGTTCATCAGATAGTGATTCAAGTAGCGATGAAACCATCGTTCTTAGCAGTGATTCAAATGAAACAGATACGGTACAAATAATCGATATGTTGGGCAGAAATTTAACAATCCCTGGAAACATTAGCTCTGTTATAGCTACTTCACCACCATCAACAATTCTTGTATACATGCTTGCACCAGACGAGGTTGCCGGTTGGAATTTCATCAATAGTTTTAATCATACTTTGATGAATGAGAAATATCTTAACCTGCCGGTGATCGGAGGCTGGTACGGTACAACAACCGGAAATTACGAAACCATGATCAGCATGAATCCTGATATTGTAATAGAAGGATACAATACCCAAGGTGACGTAAACGATACGATCGTAATCCGGCAGGAAAACTTTGGTAGTATTCCTGTGGTAGCCATTAATGGTTCTATTGTTTTCGTGAAAAAATCTAATCCAACAATTGAATATGTGGGAAAACTACTAGATTGCGAGGAACAGGCAGATAAACTTATAAATTTCCGCAGCCAGATACTTAACGAGGTCAACGAGAAGATAAACGATATTCCAGAAGATGAAAGAGTACATGTGTACTATGCTGAAGGTTCAACAGGACTTATGACCGATCCTTCCGGTTCTCAGCACTCTCAGGTAATAAACATCTGTGGAGGAATAAATGTTGCAAATTGCACTCTAACTCCTGGAAATGGTATGACACCTGTTTCCATGGAGGATGTAATTGGATGGAATCCAGAAGTCATATTGACAGCTGATACTCAGTTCTATAATTCTGTATATTCGGACTCTCTTTGGGCAAATATAGATGCAGTGAAGAATAAGCGTGTATACCTTGCACCTCAGAATCCATTCTGCTGGATAGACAGGCCACAGGGACCGCACCTTATCATCGGAACTGCATGGACTGCAAAAATGCTATATCCAGATCAATTTGCAGATATGGACCTTGATAACCTGACCCGTGAGTTTTATTCGGATTTCTTCCACTATGACCTTACTGATGAGGAACTTAACTCATTGTTGTATCCTGAATCAGAGGCATAGATATGAATGGGAATAGAAGTAATTCCCCGGAATTTCCTTATATTGCGGAGCATATTTTTGCTCCCATTTATCCCGTTATTGCAGATTATATAATTAAAGAAAGCAGGGTAAAAGAAGGAGTATGTATAGACATGGGATGTGGTATCGCATCTCTTGGAATATCTATTGCCGAGCTTACGGATATGCAGGTATACGGTATTGATTTTTCAGAAAAAATGTGTATTCTCTCAAAAGAAAAAGTTATTCGCCACGGCGTATCCAATAAAGTATTCCCTGTACTTGCAGATGTACACCTACTTCCTTTTGTGGATAACTGTGCGAATCTTGTTGTAAGCCGTGGATCAGTATTTTTCTGGAAAGATCTTCCCATTGCTTTCAGGGAATTTGCCCGTATCCTTGCTCCAAACGGACAGGCATGGATAGGCGGTGGATTCGGCACAAAAGAACTGAAAGAACAAATAGCTGAAAAAATGCTTGCCATTGATCCTGAATGGCATAATAATGCAAAAGAAAGACTCAGCCCTGAAAATATCCAAGCTATGCAGAAAGCCGGAAGAGACACGGGTCTTGTCTGCCATACGGTACAGGATGATTCGGGATTCTGGGTGGTAATAAGTAAGGGAGAATAAAAATGAAGTGTAAGATTTGTGAAATTGGCTGTGATATCAGTGAGCATAACTCTGGAAAATGTGGAACTTATCTGATTGATGGAAAAAATATAATTCAAGACACTGATATTGGATACATGGGAGCTTATCCAATTTCTATAGAAACCGTTCCCATGCTTCATTTTTATCCAAATGGAAAATTCCTACAGATTTTCAGCACTGGTTGCAATTTTGAATGCCCAGGCTGTGTAGCAAGGCTGCTGGCATCCAGCAGATCTCTGGGTTGGCCCACACTTAACCCTTTTCAGGTAGTCGAAAAAGCATTGCATGAAAAATGTCTCGGCATTGTATCAACGCTCAATGAACCTGCTGCTAATTATTATCTCTTTAGGGAATTAGCTGTCCTTGCAAAAGAACACGATCTGCTTGTGGGTTGCTCTACTAATTGTTATTTTACAGATAATACTATACAAGAACTCGGAAATTTACTTGATTTTGTGAATGTTGGAATTAAAGGTTATTCCAATACCAGTTACAAAGATTGCGGAGCTTTTTCCTCCGAGCCTGTTTTCCATAATATTGAAAAATTATTTGATATGGGCGTACATGTGGAAACTTCTGTAGTGTATTCTCGGGGAAAAGAAGATGATGTGCTGCAAGTTGCAAAGACCATTTCAAAGATTTCACCTGAAATTCCCCTACAACTTATGAGATTCATTCCTTTTGGAGACGCACCCATAGAATTCGAGCCATCAGTCGGAGAAGCTGAGAATTTATGTAAAGATCTACAGGAGTATGTATCCCATGTATATTTGTTCAATTCCCCTGGTACAGAAATGCTGAATACATATTGCCCCGAGTGCGGAAATTTATTATCAGAGAGAGAGTTTCATGGACCTATGGGTTCCAAGCTATTGAGACCCTGGACAGATTATACTTGCAACTGTGGATATAGTGTTCCAACTGCAGGAACTTCTGCCAGCGAAAACTTTAGTGAAGCCGGATTCATGGGTGGTTACCGTATAAGTCGGGCCTTTGGTATGGTACATGCAGTACTTACTTGTATGGGGGTACTGGACGAAAGAAAAATGTTGGAAGTCTGGAGAGAAATATCCTCTACTGACACTCTGATGAAGATTCATCATCTTATACAACAGCCGTACTCTTATCTCGATTTCATTCAACTTATAGCTGAAAAAGCAGGTACACAGGAACAAGGGAAACACCTTTCATCCTTCATCAAGGAACGTATGGAACTAGTTCAGGATATTGCAACAAAGAGCCAAGGTCATAAAGTATATTATTGTATGGGATCTCCACTTTTTGCATTGAATGCAGGAAGAATGGAGAATAATCTTGTTACATTCGCCGGTGGACAAAGTATCAATAAATTGCTCCAGAAAGAAGGAAAGCCCGGCGTAAATGTAAAGCCTGAATTTATAAATGAAAATAATCCTAAAACCATTTTTATTTCCGGTTTTCTGTCCCGTCCATTCAATGAGTTCTATGATTTATGTCAGCAATATGGAATAAAAGCAGATGCTGTGATCGAACAACGGATCTACGAAATACCACCTTCCTGGGATTTTGGAAGCCCTCGCTGGATACTGGGTCTCCTATATATAACCGATAAAATGTATCCTGGAAAACTAGGTATAGATATCAAAAAAGAGGCAAATGAATTCTACAAGCGTTTCTACGACATGGAATATGAAAATGCTAGCCCAAACAGGTCGTTCCATAGACCATCATCTCATGGCTGGCCCAGGAAAACAATGGGGTGCACTTATGCCTGACAGCAGGCATTACGGCACTTTTGGAATGTATTGCTTACCCATCGCCTTACTCATAGTTTCCCTTTTTGTTGGAAGGTATCATATATCGGCATCTAATGTAGTGGACGATAGCATTAGAACTTTTTCTTCTCTGCTCTTTGGTACTACAGCTCCGGTGTCTACCGACCACACTGTACTATTCAATGTGAGATTTCCAAGAATAATCGCGGCTTTACTAGTTGGATCAGCACTTTCCACAGCCGGTGCTTCATTCCAGGGAGTATTCCGCAATCCTCTTGTGTCACCATATATCCTGGGAGTGGGCGCTGGTGCAGGCTTTGGTGCATGTCTTGGAATATTACTGGGTGAAAACCACCTTGTAATACAATTGTCTTCTTTTGTATTTGGGCTTATGGCAATGTTTGCTGCTATCAGTATGGGCAAGGCAAGCAAAGGAAATGGAACTCTGGTATTTGTTCTTTCAGGAATGATTGTAGGGGCTATTTTCACGGCTTTAATATCACTTGCAAAATATGTAGCTGACCCCTATGACCAGCTTCCAGCAATTGTTTTCTGGCTAATGGGCAGTCTTGTCAATATAAGGTACATAGACATTGCTTGGATAATAGTTCCCATGTTTATTGGGACTTTGGTGTTGTTACTGCTAAGGTGGCGTATTAATATCCTATCGCTTGGTGATGAAGAAGCCAGAGCTTTAGGAGTCAATGTAAAAAATATGCGTTTGATAATCATTATCTGCGCAACACTTGTGACCTCAGCAGCAGTTAGCATTAGTGGAGTCATTGGTTGGATTGGACTTGTAGTGCCTCATATTTCAAGGATGGTAGTAGGCCCTAACTACAATAAATTAATGCCAATGAGTATGATTATAGGTGCATCATTTATGTTGGTTGTTGATGATCTTGCAAGAACAGTGACAGTAACTGAAATTCCTCTAGGAATAATAACCTCTCTAGTGGGAGCTCCGCTGTTTGCATATCTTTTGAAGAGGGGGCGTATGGGATGGAATTGATTCTGGAAATTAAGTCTCTTGCTTATTCCTATGGTAATGGACCTGTTTTTGAGAATGTATCCTTTTCCCTTAAAAAAGGGGATGTCATGTGTATCCTAGGTCCTAACGGAGCAGGAAAATCCACACTTATCAAATGTATTGCAGGAATCTTCAGGCCTGCTGCAGGTTCAGTGCACATCATGGGAGAAGATACAGCATCTCTTGGAACAATGGAGATTGCCCGGAGCATAGGATATGTACCACAGCAAAATGAGTTGGTTTTTCCATTTAGCGTGCTAGATTTTGTAGTGATGGGACGTACCCCTCATATTCCATTATTCTCATCTCCGGATGAGAAGGACATGGAGATCGCAAGAGAGTCACTTGCAATGGTAGGTATTGCAGACCTGGCAGAAAGGATAGTTTCCAGTCTTAGTGGCGGGCAGCGACAAATTGTGCTGATCGCACGGGCTCTTGCCCAACAACCTGCTTTACTTTTATTAGATGAACCTACAGCACATCTTGATTTTGGAAATCAGGTACTTGTTCTGGAAACAGTACAAAAGCTCGCTGCAAATGGGATGTCTATTCTTATGAATACTCACATGCCAGACCATGCTTTTTTAGTTGGTAACAGTGCTGCTGCATTAGCTGAAAATAAACTTGTTGCTGTAGGCGAGGTTGAAACGGTTGTGAGTAGCAAGATAATGTCCTCTTTATATGGAGTAAAAGTAGCTGTCAGAGAAATAGATGATATAAAAAGAAAAGTATGCGTGCCTTACATGTAAAAATTAGTATTATCAAATGAAGAATTTAGTTCATTTTAACTTTTTGAGACTGAAAGAGAAAATTGTAATAAAAAGTGTTGTGAGTCCCCACTCACCTTACTTTACTTGTTGTTGAACTGAGCATAGACTATTGCTGCAGCAATTATACAGCCGTATACTCCGAACTTAATTGTCCTTGCAATCATTTATACCACCTCTTCGTTTTTCATAAATGATGTTTATTTTATCATACCACAATTACAACGATCAATTCAATGTTTCTTTTTGTTCAGTTGCCACCTTATGGCTCCCGTACAAGTCATCCTTCGTTGTGTGCATATATAAATATATCCAGAATAGTATAAATACAAATCATCATAATGATGAGATTTTACACAAGGAAACAGAATTAGTACTATAGAGGAAAAGTACGAGTTTTCAAACGGGTTTTTCACCATACCCCAGTAGATTTATATCGCAATTGCACCTATCTTTATATAGGTCTGGAAGTACAAAGGGAAGTTTTGGGGTATTTCTGGATTTCTCCTGTGTGGATACTCTTGCGTTTATCATGGAATGGTTCAAGTACGACCTAAGTTTTAAACGTTAGAGTTTTTGATGTATTAATGGGGGTTTGTATATGGAAACAATGACAAAAGTAGGTATTCTTGGAGCAGCTGCGCTGATCGGTGCAGGATTAGCAGCTTTGTCTGAAGAAAGAATAAGGGAGTTCGTTAACGAAAAGGTTGATGCAGGTGCTCTGAGTATGGAAGAGGGTAAGACTCTGGTAGAAGATCTTATTAGCGAAATCAATAAACAGAGACTTAGCCTGGAGAAGAACGTTGTTGAAAAGATACATGCTACAGTCCTGAAAACTGATAAGGAACTCTCAAACCTTGAGGACAGGATCAATGAACTCAAGATCCAGGAACTTGAAGCTGCGCTTGAAAAGTTGAAAAGCCAGCAGAAAACTGCAGAATAAGATCTGATCAATACAATCAACTTATTGGAATGTTGCATGGTTTTGACAGCAACATGTTACTTTTTTTAATTGTATAGTTGGGCAGCTTGCTTACTAACTAGTATATTCAGAAGAATGTAATAAAGAGCAAGAGAATAATGTTACTTTAAAACGAGACATCTATACTTGAAATGCAACATTTGTTGGTTCAAATGCGTGTTCAACATGTTCTACTCACATAATTACAAAAAGAAGGCTTATGGGGGGTAACTTATGAGAAACGGTATACTGATGCAATATTTTGAATATGCAATGGTAAATGACGGTCAGCATTGGAATAACTTAAAATCTGACGCACCTCATTTAAGTGAACTGGGGATTACTGCTGTTTGGTTACCACCTTGTTTCAAAGGTACCTCTTCCAGTGATACAGGTTACGGTGTGTATGATCTATATGATTTGGGCGAATTTGATCAGAAGGGCACCGTAAGAACGAAGTATGGAACTAAAGATGAACTGATCGAAGCTATTAAGGCACTGCATGAAAACGGAATACAGGTATATGCCGATATAGTGCTTAACCATAAAGCCGGAAGCGATGAAACTCAGACCTTTAAAGTGATTGAGGTTGAAATTAACGATAGGAACAAAGTTATTTCAGAGCCTTACGATGTTAAAGGCTGGACTAAATTCACCTTCCCGGGAAGAAATAATAAATATTCTGATTTTAAATGGTCTTTTGAGCATTTTACTGGTATTGATTACAATAACGCAAACGGAAAGACTGCAGTGTATAAAATTTTCGGAGATAACAAGGATTGGGCAAAAAATGTTGATAAAGACTTCGGCAACTTTGATTATTTGATGTTTGCGGATATTGACTTTAATCATCCGGACGTTAAAAATGAAATATACAAATGGTTTAGATGGTTTGTAAATGAAACAAAGATCGATGGTGTAAGAATTGATGCGATCAAGCATATAAATCAGGATTTTATCCGAGAGTTCTTAAAGTTTATTAAAAATGAGCAGGGTGAAGAATTTTATATTGTAGGCGAGTATTGGCAATCAAACCATGAGGTATTAGATGATTATCTGGATCGAGAAGAACATCTTCTGGATCTGTTTGATGTTTCACTGCATTTTAATTTCTACAGGGCATCTAAAGAGAGTAACAGCTTTGATATGAGGACAATTTTCGACAATTCATTAGTTAAGACTCATCCTCAGCTTGCAGTAACCTTTGTAGACAACCACGACTCACAACCGATGCAGGCATTAGAATCCTTTGTGGAGGATTGGTTCAAGCCGTTGGCATATGCATTGATCTTGTTAAGAAAGGATGGCTATCCTACAATATTCCATGGGGATTACTACGGAATTGCTAATGTAGAAGAGCACAAGCCAATGCGAGACGTTATTGACAATCTAATCAGAATGAGAAGAGAGAGTGCATACGGGGAACAACAGGACTATTTTGACCATGGAAATACAATCGGTTGGACAAGACTTGGAACTGAAGAGCATCCGAAAGGCTGTGCTGTAGTAATGACGAACGGATCAGACGGAGAAAAAGAGATGTCCGTGGGAATGAATCATTTTGGTGAGATATGGATTGATCGTGTCGGCAATAATCCTGTGGAAGTAGTTATTGATGAACAGGGAAAAGGAATATTTCCGGTTTCAGGAGGTTCAATTTCCTGCTACACAAAAAAAGAAGAGGTTGTTAAGTCAGATTTCTAATTCGAGATTCTCTATAGGTGCGCATCAGTAACCAGCCTGTTCTGAGCACCCTGCGGTCAAATGCAAAACGCAGGAAGACTGGAATAAACTTATAAATACGCAGCCTCACATCCGCCATCAATTGCAGGTCCAGAGCTTTTTCATCGAAACTGGGTTCCAGAAAAAAGGAATAATCATGCCAGTACTGATGCAAGAATCCAAATGCTCCAAAAAGAAAACCACACAACATTCCTGTATCAGCAGGGTCAGGAAGGCCAAAACGCAGATCACACTTGCCACAGCGCAACATGAGGTTGCGCATGGTACCCCTGAAAAGCCTGAAAAGAGGACTCTTGATATTATTGAATATCCCGAGAACATCTTTTGCCTTCAGTCCTTTTTTCTTTTTTGCTATATTTTTGTAAAGAGTTCCGTCCGCATCCCTAATAGAAGCAGAGGCGGACTTTTCTACTTCTTCCTTTTTACCCGCATCTTGCTCTTTTTTTAAGTCAGAACCTTTGGATTTCGTAGGATAGAATACCCGTGAATAAGATATGAAGAGCCATTTGATAACGATCTTCCCGGAAATATCTTGGCCTTTTTTATTCAGATCTACCATCAGGTCTACAGCACATAAAAGCACAAGTAATGCCAATAACAGGATTACCAGCGCCGCTAACTGTATAATCTGTATTACAGTGAACATGATATGCCCGGATCAAAGAAAAGATGACAATGGACTGGAAGATAGGAGATATAAGTATATCTGCTATCATGTTCCTAGTTTACTGCCCTTCAACATCTATTTTAACAGTGTCCTCATTTTCGTTGGTGTTCTCAGCACCGTTGTTGTCTTTATCTTTATCGTCTTTACCGTTGTCCTTTTTCCCCTTCATAGCCTTTATCTTCTCTATAAGGCCGGGAACTGATTCCAGGAGGATGCCAATATCAGATTTACCTGAAAGAGACATGAGGCGCACCTCATCTTTAGAGATAACGATGAAAGCCACAGGCTCTATCTTTGCGCCTGCTCCGCCACCGCCACCAAAACCCTCTTCCCGGTCTTTATTCTTGCCTTCTCCGCCACCTGTGCCGAAACCAAAGGAGACCTTGGTCACGGGAATGATGGTTGTATCCCCAACTGTTACAGCTTCGCCCACTACTGTCTTGGTGCTCACGAGTCTTTCAAGTTCACTGGACACTTCTTTCATCAGGTCTTCAAGTCCCATACTATTTACCCCCATAAATGTCGATAACTACATTTTATAAGTTTATGATCCATATATTATATACTTACCTTCTTCATAATATGTTGTTAGGATATCGAATGAACTCCTAAAACTCCTGCTCAAAGACTGCGAGCCTCGATCCTGTTGAAGCCATAACCATCCGTTGATGATGAGGTGTCATACATTTTTCGGTACTTATCAACCTTTATCCAGAAGACAGAACCTACGCCTAACGGATTGTTATAAACTCCCACTTCACCGCCGTGGAGTTCTACTATCTTCTTTACGATGGCAAGACCTAGTCCGCATCCTTTTGTTCCTTCACTGGAAATCCTCTTAAATCGTGTGAATATAACATCTTTGTATTCATCACTTATACCGATACCGAAATCAGTGAACGTTATTTCCCATGAAGAGTCCCCGTCCAATATGTCTAAGATCAATCTACTTCCTTTGGGACTGAACTTGATGGCATTGGATAAAAGATTAGAGAAGGCTTCCTCTATTATAGGGTTCACATATGCCTGATAACTGCCCTGAGCCGGGCATTCCAGGATCATACCCTTTTGTTCCAGCAGGGGTGCAAACTCCCTGGAAACTTTCTCAAGCAGATCCAAAAGGTTAAGTTTCTCAAAACTTATCATGTCAGTGCTTTCAAGCTCACCGAACATTGAAGCAGTATTGATGATCTGCATCAGTCTCTCGTTCTGGTGATAGATCTTTTCAACTATAGACCTTTCCTCTTCACTTCCCATCGTTTCAAGGAGATGTTCGGAATAGCCTTTAATGACGCTGGCAGGATTTAACAGGTCATGACACAGGATATCGATGAAAAGGAGTTTAAGTTCATTGGTACTTTTGAGGTCATCAGCATGTTTTCTGAGTTTCTCCTCAGAGAGTCTGATACTTCTGACCTCGTCTGTATTGATAACTCCTCTAATTCTGTTCTGTTCATCCAGAAGAGTTACCATTTTTTCACCTTCATAGATGGACGCAGAATGCTCAAACGTTCCCACAAAATTTCCTTTGAGATACTTTGAACTATTGTTCATGTTATATTTATGTTTATTTAATGTGTTTCTTAAAAATATAATGGGCTCTTTTGGTTTGTTAATCAACTTCTCCCCCTTAGAGTTAAAAGAATTTCACTTTTACTTTTTTTCCTTGTCCAACCCTCATACCAAATTTGTATATTCCTTGCTCCCACATGGAATCCACTATGGCACTTCAGACATTATTTAACTTTTTGATACTTTCTATAAGAAAGATAGAAGGATGGATTAGCCATCCTCCCTTTTTTCGGTTCACCACCGATTGCAGTTTCCATTCCCTCTGAAAATGGCATTTTCTTAGCGGAAAAAGCCATTTTCCCTGAGCTTGTTTCAAAAATCCTATTTTTCTTTTTTGTCTGAGGTTATCTTATAAAATTATTTTTGAAACAAACTCTAGACCCCACAATTACTTGAGATTTTTCCAGTCCCCAATCCTCACGCACGTTCAATTGAGAAAGACATTTTTCTCAACAGTATATAATTTATGTTGTTTGTATATTTAACATAAATGTAATAAAACATTACACATGCTATCAAATTATAACGGCATTATAATTTTCAACAGTATTATCATATATTCTGCTGATGTCCAGTACTAAAAAAGTATCTTCTTTCAGGGTGGCGACACACTAATACTGATCAATTTGTAATCAATAAATTAGTCGTAATACTTTGAATTGACAAATCTATGTGATTCTGATAATTGGCAAAATTGTGAGGCATCTGCGGAATATAAGTAATAGAAGGAATTATTGAATATTATGTTGATATCGATGCACATCTTGTTTGTTTTCATTGTAAATATTACTCTATTCGGGGTCTAAAGGGGTGGACACATGGTCAAAAGTAAGACAAGCACAACCAAAGAAAAACCAGGGCCTGCTAACGAGAAACAGATGCAGCCTGCAGCAGAAACGTCTAGCAGTACTCAGCTTGTTTCAGGTTCATTTGCAAATGTTTCTCCAAATGAGAAAATTCTCGTTGTAGGCATTGGTGCATCGGCTGGCGGGCTGGCTGCGTTGGAACAATTCTTTTCAGCAATACAAAAAGATACCAACATGGGTATGGCCTTTGTCATCGTGCAGCATATGGCACCTGCCCACAAAAGCATGCTTGCTGAGATCATCAGGCGTTATACAAGGATGAATGTTTATGATGTCAAGGACGGGATGGCTGTTAGATCCGATTGCGTATACATCATCCAACCCAATCGTGATATGATCATTATGGATGGTATTCTGCATTTGATGGAACCAGCTGAGGCGCATGGCCATCGCATGCCGATCGATTCATTCTTCCGTTCTCTGGCCTCATATCAGCAAGAGAGAGCTATTGGAATTATACTTTCAGGCACTGGCAGTGATGGCACACAGGGAATAAAAATTATCAAGGCTGAAGGTGGCATGTTAATGGCACAGGATCCTGAAACCAGCGAATACAACGGCATGCCGCTAAGTGCTATTGAAACAGGCCTGGTGGACTATATCCTGAAGCCGGCCGAGATGCCAGCTCAACTCCTTGATCATATATCCCGCATATCCGTAGCGAAGCTCGATCCTTCTGCCAATGACGAAGAAGCGATGAAGATGATCTTTAATGAACTGCTCACCCAAACAGGTCACGACTTTTCCCAATATAAGCAGAAAACATTAGACCGCCGTATAAAGCGCCGCATGGCCGTCAACGACATCAAGTATATAGACGGGTACGCACGCTATTTGCAGCACAAACCGGAGGAGATAAAGGCACTTTTTAGCGACCTTCTGATCAATGTTACAAATTTCTTCCGCAACCCAAAGGTTTTTGAGGTACTTCAGGAGCAAGTGATCCCACTTTTCTTTGCTGGCAAGTCTCCAAATGCATTAGTACGTATATGGGTGGTAGGCTCTTCCACCGGCGATGAGGCATATTCCATTGGCATCCTGCTTCAAGAAGAAATGGATAAATTAAAGCAGACTTTCAAAGTACAGATCTTCGCCACTGACATTGACAGCCGAGCCATCGATCAAGCCCGCAAAGGCGTCTATCCCTCCAGCATCTCCACTGATGTCCCACCTGAAAGACTAACACGTTTTTTTATTTACGATCCCGACCTTGATACCTATAGCATCCAGAAAAAGATCCGTGAAATGGTTATCTTTTCGGAACAAGATGTGATAAGAGATCCGCCATTTTCTAAACTTGATTTGATCAGTTGTCGCAACCTGATGATCTATGTAAACAAGGAATTGCAGAAGAAGCTCATTCCCATGTTCCATTATGCATTGAACCCAAGAGGATTTCTCTTGCTTGGCTCTTCCGAGAGCATAGGAGAGTTTTCGTACCTTTTTGACGCTCTGGACAAACATTCTAAATTGTACCAATCCAAAGTGGTTTCTGGTGAATACGACTTTTCAAAAGGACCATTTTTCTCTTCCTCCCAGGAAACCAGTGTATCCAACCGGCCTTCCGGCAAACTTCCTAGTGAGAACAAACTCCAAATGCGTGAACTGACCGAAAGGAAGTTGCTGCAAGAGTACGCTCCAGCGGGTGCGTTGGTCAACGAAAACGGTGAGATCCGCTATCTTCATGGTCGTACTGGTCTCTTTCTTGAAATGCCTCCCGGTGAACCTGGTTATAACATCCTTAAGATGGCCCGGGAAGGATTACAGCAAGCATTGACCGCAACCCTGAGCAAAGCAGTGATCGAGAAAGAACAGGTAGTTCGCCCCGGAATTAGAGTCAAGACCAACGGCGACTTTACTATTATAGATCTAACGGTGCGACCAGTGCAAGAAGCCATTGACAAAAAACTGTTCCTGATAACTTTTGATGTGCCTCCGCAGCCCAATACAAACCAAAGAGAGAAGGAAAACTCAATGAATGGAGATCAAGGTGTTGCTGAGAGTGCAGACGGGGGAGAAGAAGGTGTTTCAGCTCTGAAAGAGGAACTGAGGACCATGGAAGAATATCTCAGAGCTGTTAATGAAGAACTGGAAGTCTCCAACGAAGAGCTAAGATCTTCCAACGAAGAGATGCAGTCAATGAACGAGGAGCTGGAAACCTCCAGGGAAGAATTACAATCTCTCAACGAGGAATTGTCTACTGTCAATGCTGAACTGCAATCCAAGGTGGCAGAATTGTCAGAAGCCAATGAAGATATGAATAACTTACTGGCCCGCACTGGTGTGGGCATTATTTTTGTGAACAATCAATTGCTTATCCAGCGTTTTACTCCCGCTGCCACAAAGGTGATAAATCTTATCCCTACAGACGTGGGACGCCCTCTTGAGCATACGGTGTCAAACCTGCAAAAATATAACCTGATACCGGACATACAGGCTGTGTTGGACACTCTGATCCCCAGAGAGATCGAAGGTCACACCCGTGATGGTGAATGGTACATTATAAGAATACAACCCTATCGGACTCTGAAAAATAGCATTGAGGGAGCGGTCATTACATTTCTGAAGCAAACAGAGGCACTGCGCCGCCTGGCTACAGTGGTGCGTGACTCGGGAGATGCTATAACGCTACAGGATATGGAAGGCCGTATCCTTGCATGGAATCCAATGGCAGAGAAAATGTACGGTTGGAGTGAAACCGAGGCATTGGCTATGAATGTCAGCAGAATAGTCCCGGAGAACAAAAAAGAAGAAGCTTTGGCCTTATTGAAGAAGCTTGTTCAGGCCGAGGTTCCAAAACCTTGCAGGACAAAAAGGGTCACCAAAGATGGCCGGATCATAGATATGTGGATGACAGCTACCCCTCTGGTAAATGCAGATGGGGACGTGTATGCAATTGCGACCACCGAGCGGGAGGTTAAATCATAAAACGGGTGGAAAAGTGGGCGCCATGAAAAAGAAGTTATTTGAACAAAAGCTAATGATCATGATTTTAGAGGGAGCTAATCCCCCTAGATGACATGATACATCTAGATCTCAATTATAGGTATGGACTGCTGCCTGTAATATTCAAATAGCTCTTTCCCCCACTCCAAGGAAGCTGGACTGGAAAAGAGCATTTTTTTATTGTCAGATTCACCTTCTTGTGTGAATAGTCTGAAGTTAATGGATTGATCGGCCAGAATAAAAGATACAAACTCAAGATCTTTAGGGTATACGTAAAATGAGATGAGTTTGATATCGATTAATTCTTTAAAGTCATCATAATAGTCATGTTTGATCTTCTCGTAGATTTCCTGAGTGAAAATTATTGATACATCTGTACCCTGATCTATCATTTCTACATAGAACTCATGAAACACAGGGTGTAGAGTAGACGTAATCTGAAACCAGTATTTCGACATTATGGCCTTTTCAAAAAAATCCTTCTCTGCATCAAAGAGATCGCCAATGGGAATATCAATTATATTGCAAGAGCCAAGTTGCGGTAATTTTTTAAGGAGATCTGTTGGAATAAAATCTATGAAATGGGTTCCTAAATAGTCACGATTCTCACCAAACATGTTAGTAATCTCCAGAAAAACGATCATTTCCTCAACGATCAATTTTCCAATAGTTATCAGCTTATAAATGTCTTCATATTTAGATATAAGGTGACTTTCTTTCAATATTTTGATCTGGGGAAGTAACGCTGTTCTGTTCGTCTTCAATGAATTGAGGATTGTTTCCATTTCCTTTGGGCCATCCAGCAATAGTAAAAGCATATTTCTCCTCTTTTCAGATGAAACTAATACTTCAACTATTGGCTTTTTCAATAAGTTCCCCCCCCCTAGCAATCAAATCGATATCATACCACATTCTATTTATTGGATATGGTTTCAAGATATAGATAAGTTAGTAGGTTCCTGCAAAATTATTGCTTCGAGGATATCCAATTAGCAAGCTGGTTTCAAAAATCATTTTCTACGTACATAAGAACCACTTTAATGAAAACGCATGACAAGTAAAAATATGAGTATTTATATGATCCAGCCAAAAAAGGAAATGGAGGAGTTTTGAAGCGGGTTCATCATTATCAATTCATGACATGTGTTTCCATCTTACCTGTTTTGATAATCGCGTAAACCAATCCGGCAATAACACATATGGATAAATATTGATAAGGGGAAGAAACTGAAACCGAAACCATCCTGTGAGCCATGAAATTCAAATGAACCTCCGTTCTTATCGAACCAATTTCCTCCTTTTGTTTTCCAGAGAACTCCTGATGCATTTGAGTTCCAAATTACATACTTTGGATCTCAGTTCACAAGCCTGTAAATTTCAACCACGGTATCAGATGTACGTGTAGTTGTAGGATAGTACCAGTGGAGAGAGGGTTGCTTTGGATATCTTGTCTGTTGGCTGGTATCCGCCAAGATCGAACAGCATTACATCCCTGCAACAAGATGTACTTCTTCCGATGTTTAGATAAGTTCTTGCGGAAAGCACACTGCCTGGAAATGATTCACGCAGCCTGTTGTCATGGGATGCTGTGTATGAGACAGTTGTTTCCTGGCTCGTGGCAGGTGAGGTTTCAACATAAAGGATGGTAAGGCCTCTTTCCTTATTGGCTATGTATACATGATCACCGGATACAGTAACAGGTCCACTGATCGTGCTGCTATTATAAGTTCCTGCAAACTGCGGAGAAAACGGATCGCTGATATCCAGAATGGTAAGGCCATTACCACCTACCACGTATGCATAATTGCCTGAAATAGCAATATAAGAAGCACCAGCAGTATCGTAACTACCTGTAAGCTTCGGGTCTGAAGGATCACTGACATCCAGGATAAGAACATCGTCAGCAGCCAGGTATGCATGATTGCCTGATATGGCAACATCGGACACAGCAGTCGGATAACTGCTTACAAGGACCGGAGAGGATGTATCACTGATGTCCAGAATAGAAAGTTCGAAATCATGGAGCACATAGGCATAATTACCCGATACCACAATATTCTGAGTATAATTTTCAGGGCCATAGTCGCCGATATATTGTGGTGATGATGGATCATTGATGTCCAAAATGTAAAGACCGGGGAAACCTACACCCACAAATGCATGATTTCCTTCTACGTCAATACCTATTCCATTATCAGCAAAAAGACCGGCACTTCCAGTGAGGGCTGGTACTGCCGGATCTGTGACATCTACAATGCTAACGACAACAGAATCACTACCACCGCTTGCTACGTATGCATAATTACCCTGTACGTCAATTTCATCTGCTCCCTCTATATCATATTTGCCTGCATATACTGGAGAAGACGGGTCACTAATATCTGCGATCGTAAGACCGTTATAACTGGCCACGTATGCATAATTGCCTGATACGCTGACATCCCGTGCCCAATCTCCATTATAATAGTTGCTCACATGTGCTGGCACTGAAGGATTGCCGATATCCACGATCTCAAGGCCGGAGCCAGCTATGTACGCATGATCTCCTGCCATAGCAAAATTATTTGTATTACCAACTGTGGCATAAGTACTCACAAGGTCTGGTGATTCCGGGTCAGTGATATCTATAATGGAAAAGCTGTTATATTCCCCTCCATAAGCGTAATTTCCCGACACTGTTATACGGGTATATCCAATCCCATTTTCCGTAACATAGCTTCCTGCAAGGACTGGTGAAGAAGGGTCTGCAACATTTAGAATAGTGAGGCCTTTGTAGGCATCGGCCACATACGCATAATTGCCTGATACGGCAACATCAAGTGCATAGATTCCATTCTCATTATAAACGCCTACAAGTTGTGGTGATGGACCACTTATATCCAATATGATAAGACTACCAGCAGCTATGTATGCATAGTTCCCTGATATGGCAATACCATCTGCATTACCCTGGCCGGAAACATCATAATTTGCTGCAAGGGTTGGCGTCGATGGATCACTGATATCTATGATCTGAAGATTTCCCGGGAACTGATTAGTTACATAGGCATATTGGCCTGATACGACAACAGAATAAGCAGGAGTGTCATAAATACTTGCATAAGTGCCTATAAGTTCCGGTGATGCCGGATCACTGATATCTACTATACTAAGGCCACTTCTGCCATCTCCTATATACGCATAGCCTCCAGAGACAGTAATGGCACTGACTACTGATGGAGTAATTATTCTTCCTACTTCAGATGGCTTATTGATGTCAGCGATATTGAGCACAACGAGATCCTGCCCCTGTCCTAGATAGGCGTGATCACCGACGACTTCAACAGCGTATGCATTTCCTCCAAAGTCACTGAGAAACTCTACATTTACATCATCTGCTGAGCAGACTCCTGTAAGTATGATTATAAACATTACTATTTGAAGAAAAATGGATTTATTTAATTTTATTTGCATTTGTACCACCTACTCTACAAATGAGAGGGGATCCGGATGGGTGTTATTATTAGATAGTAAACAGTAGTTAGTGCCGATACTGTGTATGAAAACAAGAATCTTCAATGAAACAATGGCTCTGTAGAATACCTATCAAAATCAATATCTACAGCCAGAAAGAGTTGTTTTCTAACGATACCTAAGAAACATTTGAGAAAAATCTCAATTCTGTTTCTTGCTTGAATATCGAGGATTTCTACAGAGCCAAAACAACACTATTAGCTGGAGGATCCCATCACAGGATAAATGTTACTATTGCCAGTATTACAAAGATTATCACAAGCCACCTTGCGACCTCCATCGAAAATCCAGCAATTCCACGCGCTCCCAATACATAGGCAATAAAAGCCAGTATCAGGAATGTAATAGCCAATCCTATCAAACCTGCCATACCTACCACTCCTTGTAAATTCACACTATATTTCTAATAGTATACAAATGTACTTATACGTTAGTATTTGATTGAAGAGCTTCGTTAAAAGAAACTCTCAAATTAGTCCCCAAGACCCCTACTCTAATTTTAGATCCTCATCAGCCACCCTTCTAAAACGTAATTTGCAAAAAAGAGTTTTGTGAGGTTTTACCCCTAAGATTGGAGGAAAGGAGGAATTCCTCCATATAATGGATCTTTTATTCTTTCTTAGATTCCAAATCGACACTCTTCAGGGGTTCATCTGGAGTGACATTCTTCAGCTTATCCTTAGATCCCATGACATTCTCCAGATCATCCTTAGATTCTACCTTAGATTCCAAAGTGGTATCCTTTTTTAGATCTGCTGCTGCTTTCTTTATTTCTTCTGCAGCATTCATGTTGCCACTCTCAGTCTTAGTCTTCAGATCATCCTTAGATTCTAAAGTGACGTTCTTTTTTACATCTTCTGCTGCTTTCTTTATTTCTTCTGCTGCTTTCATGTTAACCACTCCCAGTCCAATGTACAGATGAATCTCTCATTCATTCTTAGATTCCGAAGTGACATCCTTCAGGTCATCTGAAGTGATCTTCTTCAGATCATTCTTAGATTCCGAAGTGACATCCTTCAGGTCATCTGAAGTGATCTTCTTCAGATCATTCTTAGATTCCAAAGTGACATTCTTCAGGTCATCTGGAACGACCTTCTTCAATTGTTCTTCTTTCATGTTGCCACTCCCCAGTCCGCACACATTTCAATTGAGACAGACATTTCGTTCTCAATCTAATTTAATATATGTTGTTTGTCTACTTAACATAAATGTAATAAAACATTACACCTGATATCAAATTATAAAAGCATTATAATTTTCAATAACGTTAATAGAGTTCGTTCTTATGAGCAGAAAAACCTGTGAAAAGGTACAGAATTTGGTGAATATCCCTTCCCGATAAAAAAGTTTCGTTATCATATGCAATCTGCTCCTCTATCACCCTGAGAAGAATATCTAATTCTTTAAGGGAGATATTAGACTCTTTGTTAGAAAACTCTATGAAAAGAGCAGAGGAGATATATGACTCGTAGGTAGGTCAGAAATGACCAGGTTATTCCTACAGGAAGATATTTTGCATGAGATCATCGTTTCAATACATCCTATCCTCCTGGGTGATGTGATACTCCTTTTTGATCATGTGAGAATAGAGACTAACTTAAAGCTTTTTGGAACCTGCTAAGTATTGTGAATAAACTTTAGTGAACTCAGCTCCAATGGTTACGACAATGGAACTATAATAGATCCATAGTAATAGAACAATTACGGATCCAATGATACCATAGATCGAATTAATATCGCTATGTATCACATACAATCCCATAGTATATTTCCCAATGGTAATCAGGATAGCAGTCATCACAGAACCAGTTATCACGCATTTCAGGCCCAGATCAATGTCTGGTAATACAAGATATACAAAAATAAAAAACATCACAAGAACCACAAAAGCTGCAATAGGTCCTGCATACTGAAAAACACCAAAAAATGGCAGATATGCATGTAATACTTTTGAACTTGTGAACATCAGAGCTTCTATCAAAGTACTGAACGCGATCAATCCACCAAAAACAATTACGGTTATGGTTGAAATCGAAACATCTTTCAGAAAATTCCGGGCAAATTTTCCTTTTGCCAGTGGAACATTCCATATTCTATACAGGAAGTTCTTGAATTGCCTGAACACATTGCCTGCACCCCACATAAGAAGAAGAAGGCCTGTTAATGCAGTTAAAGAAAGAGAACTTGTAGCAGGCATGTTTGTAAGAAAAGCCTTTAATTCTTCAATGATACTTGCATCAACAATTCCTCCCATATACTCTATAATATTATCCTGAACTTGTCCGGAGGCAAAAAATATGCTTCCCACAGACATGGAGAAGAGGAGAATGGCGGGTAAACTCAAAAGAAAATAAAATGACAGGGCTGCACTATCAATTATGGAGTTGTTTTCTATCCAATCCTTTAATGTGGTGACTGCAAGTTCCTTGACCATTCCAATATTCATCCATCACATGTATGTTTTTATGCAGTATATGCTTTGCTAAAAGAAACTTACAAATTAGAAACAAAATCCTAAAAGACAAATTGATACCATCTCAATAAATTAAACAATTAGGCGAAGGTCTTAAGGATGAGTATCGCATTATAGTAATAGTAGTGTAAAGTGGGGTATCACGGCAGTAATGCCGACAATTCTCTTAATTCTTCGGTTCACATCTTTTGAAAAGATGCCATGGCTGTGATAATTCTCCAAGATTCAGACAAGACTTTAGAAAGGGGAGTAACATGAAAACAAGCACAACGGATAAAGTGGAAGGAACGATCCACAAAATGAAGGGAGAGGTCAAGGAGACCGTGGGACAAATCACAAATGATCCCTACCTGGAAGCTGAAGGTACGATTGAAAAGGCAGAAGGCAAGACACAAGAAAAGGTAGGTCAAATCAAGAAGGTCCTGGGAAAGTAAAAAAAGATATTATGCACCTGCATTCAGGTGCCTTTTTCCTTAGAGGTCTGATTGTCCCGGATTGCGAATTTGATATATCTCTCTTTGGGAACACACTGGTTGAACAATCAATCATACTGGCCCTGCAGAACCGATGTATCTGTTTTTATAAATATATTGGGGTGCTGCTTTCGGTTTTAAGCAAAATCCCAAATATTGACATGAGTTATAGATTTTAAGGCTCTCTACAGAGCCGCATTCTTAATTGTTAAAGAGCAAATGTAATCAAAATATAAATGGGGGTAAGTAGTGTATGGTTAATAATTTATTTGATCTAAGTGGTAAGGTTGCAATTGTAACCGGTGCCTCTGGTGGATTGGGAGTTAAGTTTACTAAGGCATTAGCTAGTGCCGGAGCAAATATTACTATTGCAGCAAGAAGAGTTGAGAAGTTAGAAACACTTAAGGTAGAACTGGAGAAAATTGGCATAAAGTGTCTCACAGTAAAGTGCGATGTTTTAATAGAAGATGACGTAATAAATGTAGTTGAACGCACAGTTAAAAAATTTGGTAAAATAGATATTCTGGTAAATAATGCAGGGACCGCTTCTTTTACATCGGCGGAAGATGTAACCAAAGAAGAATGGGATAACGTACTTAACACAAATCTTAGAGGTACATTTTTCTTCGCAAAACACGCTGCCAGGAAGATGAAAGAACGTAATTACGGAAGAATAATAAACATAGCTTCAATGTATGGTGTAATTGGAAATATGCAAAATCCACTCTCTTCTTATCATGCATCAAAAGGAGGAGTAATGAACCTTACAAAAGCACTGGCAGGCGAGTGGGCACAATACGGAATTACTGTTAATGCTATAGGACCAGGATTCTTTGAATCTGAGATGACAAAGGATCTCGTTTCTGATGCTAGCTTTAAGGATTTCGTTCGATCAAGATGTCCTATGAAACGAATAGGTAAACCGGGCGAGATGGATGGTTTATTAATATACCTTGCATCTGACAATTCTAGTTATTTGACAGGGCAACACATTTGTGTTGATGGAGGATGGACTGCTGTATAATAATTAAATGTTTAAATAAAGTTTCAATAAGTTTTTTCAAATGATATCTTCAAACTGTTTTTAAAAGCAGATTTATTTAAGAAGCTGATGATTTTGACATCTTAAGTAAAGTTTTGGAGATTGTCATACAAAAAACCATTCGAGGTCTTACTTTATAGACATAATGTGTGGACCTCTTTCAAAACATCCCTCACACCTTTTTCCAAGGTGACATGAAACATGCAATATATATTATCTCATTCTGATTACTTGGCACCCACACACAAACAATTAATAGTTAGATCCCAATCTACTCAATTGTGCAGGAGATACAGCCTACAGCTAATGTAAATAGAGTAATTGCTGAGGCAAATAAGTATTTAGGAACACTATAATGGTACTTTTTAACTTCATGCTCCATCATCTCCTATCTAAGTATAGACTTTGTATCCTATTTTTGAAATAATATTTAGTATAACTGCAGTAGGTGAGATAACCGTAGTTGACGGACCTAGTGCCGGTACACTGATGACACTGATAATGATATAATCTATAAGCCATAAGCAATTGAATGATACTGTCACTCTGACAGGAACCATCGATCAATATGGTCACGTAGGTGCAATTGGTGGTGTACTGGAAAAAGCTCAGGCTACAAAAGATGGTGGTAAGCAACTATTCCTGCTACCAAGGGAGAATAGCGAACTTGTACAATATACTTATGTTGAAAAAAACATAGGCGGTTTTTCCATAATCGAGAGAATACCAGAGATCATTGATGCAAAACCGTATATTGAAGAAAATATAGGAATCCGCGTTGAGTATGTTGATTCCATAGAAGATGTCATGCAGTATGCCTTTGCTAATTAAAAGTGCATACCCCATACTAAAAAGAATTTATATTGGTTACTGGAGATATTCATCCCTGCGGGGTGAAAAGACTTCAATGGCAACTGAATCTTCAAGGATTTCAGCACAGTGCAGAACACCGCCTGGAATATTCCACGAGTCTCCGGGCACCACTTCGTAAGATTCATTACCTATAGATAAGATCATCCTTCCTGAAACAAGATAACCTGTCTGCTCATGAATATGTTCATGTGAAGGCAGGATGCTTCCTTTATTCAACCTGAATTCTGTCATCAGAGTATGTTCTCCATAAACAACTGTTTTCATGCTTATTCCGGGAAGCACTTCACGATATCCATTTGCATCGCTTTTACAGAACATGGACTAGAAAAGGTAAATCTCAGGTATTAATCTTACCACTCACTTTGCTTCCGGATTATCTTCCCATAGACCAAAAGTATTATTTTCTGTATCCAGACACACTGCAAGGTAACCCATCCCTGGCACAGCCATCTTGGGAACAATGTTCTTTCCTCCCAATGCCTCCACTTTTATGATATATTCGTCAACAGAAGATACACCTACATAAGTTGTTATCTTCTGATCACCCTGCCTTTTTCCAATGCCACCACCCGGACCATCAGCACCATCCAGTCCCTTGGTATGCACCATATAATATTCGAATTCATTATTCAGTTCGATGTTCCAATCAAAAAGCTTTGAATAGAACTTGCTTGCCCTTTCCGGATCATCTGCCGGAATATCTAGATGAACTATTGTTGGCATGAAACCACTCCAAATTAATGTTATATACAAAATGATTTAAGTTTATGCCCATACAAATCATATAGAAGTGAAATTTGGAGTATCTGGATTTTGAACGCTAGTTGGTTTAACTCTTCTTTGAGATTATCGTGGGATTTGCATTAATTTCTGATAAGTATTGTGAATAGACTTTAGTAAACTCAGCACCAATGGTTATCACAATGGAACTATAATATATCCATAACAACAGACCAATTACAGAGCCAATGATACCATAAACAGAAGTAAGATCGTTATGTGTCATGTAGAATACAACAGCATATTTACCCATGGTTATCAATGAAGCAGTCATTACAGAACCTATTATTGCACATTTCAGAGTTACATCAACATCGGGCAATACAAGATATATAAAAATGAAGAGCATCACAAGGATTACAAAAGCTGCGATAGTCCCTACATATTGGAAGATTCCAAAAAATGGAATATATGTGTGTAAAAACCTTGAACTTGTGAGCATTAAGGCTTCCAATAAAGTACTTACTACGATGAGCCCACCAAAAACAACTACTGTTATCAGTGAAAATAAAGTATCTTCCAGAAAGGTTCTTGCGAAATTCCCCTTGGATAATGGAACTTCCCAGATCCGATCAAGATATTTTTTAAACTGCCTGAATACATTCCCTGCACTCCACATTAAAAGGAGAAGACCAGTTAATACACTTAAAGAAAGAGAACCAGTTTCAGGCATATTTGTAAGAAAAAACTTTAAGCTTTCAATGACACTGGAATCAACCACTCCCTCCATGTATCCCAAAATGCTATCCTGAACTTGTCCTGAACCCAACAAGAGACTCCCCAGGGAAACAGAGAAGAGTAAGATAGCAGGTAAACTCAGGAGTATATAGAATGACAGAGCTGCACTATCAATCATGGAGCTGTGATTTCTCCAATTCCTTAGTGTGCTGAATGTAAGTTTCTTTATCTTTTCAGTATCCATTGGTTAGTATTGATGTTTTTTTATACTATATGCTTTACGAATGATATGAATAAGCAACCACTTTGGTATATTTTAGATGCTGAACCGAATTAATATCAAATGATATAAAAGTCTAAGAAAACCTGTAAAACCTCTGCTGAAATAAAGAGAGCAGGATTATAGCAATGTTTATTTAATATGCAATTTTATATGTACAAAGATATAATTGTGAGGTCTCTATGACAAGTATACTGGTAGTAGAAGATAATCCAATGAATATGGAATTAGTGGCCTATCTTCTAAAATCAAACGGGATGGAGGTAACACAGACCTTTGATGGATTGGAAGCTCTTGAGATGCTCAAGAAGAACAGTTTTGATCTTATTTTATTAGATATCCAGCTTCCTGGAATGGATGGTATGGAAGTTCTGAAAAATATAAAAGAAAATCCAACCCTACGTCACATGTCTGTTGTGGCCCTTACAGCACATGCTATGCAAGGAGATGAAGCGAAATTCATTGATGCCGGTTGCGTAGGCTATATTTCAAAACCTTTAGATGTTTCCACCTTTATAGGAACTGTACAATCTTTCATGAATAAAGGTGCCTGATTTATGAAAATACGCAACGCAACACTGTTGATTATTCTAGTTGTTTTTACTATTTTCTTTGCTTTTCTATATTTAGCTAATGAACAAATAGTCGGAAATAGCTTTGGTCAACTGGAAAAACACGAAGTTGAAAAGAACGTTAAAAGAGCAGATGCATCCCTGGGTTCCTATACTAATAACCTAGCTGTTACAGCAAAGGATTGGGGAAATTGGGATGACACATATAATTTTGTACAAGGACAATACGAAAATTATCCTGATAAAAACCTTGATATTGATACATTAGTTAACATACAGTCAAATGTAATGTTGTTTTATAACGCTTCAGGTCAGCTATTATATGCTGTGGGGACAAATAAGGAATATTCTGAATATGAAGAAATTCCGACTACTTTACTTGAAGATGTTTCTTCTTATAAAGTACTTTTTTCAAATAATTCCCATCCCACTTATGTTAGTGGAATTATTAAAACTCATGACGGAACACTACTTGTTGCATCTAACCCCATTACACCGAGTACAGAACGTGAAAATGTAATAGGTACCTTGATTGTTGGAAGATATTTGAATGATGCCCTAATTGAGGAGATTGAAGAAACAACTGAGTTATCGCTTAATGTACAGCCTTTCAATGAAAACAAAGCTTTATCTGATCTTGATACTACTATAGATAGGGAAGATAATGTATACGTTGTTGCTATCAATGAAAGTTCTATTGTAGGGACAACTTTATTGAATGATGTAAATGGAAATCCACTATTATTTTTAGACATAGAAATGTCTAGGGATATCTATCTGTATGGCAAATCTGCTTTGAACAATGTATTTATTGCAAATATAGGCATAGCAGTTATTTGTGGAATAATTCTTAAAATAATTGTAGATAAAGCATTTTTATACAGGATATTTTCACTGAAAAACAATCTGGCAGTTATAACTGAAAATGGATCTCTTTCATCTCGTGTGGAAATGACCGGTAACGATGAACTAAAGGATCTTTCAGATAACATTAACCATATGCTTGCAGCACTTGAAGAAAATGAAACAAAATTCAAGCAGGTTGAAAAAGAGAATCAACAAAAACTGGAGACAGTGCTTTCAAGTGTTATTTGTGGTACGCTCGTAATAGATGCACAGACACATATTATTACTGATGTAAATCCAATGGCTATAGAAATAATAGGTCTGCCAAAAGAAAAAATAGTTGGTAATGCTTGCAGCAATCTGCTTTGCCCACGGGAACAAGAGGATTGCAGTACCCTTCATCATGAAATACTTGGCAATAAATCTGAAAGTGTACTTGTTAATGCTGATGGAAAAGAAATCCCGATTATTAGATCCATTGTACCTGTGTCTCTTTTTGGTAAAAACTACCTGGTTGAGAGTTTTGTGGATCTAAAACAGTTAAAGGAAACCGAAAAAGGATTGATCGAAAGTGAAGAGAAACTCTTCAAGATCAGTAACTCTGCACAAGATGCAATTGTAATGGTAGATACTAAATCTATAATTACTTTCTGGAATCCGGCTGCTGAAAAGATATTTGGTTATACCAGAGAAGAAGCTATGGGCAAAGATATATACGCGTTAACAGCTCCGTTCGAATATGAAGATGGATACAAAAACAGTTTTACAGGATTTATAGCCGAAAGCAAACATAACAGTAGTCAAATATTGTCCGTTAATAGCAGGAAGAAGAGTGGAACTGAATTCCCTGCGGAGGTATCACTTTCTGAATTTAAACTCAAGAATGGATCATGGAACTATGTAGCTATAATCCGTGATATCACTGAAAGAAAGAAAGCTGAAGAAGCTCTTATAGATGCAAAGGTTACTGCGGAGATGGCAAATCGTGCCAAGAGCGAATTCCTTGCAACTATGAGCCATGAACTGCGTACACCCCTTAATTCTATCATAGGTTTTTCTGACCTGATGCTAGATGGTGGTGTCGGAGAAATGCAAGATATGCAAAAAAAATTTATGGGTAACATATCCATAAGTGGAAAGCATCTGCTATCTCTGATAAACAATATACTTGACATATCCAAGATAGAAGCAGGTAAAATGGAGTTGAACTATGAGCTATTTGATGTATATGCTGTTATTGATGAAGTAAAACAATTAGTATCTCCTCTTGCAGATAAAAAAGAGATTAAATTTGAATTGACTAAGGATGAAAGCCTTGAACAGATATATGCAGACAGATTAAAGTTCAAACAGATACTATTCAATCTTGCAAGTAATGCCATCAAGTTTACTCCTCTGGGTGGAAAGGTTACTATTTCTGCAACCAAAGTCCAGAATAAAGCGCAATTCAGCGTGAAAGATACAGGTATTGGAATATCCAAAGATAATCAAAGCAAGTTATTCCAACCCTTCAAACAAATTGATTCTACTACTACCCGTAGATACGAAGGAACTGGGCTTGGTCTTTCCCTCGTAAAAAGATTCGTGGAAATGCATAAAGGAAAGATCTGGGTTGAAAGTGAACTGGGAACAGGTACAACTTTTATTTTCGAAATGCCCTTGAAACCTGACTTAAACGAAAATGGAACTACAAATATAGACCACCTTCCTGCTCAAGTATCAACTAAAAGTGCAGTGCAGATACCCGAATCAAGGAAATCTGTTTCACAAATGATCGAATCTCTTCCTTCAAAGGTTCAGGAGCCACTCATACTTGTAGTAGAGGACGATGATTCTTCCAGAGAACTACTTGAAGTAACTCTGAAAAGTGAAGGATACCGTGTAGCATCTGCAAAGAATGGAAAAGAAGCTCTTAAACTGGCTGAGAAGATGAAACCTTTTGCCATCACCCTGGATATCATGATGCCAGAGATGAATGGCTGGGATGTGCTAAAAGACCTTAAAGAGAATGATAATACAAAGAAAATTCCAGTGATTATTACAACCATGCTGGAAGAACATGAACTTGGGATAGTTTGGGGTGCTGCAGACCATTTTGTAAAACCCATTCAAAAAGAGGCATTGCTTGCTGCGCTTGAAAGAAACAAAGAAAAAATGGTAAAATCCCCTCTCAGTGTCCTTGTTGTTGATGACGAGATAAATGCAGTGGAACTAATAGTTGCGATGCTAGCTGATGAAGGAATCAATGTACTGACAGCTTATGGAGGTAAAGGGGCCATAGATGTTGCACTGGAAAAACTACCAGATCTTATAATCCTTGACCTAATGATGCCTGATACAAATGGTTTTGATGTAATAGAAGTACTGAAATCTAAGCCTGAAACTATTGATATTCCTATTATAATATGCACTGCAAAAGACCTAGATTCAGTTGACATGAGCTCATTGAGTAAGAATGTATCCTCTATCATTCAGAAAGGCACGTTCACTAAAGAGAAACTTATCGAGCTTATAAAAGCTCTTCAGAAAAGAAAGAGACAATAAAAGAGGAGGTGAATACTATCAGAAAAGTGAAAGTAATGAGGGCAAAAGTAAAGATAAAAAGTCTGCCCCGTGGCAAATAACGACCCTTTATCACATCTTGAACTGTATTAGGGGTTGAGCAAGATGACAAGCGATAAGATACCTATCGGCAGGTTCTCCCTGATGACACATCTTACAAGTAAAGCTTTGCGTTTATATGATAGCAAAGGTCTGCTTGTTCCAGAAGCGAAAGATCAGTTTACCGGATACCGGTACTATACTTTCCCGCAGATAGAGAAAGGTATAAAGATAAAAACTCTCTGCTGGCTGGGATTTGGACTGGATGAGATCGCTACATTACTGGATGCAGAAGAAGAAGGGAAAAAAGACATAATCTCTGAGATGATGAGAAATCGATCTATTGAGGTCAGATCGGATATCCTTCGACTTGAGAAAATAGAACAGGTATTGCTCAAACCAGACAGTGCAATGGAGTTGCTTAGAATGAGTGTAACTGAGCCACAGATAAAGGATATACCTGAATTGAGAGTACTGAGCAAGCGAGAAACGGGAAGTTATGGAGAGACAATAGGAAAACATGCTGCCGAACTTTTTGGATTTGTGAGTTCACCGGTTTTTCAGCGCAGTAATGCAAAGATCACTGGACCATTAATGTTCATCTGCCATGATGAAGAATACAAAGAAAACGAGGCTGACATAGAAACAGTTCTTCCCTTTACAGGTAGAGTGAATATTGACGATCCTGCTATTAAGGAAAGAATACTTCCTGCTGTGCAGGTGGTTTCTACTATTTATAAAGGTCCTTATGATGGCGTAGAAGTGGGTTATTCAAGGTTGTTTGAATATATGGCTGAACAAGATCTGGAAATTGCAGGTGAATCACGTAGCTTGTACATTAACGATCCTGAAGAAGTGCTTGAGGAAGAATTGCTCACAGAGGTACAGATCCCGGTAAAGAAAATAAAGTGAGAGTTACATGATTTGTTTCTAAGAACTCATCATTTTTTATTTTTTTGTAATATGCCATAGAGCTATAATTGATATTTCGTAAAAATTGGTTTTATCTTTGCTGTTTCTAGGTGATAAGCCTAAATCCCACCATAAAGCAAATGGTACTTATATGTAAAACAGCTACTTACTTACTAGTAAGTAAGTGTGTCGTTATGGAAGAGATAAACAATACCAATCAACAGATATTGAGTTACGGAAGGACTTTTCTGCAATGTAGAGGCTATAACGGGTTTAGCTACAGGGATATTTCTCAAAAACTTGGTATAAAGAATGCTGCCATTCATCACTATTATCCTCAAAAGGAAGACCTTGTTGCAACCATATTTGAAAGGATAAGACAACAATTTACTAAGGATATTGCCAAAATGGCTCAATCGGGCTGTTCAGCCCGTGAACAACTACAATACTTCTTTGATTTTATGTTAAGAGAATTTGATGAAGGACGCAACATTTGCCCGATTGGCTCCCTTATACTTAATTTTGAAGAACTACCTAAAAAGGTAAAAGAACAGCATTTGTTGTTACTGGACAATGTTCTGGCATGGCTTTCAGGAGTTTTGAGAATTGGTATGGAAAGTAATGAATTTGACTTTTCTGAGCCTGCCGATATGCGTGCGGAAGCAATAGTTGAAACTTTACTGGGTGCCAGGCAATTGGCTAGCATAAAGCTAAGAAAAACACTTGAAAGATCGATCTTAGTTATAAAATCCAACCTTGGATGGAAGAATTAACCTTTTAGATATGCAACTTACTAAACGTATACATAAACCAAAAATATAATTGGAGGAATTTGATGCCCACTATGGCTATCATTTCATGCAAGATCATGCAGGATGAGATTATATGGATCCTTGAAAACGACACTGAGATCGAAGAGATAATTGTTGCTGACAATGATAACACAGGAGAGTTCGTAGAAAAGCTCGATAAAGCAAACATCCATTATTCAACGCTTCCCCTAGAAAATATTCCTGTTGTTGAAGTAGAAAATACTCCTAATAGATATACAGTTCTGATCTACCTGATGGAGCTTGGCCTTCACAGGAATCCAAAAGAGCTGAAAACGAAAATATATGAAACAGTAGATGTCCTTGCTCCTTACTCATCAGGAATATTACTTTTCTATGGTCTATGCGGAAATGTACTTGGGAATATCGAAAAAGACTTTGCTGCAAATTCGCTCTCATGCCCTGTGCATATCCTTAAAGATAACAAGGAGAGGATTGTAGATGACTGCATTGGAGCCACTGTAGGAGGAACTGAGAACTACCTGAAGATACTCAAAAATGTAAGCGATGCTGGCACGTATCTCTTTACACCTATGTATAGTAAAGGCTGGAGAGAGCTACTTGATATAAACAGCAGGCTACATGGAGATCCTGATAAAGCACTGAAAATGATGAAAAAGACCCATGAGATGGTAGGATACAAACGGGTTGCAAAGATCAACACGGGTCTTACATATACTGAGAACTTTGATGATGCTATAAAGGAGTTTGCTGAAATATTCGATTTTGAAATATTAGAATTCGATAATGGTAATCAGAAGATCTTTGAAGACTGTTATTTAAAAATGAAGAACGAGATCAAAACATAGATAGCAAGAAATGAGAAAACATCAATATCGATATCTGAATAGCAATCATTCCACGTCATTTATTGACACGCTCATTTCAAGAAACTGACCGTATTGATTGGATGCTACAGAAAATAATTTCCTTTCTGAGCCTTTGAATTCAATGAAAGGTTGTGGAGTAATAATGATATGATCGTTTTTGAAACTACGTCGCCATGTTCCAACTATCTGTCCATCCTTAACAATTGTAGAACTGAACATGCCATTATTGCCAGGAACTATCTGCTGGGAATATTGAGCATTAAGCACAGCACTTCTATCTTTATATCCCAGCATATACTCATCAAAACCAGGCAGAAGATACATTTTCTGCACTTTTATGGATATTTGCGGCGCGTTTGGCGGCATCCAATAGGTTCGATTATCAATTGTTATTTGTTCCAGTTGCGATGCAACTGCTTTAAGGCCAAATCTTGCATCTGTGATCTTAAGTCCCGACCACCACACAAAATCCTGCAATGTAGCCGGTCCGCGGCTGGTAAAATATCTCCTGGCGAGTTCCGCAAGAGCTTCATCACGCTTTAAGATAGTGTTCTTAGGTATCCAGTCTTCAAGCAACACGAATGTTTGCTGCTTGCCATCTTCCGGACCAACACAGATCAATCCCTCAAGAACCGACCACCAGAGAATATGATATCCACGTTGCCCAACTGTAGAAATATTTTGGTCCTCAAGCAATTTATACATTTCATCTCTTGTTAACTGCTTACCGCCACTTAGTGCATGGATGAATATATCCTTGCAGTGTGCAAAGATTTCATTATCAAGACCCAGCCGTTGATGGCGTGTAGCACTGCCTGCAATAATACGTGGCGCTACTAATTCCAGCATCCAGTAAATGTCTTCAGCTGCCACCAAGTGCAACGTGCCACGCATAAGCCAGGTACGCACAATTGTTTTATCAGCAATCGCTTTATCAAAATCCACTTTTGTAGATTCGGTCAATCTCAACCCAACAGACCATTTGACACCGGCATAATCCTGTGCCTGCAGTGCTGCGAGATGCTTTACCAAGTCAGCAGGAGTATGATAAAGTGTGCCTGTTATCTGCTGGTTGTGTAACCGGAGACTTGCAATGTCCAATATATCTTTATCTTTTACTGGATCGATCACTTATTCAATAGTGATACACCTGAATTTATGTATTTCTCTAAATATTCTGTTTACTGACAGGATCTATTCTTTATAGGATTTAGTTGAAAATAAAATATAAAGTGGCAGTTCTACACTGCCAAAAATTGGATGCCCTTTATATAAGGCAGTATCCCATACTCTTCAAGGATTTAAAAGTGAGTCATATGTTTGTTCTTAGTATCATTGCCTGCAGGATGTTTGAGGACGAGATAGTCTTCATGATAGAAAAATACGGAAGCATTGCTAAACTGATCATAATCGATGATGAGAATAGTGCAAGCGTTGCCGGAAAATTAGATCAATGTGGATATTACTACGAGTTCTCATCCCTAGAAAAAATACAAGAGGCCATCGCTGATACTCCTGCAGATAGCACTATAGTGATAATACACATGCTTGAACTTGCATTACATGCATTACCTGAAAACCTCAGAAGGACAGTTTACGGAAAAATAGAACAAATGAGCATATACTCGCAGGCTGTGCTATTGTTCTATGGTTTATGTGGCAATGTCTTGGGCAAAGTCGAAAACGAAATGAGCAAATGTTCCTGCCCAGTATATATTCTAAAGGAGGAAAATGGGGAGATTGTAGACGATTGCATTGGTGCAGTTCTTGGGGGCAGAGCTGCTTACCTTGCCAAATTGAAAAGTTTCAAAGGAGTAGGCACATTCTTCATGACTCCCATGTGGGCAGCTAATTGGAAAGAGATGATCAGATCTGCCGGAATTACTAATGATCCTGATAATACCAAAATGGCAAAGTACGTTTTTGACTATGCGGGTTACAAGAAAGTAGCAAAGCTAAACACTGGCCTCAAGTATGAACAAAGATTTGACAGTATGGTAGAAGAGTTTGCCAAAACTTTCGATTTTGAAATAATTGAAATGGATGCTAACTTATCTCTTATCGAAAAATGCTTTTCCAGTGCACTCGACAACATGAAAGACGCGAAGTAAATTAAAACTGTTTAGCATTGAAAATAGATGGTTCAAGTATATTTATATAGTATAAAAATACTATTTACCATATAATATGTGATTTGAAATAATTGTATTCTATATAATCACGAAAATTTATACACGGCACAATACCGGCCGTAAAAAACAAAAAGATGTGAATGAGATGAAAAAAATACTGGTTGTAGAGGACAATCCGGTAAATATGGAATTAACCGTTGACTTGTTAGAATCCTTTGGTTACCTTGTAATCCAAGCAATCGATGGTTTCGAAGCCCTGGAAAAGGTCAAGGAGAAGAGGATTGACCTAATACTGTTAGACATCCAGCTTCCAAAGATGGATGGAATGGAGGTACTTTTGAGACTAAAGTCAAATCCTCAGACACAGGATATACCTGTAGTAGCTCTGACAGCTCACTCAATGCGGGGAGATGAAGAACGTTTTATCGAAGCAGGATGTAGCGGGTATATTTCAAAGCCAATTGACATCCATTATTTCAGAGATACTGTTAGGTCCCATCTGGGAGAAGTTACTTTAGAAGACTAAGTGATACCTATGCTTACGGGCGGAAACTTCCTTAATGCTTTTGTCAAAGGAAGTAGCCTTATTCTTCTTTTAATACTTTTGTTTTCTTCTCTTGCAAGCTGTGAAGAGAATATTGTTAATATTGGTGTAATGGTTGGATCAGATGGTATCCATACAATGGATAATTGGACTGATACGATCAATTATCTTAACTCTGAAAGCGACACCCATATATTTAAACTCGTTCCAATGCAATTTAATAACTTCAGTAAAATCGAAGCAAATGAGATTGATTTTTTCATCTGCAACCCTTGGATGTACGTAGAAGCTGAAAACAAATATGGTGTAGCAGCAATTGCGAGTCATAAACATAAGTGGAAAGATAAATATTATACAACGTATGGTACTGTTTTTATAACTCAGGTTAACAGAACCGACATTAATTCCCTTGAAGATTTAAAAGATCATTCTTTTATGTATGTAGACAATGCTTCTTTTGCAAGTTATTTGATCACATTGCATGAACTGCAACAAATAGAAAGAGGGAGTAATACCAGTCAAAATCCAGATACACCTCCTCCACCCCCCTTGCCAATCCATGGAATGCATGAAGATCTTTTAAAAAAGAGTCCATTTAAAACAGTTTCTTTTGGTGAAAATAGTGCTGCAGTTGTATTTGCCGTAAAAGATGGAAAAGTGGATGGAGGAGCTATTAAAACAGGAACTCTCGAAGAAATGGCTGCGAAAGGTTTGATCAACCTAGAAGATTTTAAAGTGCTTAACCAGCAACATGTGGAAGGTTTTCCGTTTCTTCTCAGTTCAAGGCTTTATCCTGAATGGGTATTTGCAAGAACCAATAACGTACCTGACGAAGTTGTAGAAGAAGTTGCAATTGCACTTCTGAAGATGCCTGCTGAAGATGAAGGATGGACTGTTCCCCAGAATTATAATCATGTACGCGAACTTCTGATGGATCTGAGAATCGGATCATATAGAGATATTGGAAAAATGTCTCTTACTGATATCATAACGAGATATTGGTATTTTTTTGCTTTGATACTTATGCTTTTGTTTGTGATGGGATTAACGACTACATATATTGATTCAGTAAATAGAAATTATAAAAAGGAACTGGCAAACAGACAAAAGGCAGAACAATCATTGATAGAAAGTGAAGATAAATTCGCTAAGATAAGTACATCTGCTCAGGATGCGATCATAATGATCGATAACAAGGGTCTGGTCACATTCTGGAATCGTGCTGCTGAGAAGATGTTTGATTATACTAAAGAAGAGGTTTTGGGTAAAGACCTCCACAGCCTGATAGCTCCTGACGAATACAAAGATGGCTATAAACAGGGCTTTGCAGGATTTGTGGCTGAAGGCAAAGGAACAGCTCTCGGACAAACTATATCTCTTAAAGCCAAGAAAAAAACAGGCGAGGAATTCCCAGTAGAATTATCACTATCCTCTTTCGTACTGAAAGATGGAACCTGGAATGCTGCGGGGATTATTCGGGATATTACATACAGAAAGAAGACTGAGGAGGCCCTGGTCGATGCAAGAATAACTGCTGAATCAGCTAACCGTACCAAGAGTGAATTCCTTGCCAACATGAGCCATGAATTACGTACACCTCTTAACTCTATTATCGGTTTTTCAGATATGTTGCTTGAAAAGACTACAGGGGACCTCAATGAAAAACAAATCAAATATCTAAGAAATATATCTACTAGTGGTCGCCACCTTCTTACTCTTATCAATGATATACTTGATCTGTCAAAAGTAGATGCAGGAAAAATGCAAATTTCTTATGAGAATTGTTCTATAAATGAAGTTTATACAGATATCAAGAATACGTTATCCAATTTTGCCATTTCAAAGTCCATTACACTGAATTTTGAAATAGAAGCTAATCTTACTGAGATCTATGCAGACAAATTGAAATTGAAGCAAATTATGTATAATCTTGTAAGTAATGCTATTAAATTCACACCTGAACATGGATCAGTACATATTATAGCATCTGCAAGATCTAATATGTTACATATGGAAGTAAGAGATACAGGCATAGGCATAAGTGCCGAGGATCAGAAAAAGTTATTCTCTGCTTTCACACAATTGGATTCAACATACAGTCGCAAATATCAGGGAACTGGTCTTGGCCTTGTGCTGGTAAAAAAATTTGTTGAAATGCACGGAGGCAGAGTGTGGGTGGAAAGTGAGATCGCAAAAGGATCGAGCTTTGCATTTGAGATGCCCATCACAAAAAAGACATAAGTCGATTGCAATCAGTGATTATACTCCCTTAAAGAAATGTCCTGATGAGACCATCTCGCCTTTGTAAAATATTGGTTTTACTCTTTTCTTATCCAACGCCAGCCTGTAGTTTCTGGTGATGTCCCTTATAGCTTTACCCTTGTACAAGGACAGGTCCAACCTCAAAACATGCACACCCGAAGAAAGGAGTTGGCCCACATGTTCTACCATGTTCAACACATTTGAATCATATATAAGAGTCCTATTGCCTATTCTTTTGACTGGGAATTCATTACCTTGCTGATCTTCCAGATATGCTTCACTATCCTCTCCAAGCAATTTCCTAGCTGCTGCCGGCCCGAGCAGATCATTATTGGTAATGAGCATAAGTTCTCTGCCATGTACCAAGATCTCTAATTGGCCGGGATACTTACAGGTTTCCAATGCCTTGCAAACATTCTCAATCTCTTCAAGATTGAGTTCACTGGAAAGAGTAACACGATAGGCTCCGCAAGTATAGAAACAGGAAACAGTATGTGAATTAAATATATTGAACTCTTTCTGAGCTGTAAAAGGCATATTGAGTTCCATAGCAAGTTGAACAGTTCCAAGATTTGAGCAGGCGAGCTTATAGCCAACGTTCTTTACTGCTGTAAAAAGAGGCTTGAGAACTTCCATTTCATGGTCATGGGTAATCTGAGGTGTAATGAACACTACTTCAACACCTTTTGTTTTGATCTCCTGCAGAGCTTCAGAATTATTTTCCTGAAATAGCTCCTCAAAACAATCAATTGGTAAGTATACTATGTCAGCACCATTTCTCGCAGCCAGGAACAAAGATCCAACATCACATACTTCCACACTTAGTAGTTTTTTTTCATTTTTTTGTTCACTGGATTCAGTAGAGAGATTATAGGTACAGGAACTTGTATCGGATATCTGAGAAAAGGTAGATGTTCGTTTGGAACTTTGCAGCACATTATGTCTAAGTTTTTCCAGTGCACTGCGTCTGGCTGAGGTAAGTACGCCGACGGGTATGAATATTCCATTATCGGCTTCTATTACTATAGAGCCAGCATAATATGGAGTATCACCCAGTTTATCTATGGCCTTTCTGATTTGATCTTGTGTTGTGGGTGCACTTTTGGCTTCTTGTATCAGGTATTCATCGATATATTCAACAGTACACCTATTCTCAGTAACCTTTAGTGAAAGTGGCTGGTCCTTAAAAGCTCTTACGTGGATAACCACCGGAAGTTTGATCATTTCCAGCTTCTGCAGATCATCCAATAGCTCAATATCTGTGGAAAGGTACACCTCATCGCCAGTTCTCACAGCTTTTGCTGTTTTGGAACTAATCTGCAATATGACAGTAGTGCCTTTTTCCGCTCTTTCAACCTTGTTACGGTTAAGGAGCTCAATAGCATTGACCTTCGAGCCAAGCATTTTAGTATTGGTATTGATACTCACACCATCGTTAACATGCACATTGTCTTCCAGAAGCATTTTGATACCGGCAATGTGTTCTCCATATCTGATTTCTTTTACTTTACCAAGAAGAACACCGTAATTAGAGCTGTATTTGGCATGTGTTACATCATCTGCCCCAAGCACAAAACCATCAGTGAAACCCCGGTAAAACAACTTAGCAAGTTCTTTCTTCATGGCAAGGAGTTCAGTTTCTTCAAGGTTTTTCCCGCTGGCACATACCTTTTCC
This sequence comes from uncultured Methanomethylovorans sp., assembly GCF_963678545.1. Classification (NCBI taxonomy): domain Archaea; kingdom Methanobacteriati; phylum Methanobacteriota; class Methanomicrobia; order Methanosarcinales; family Methanosarcinaceae; genus Methanomethylovorans; species uncultured Methanomethylovorans sp. The sequence continues at coordinate 2,084,881 of NZ_OY782870.1, forward strand.
ACAGCGGTCTTATAAGCCCTGGAACTGGCTGTAACATATTCAGGCTTTTTCATCCTGCCTTCGATCTTAAGGCTCTCCACACCGGTATTTAATATTTCCTTGATTCCACCAAGAGTACACAGCTCAGCACAGCTGATAGGATATAACCCACCTATCAGATTACTGACATCCCTACCATCGACAAATACTCTGTAACGCCTGCGACAGGGCTGAGCGCATGCGCCTCTGTTTGCACTGCGATCGGTGATAAAACTACTAAAAAGGCATCTGCCTGAATAAGAATAGCATAAAGCACCATGTACAAATATCTCAGCACTTAGATCAGTATTTTCTATAATATGCTTTAGCTCATTTGTTGTAAGCTCACGGGAAAGAATGACACGGGAAACGCCCATTTGTTCCAAGAAGTGTACTCCAGCAGTGTTGTGCACAGTGACCTGTGTACTAATATGCAAAGGAAGGTCCGGATATCTGTGGTGAAGTATATCTACAAGTCCCAGATCCTCAATGATTACTGCATCTATACCCATGACATAGGAACGATCAACAATCTCAAACACCAATGGAAGCTCGTGTTCCTTGACAGGGATATTCAGTGCCAGAAATACCAAAACATTATAAGAATGAGCAAGATCTATACTTTCTTCGAGGTTCTCCAAGGTAAAGTTAGTAGCACCCTGGCGTGCGTTGAACTCACCAACACCCAGATATATAGCATCGGCTCCTCCTTTGATAGCTGCCTTCAATGCTTCTATATCACCGGCAGGAGCCAGTATCTCTGGTATTCTGCATTTTTTTTCAATTGCTGGCGCACTCATTTTTCCCGTATCCTTAGTTAAAGTACTTTGCTTTCTTCAAGTGAAGGGACTTTCACTATAAAAAGGTTGACAGATGAACAGATAAGCATATTTACAGATGCCAACATGTAATCTGAATAGAATACGTACATTGTTTGTGGATTCAAGAATTGTGAGGGATAATTTGTTGGAAGGAATAAAAGTTATAATGCACAACGCTATCAGCCTTGACGGCTCAATTCTGCATTTCGAACCTAACTTAGGACTATTCTATCAGATCAGTGCCGGTTTCAATGCAGATATGGTATTGGTAGGTTCCAACACCGCCAAAACAGGTATAGAAATGTTCTATCCTAAGCCTCCAAAAGAAGAAGCTTCAGACTATTCAAAGCCCCTTGATAAATCTCAATACTGCGTACCTTGGGTAATACCAGACTCAAAGGGCGCGCTAAAAGGAATGCTGCATATATTGAGAAGATACGAACACTGCAGGGACATTATAATACTACTTTCAGAAAGCACGCCGAAATCATACATCAAATACCTTGAAGAAAGAAATTATGATCATTTCTTCGTGGGACATAACCACGTAGACCTGAACAAAGCCCTTGAACTGGTATTTCAAAGGTATGGGATCAAAACAATAACTACAGATGCTGGTGTGACTCTCAATTGCCAACTTCTTGAACAGGGACTGATAGATGAAATAAGCCTGGTAATATCTCCGGTTATTGTCGGGAACATTTCTGTCAATTTATTTAGCAAACTGCATTCTCCAACTGGAGGAATGAAGCTTGAAATGGTAAAACACGAGGTTATGGAAAATGATCATCTCTGGCTTATGTATCGTGTGAAATATGAGTGATCGACCATTAAGAAGAGGAATCAATAATGAATAAAATCGCTTACTTGTATGTGTTTGATACTATGGCTGACTGGGAGATTGGCTACCTAACTGCTGAATTGCATTCAGGACGTTATTTTAAGAAAGGGATGACAAGATATGCACTAAAAACCGTCGGTTTGACGATGGATCCTATAGTTACCATGGGTGGCGTGCATATAATACCGGATATTACAGTTGAAGCCTGCACTGCTGATAATGCCGGTATTTTGATCTTGCCTGGCGGCGATACATGGCTTGAACCGATCGACAACCCAATAATGGAAAAAGTAAAAGAATTTCTTGTTGCCAACGTATTCGTTGCTGCGATTTGCGGTGCAACAATAAGTTTGGCTCGGGCTGGTTTGTTAGATAATCGCAATCATACAAGCAATGATCTTGGTTATGTGAAAACAGTTTCCCCAAATTATACCGGTGAAGCATTCTATCTTCAGGAACCCGCAGTTACAGATGGGAAGCTCATCACTGCCTCAGGAATTGCTCCTCTTGAATTTACTCGCGAGGTACTGAAGAAGCTAGATGTATTTTCTCTTCAAACACTTGAAGCGTGGTATAAGCTGTATCTGACACATGATGCAAAGTACTTCTATGAACTCATGGATTCCTTGCAGAATTGAGTTAATTGAAATTTCATCTTATATAAGCAATCTTCAAATAATTGAAATTTTAGAGTAATAAAGTACAAAGAATGAAGATTAATGAGGAAATTGCATGAATAAAGTTTTACTACTACTAATCCTGGCACTTAGCCTGATAGTTGCAGGCTGCACTGAAAAGCCAATAGAAACACCAAATATTTCCGAAGAGACTACTACAATTACTCATCTTACCTACGGCGGATTTGTGATGACTAATATGGCCTTTCAGGAACTTGTGATAAATGATACCTCTGTAGTTCTTAGTTATTATGGCCCGAGCCATGAGTTAACGCAAAGGTTCATCAAACCATTAAACGCAAGTACTCGTTCAAATCTACTGCAACTTTTTAGTGATAGTGATTTTCTGGAAATGAATGACACGTATGCACCTCAAGAAGGCCAACCAGTAGTTACAGATGTCGGTACTCTGGAGATTAGCCTGCAGCAGACAGATCTCAACAAGACTGTTAAAGTGGAACCATATTCGCAGGAATATATGCCAAAGGGTCTGCAGAATATAGATCAGGCATTGGTTGACCTGAAACAGTATGCCCTTACTATATCTGGCACAGAGGCAGAGACCATTGCAGAAGATTGGATCAAAAATGCACCTACCTATAAGTATGATGGTTCCAACCTGACTTTGATAAACCATGTTACCATGGAATCTTTCCCTGAACAGCATAGTCTTACTTATAGTTTCATGAGTAGTCATGCAGGTTATGGAAACCGTTCAGATCAAATGACAGCTGAGGCCATAACCAATCACACCTTGAATATCAATATGTATCAGGGATTAGTCACATCAGCTATAATTGATGACGTCTGGGATGAAATGAACCAGCAGATGATAGAAAGCGAGCGTACAACGCTGGAATATAAAAATATACTCTGCAATGAGACACCCTGGGCAAAATGGTATGGTGAAGGAAATATTCAGTTCTTCAAAGAACCAACAGAATCCGAACTTATTGTTGCATATTATAGTAATGTTTACGGCATTGAGGTGACGGATATAACAGTTGATGGCAACGCTGAACAATGCTCCTATAATCTGCAGGTTCTGCCAGATGCTGTGCAGGCAATGAAAGATATGGGATGGCAGAAGACATAATCTTCCATCTCTTTTATATATAATTTATGCTTTTGAGCAGAGCAAATTAGACTGCTGATGAACTTTTACATTTTTGTCTGTAGCCGAATATGGTGATGTAGTATTATCTTGAATAGGCAATGCTAGAGTAAAAGTACTACCTTTTCCAGGTTCACTTTCCACATGGATAGATCCCCCGTGCAATTCAGCAAGTTCTTTTGTCAAGGCAAGCCCAAGGCCTGTGCCTTCATACTGTCTTGAACAGAACGAATCGAGCTGAGTGAATGGTTTGAAAAGTTTGTCAAGATCATTAGCAGGTATTCCAATACCAGTATCTTTTACAGATATATAGGCCATTTTATAGTCTTCTCTTGTTTCAATGGTTACTGAACCACCACTCTCCGTAAATTTAATAGCATTACCAATTAGATTATACAATATTTGCCTAAGTTTTGCTTTATCAGCTTGTACTGCTCCGAATTGCGAATCTGGCTGAAGTTTCAGTATTACCTCTTTACTTGCTGCAAGATACTGCATAGCAGAGATCATTTCATCCACAATATCTTTTAAATATATTTTCTCTTTATACAGTTGCATTTTTCCAGATTCAACTTTCGCTATATCTAAAATTGCATTAATTAATGTCAAGAGATGTTTTCCACTATTGGATATATTTTTGATATATTTTGCCTGTTTTTCGTTGATCTGACCAAAATATCCCTCCGAAAGTACTTCTGAGAAACCTATGATCGAGTTAAGTGGCGTTCTTAATTCATGGCTCATGGTAGCAAGAAATTCGCTTTTTGTACGATTGGAGTTCTCAGCGGCAATTTTAGCTTTCAATAATTCGTCTTCATTATTTTTGCGTTCAGTGATATCTGTGCAGAAACAAATGATCTGTTCTTCAGATAATTTCACAGTTTCAACTGTCATATAAAATTTACTTCTATCTTTTTTAAGAAAGCAGAATTCTCCAGTTGATCTGCCTGTATTAAGAAAATTTTTAAATGAGTTAATAGCATCTTCTTTAGATTCAGGAGCATATAGCTCTAGTCGATGCATATTCAACAATTCATCTTTAGAGTATCCGGTTATCGCGCATGCTGATGGATTTACATCAATGTACCTGCCAGAACTATCTGCCACAAAAATAAGTTGAGGAGAGTTATTAATATAGGCACGATACTTTTTCTCACTTTCCTGCAGCACTTGTTCCGACATTTTCTGTTCATGGATATCAGTAGAGATTTCAAATCTTACCATCTTTCCATCTGGCCACTTTATAGCTTTATCTGTGCAACGATACCATCGATTATCAACACAATTTTGTAATTCCCTGACATATGTTTGGCCCAGATTGTCTCCAAAAATTCGGCTATTAGTGCAAAAAGAGCATGGTTGGCTAAATTTTTGAAATACAGAATGACATTTTTTCCCCACTATTTCTGTTCCATATTTTTTTTTCAGCGGCGAGTTAACAAATAATATTTCATAATTCAATGGGTCACAAACAGAAACTGGATTGTCAAAGGCTTCCAAGATTGAAAGAAGTTGTTCATTTGTTTTAGCAAGCTCACTCAGAAGTATTGCACTTCCATTAATTTTTTTTATGTTTTGCTTTTTAAACGAATTGGATTCAAGCTCAATAAGACGTGCTCTTAATTCCCCCACTTCCTTTAGAAGCTCCTCTTTTGTTTTTTCCGCATCGTTCATTTTCTTTAACCTCATGAAGGTAACCAATGAATTACTAATCTTGACTCTCCGATTAGACCTATATATAAGTAGAGTTATATAAAACAATACTATATACATATAGCAGGGTGTTAATTGCCCTATGAAATAATATGGGACTAAAATACCTGCAGGTACTCATAAAAAAAAGAAGGTAAGTCCATACTCAATAAATATAAAACATGAATACCTTTTTATTATCATATATTTTCTAATAAAGACTCGATCTTATATTTCAACATTTGGCAAAAAAAATGAAAAATTAACATTACTATCGATATGTTTAACAATATGTTTGTGTTCAATGTCTAGAACCTTTTATAATAATAATGATTCAATAATGAGGATAATATGCAGCAATCAGCAAAACAACAAAAATCAATAGCCTATTTCTCTATGGAGATAGGAATTGATGAGAAAATCCACACTTACAGCGGCGGTTTAGGGATATTGGCTGGTGATACGATTCGCTCATCAGCTGATCTCAAAGTTCCAATGGTTGCGATAACTCTTCTATATCGTAAGGGATATTTCCGTCAAAGAATCGAGGCAGATGGATGGCAACGGGAAGAACCAGCTGCATGGGATGTTGAAAGTCTATTAGAGGAAATGCCACAAAGAACTGTTGTTATGCTGGAAGGAAGAACAATCCATTTAAGAGCCTGGAAACATGAAGTAAAAGGTGTTGGTGGTTATACAGTACCTATCTATTTCCTTGACGCAGATGTACCTGAGAACAATGAATGGGATAGAACTTTAACACATCATCTCTATGGCGGAGATGAGCATTACAGACTCTGTCAGGAAGTTATCCTTGGTATTGGAGGTATTAGAATGCTCCGTTCCCTTGGGTATCAAAAAATCCAGAGCTTTCATATGAACGAAGGACATGCAGCACTTCTGACACTTGAACTACTGGACGAACATGCAAAAAAGGATGGAAGAGGGTATTTAATCGAAGATGATCGAAAAGCTGTGAGAAGAAGATGTGTATTTACTACCCATACTCTTGTTGCAGCTGGCCATGACAAATTTTCGATTGAGCTTGCGCGCAAAGTACTGGGATCAAGAGAAGACTTCTTTGCTTTAGAAAGTGTTCTTCATGAAGGAAAGTCTCTTAATATGACACGTCTGGCGCTTAATCTGAGCCGCTACGTAAATGGAGTAGCTAAAAAGCATGGTGAAGCTACGCGACTTACTTTTACAGGTTATTCTATTAATTCTATTACTAATGGGGTTCATGCTGGTACCTGGGTTTCAGAACCTTTCCAAAAGCTTTTCGATAAGTATATTCCCATCTGGAAACAAGATAATTTCAGCCTGCGCTATGCACTGAGCATTCCAAAAGATGAGATATGGAAAGCTCATATGGAAGCTAAAAGGAAGTTGATCGATTCTGTTAACCTTGAAACAGGCACTCACATGGATGAGGACACGCTAACAATAGGCTTTGCACGAAGGGCTGCTACATATAAAAGAGCTGACTTACTGTTCCAGGACTTGGAAAGATTAAAAAGGATATCTTCTCAAGTTGGCAAGATTCAGATAATATATGCAGGCAAAGCGCATCCTAGGGACTATGAAGCAAAGAAAATTATCCAACACATCTTACAGGCTAAGCAATTTCTAAACGGTGATATAAAGCTAGTATATCTTGAAGATTATAACATGACAATGGGTGCAATGATAACGGCTGGAGTAGATGTTTGGCTGAATACACCAGTTCCTCCCCTGGAAGCCTCTGGAACAAGCGGAATGAAAGCTGCTCTTAATGGTGTTCCCAATTTTAGTATACTGGATGGATGGTGGATAGAAGGAAATATAGAAGGATTGACAGGTTGGTCTATAGGTGAAGCTGTCATTGGGAACGGAGAAAACCGTAATCATTCACTTGATGCTGCTTCTTTATACGAGAAACTGGAAAAGATAATTATCCCTATGTTCTATGGGAATAGAGAACAATTTATTAGCATGATGACACATTCAATTGCTATAAATGGTTCATTCTTTAATACTCATAGAATGATACATGAGTATGTATTAAATGCATACTTCCCATATAATGTAGAATAGTGACTAGTAAAATAGGTTCAATAACAAGATTAGGCATATGGTCCTTCATTTATTCATTTGCCTTTTCGTTTTCTAATGACATATGACAACATCTATTCTCTTCAAAGAACTCTTGCGTAAAAGCATCCATTTTTTATCTCTAATCATAGTACTAATCTATGTTTACTTGGGAAAGCAGACAGTACTAAATATACTCAGCTTATATCTTGCATTCATTTTATTAATTGAGCATTTCCGCCTTAGCAAAGGTATCAAAATTCCATTCCTTGATTTTTTATTTAGAGATAAAGAACGGGTATGTATTGGAGGACATGTTTTTTTTGTCATTGGTTCCCTTATTGCGATCGGAGTTTATAGCAAAGAAGTAGCAATTACTTCAATACTTTTGATTACTTTTGGAGATATGGCAGCTTCTCTTGTAGGTACAACCTTAGGCAAAACATATATCAAGGGCACTAATAAGTCTTTAGAGGGCAGTGCTGCCGAGTTCTTTACAGACCTCGTTATTGGTAGCGTAATATTAAAGAATTTGCCTGTAGCTTTTGTTATGGCTTTCGTTGCTACATTGACTGAAACTTTTTTATCAGGCATAGATGATAATTTATCTATACCAGTATTTGCTGGGCTCAGTGCAGAGCTTATGCTATTAACTATTTATGTATGAGAATATCCAGATTAAAAAAGAATAAGAGGGTTACAATCCATTCAACTGAAAACAGATTTTGTTTAGTTTACTGGGTATTAAAACTATTTACATATGTGGTTTCATAAGTGCATTTGAAGGAGGTACTACATTGAAGGGATTGTAACTCAACTTAATTTAAATATGCGTATTGTAGCATATAAATGTTGTGTTAATAGCTATATATATTATCAAATTGAGTATCGATATTTTAAACCAAGATATGCTCTAAAAATATAGTTTTTCCCACACTAAATCAAATTTACTTGAGTTAAACACAAGTTGCTTTTTTAGATAGTTATAAATAGTGCAGCTTCCTACTCTAATTATACAATAATATCAAAGGAACTGGAAAAAAGAACAGAGTTGGGAAAATGACACCATGGGAATATGAGATCAGATCAGTAAGATTTGGAGACTGGGATCAGACTAAAGAAGATCTCAACAAGATAGGCATCGACGGCTGGGAACTAGTCAAATTCTCTGAGTACATAGATGAAAACATGCGAATGGCATATTTCAAAAGATCACTTGATGGCCTTGAGATGTGAGAGCGTTCCGTTTTAATCTATATATTCAATATCTTTTTTAGATATTCTCGGGCTTTATTAACAGAGTTTTGGTTAAATGATTGTAAAAGGAGTTTTGAAGCCATTAGAGATAAGTTAAGAGCTATCGATAAAATAAATAGCTACTTACCTGATGAATAGCTTAGACTAATAAGTCCACTTCCTTATAGAAAAATTCACTTGCTTATTTCCAGTATTTCAATACCTTTATCAGTAAGACGGTATTTTCCATCATCTTCCATCAGAAGCTCCTGGTGTAGGAGGTAGTCAACCTGAAATTTGAAGGCTGCCTCTTGCATGCCCAGGTTTTTAAGAAGTTCTTCTTTTGAAGCACCGTAAATCCCAATTTCCTTGATGATTTTACGGCGCACCGGATTAGAAGCAGCTCTATTCAGCATATCATGTTCAATCTTTTTTGCCTCGCGGGGACCTGGCTTGGTCATTATCATATCGTCAAGATCGTCTTTTTCTACCAAGAAAAAAACCTCCTTGGAAAGTATTTGGAGCTATCTTATTAATATGCAACGCTAAGGAGCCCGTCAAGAATTATGCAAGTAGCTGTTGCGGCATTTTTTCTGGTACATTCATAGAATTAACTTTTTCTTGTCCATCACTGTGCAGATATGCTCTGTCCTCCATTAATATACCATTGTCAGGTGCCAGAAATGCAAGTTTTCCATTCTCATATCTCATAGGAGAACCTATAACCTTAAAATATTCATTTTTAAGATATTGCATTGCGGCAACAACTGTTTCTTGATCACATTTAGAAGTACCTAATTTGGCAGAAGCAGTCCCAATAAGGATATCATTTGCATGTAAAGTAAGATAAAGACTCCAAGTATCGTGATCTACGAACTGGTGTAGCGTAATGTGGATCGAAGGTATCCCCCCTTCCACAAAAATAAAATCATTAGATTTCATATAAACATCCCATTGTATTTAATTACTGAACATGGATTTAAATTGAATGTTCATAGGAATGAACATGAAATTAAGATAATATTGAGAAACTTGCCTTTGAATTGATATTATTAAAATGTATATTCTTCCATTTTACAGAGATAATACTCCAATTGGAAGCGGAGAAAGTAAAATATAAATACAACTATTTTTTAAAAAAATCGTTATCTTGATTTAGTAGTATATGTCCTAGGTGAGTCTAAAAATAAATTTCACTAGCTTCTTCTCTTTAATTTTTTCCAGCTAAGTATTCATACACAGTTTATTGAAGCACAAAATATATAATATAGTGTCTTCAAAACAAACCATAGCATTCGATTATGTGAAATACATTTTGAAGGAAATCTCATGTACGTAATTGCATTGGACCTTGGAACTAGCGGTTTTAGATCCCAGCTGATAGATATCAGATCAAGGGAAACTATCAAAACTGTGATGACTATGGGCCATCCCCTTCCAGGAGGAAATGTGATGGATCATCTGGATTTTGCCATCACTACTGGTAAAGATGTAGCTCATGGCTTGATGATAGAGACTGTGAAGAAAGTGCTGGAAAGGTTTAATGTTGATCCCTTAAGCATCCAGAGAATAGCTGTTTGTGGTAATCCTATACAGTTATCCCTTTTCCAGAACAGTGAGATCCTAGACCTCGCATATGCCGGAGAGACAAAACAGAAAAAGCTGGGTGTGCACAATGTGAAAAGAGATGCTCGAGTCTTTCCTGCAAATGAGATATTCAAAGGTATCTATGAGATGGAAAACTGCGAGATAGTAATTCCCCCTGCAATAAAACATGAGATTGGTGCTGATGCACTTGCTATGATGCTGGAGACTGATTTCATACATCAGGATGGACCCTGCCTGGTAACAGATTATGGAACAAATGCCGAAATGGCACTAAAGGTGGGAGATAAGATCATCACTGCAAGTGCTGCCGCTGGTCCGGCAATCGAAGGTCAGGGTATCAACTGCGGTATGCTGGCAGGTCCCGGAGCTATAAGTGACATTAACCTTGAAGGTTGCTACTGGAGGCTTACAGTGCTCAATGAAGAGATGGAAGCGGTAAAAGGAGACCTTATAGATCCGGTTTCCGGCGAAACCATCGAATCTTCCGGCGTACAGGCTAAAGGAATTACTGGAACGGGAGTTATTTCCACAATTGCCCTGGCAATCAAGGAAGGTTTGACAAAAAAGCTACCTCATCTCCCACAGGGAAGAATAGTGCTGGGTGATGGGATCATTATCACGGACAAAGATGTTGAGGAAGTGGGTAAGGCAATAGGCGCCATCAGAGCTGCTCACATGACGTTAATGGTGGAGGCAGGCATTGAATATTCTGATCTTAAATATGTTTATATGTCCGGAGCCACTGGAACTTATGTAGATGCTGAAAAAGCGAGACACATAGGTTCTGCACCAGGCTTTTCAAATAACATTGTGCAATTTGGAAATACTTCTATAGGTCTGGCAAGAAAACTGGCAGTGGATGTTATCAAGCTATGCGATGTCATTTCTGTGGCAAAGAAGATACATGCTGACCACCTAATGATGGCTACAAGTGAGACTTTCAAAGACATATATGTTTGTGAATTATCTTACTGGCAGCAGGGTATGCCTTTAGAGATGTATGACCAGATGCTTAATCTATATAAGATAAAACCATTTCCCCGTGCCCTTGAAAAAGTGCATATAGAAAAGCGTGTTTCCAGGGATATCGATGATGTAGGCAGGGATGGTATTGATATTGTAAAAGATATAGGTATCACCCTTGAAGCACCAGTGGAAAAGTGTATCCTGTGCCATAAGTGCGAAAAAGAGTGCCCAGAAGATGCAGTAATTATCATTGAAAGAGAGGGAAAGAGGTTTGCCAATATCAGCAGCCAGAATTGCTTAGGCACAAGTTGCAAACGGTGTGTTGCCATCTGCCCGGAACAGACAATGAACCATTCAATATTAGAAATAAAACGTTGACCCTTTTGCATGATAACATTTTCAAAGGTCATAGTTTATGGAAACTTCAGGTCTTGCTGACAGGAACAGGGAAATATATGGCAGGTATTTGGCATATGTACTTCGTATCATCATTCCAAAGGATGCTTCTGTAAACAATGCCCTTCGTATCCGGGAAATGGAATGATGTTCTGTGCCAGGAAAAATCAGCACACACCTTCATCAAAGATCGGTTGCCTGTGCTTTGAATGCCATACACGTGAAATAAGGCTTGAAGGAGACTATTTTTGTCTCACTATTTAGAGGAGACTGACCTATAAGGTTCCTTGAAGAATTGTTTACTAGTAATGAATCTATAACAACTTATGATACAATATCGCAACTATGTAAAGAGGAAATCAAACACTCACACTTCAAGACTTGTTAAGAATATAATTTAAAAAAAAGCAAGGACATATTTAGCCTTGCATGATGGCCTCATTTTTCAATACTTATGTGCCTTTGCCATCTCCACCATTGCCTGCAAGTTCACCGTTGGAGTCTTGCTAACAATCCCACATCCTGGTGCAAGCAATGCAACTCCGGCATCAAGAACTTCCTTTGACTTCTCTTTGACAAACTCAGGCGTCTTGTTCCATAGCACATTTACAGGATCGAGATTGCCCACGATTATTGCTTTCTGAACTGCCTTAACAGCAGTTGCCGGGTCAACGTTCTGGTCTATGCTGATGGCATTCACACCGCAGGATTCCATAAGTTTAAGACCCGCTGTGGTATCACCGCAGATATGCAGTACAGTGGGCACGTTCAATTCGTTCATGGCATCTACAAACTTCTTATGAGAAGGAACTACGAACTTTTCATAGAATTCGGCTCCAATGAGTTGATAACTTGCAGTCGGGTCAATAACGACCATAGTATCAGCACCGTTCTCCACCATTTTCTTTGCGTATGCAATATTGAATGCTGTGGTGAACTCCATGAGTTTTAGACCCAGGTTCTCATCAGTGAAAATGTTGATGAACCAGTCATCACCATTGAGATGCTGTGCAAGGGAAAAAGGACCTATCATACTACCAATGATGGGGAGGTCCTTACCATATTTGTCAGCTAGGATCTTGATAGCTTCACAGATGATACCCACCCTTCCATGATCCAGGCTATATCCTTCAAGTTTGGCTATATCATCAACGCTTTTCACAACATGCCCTACCACAGATGGCTGTTGTTCACGTGTACCCGCCTTGATCTTGCAACCAAAGAACTCTGCTTCAGCCGTAATATCAAATGGCACACGCACAGCTTCAAAACCTACAACGATGTGGCCTGCTTCACCCAGCTTTGCCATAAGCTTAGGATCTTCATTTGCTTCTGGCCAGAATGCTCCACATGCTTCCATTTGTTCCACGGTACCAGTCTGTGTGACAGAGATAGCTGCCATTCTGTCTACTGCTTGCCCTGTAAGAATACGAGCTAGTCTTTCTTTTGGGGTATAATTTGACATCGGACGTCTCCTCTTTTATAGTGATGATTAGTAGAAGTTCAGTGAAGTATATATATTTTGCGCCATTTGGATGGAAAAGTATATATTAAAGAAAGACAAAAACCATTCGAAAAGAATATATGCAAGAAAAAAAGAAGAGATGCCTTTGTATATAGAAAAGAAAAATAGAAAAAACAATCGAAAAGAGTAGACTTTTTTTCACTAAATGGTCGGCCTCAAATACAAACTCTGTTTGAAAATCTTTTAAACATACTTATTGAATATAGATTGTAATTAACAGAAAAATATAAGTACTACACAAATTATGAAGACACTGGGAGAAAGGACGAGAGAGAAAATCCCCCACTTAAAATAGAATTCCCTGAAAGAGCAAAATCACATATAGAACAAAAACAAAATAAATATAAGGGTGAATATTAAAACTTAAAAAATATAACTTAAAAAACTAGAGTTTACTACTTTATATCTCTTAACCAGGTGTCGACATGCAAAACATGTATAAGTACCTCAAAAGCGCAATTGAAGGCGAGATTAAAACTGAGAAACAGCACGATCTAAATGTCTTCAAAAAATCAGAAGAACTTGCTTTAAAATATGGTATAAAATACGATGGAAAAAGTTTTGTACCCACTGATCTTGAACTTGCAGATGCAACATTTGAAGCAGGTATAGAACTACTATATTCTGTAGGCGTATACTGCAAAAGCACAGAAAGAGTCATCAAGATAGACGAAGAAGATATCCTGAAATCACTTAATGTAATAAATCCTTTAGAAATTGGGAGATTAAAAGAAAAAGTAGCCATTACTCATAGATATCCACTGGCACCGATTCCCCCGACTATTATCGGTGGACCAATGGGAGGAAGCGTTTCTGAAGAGAACTTCCTTTACATTAACCTAAGCGCAGTGCTTGAAAATGTTGTACAGGGAATTTACAGCGGTGCAATGAAACAGTTCTGCGGAGAATACATAAGACCAAAGAGTCCACTGGAAATGTTAGCTGTCCTTAAAGCTACAAGGAATGAAAGGCTTGCTACAAAGATAGGAGGACGTGAAGGACTGGCATTGATGGGACCCAGTACACCCACCCTTCCTACATCATATCTGCTTGTGTCATCGGATGAACTCTACTCCAGTTATGACCCTCAGGAAGTTTACATGGACGACCTGAAAGTAGACTACGAAACATTATCCAAATGTATTTTCCATCAAGAACATGGAAATCATTATGTTTCTGGACAGGTACCTGTTTTTGGTGGACCATGCATAGGTTCAGCCGAAGGACTTGCAATAATAGATATAGCTGAAACTCTGCAGTCAAAAGTACTTGCACATTCAAGCATCCATGCATCTGGTGCTGTACACGTAGATACTGGTTCATCCTCTGCAAAAGAGATACTCTGGGCATCTAATCTTTCCTCACTTGCAATATCTAGGAATATGAATTATTACACTGCAAGATATTACTGGAATGCTGCGGGAATATGCACTGATATGATGTTCTATGAAACTGCTGCCCAAGCTATAGGAGACACTGTCTGTGGTAGGGATATGCTGTTAGGGCCTGTAGGGGCCCGTGGCGGACTGCCAGACCACTCATCAGGGCTGGAGTCCAGATTCATGGGAGAAATGGCACAGATGGCAACACATTTGTCATTATCTGAAGCCAACCGACTGGTAGAGAAAATATACTCCAAGTACGAGAATAAGCTTACTAATCCTCCGGTAGGGAAACCTTTTGACAAATGCTATCGGATAAAATCGGAATATGACCTTGAACCTACTGAGGAATACACATCGATTTATAGAAAGGTGTCCTATGAAATAATGGGTAATTTCCCAGGCGAAGCAGTCTGATTTTTTAAATAATACCCACGGGAAAAAGTCATTATAAAAATAGATTACTGCTAAAAAATAGCCGGTGGGGATCAGCCACCGACGAAGGAAGTGAGTTACTACTTGCCTGGAGTTTAGAACACCAATCCAAGTCCTTCTAGCTTCTTTTTTGCTCCATCGTAGACCTGGAGATATTCATCAGTTGGTTCTATTGTCTTGACATTGTAGCATTCCTGGAAAGTCTTACCAGCAGGTGCTGTAGCGTAGTTCTTCTCGTACATCTTGACAAGGTTGTCCAAGATCTTGTTTATCTCCGGGATCTCCACGCCAGCAGTTGCCCTTGCTGCTTCGCCCATCATTCTGGCTTCCATACCAGTGGTCTTATCCAGTGCAACACCCTTTGCAGCTGCGACACCTGAGAGGATCTCACGACCGGATGCAGTGTCTGTAATGGACTGTGCAGCTGCTTCCAGTAGGCACATCTCGGTACATGGGCCTGCACATGGATAGTACTGGTTACCTGAAAGAATGTTGGTATGCTCGCTGATAGTTGCACATGCCCAACCTGCGATCATAAGGGTTTCTCTGGTGTTGGTGGAACCCCATCTGATGTGCACAGGACCGTCAAGGTGCCAGCTTGCATTGCTCATCACCATTGCGTTGATATGGGTCGCAATGTTCACGATGGTTGTTTCTTCAATGCCACCTGCGTAACCACCGAAAATGGGCATCTGTTCGTCCATGATGATGTTACTGTTGGCTTGATAATGTGCTATCACAGCAATAGCATCCAGGTCTATCTTGAGCTCATTGAGCTGTGAGACCTCATGGCTGTCACTGCAGGCCATGCCACCGGCACAGTCAGCAGCGATATTTCCCTGAGCGGACAGGGAAGTCTCTGGTCCCTATATACCCATGCCTGGGCGACCTGCCATGGCACATGCCTGCTTGATGAGCCTGGTTTCTGTCTTGGCTGCAAGAACCTCGTATGGGCTACCTGGTACAGGTGACTTGCCACGGATGGACATCATCACACCATCCACAATGGTGTCGACTTCTTTCTCAAGAGCATAGCTCATGTGTACTGGAACGAACATATCCTCGGATATCGGAGAACCTGTCGGACCACCCTGAACCACGGGTTTTCTCTTGTCGCCAACCTCTCTCTTGCTGACACGCACAGCGTCCCTACCAGTCCCCAGGGTGAACTCCTCGCCTGCATTGTTGATGGCATCCCAAATCTCGTCCTCGGTATACTTGACAACCCTGCGAGTGTCAGTACAGAAGATACCGCATTCCAGCAGCATCTCGAAACCTGCCTTGAACAGCCTCTCCATCATGTCCTTATCAGTAGGGATGAACTCACCCTTGAAATCAAGTTTATACTTCTGCTTGAGTTCCATTGTCTTGGATGGGATCACCATCAAGTCCCAGTCATCCTGAGTGATCTTTTCACCGCTCTTTGCACGGTCATAAAAATCATAAACATCAAATGATTTTTTGAATGTCATCGCTTAACCTCCTTTATTTCATGATCTCCAGAGCTACACGAGCTGCTTCAGCTGCGTTTTCGGCTGTTGCATCGGCACCGATCTCCTTGATCCATGCCTTAGTGACAGGTGCGCCACCGAACATGATCTTAACCTTATCCCTGACCCCTTCTTCTTTGAGCAGCCTGACAACGTCCTTCTGACCGAGCATAGAAGTTGTCATGAGTGCAGAGCCTACAAGAACTATTTTCTGAGCTTTGACTTTTGCAACCTCTTCAACGACTTTCTCATTGGGGACATCTACACCCAGATCAATTATCGTAAATCCGCTGGCACCCAGCATCGTAGACACCAATCTGTGACCAATATCGTGGATATCTCCTTCCTGCACATAAGTGATCGCAGTTCCCTTGCCTTCTCCCATCTTCTCTTTTTCGAGCTCCGGCGCCAGAACTGTCATTGCAGCGTTCATGGCTTTTGCTGACATCATGATCTGTGGTAGAAAGATCTCTGCGGCTTCGAATTTGTCACCAACGATCTTCATACCTGGCGCAAGGCCATCATTTATGGCTTCGAATGCCAGAATACCTGCTTCAAGCGCTTCCTTTGCTGATGCTGCACAGCCATTGATATCCTGCTTAATTATAGTATCTTTAAGTTTGTCGAGTATCTCTTGCTTTCCCATTTCTTTTCCTCCATCAAATTTTTAGATCATATGGAAACCCATGTAGTTAGAGATTTATCAGTTTTTTACTCCATCAACACGGCCTCTCTAAAGGTATACGGTATCTGTGTACCGACTTAATTGTATTTATAATATTTGCTTGAATTGCACAAAATATATAAAGGAGAGAAGTAAGCCGAACCTTGCAACGCAAGTTTCCGGCGAAGTAATGGTATTACTTCAGCTTCCCTCTGAACTTTTCACAGCAGTTGATCTTGAGATCAAGTAGCTTCTCGATGTTCATCTTGGCTGCAATGCCTTTTGGTGCCCCTGCAACAGATGTTACAACACCAATACCGAGCTCTTCCCTCAACTCCCTCATGACATACTCATCAGAGAGGTCCATTGTGGTAACGCCCAGTTTTTTGGCCACGTAGTTCTTGGCATCGTTGAGCCTCATGTTCTTAGAGAACTCCATCCTTGCCACGAGGTCACCAGCTGCCCTTATACCGCTCATACCGGAGGTCATTATGTGAGTGATCGGCATACCCATCGGGTCGCCGACCCCTATCTATATACCATCCACGCCAGCAATTTCCACCATCGCCTTACTGGCTCTGGAAACTGCATCAATAGTTGGAGTTTCAAGCATAGGGATACCACCCACACCCATACCCATGTTTACATGACATGGAATAGGAGATGCTTTTACAGCTGCCTTCACGAAAGTAACTGCCCTTGCCAAGTTCCATGCTGCGGATTTGCTGGTGTTGGTGTTGACTACAGGCCCGAATACGTTGGCACCTGCCTTTGCTACTAGAGGGGCCTGCTGATGCGGCCACAGCCCTGCCAGTGTGGTGTTGTCGTATTGCAGCTCACCGTGCATACCCAACACAAGCTCCCCAGCCATACCTACTTCAATGTACATCTCAGGATACTGTTTTCTCAAAGCCTCCACTGCTCTGAGCGTTGCGAACATGTCGGCGTCACCAGCTGCTCCTGTAGTGTCAAAGTTAACACCGTCAGCACCTGCGAACATCATTTTTTGCATGATCCAGGTCATGTCTCTGGTTAGATGGTCAGCGGCATGTTCCATGGATGCCTGTGCCTCAGTGATCTTGAAAGCCTTCATCAGATCACCCGGATTCTCAAATGGCCCATCAGGCGTGTAATACAATCCCATGTTAGGCATAGCACCATAGAACAATGGTACTACCATGTTCTGCTGACATACTTCCATTGCCTGCTGTTCCTGTGCGATCACAGGTTTCACTGGCTTGAAGCTGTAGTCAATGTGGCCCAGCTCCATGGTATCTGCACCGAAAGCCCTCTCATGCACCATACATCCTGCAAGCCTGCTTGTGGGGATGCCCACACCGCTGTTACCCTGGTCACCATCAAGTCTGATAGTACCAATGTCGTGTGTCACAGGTACTTCCTTACCTGGCTCCACACCAACCATCCTGGCAGGCATCATGATGATTTCAGCCAGCTTGTCCAGCTCATTGCCGCTCAATACAGGAATTGTGCCCAGGTCTGCAGCATCTGCAGTACCTGCCTCCAGATCAGCCCTAATCTGTTCTTTTGTCAGGAAGATCCTCTTACCGTCTCCCATTCTCAAAGCGTACTGTGTCATTTACACTCACCTTCAGAGCAGAAGCTCTTTTGCCTTTGAAACTGCCTCGCTTGCATTCTCTGCATAGCAGTCAGCGCCTATTTTGTCAGCCCAGTTCTGGGTTGCAGGTGCACCGCCTACCATGACCTTGACCTTATCTCTCATGCCCTGTTCTTTGAGCATCTCAATTACATCTTTCTGACCTGCCAGTGTGGTTGTCATAAGGGCTGAAAGACCTATCATCTGTGCATTGGTTTCCTTGGCCTTGTCAATGAAGTTCTGCAGTGGTACATCCCTGCCGATGTCATGAACTTCAAAACCTGCGGATTGCAGCATGGTGGATACAATGGACTTACCAATGTCATGTACATCACCTTCAACAGTGCCGTTGACGATAACACCCAGTTTCTTGGATGCTTCACCCTTTGGCATGTCAGCTTCCAGAACATTCACACCTTCCTGCATGGCACCTGCTGCCATCATAACATGAGGTAAGAACAACTTGCCTCTCTCAAACATCACTCCAACTTCGTTCATACCTGCCGCAAGACCTTTCTGAATGATCTCAGCAGGTGCGATTCCCTGGCCTTTTGCCTTGTTCACAGCAGCGATCACGACATCCTTTTTACAGGAGATGATCGCATCTGAGAGTTCCTTGAACATCTCTTCTTTGCTCATATTTAGACCTCTTATTGGTTTTTATGCCCTTTTATAATAGGAAGGGATTTCCTTTAGTAATTTATATATACTACAATTTATTTGTAGCACCCATACGTTAATATATGTCGTATACTCGCTTGTATTTATATTTTTCTACTATTGCGACCTATACAAATATAAAGTAGAAAGCAAAGACAGGATAAAATCATGTTACCGACAATATACCTGCAGCTTTCATGTACCACACGATTCCGATTTTACTCTTAGAACTTTGATACAAATGTCCTAGCTTGCCATAAAGCTATAAGAGCTACTATCAAGATCACTACCATCCATAGTATTTCTGCAGAAGGTAGGTAGGAGTTCGCCCAGTACCCATTGTATAATTCCATTGCTGCTGCGGATTGCACCATATTCTCTCCTCCTCAGACATATACAAAACACACATTAGATGCTCTGACCTTTCCGAAATCAGTGATCACATACTTGTGAAGAAGGAACCCTTTCTTATAGATGCCTTCTTCATCGACCTTTATTTCAATATCTTTGAGCATGCCTCCTGAAGCTAATTCTATGACATCAAAGTTTATTGAATCTCTTTGAAAGTCACCCATCTGATTGTATTCTTTTTGTATCTTTAGTACAACCTCATAATTCCAGTGGGGTTGCTCATCACTGAACAATTCCAGTATCCTGAATTTAATCGGACGGTTAGCCATTTCAGTCACCCCTGAGAGATTCAAGGCTACTGGTATCTTCAGAGAACATAGTGAAACTGCCTGCAAGACAGAATGCCCCTCCTAACAATAAGGTCCATGAAGGAACATCCCCGAAGAACAGGATCACAAAGAGTACGGCGAACAATCCGTACAGATTCCCGATACCCTGTCCTCTTCCAACTCCAATGAGAGGGAACGACTTGTACCAGGTAACATAACAGAAACCAAATGTTATTCCTGCAAACACAAGTACCATTAGAGTAAGTGGTTCGAATACCATCAAAGCGTATTTGATCATAGGGAATCCGGCAATTGCTAAAAGCGGTACTGCAATGATCCACCAAATAATGTTCTCTCCCAGAAAACGTAGAGTGAGACCAACATCTGGTTCAGCGATATCCAAACCTTTTCCAGCTATTGCACCTTCAATACCCCAGCCGATAGCTGCCATCAAACCACCGATATAGCCGATCCATTGAACATTTCCACTTCCAAGCTCAGTGAGTAGTCCACCACCGAATATTACGAAACCA
Organism: uncultured Methanomethylovorans sp.; assembly: GCF_963678545.1. NCBI lineage: Archaea > Methanobacteriati > Methanobacteriota > Methanomicrobia > Methanosarcinales > Methanosarcinaceae > Methanomethylovorans > uncultured Methanomethylovorans sp. The sequence continues at coordinate 2,105,304 of NZ_OY782870.1, forward strand.
CCAACGATTATCAAGAAGATACCAGTTGCAGCCCTTTTACTTATCTTTTCACCGTACCACTGGGAAGCGAGTATAGAACCTACTACAGGATACATAAGAGCAGCAACAGCTGCAAAAGCAGCACCGACAAACCCCATAGCAATGAATGAACCTAAAATAGCCATTGGACCACCAAAGATTGATGCCAAAAAGAACCATTTTGAGCATGGCTTAAATTCTACCAGAGTTCTCTTCATTTCACCAAATTTACCGAGAACACCATTCCATACCATTAGTGCAATCATAACAGTTAAAGCATTGAATGCTGTAATTAGTACAGCAGTTACCAACAGCGCTATTGAATCACCGCTTCCTGCAGCAATCTCAGCGTACATTTCATCAAAAGGATTGAGTACCCAGACCACTGTACCAGGAAGGTACCACAGTCCCCATAATATAGCACAAAAGAGAGCCCACATGTACCCATATCTTACTCGCCTTTGATGTTCGAGTTTCTTTAAAGCTTGCAGATCCAAATCAAATACCTCCATTATATTTCAGGACAAAGCCCGACTGAATTGACTGAAACAGTCATAACTACCAATAGACCGATTTTCAGTCATATGACCACAAAATTATCCTAAGTCTAATTCCTCCTTTAGTGAGCAATGTATCCCTTCAATCACTCTAATTGAAGTAGTTGAGGTGCATTGGATGGTGCACCCCATTGGATATAGACCCCCAGTTATGGGATTAGAACAAAGCTTTGAGCTTTGTCACTGCATCTGCTGCATTTTCTGCGTAGATATTTGCTCCGATCTTGTCAGCCCATGCCTGAGTCACGGGTGCTCCACCGACCATAGTTTTGACGCCGGAGCGCAAACCTGACTCTTTGAGCTGTTCTTCGACCTGTATTTGGTTGACCATTGTAGTTGTCATGAGAGCAGAAGTTGCTACTACATCTGGTTTTACCTCAGATGCTTTACTGACAATTTCTTTGATTGCGACATCTCTGCCAAGATCATAAACCTTGAATCCTGCGATCTTGAGCATTGTTGCCACAATATCCTTACCGATAGAGTGGATGTCACCCTCAATGGTGCAGATCAGGACTTTGCCTCTACTTTTTGCCTCTCCCCCTATCTTCTCAAGTGCCGGAGTGAGTATTTTCACACCAGCACTCATTGCTTCAGATGCTGCTATGACATGTGGCAGGAACAAGGTACCTGCTTCAAACTGGTCGCCTACTTCTGTCATTGCAGCAGTGAACCCATCCTGGATGAGCTCTGCCGGATTGACCCCTGCTTTAAGAGCTTCATTAGCTACTTCCTCGGCTGCCTCTTCATCAAAGTCAAGAATTGCTGCCTTTGCTTTTGCAATTATTTCTGCTTTTGTTGCCATTGATAATCCTCCATTTGATTATTTTAAATCACAGGCCTTCCCTGAATGCCTTGTCTGCCCTATCAACGATAGCTTTCATGTCCTTAAGCAGATCAGCATCTATTGGTGCAACCTCGTGGTTCTTCATCACATCGATCACTTTTTCGTGGGCTACTGTTGCAAGATCCTTTGAACCTGCTGCTTTCCAGTCTCCGTACATCAACCTGTTGATAAGCATCGGGTTGGATGGGAGATCGATGTTCTTCCTTGTGGTCTTGTGTGCAAGGAAGTTGTTTCCTATTCCTACCTGCTGGATAGCTTCCACCGCAAGCGTCTCCTCAGATACTGGAATACCCTGCATTGCTTTCTTTGTCATGGAGATCATATCATTGTCAAAGACAAGCTGCTCCATAGAGAAGGTCATACCAAGCTCGAGCATACCTGCACCATACAGGGTGTTTGCACCGGCCAGGGCTGGCAACAACGTTGTCATGGTCTTCTCGTGACCTGCCTGACCGTCTGGGATCTTGGCATCAGACTACGAGCCAGCTACATATGTAGGCAAACCGTATTTCTGACCAAGTTTTGCTACTGCTGCACTAATAAGACCGAGTTCTGGAGAACCTACTGGTGCGGTACCCTTCTTAAGGTCAAAAGTAGTTGTAGAACTACCATACCACACTGATGCTCCTGGCTGTGTGAGTTGGGCTAATACGATACCTGAAAGCACTTCTGCATTGTGGGTAACAAGTGTACCTGCAAGATGAACTGGAGATGAACCACCAGACATTGCCATGCTCAATACGTTTACAGGAATGCCAAACCGTGCACCCTTCATGATAACCTGGCATGCATTAACACTGAGCTCCAGGGGGCTGGTAGGACAAAGTAACATAGAGAATATGGGCTTCTTGCGTGCTTCTTCCTCATCGCCGCCATAGTATGCTTTTACAATATCCCTGTAGTACTCTACGTGCTCACCAACTGGATCGATGTGGTGGAAGTGCTTAGAAGTGTTCATAAGAGGCGTCAGTGTCTCGTGAACATCCTGCATACCCTTACCTGCCCAATCCCTAGCAGAAACTGCAAGTGAGTAATAATCAATGTTATCTGCCCAATCCACGAGCTTTGCAGTTGCTGCTACATCAGCTTCAGTGGAATCTACAGTTTCGTACTGTCCAGGTGCCTTGTAATTGCACATTTTGACACCAGTACCGAAACAAGTCCAGTGGACCTTACCTTTGTGTTCCTGAACGACCTTTTTCTTTGGGTCACGCCCATACAGGGTGAACCTAGATGGACAATCAAGAAGAGCTCTGTTTACGACATATTCAGGAATCTTGACAACCTTAGTCTTCTCATCTACCTGGCATCCTGCCTGTTTGAAAATGTTCCTTGCTTCTGCATCTGAAACCTGGACGCCTGGGTTCATTAATACATCCATGGTTGCATAGTGAAGTGCTCTAAGATCTTCTTCAGAGAAGAGTTCCAACTTCACGCCTTCCAGTATATCCCTGCCTGGATAATAGTGGTTTACCATATTATTTCCTCCTTACTTTATCACGCATGCCATGGTACAATCACCCTAGATTGCACATTTCTAACATGCATTGCTTATTACTTTAGGCTAATCGTATCTAGTATATATATTTTGCTATTAATAGATATATTTATACTTTTTGCTAGAGAGCCTGAAAGAGGTTATATTAAAAGATAGCGGATAATAAGAGTAGAAGTTAAAAGACATACAAAGAGTATAAGAACAATTGTAAGTGTTTATACTAATGCTATTCTTTGGAGAGTGATTTGCTAAATATGAACACGCATATATACTTTTTGTACTAATCTTTTTAATTAAATATACACATGGTATAAAATAAAGAAAAATCACGGTAATACACGTTGTTTTGTTAGTCCCACCTGAATACATAATCTCAAATACCCATATACTAAAATAAATTAAGTGTGTTAGTAGGAAACCAGTTCGCGCAGAAAAATAACTCCATATATTATATAAATAACCTAACTTTGGAAAAATAAGATAAGATAAGATAATTTTTAAATATCTACGGTACTTGCTGACAGTCGGGCCACGCCTATTAAGGCTTCTCGCCCATCCCACTTGCCTATAAAGAACTTAGTATCTGAAGATAAGAAATTACGATCTTTGCTCATAAGGGGTACATAACATCTGGAGGAATTGCCCGAGATTAGGCCTTCAATATCGATACTCTCAAGAACTTCTTCTTCTTTCCCCGGAGGGAACAGTTCCAAGAAATCCATCTTGGAAAGATCTTTTCTAGAATACTTTAAGTATTTCTGCAAAGCATGATTTGCATGAATGATCAATCCACCCATGTCCATGATGAATATCAGATCATCCATCGTGTCAAAAAGATCTTGAAGCCCATTTTGATCTTTCCTAACTGGAGTACCTTCTCTGAACCTAGATATGATCAAACCTAACTGATTTGCAATAGTATCAATGACATTCCTGGAATTTGCAGGTATTTCCAGTTCTTTGTGAGAACCAAGTATCATTGAAGCAATAAGTTTTTCATTATAATTTACTGGAATGAAACCCATGGCTTGCAGACCTTCATAATCAAGATCCCCTTTGATCATATCACTAATCTCAGAAAAATATTTGTATACAGGATAACCAGTGGTAAAAAGCCTTGCCTGAATAGTATTAGGAGCAAAATGCCTGAAGTTGTCTGCGAACTTATCCGACAGACCACGGTAAGCCATCATTTCAAAATCACCTTCTGAGTTATCAATTAAGTAGATGGCTCCACAGTCTACAGCTTTGATCTGAAGAGCAAAATCAAGTATTTTTTCAAACATATCCTGTAGATTGTCACCTGAAGACAGAACATTATCAAAATCAGACTCAACCTGGACAAAATTCGTTGCCTGCTTGCGCTCTGTGACATCAACAATGATACCTTGAAGGAAATCGATCTCCCCATGCAGATCATGGTGAATAAGAGTTCTTTCGTCTACCCACCTGACCTCACCTAATTTGGTAAGGACCCTATACTCTTGACTAAAGTCGGAATATCCTTCTTTATAGCATCTAGCTACCTCTGTACGTACTTTCTCCAGGTCTGCTGGGTGAATAATATCCCCATACACCATTTTACCTGACAGGAAATCCTCTACTGAATAGCCAAAACGCTCTATGTTCTTTGAAACGAATTCTACTGGCCAGTCATCTTCTGGACTCCATATAAAGACTACTGCAGGACTGTCATTTATCACAGACTCCAAGACTTTGAGTATCTTTCGGGTTTCGATGAGTTTCCAATCAACAAGCTTACATTGTACGAGCTTCCACATTCCATCAAAAAGTAAAGTGAGCTGCCTGACATCCGAACTATCATACTCGTTCGATTTATTGGCTACGGCAGCAACGGCTACCACCTGATCCCCGTCCATTACCGGTACATTGATATAACGATTAATCTTGATATCCTGATCAGATATGATACCTTTGATAAGACCAGAGCCTGAGAACTTGTTGTTTACGATAGGTTCTCTTTCCCTTATAGCCTCCCCCCACATACCCGTAGAATTTACAGGAAATATCCAGGATTTTTTTTCACCATTTATTTTCTGCATGGGCCATGCATATATTTCAAGACTTTTTTCGTTCTCTTGCAGCAAACCAAGATAACCTATTTGACTATGAGTTAACCTCACAGCTTTTTCAATAGCAAATTCTACAATTTCTGAAACAGAGGAGTCAGCCCTCTGATGAAGTTCAAGAAGTGCCTCCAGGCGTGCTTCATTTAGATGTATTTTTTCTTCAGTCCCTTGAAGCTCACTTATATCCTGGATAAGTCCAAGCCCCCCTATAAGACAACCATCTTCAGACATTATGGGAGAAAACTCTGCCTTAATAGTAAATTTTTTTCCTACCGGAGAAATGTACTCTCCTTCAAAATGACCGGACTCACCCAAGAAAACAAGATCAATAGCAGCTTTAAGGGCCCCTTCCCCTACATATTGAAGTATATTAAGACCCAATACCCTACTTAGGGGTTCAGCAATAATTTTTAAACAGATATGATTACAGTTAATAATTGTACCATTCTCATCAAAACAAAGGATGCCCAGAGGAGCTTTTTCAAATAAGAGATGGTATTTTCTTTCCACATCTTCCAAAGTACTTTCTGCTTTCTCTTTTTCGGTATTATCGATTATTATACCTTGGTAACGGGAAATAATTCCATCATCATCCCTCTTTAAAAGAGACCTTTCAGTTACATATCTTACTTCTCCGGATTTGGTAAGGATTCTGTAAACTAGTGTAAAGTAAGAAGTATTGCCCTTTTTGAGTAGTTTTTTGACTTCTGAATTTATCTTTCCATAATCTTCAGGATGTACAATATCAGCATAATCAAGTTTTCCGGACATAAATTCTTCTGGAGTGTATCCTAATTGTGCGATGTTTGCCGAAACCCATTCAACCGGCCATCTCTCATCCACCTTCCATATGAAAGACATCACTGGGCTTACGTTGTATAATGCTTCGAGCTTTTTTAAAGTGTCAGAATCCTCCGGTAGATAATACTCAGCACGTTTCTTTTCATACTCAGAAAGTGTCGTACTTTTGGAAATTATAATTACCTCCGAGGAGTAGAGAGTCCCTACTTTATAAAAATGTGAATCGTTCCTACTATTAGCCTAAAAGACTAGAAACTACATATATAAAGATTTCTGTAAAAGAGTAGTCCAAGTAGAACTTAAAAAACAAAGCATTAAAATTTTTGTAAATTTTCTTCAAGGTAGAAAACCCCAAGGGATTATAGAAAAATATAAGTGCTATTACTATTGATCTCTTTTAAAGATGAAAAGAAAATATAGACTAATGTTTTACTAAATCATTACTGTGGAGAAAATATATATACCAAATATTGAGTAGGATTTTTGTCAGCAAAAAAACAAGTTAAAAATTGATTCTGAAGAATGTCTACGGAGACTCTTGATGACATTTATGTGTATAATCGCCTGCAGGATATTTGAAAACGAGATCGTGCATGTTATAAAAAACGATGCCCAAATTAGAAATGTATTCGTTTTAGATAGTCCTGATGCTGCAGGAATACTCCAGAAATTATCTGACAATGCCATACCTCATACAGTTTATTCAGCAAATGACATAGAGGATTTAATACACAGTGAACAAAATACAAATTATTGTCTTGTTCTGAATATCCTTGGTTTTTCCCTTGATGCATCTCCACAGTTGCTGAAAGAAGGCGTGTACAAGGAAGTTAGCACAATGTCCGAGTATGCCGATACAATCCTTATATTCTATGGATTGTGTGGGAATGTTCTCGGCAATATAAATAGAGACTTTTCACATCTTTCCTGCCCTGTACACATTCTGAGAGAAGAAGATGGCGAAATCATCGATGACTGTATAGGTGCTTCCCTTGGAGGAAGAAAACCTTATCTTAAAGCCTTGAAAGAAGCTGGTGGTGAGGGCATATATTTCCTTACACCCATGGGAGCTATTTTCTGGAAAGAAATGGCGGTTATTGCCCGGCTCACAAATGATCCCAATAACACCGCAATGACAAAGATTGTGTTTGATTATGCTGGATATAAAAAAGTAGGTAAGATCAATACTGGTCTGGCTTATGAGAAGAGTTTCAATGAGAAAGTAGAAGAGTTTGCTCAAGCTTTTGATTTTCAAATAGTTGATATGAAAGGCACAGTGAAAATTGCTGAGCAATCATATCAAAGAGCCAAAGATGCCATTTTTAGGAAAAAGGGGAATGAATAAAAATGCAATATAGCTTGGGTATTGACGCCGGTGGTACTTATACAGATGCCGTGGTTCTCAGTAATACTGATGGTAAAGTCTTACAGGCAAACAAAGCATTGACAACATATCCAGATCTTATCCATGGAATACGAAATGCTCTTGACGGTCTTGACCAAACATTCCTTACTAATGTAAAAATGATCTCCGTTTCAACAACCCTTGCAACAAACACAATACTTGAAAACACTGGTTACCCTGTCGGGTTAATACTAGTTGGAAAAGCGAATGTTACCAGCGACCAGAAAATAAAATATAGTATACAGGTTAGCGGTGGCCACAATAATACAGGCAATGAAGCTGAACCTCTGGATATCCAATCAATTGAAAAATTCATCCTGAAAGTGAGAGGCAAGGTCTCAGCTTTTGCAGTATCCTCATATTTCAGTGTCCGCAATCCTGAACACGAGCTACAAGTAAAGGATAGTGTTATAAGACTTACAGGTCTGCCAGTAGTTTGCGGACATGAACTGTCTCAAGACCTCGGTGCCTATGACAGAGGTGTAACAGCTTATCTGAATGCGCAGTTGATACCCATTACTAATCAATTTATGCAGTCTGTGACCGCAGAGATCAAAAGGAGGAACATTGAAGCAAAACTCATGATGCTCAAGTGCGATGGATCTGTAGTGGGTATAGAGGAAGCTCTCAAAAAGCCCATTGAATCTATTTTTTCAGGTCCTGCAGCTAGTTTACTAGGTGCTTCCCACCTTTCAGGCTTTAAAAGTTGTGCAGTAGTGGATGTAGGTGGGACAAGTACTGATGTCTCTATGATATGTGAAGGCCTCCCCGAAATTTCCAATTATGGAGCAGTTGTAGGCAGATGGCAGACAAAGGTCAAAGCAATCAAGATGGAAACTTCAGCTATGGGAGGGGACAGTCATGTATGGATGCTCAATCATGAGATCCATATAGGACCTCGCAAAGTCATGCCTTTATGCCTTGCAGCAATGAAATATCCGGAGATAAAAGAAAAACTGAAGATGAAACAAACTATCCTCAGAAATCAGATCGGAGAAAATATACAGCCTACAAAGTTCTTCTTGAAAAGTGGAAAAATACCGGATGAACTGAGTACTGAGGAAACCGCTCTTTTCGAACGCCTCAGTAATAGACCCTCTACAGTAAGTGAGATTTACTGGAACGAGAACCGTATGCCAAGTCCTATGACCATGGATATGTTGATCCAGAAAAGACTTGTAAAAACCATAGGTTTTACCCCAACTGATGCTTTGCATGTCTTGGGAGAATATGACCGCTGGGATGTAGAAGCTGCAGATATAGGTGCAGAAGTGCTGTCCGGATTTGCGGGTATTAATAAGTTGGAACTATGCTCCAACGTAAAAGAACAAGTGGCATGTAATATGGCTCTGAACCTAGCTGCTTTTCTCCTTGAAGATGTGGACAGGGAAGAAATAAAAAATATAATCAAAGGGAACTTCGCTGCAGGCATCAAGGTGAAAATGCCCGTGGTATTGCTGGGAGGTCCAGTAACTGCCTATAAGAATGACCTGGGGAGATACATTGATTCTATTGTCGTTGTTCCTGAACATGCCAGTGTAGGAAACGCTGTGGGAGCACTTATGGGTAAAGGTATCAAAAGACTTGAAGTACTTGTAAAAGCCTCGCTCTCAGAGTCGAAATACAATCTAAAACCTGAAGCTTATATTGTTTTCTACCCAGGTGGAAGAAAAGAGTTTTCCTCATATACAGAAGCTTTGGAACACGCAGAAAAAATCGGGGCTGAACTTGTGATGGAGTACATGTCATTTTCTGGATTGGATCGTAGTGAAATTAAGATAGACATGAGACGTAAGGACATAAGCCTGGAGGATGGCACCACACCCTTGGAAACGAAACTAGATTTCTTTGGGACAGGGATAGTAAAAGGCGAAGTTGGCTACTGACCATGCATTAACTACATTAGAATTAAAATGAGCATGTAAGAAGGAGGAGAAATGCAATATAGTATGGGTATTGATGCAGGTGGAACTTACACAGATGCAGTGATCATAAGAAACTCTGACAGAAAAGTTGTAGCCTCACACAAAGCCCTTACAACTTACCCTGAACTTCTCACTGGTATTGAGAATGCTATCGATGGCCTGGATTCTAAATACCTAGAAAATGTAAAGCTTGTCTCGGTATCTACAACTCTGGCAACTAATACAATACTTGAGAAAACAGGCTATCCTGTGGGTCTTATTCTTGTTGGTAATTATGTGGTACCTGAAGAAACATCTATTGAAAAATATGTGATGGTCAAAGGAGGGCATACTGCAACTGGGGCTGAAGCAGCTGCTCTTGATGTGGATATGGTAAAAGAGTTTGTAGAAAAAGTTAAAAACGAAGTATCTGCTTTTGCAGTTTCTTCCTATTTCAGCGTGCGTAATCCCGAACATGAATTGTATATCAAGGACTATATAGTGAAAACTACATGCATGCCTGTAGTTTGCGGACATGAACTATCTCAGGGCTTAGGTGCCTATGAAAGAGGCGTAACAGCTTATCTCAATGCCCAGCTCATACCCATAGCCACACAGTTCATAAACGCTATCATTTCTGACATTGAGAGAAGAGGCATCAGTGCAAAGCTCATGATGCTGAAATGCGACGGTTCGCTGATAAATATCAAAGAAGCCATAGAAAGACCTATAGAATCCATATTTACAGGACCGGCGGCAAGCCTTGTAGGAGCATCTTTCCTTTCTGACAAAGATACATGTGCAGTGATAGATGTAGGGGGTACGAGCACAGACGTTTCGCTTTTGTATAAAGGACTGCCTGAACTTTGCGAAGATGGTGCAAAGGTGGGCGACTGGAGCACTAAAGTGAAAGCTATCCGGATGGAAACCTCTGCAATGGGTGGAGACAGCCACGTATGGATAAAGAACAGGAAGATAAACATCGGACCACGCAGGGTAATACCTTTGTGCGTGGCTGCAGTGCAATACCCTGGTTTTAAGGAGACATTGAAGATGGGACGCACTCCTGCACGAGTGGAACTGGGAGAAAATGTGCAACCTACTAAATTCTTTGTGCGTACAAGAAAGGAACCCATAAAGATAAGCTCCTATGAGCAGGAGATACTCAATACAATAGGTAAAGAACCAGTATGCATAAGCGATATTTATTGGAAATTCGGACTTCCTGTTTCAGTAGAGCACCTAGACTATCTCATTCAGAAGAGGCTTGTACAAGCCATTGGATTCACACCCACGGATGCTCTGCATGTATTGGGTGATTATAATGAATGGGACAGAGAAGCCTCTCTTATAGGTGCAACCATTATGTCAAGACTTGTGCATATGAGTGAGGAGGAACTCTCTGAGCATATAAAGAAAGAAGTTGCATATAACATGGCCTTGAACCTGATGTCCTTTATGCTTAAGGGAGTTGACAGAAAAGAAATAGAAAAGATACTCAGGGGCGAGTTCTTTTCGAAATTCAGGCTCTCCGTACCCGTTGTACTGCTTGGAGGACCTGTGAGAGCTTACGTTGAGCAGATGAATAACACCATAGATGCAGAGATAATATTACCACCTTTTGCAGAGGTAGGTAACGCTGTAGGTGCATTGGTAGGCCAGGGTGTCAAGAGAATAGAAGTTCTTATTAAAGCCGTGTACAGGAACAAACAAAGAGTTTTCCTTGTCTTCACACCTGGAGGATTTGAGGAATTTTCCACTCATGGAGAAGCTCTTAAATATGCTGAGAACATGGGCGAGAGCCTGATCATGGACTATATGAGAGACGCAGACATGGACTGGAGCGATGTAAAAATCGACACATCCAGAGAAGATACAACACTGCATGAAGGAAGCCCGGTACCCATAGAAACAAAACTTGTGTTTCTGGGAGTGGGCAGCCTTAGGAAAAATAATAAGTCCTGATTATTTTTTTCATTTTGATATAACCTGCGTAAGCGAAAAATATATATAGTTGCTTGATTGATTACTTTGTACCAAATGGAAACCGGATCAGGTTGATCAAATGGACTCTAAATCCGTTCAGCCGGGTTAAATTCCCGGGGTTTCCGCCATATTCATTTCTCTAAATATTGATTTATTTCTGTTTTGCATTATACATTTTTGTTATTTTTCTTCCATCAGTCTCTAAGATAAGTATAAATAGGACTATTTTTGAACAAAAAATATAAATACTAGAGTGTATGACATAAAAAATAATCCTACCTAAAAAGAAAGAAGGTAAAGTAAAATGTCACTGAAGAAAGAGAATAACTGGATATTGCTGTATATGGGCTTATAGGAGATTCTTGAACGATCGTAGCGTACAAAGGAGCTGAAAGCATGAAAAAAAAGTTAGTAGAATCCTTAATTAATGATACCGATATGTGGGTATCAAGAACCGGATTGCTGCATAGCATACGGGATTTTAATGTATCTCAACGTTTTATTCATATAGTTACTGATTGTGGAGAGACTTTTGATATAAGGAACTCAAGGTCCAGCCGCTCGGCAAGATCTCTGAGGCTTAGGAAGTTCAAGAAAAACTGTAAACACTGTCATGTTTCTGATATAAAGATAAATGAATTCTTGCAAAAAACATCCAGGGAAAGTAAAACGAAGCATGTAAGGGTAACAGAAATTCCATCTTCTGTAAACATGTCTATTCCTGTTCAAGCTGAAAGACCAGTGGTCTCAGTTCCATCCATCCCTAGTATTCAGCCAGAAAAATCTCCTCGAGTGCAGGCTCAAAAAAATACTGAAAAGAAAGATCATGGGAAAAATATAAATATTGCTAAGAAACCCGTAGCAAACACTACAAAAACAAAGGATGCAGGTTTCACCCAGAGCCAGAAGGACAGAATAGTCTCGCTGCTTGGACCTGATGAGATGATATCTTTCTCAAAAGAGAAGCGTTCATTCCAAGAACTTGAAGTCACTCTCACAAACAAAAGAAAAGAAGACCTGCGTAAAGTGTATGAAGACAGCAGGGAAAACCTTCTCGGAAAATTGGAGCGCCAGATCACTGAATTCTTCGTGGAAAGGGGTTTCATGGAGATCAAATCACCTATTCTGATACCCTTTGAGTATATGGAGAGAATGGGAGTAGGTGAAGATACGAAACTTTCCCAGCAGATATTCCGTGTGGATGAAAGCATGTGCCTTCGCCCCATGCTTGCTCCCGGTCTTTACAATTATCTGTACAAATTTGATAATGTTCTTCCTGATCCTATACGCATATTTGAAATTGGACCCTGTTATAGAAAGGAATCAGACGGTAAAAGTCACCTTGAAGAATTCACAATGCTCAACTTCTGCCAGATGGGATCAAAATGTACCCGGGAAAACTTGATATTTCTCATTCAGGATTTTCTGGATTTCCTGAACATAGAACATGAGATTGTCTCTGATAACTGCATGGTATACGGAGAGACTATAGATGTACTCCACAAGGACATGGAACTCTCCTCTGCAGTTGTAGGCCCCATCCCCCAAGACATAGATTGGGGTATAAACAAACCCTGGATGGGAGCTGGATTTGGACTGGAAAGGCTGCTTAAGGTCATGCACAATTTCAAGACCATTAAAAGGTCAGCTCGTTGTGAAAATTACTACAATGGCATCAGTACGAACCTATAAGGTGATCTTAATGTTTACTAATATGAACAAAAATGACCTTGATGCATATGCACAAAAGATCATAAATGGTATGCAACTCTCTGATGATGACCTCCGGGAAATGCTTTTGATCAATAGTAGTATGGAACTTGAAAAGCTTCATTATGTTGCGAGGAAAGTGAGAGACAACTACTTTGGAAACAAAGTGTTTTTATACAGTTTTGTCTACTTTTCCACACACTGTAAGAACAGATGTGCGTTCTGCTACTACAACTCAATGAACAAGATTAACAGGTACAGACTGGAATTTGAAGATATCCGCAATATATGCAGGCAGCTTAAAGGAGAACAGATCCACATGGTGGACCTCACTATGGGGGAAGATCCTTATTTCCATGAAGAACCCTCCCGATTTGCCGAGGTAATAGATATTGTTAAAGATGAACTTGGTTTACCAATCATGGTTTCACCAGGTGTGCTGGATGATAAGACACTGACAATGCTCCGTGGGCATGGAGCTAACTTCCTTGCTCTCTACCAGGAGACTTACGATAAAGAACTTTATAAGAACCTGAGAGTAGGACAATCCTTCTCAGACCGCATCCATGCCCGTGAATTCGCTCAGAAGATAGGTTACTGTGTAGAGGATGGACTACTCACAGGTGTTGGTAATGATGTAGAATCCACCATCATTTCTCTTAAGGGCATGGCAAAAGATAATCCTCATATGGTCCGGGTTATGACCTTCATTCCCCAAGAGGGAACACCTCTGGAGAAAAAGGCACAGGAATCCAACCTGTCGGAACTCAAGATTATATCAGTGCTGAGGCTTATGTTCCCTGACAGACTGATTCCGGCATCTTTGGATGTGGAAGGCATTGAAGGCATGGTATACCGCCTTAATGCAGGTGCTAATGTGGTTACATCCATAATACCTTCTGACTCTTCCCTTGAAGGAGTGGCAAACTATGATCGCAAACATGAAGAGAGGAAAAGAGACCCAAAGAGTGTAGTCGAAAAGCTCAGGAGTATAGGTATGGAACCAGCCGCACAGTCAGATTTCAACAGGATATTGGGAGTGGTGGCATGAAACAGATATGTCTGATCGGAGGTAAACTGCAGGGCTTCGAAACTGCATACCATGCCAGAAAAGCAGGCATAAGAGTTGTATTAGTAGACAGGAACAAAGATGCATTCATAAAGGATCTTGTGGATACATTCCACTGTTTTGACATTGCGGAAGAACCTAAAAGGCTTATAGAGATCTCAAAAACCGTAGATGCCATGATCCCTGTCAACGAAAACTTTGATACCATTGATTTCCTTGAAACCATAAAGGATAAACTGCAATGCCCATTGCTTTTTGACTTTGATGCATACAGAATAAGCAGGGATAAAAACACATCTAAGGAATATTTCAGGTCCATAGATATCCCAACTCCTGCAGATAAACCCACCCATCCCCCATATTTTATAAAACCCTCCTGCATGAGCAGCAGCATAGGTACGGCCATAATCTACGATGATGAAGGCCTGAAGGGCCTTGATCCTACCATACTGATAGAAGAATACGTAGAAGGAGACGTGTTATCTCTTGAAGTTGTAGGAGATGGTGAACATTTTGCAGTAGTAAAGGAAACAAAGGTGCATATAGATGATACCTACGACTGCCATATGGTGACACCTGTTGGCCATAATCCTGAACTAAGAAGGATCACCTACGAGCTTGCCCGTAATCTTAAGCTCAAAGGTATCATGGATGTGGAAGCAATTGACAGTCCAAAGGGTTTGAAAGTGCTGGAAATAGATGCAAGGTTCCCCAGCCAGACACCTACAGCTGTCTATCATTCATCAGGAGTGAATCTTCTGGAACTGCTGATACAGGCTTTTACTGAGGGTGTACAGGAGATGGCGCAGGCACCACAGGATAACTACTGCATATACGAGCACCTCATTCTGAAAGATGGTAAACTTTTGCCTATAGGGGAGCACATTCTCTCTATGGGAAAGAATTACAGGCCAATCCATGAGTCGGAAGGTATAGAGATATTCCAGCGTGATGGAGAACATAAGGCATTCACGGTTGTGACCTGGGGAGCAGATTCGGAAACTGCCAAGATGAACAGAAAAAAGGCTCATGAAATAATACTCACAGCACCAGAGCAGGAGGTGGCATAAATGGCATTGCTCACGCCTGAAGATTTGGATTCTCTCTCCTCCAAATTTGAGGATAGCGAATCCATTATTGAAAGGGTTACAGGAAGCAAACTTACGGATATATGCAAGGACATCTATGGAAAAGACCTGGGTTCGGAAAAGGTGGGCATAATACCTATAACCGCAGGCAATGGCATAATCAGCAATTTCTCCTCTTCCCTGCTTTTCATAATCCAGCGCCTAGGACTTGAAGGATTTATTACCCAGCATACAGATGTGGCGGGATACCATGAAGCCATAAGCGAAGGCGCAGACATATTATTGATGGCCGATGACCATCTTTTCATAGCCCACAACCTAAAGGATGAAAAGGTTGTCACCAATCATGAAGCAACAGGCACAATCTATTCAGAGATAGCTTCCAGGTTCAAGGATGCAGATTCAAGTGAAATTCTGGTAATAGGTCTTGGAAGAGTGGGATATGCAGGAGCAAAACATCTTGCAGAAAAAGGGTTCAATGTTTATGCCTGTGACCCCAACAGGAGCTTTCTGGAGAAGGCAGCTCATGAGCTTGGGATCAAGGAATACTGCAAGGAAGACCGCAAGAAGTTTTCAATGGTCTTCGAGGCTACACCTAATGCAAATACTATCAATGAAGGTATGATAGCAGAGAGGTGCTTGGTTTCAACCCCAGGAATACCATGTGGATTGCCTGAAGAGGTCGGAAAGAAATTCAGAGTGGATTTGGTCATGGAACCACTCTTCATTGGGGTCACATCAATGATATATGCGGTAATCTGATCTCATTTTTTCTATTTTATTTGAAACCTGAGGTCTGTAGAAGAGTGGACCACTAATCTGAAATATAGCAAAAAATAATTGGATGCTGGTTGTTAATAAGAGAATCGTTTAGGGAAGTGTTGTATTTGCAGTAACTTTTTCCAGAACTGTTAATTTGAATTCAGATACATCAAATAAGCCTTTGTCACTTATCTTAAATTTTGGTATTACCAATAATGCCATAAAAGACATTGTCATAAAAGCTGAGTTTAAGTTGCATCCGATTTGGTGGATTTTTTCTTTCAGCGTGTCATAGGTTTCAATAACATTACTCGCTTTTTCATTTGAAATCAGCCCGGCAACCGACAAAGGAAGATGGTATATATCGACTCCATCTGACAGAGCCAAACCGCCCCTTGATTCTATAAGTTTGTTTATAACCCCGGCTATATCTGCATCATCCACCCCTATGGCTATGATGTTATGGGAATCGTGGGCCACTGTGGAAGCTATTGCTCCTTTTTTGATATCAAAGCCCTTTATGAATCCTATGGAAGGCACTGGATTTTCCGTATAACGATTAATTACTGTTATCTTGTTGATCCCGTTTGCAGAATCCGAAAACACCTTGCCTTTTTCCTTTGGAAGCCGGTATTCCAATATATCTGTGAAAAGGGAACCATCAAAAGCCTGTATGATCTTAAAATGACTGGCATCTGAGTATATTTGCAGTTGTTCCGTTTTGATCTTTTTGTTCAATTTGAAATTATTGATCGGTTTTGATGCAGATGCCTGAAACAACACCCTGCCATTTTCAAATACAGGGTTCCCGTCTATATAGGTTGCAATGACATCCATTTTGTCCAGGGAGCTGACAATTATGAATCTGCCGGATCTCCCAGTTGAAGCATCCCAGTATTAATCCTAAAGTGTTTTGACGCATTGTAGGAAGAAACTCTCAATACATCGAAAAGATTGTGACCTGCAGCTATGGCTCTGGACACAAGTGTGTTTATATGCCCCTTTTCAAGATAATCAGGATGACAGTCATCTGTACAGAACATACATAATTCGGGGTAAGTAGTAATAAGGGGATGAAGAACACCAAAGTTTTGTGCTGCAGAACCTTCCCTAATCAGGATATGCATGCCATTCTCTATTTTTTCCAAGGCTTCTTCTAGTCGGGTACATTCATGATCTGTGCTTATTCCTGCACGAATATATTTTTTAAGTCTTTCTCCTCCAAGCTCAGGTGCATGGCCGTCAACAGGTTTACCTGCATCAAACGCAACTTTTATTTTAGCATATACCTCAGGGTCATCATTCAGTACACCAGGATAATTCATCATTTCCCCCAATGCAACTATTTTCGGCTCTTTCATCAGTATTTCTATTTCCTTTGATGACAAACTATGACCGGTGTTCTCAAATTCAGTTGCAGGCACACAGCTTGGAGCAGTAAAATGTATTTTTACAGGCACCTTTTCAGATTCTTTTATCATATAATAAACGCCTTCAAGGCCACATACATTGGCTATTTCATGCGGATCAGATACTGTAGCAATAGTACCATGTCTAGCAGCCATTCTGGCAAATTCAGAAGGTTTGAGCATTGAACTTTCAATGTGTACGTGGGAATCTATAAATCCAGGCAGTAAATACTCAGAAAATTCCTCTTTAGCCTTTTGGATATTTTGTATTTTCCCATCCTCAATAGTGAGGATGGCATTATAAATATCCCGTTGAACAATATCAACCAGTTTCCCTTTGATTGTTTTCATAGAGTGTGGTTTGGTTTAAGAGTTTTCATTTATTATATTATTCCAAGCAGCGTTCCCATTATCTCTTCTGTAACACATTCTTTTCTGAAAGGCTTCAAAGATTAAAAATCAAGAGTGGATCAGAATCTTATAGAATTTATAGATTTATTCCCTAATAATTTTATGATTACGTACTAATATAAACTTTTTGGTTGTTTAAAATAGAGATTGTTTTAAAAGAAATATCCTTATAATGAAATAGAAATATGCATTGATTTTAAGAAGTAGGGGACTGTCTAAATTTCGCTACGTATCCCCTTACCTCACGACGTTGAATTTGATAAGATCAGAAATGTAGAGGGTGTCCCTACCTACAAACCGGTTGAGACAATGGATGATCTTTACTTTAATATGCTCAAGCTTGCAGAATTCTGTACAGTACAAAAATGAAACATTAGGCTCATGCATGAAATATCTGTGCGTTTTCCATCTTGTTAAGCAGCTGTATAGTTTAAGGTATTTATAAGCAAGCAAAACTATAATTATTGTAGATTATGTTGAATGTAGGCTTGACTAAAATTAGCATATATGTCAAATTTGACCAACAATTTCATAATTAAAAGCACAATTTTTCGAGATGGATCGTCGCCCGGAGAAAGGCGACAATCTTCTCATGGGGAGGTAGTTCCACTCAATAATTTATCTTAAAAATCAATCTTCTTTTTTACTATATGTGCGGATGGATTCTATTTTTTCCCAGTCGTAATAGGTGTTTATCCTCTCATTATCCTTTTCTTCTGTGAAACGGACGAATTCCCCTAAAAAGAGCACAGCACTATCGAAAATTTTACCCTCATTGATCTGTAGGTGCACTCCAGGTCGCAATTTTCTTGACATCGTTCCATGCAGGGGTACTGATGCATATTCGAAGACTTTTTCCCATGTATCTTTCATTTTAGTTATCTCCCTTTTTGAGACACTTAAAGTTAGAGGCAGTTTTTAGATTTAGACGGATTCCTATGTGCTACTTTCTTGTATTTAAAACTATGTATTGAGCTCAATTGATATAATTAGAACTCGTAAATAGCAAAAAAGACCTATGAATTAAAGATCCCTGATGTAAGGTAACTCGAAAGTGAAGTTGCTCCCCTTGCCCACTTCACTTTCCATCCATACCCTACCACCATGTAATTCAACAAGTTCTTTGACCAAAGCAAGTCCAAGACCGGTGCCTTGATATTTGCGACTGTAAGCTGAATCAAGTTGTATAAATGGCCTGAACAGTTTCTTCTGGTCGTCCAAAGATATGCCTATGCCAGTGTCAATAATAGAAAAGCGTACCATTTTTTCGACCATACTTACACGAACGTTGATCTCACCCTCTTCAAATGTGAATTTGATAGCATTTCCAAGCAAGTTGTAAATGATCTGTTTTAGTTTCGCCTCATCAGCCACTAAAATATTCGCGTCTTCATCTTTTTGTATACTCAGAGTTATTTGCTTCTTCTTTGCAAGAGGCTGCATCGTAGCTATCATTTCTGCCATAAATGGCTCAATATAAATAGTCTCAGGAAAAAGTTCCATCTTACCGGCTTCTACTTTTGCTATGTCCAATATTTCATTGATAAGGCTAAGCAGGTGTTTGCCGCTGTTTGAAATGTGATGGAGATAATGATCCTGTTTTGGGCTAAGTTCTCCAAAATGTCCTTCCATCATGGCATCAGAAAAACCAATTATAGAATTAAGCGGTGTGCGCAATTCATGACTCATGTTGGCAAGGAATTCGCTCTTGGTGTGGTTTGCAGCTTCTGCAATGGTCTTTGCCTGAAGTAAAGATTCTTCCATCCGTTTACGGTCAGTTATATCCCTTACAATAGCCTGAGCAACATCATGATATCCTGCAAGAATTGTAGCATTTATTTCCACGTCTATAATATTGCCGTTTGCTGTGAGGTACTGTGTTTCACCACGTACAGTACCTGAATTTTTAAATGAATCCATTATTTGACATCCAAGTTCCCTTTTTTCCGGGATCAGAAGGTCAACAACTGACATACTTCTAAATTGCTCTTTAGTGTACCCCAGCATCTCACAAGCTTTCTCGTTAGCGTCAAGGATCTGTCCATCGGGTTTATTTATGAAAATAGCATCGGTTGATTGTTCCACAAGTGACCTATACTTTTTCTCGCTTCTGATAAGTTCCACTTCTGCATGCTTTCGCCAGGTAATATTTGTAGTGGTGCCAAAAATCTTAACATTTGCATTCTGTTGAAGATGAGCTATTGAGATGGAGTTAACCCATACTATATTTCCGTCATCTTTAACTAGGCGATAGTCCAGATTGACATTGTTCTCCGGATTATTATAAGCGAGTTTTAGCGCATCAAAGACATTTTGGATATCGTCGTGATGGGTATAGGAGAAGTACTTATCCCAGTTGTTTCCTATAGTTCCTTTGGGTAATCCCACCATTTTATCCACAGCTGGAGAAATATAAGTATTGATGTAATTTCCGTTCTCATCAACATCAGCTTTCCAGACGATGGTATCTATTGCATTGACAACTTCCTCATATTCTTCTTCTTTTTTAACCAGTAGAGTTTCAGTTTGTTTGCGTTCAAGAACACTGGTTATCATCTCACCCACAAGTTTCAATAAATAAAAGGTGTTTTGATCCCATTCCTTTTTTTGCGTCTTGCAATCCATCGCTATATATCCGCTGAATTTTCCTTTAAAGGCTATGGGAACCAGTATCAACGACAAAATACCCAATTCTCGAAGTTTATCTTTAAGTATCCGTTCTTCATTACTCTGTTGTTGAGTATCTACTACACAAATTGCTTGTAAATCTGTTAATTTTTCAATTATGCTTGGCACTGGGAACTTTTGGTTGAAGGAAATCTTTGATACAATACCTTCGGCATGCCACTCATGGGTTTTGATAACGAAATTTGGATCAGTGGTTGTCAAAAAAACAGTAGCACGCTCAGCACCAGTGAATATGGCTATTTCCTCAAGGGCTTTATTTATCTCAGTGTCAATATTTTTAAAACTGCTGTTTATAAACCGACTGGAAATATGCGAATAAAGATCTTCTTGCTTTTTCTTTTGTTCCAGTTCGCTACGAGTCTGTTTTATGATTGTAGCGTCTTCAATTATTGCATAGCAACCGATTACATTTTCTTCTTTGTCTATGCGAGGTACAGTCTTAAAACGCAAAAAAAGCTCTTTATCCCATTTGGAATGATAAGTTGTTTCTATCACTGAAGTCTTACCAGTTGAAATCGCTTCCTCAATGCTAGCAGATATTCCGGATGAAACGAGGGGTGGAAAGGTTAGAAGATTTACCTGTTTAGTATCTGCAACTGAAGGAGAACCCAGAAGCTCAAGAAGAAATTTATTGACTGCAGTGATGTTTCCTCTAGTATCAAATGAAAGGATACCTAAGGGTAATTCATCAATCAAATCATTCTCATTTTCCTCTTCTGCCTGTTCATCAGCAAAGATCCTTTTGTATTTTAGAGGAATCATACTCTTTGTTCTATGTACTTGCTATCCTAAAGTTCAAATTCAATTCTGTAGGAGAATTTTATTTATACAATTAAATGTGGAAAAATACTTTTACGTAATTTCCCATGAATAAGTTACAGCTTATGCTGTTATAGTAATGATTTTATCAATGGATATTGATGTATATCGGCCTTGAATGATCTCAAGCTGAACGATACCATTCTCACATTGTTTGATCTTACCTTTAAAAGTGGCAATACCTCCGCAATATATTGTCACTTTTTGGTTCAGGAAATATTGTACAATGAAATTCTCCATCATTTGCATTCTCCCACTATGTGTATGATGGGTTTATATATAAAATCTATAAAATCGATTTGATATAAAACTTTGCAGTCAAATCATCTTCAATCCTCATTTATAATTACAACAAATATTCGATAACTCACATATCACTTTAGATTTAGAATTATTAGTGAATGCAAGTTAGCTGTTGGAACATTAAAATGATCCTTTTAGAAATGATTATTCAGTGCCGCATAAAGGTATTGTGAATGTAAATCTACTTCCTTTTCCCACTTCGCTTTCCACCCAAATTCGCCCGCCATGTAACTCTATGAGTTCTTTGACAAGCGCAAGTCCAAGGCCTGTACCTTCATACCTTCTTGAAACAGAAGCATCCAGCTGTGTGAAGGGTTTGAACAGTTTTTTAATATCCTCGGGTGCAATGCCTATGCCTGTGTCAATAATTGAAAATCTGACCATGTCATCCTTAATGCCTGCATGGATACTAACTGATCCACCGTTATGAGTAAATTTTATAGCATTCCCTAAGAGATTATATAATATCTGTTTGACCTTAGCCCTGTCAGCTAATAGCGTTTGAAGTTGTGAATCCTTGCTGATATTTATGACGATTTGTTTATTTGCTGCTATAGGCTGTACCAAAGATACCATCTCTTCAAGTACATAATCTACCTGGATAAATTCAGGAAAAAGTTTCATTTTTCCTGCTTCCACTTTGGAGATATCCAGGATATCATTTATCAGATTGAGTAAGTGTCTACCGCTATTTGAAACGTTTTGAACATAGCGGAGTTGTTTTGGATTGAGCTCACCAGAATACCCTTCCACCAAGGCATCGGAAAAACCTATAATAGAATTCAGAGGTGTACGTAGTTCATGGCTCATATTGGCCAGGAATTCGCTTTTAGTGCGGCTTGCAGTTTCAGCATCCATCCTGGCTTGCAGCATCTTTTCTTCTGCTAGCTTGCGGTCAGTGATATCCCTTACCACGGTCTGGACAATGTCATTATAACCTTCAAGGACTGTAGCATTTACTTCCACATCTATAGTTACACCCTTTGCAGTAATGTATTTAGTTTCGCCATGGACAAAGCCATCGTCCCTGAGCTTTGTCAGCACATCAATACTTTTCTCTCTTTCTACAGGTTCTAGGAAATCAAAAACAGACCTTTTTTTCATTTGTTCCTTGGTATACCCCAGCATTTCACACGCCGTAAAATTCATGTCCAGAATTTTTCCATCAAACTTGGTGAGAAATATGGCATCATTCGATTGTTCAAAAAGAGATCTGTATTTCTTCTCATTCTTAGCAAGGTTCTCTTCTGCATGTTTGCGATCGGTGATGTTTACAGTAGTACCAAAAACTTGTAAGGTGCCATTGTCCAAAACATGTGCTACTCCACTGGAATTCAGCCATATCAAATCTCCATTATCTGTTAAAAGCCTGTAGTCAAGATTAATTGTCATACCGGGATTGCTAAAACCCAGCTGAAAAGCCTTAGCAACCTTTGTTTTATCATCGGTATAGATACGGTCTAAATATTTATGCCAATTATTCCCAATCGACCCATGTGGCACACCAACCATTTTATCCACTGAAGGTGATATATATGTATTTACGAAATTTCCCTGCTTGTCAACATCAGTTTTCCATACCATGGTATCTATTGAGTTGAGAACTTTTTCATAATCTTCTCTTATATTCGATAGAAGTTGGTCTGCATTTTTTCTTTCAAGTACACTGGTGATTAGTTCACCTATAAGTTTCAACAAGTATATGGTGTTGTCATCCCATTCTCTTTTTTCTTTTTTGGAGTCAATACTTATGAAACCAGTTAATGTTTCCTTGTATAACAGAGGAATCATGAGTGCGGATAAAATGCCGACTTCTTCAAAGGTATCACGAAGCTTACGGTCATTATCAGACATTTTTTGCACATCGCTTATGCGAACTATTTGCAAATTTTCAAGTTGCTTTGATACCAACTTGAAGGCAGGTATTCTATCATTAATCTTTATATGAGATATTATGCCTTCAGCATGCCATTCATGAGTTTTAATCACAAATTTTCCATCTTCGGCCAGGGCAAATATTCCCACACGTTCAGCACCAATGAACCTAGCTAGTTTCTCCAGAGCTTTGCATACCTCTTGATCGATGTTTTTAAAACTGGTATTTATAAAACTGCTGGAAATGTTTGAGATCAGTTTGTCTTTGTTGTCTTTAGTATCAAGTTCTACTTTGTTTTCCTTACGTGCAGTAATGTCCTCAATGATGACATAGCAACCTGTGACTTTTCCTTCATTGTTCCAGTATGGAATCATCCCAATAAGTAAGAAAAGATCTCTACTCCATTTTGAATTATAAGGTGTTTCGAAGAACAAGGCTTTTTCATTTGTGATCACTTCCTGGAAAGCCGCTGATATGCCTGCTTTCACTAGAGGAGGGAATGTTAAAACATTAATTTGTTTTATAGCATCCACTGAAGGGGAACCAAGTAGTTCCACAAGGGATCTGTTTACTGAAATGATGGTACCATCACTCTGACATGAAATAATTCCAAGAGGCAGGTCATCCAGAATATCCTTGTAATTGTTTTCTCTTTCTCCTGTTTGATCAACTAAGGAATTTTTGCAACTTTTATTATTCATGATAGTGTTATTAGATTTTTTGAACCATCTTTGTGCATAATATAATATAATATAATAGAATTTATTTATATATATTTATCTGTTTTCTTATTTGAGTACATCCTTTAGTGATCTATTACTCTAATCATTGTACTCCAAATCGCTAGATATATATGCTTTTCAATCAAAACAGAGCTAAGAAATTAACTCAGAGTGATATTGTGATCAGTGTCAATGAAAAGGGATTAGATATAATCGATGAAATGCTTGACTGGGAAGAAGAACTTAATATCCAGTCTTTTGAGCTTGGTAATGGGGCCACTGTAATCGACTGCGGTGTGGAAATGCAAGGTGGTTACGATGCAGGTATGTACCTCTCCCGTCTTTGTCTTGCTGATCTTGCAGACCTAAGTTACACTAAGTTTGATCTGAATGGGCTTCCAGTGCCTGCTATACAAGTAGCTACGGATCATCCGGTCATAGCATGCATGGGTTCGCAGTATGCTGGATGGAGAATATCAGTCGGAAAGTACTTTGGTATGGGATCAGGTCCTGCAAGGGCTCTTGGCCTTAAACCAAAAGAGCTTTATGAAGAAATAGGCTACAAAGATGATTCTGAATTTGCAGTCTTGGTCATGGAATCTTCTGCTCTTCCTACTGAAGAGGTAGTGGAATACATAGCGAAACATTGCAAGGTTGATGCTCAGAATGTATATATTGCCGTTGCACCTACTTCTTCAATTGCAGGCAGTGTACAGATCTCTGCAAGAATCGTGGAAACTGGTATTCATAAATTGGAATCCATCGGATTCGATATCAACACCATTAAAAGTGGTTTCGGAGTAGCTCCCATTGCACCTATAGTAGGCGATGATACAAAATGTATGGGCTCGACAAATGATTGTATTATTTACTGCGGTGAAACTTATTATACTGTAGAATATGGAGATGCTGAGAAGCTGGCTGAGTTCGTCAAGAAGGCGCCTTCCACAACATCAAGAGACTTCGGTAAACCCTTCTATAGCACATTCAAAGAAGCAGGTTTTGACTTTTTCAAGGTTGATGCAGGTATGTTTGCTCCTGCAAAAATCACAATAAATGACAAAAAGACCAAGAAATCATTTACAAGTGGTCGTATAAATCCAGGTATTCTGCTTGATTCCTTTGGAATTAAGGAAGTCTGACCTCTTTAGTTTAAGGTGCAGCCTTGTTTGGTTGCACCTATAATGGAGAAAAACATGGATCTAATAAGCACATCGAAAGGTATAGGTGGTCAGCTTGTTGCTTTCAAGGAAGTGGTAAAAGAGTCTAAAAGCATAGTTTTTATGGGTTCAGGCTTTTGCACTCCTTTTGCAGAACTTCTTGCTTATGGGCTGCGCGAAAGCGATAAAAAATTGATCTTCATATCTAACACTGATTCAGAGAGTGCAAGATCGATAATTGCTGTGCCACAGGGTTATGCAACTTGGTGAAAGTGTAGTGCCTGAAGCTGATACTGTTGTCCTTCTTGGGGAACTTGCCATGCCAAAGATCGGCTCCACCCCAAATGAAGTAAAGGCTTTTCTGAACAATTTACCTTCAAGCTCACAAAAAAAACTTGTAATAGCTGTATGCTTCCAATCCGTATTTGAAAGGGAAGGGTGGACCAATATTATTGATTTTGATTACATCATCGACTCTGACCTTGAAAATCATCTACAGGCATATGATAAGTAACCTTCGTGTAACTGTCACGTGATCTTTGCATCTACTACAACGTGCCATACACCAGGTGCATATTTTTTAATTCGTCGGATTTCTAGTATTTCAGTATTCTTTCCGAGATGTAATGCTGCTTCTTTTATTCTGTTCACTGGCCTCTCAAACAAAATTTTTTCAGGGGTTGTCTCATGGTAATGTAGTACACCACCTTCGGGTTTCAATGCTCTGATTCCATTTAATAGGTAGTGATGAGTTGTTCCTACGTAACCCATGATTACCCTGTCAGCCACCCCTTCCGGTGTAACAACAGCACAGTCTCCAAGTATAGGTTCAACCAGATTATCTACATGGTTTAAAAGGATGTTTTCTTGGAGGTAACCAAAGGATACAGGGTTTAGTTCGATAGATATGATCTTTTTTGGTGAGGAATGTACTGCCATGGGTACAGAAAAATAGCCAATGCCTGCAAACATATCAACTACAAATTCATTACTTGCAGATATACTCATTAATTTCTTTTCAGCAAGGTTGCCTTTTGAGAACATCACTTTTGTAACATCCAGTTTGAAAATACAGCCATTTTCCTTGTGTAGGGTTTCAGTACCACTACCTGCTATGATTTCTCTTTCAGGAAGTCTGAAAGCTCCTTTAATGCCTTTGTCACGAACTACACAGGTACATCTTGGATACATTTGCAGCAGTTTTTGACCGATAAGGGTAACTAGATCATTGAGTTCTTCAGGTATTGTTATTACAATAACTGTTCCTATTACTTGCCAACTTGAAGGTATTTTTGCAAGTTCTTGTATAGGTATTTCATCTGATAGTAATTCCTTTAGAGATCTATGGGACTCATAGAATTCCGGATTATCGTCTTTAAGGCATATATATTCTGAAATTGCTTTTGTTACAGGCACAAGCAGATGTTCTGTTCCATTTTTTATGACCTTCTTGATCTTTCTGTTCATATCAAGAGTTTTACTTTCTAGCAGCTTGGTCCGTATAAATTCTGCCTCTTCAATAGGTACGCAAACAGTGAGATTTTGTTGAATTTGCATATCATTAACCATTATCATTTGTATAACTCAAACTTGGACAAATGTCCATATTAGAATCCATTCGACTATTAGCTAACATTTATATAGAGTTATTGTTATCATAAGTAATATGAGTGACTGCGATCGGACTGCTCTTTTTTCTAATGGAAATGGTTTTGTCGCATTGAACAGTCCTGTAAAGATCCAGATATTGGATTTCCTGAAAATTTCCTCACGTTCCTTTGATGAGATTGTTAAGCATACCGGAAAAGCTAAATCCACAGTTTCAGTACATCTTAACGATCTGCGGTCATCTGGTCTTGTGGAAGAAGAGTATGACCCGGATGATAAACGTCGCAAGACCTACCATCTCAAATGTGAACACATGGCTCATTCTCAAACTCCTATTCTTAAGCACTATAGAAATGTCTTGGAAACGCTAGCCTCCCCGCGGCTAGAAAAGCATGGTTGTTTTAAATGCTTTTTCCGTGCTATACAGTTTGGATTTGATGCTCATGGAATCAATAGCGATCCAATTATGAGAAAAGTGGGCAGAGATATTGGGATAAGCATTTCTTCGACTTTTGCTTCAAAAGATATTGAGTTTCTGATACAAGAATTGGCAGAATTCTGGAAAAGATATCAGATGGGCACTATGTACGTGGAAAGCCGTGAACCTTTGGTAATAGCGGTAGAGAACTCCTTTGATTACAGGCTGATATCCACCATAGGGAAAAACCTATGCTCTTTTACAGAGGGTATTATTGAAGGAACAATGGTACACTCTCTTAATATTACTTGCTGTGTGCAGGAAGTAGAATGTTGTGGTAATGGAAAGGAAAGATGTCTTTTCATTGTTCATTTCCTCAATAAATAAATAAATAAATAATTTTGTCACTCGGAAGAACCTATTATCACTCCAAGTTCTGAAGGTATAAACCTTCCAATAGCTGCGACTATACCGGGTCCATCCGTGGTTTCCCTGCAAACGATTGCATGTTCCATAATTCCAAGCCTTTCAATGCCGTATATGTCTCTGGCATGCCCGGTCTTTTTTACTGCAGCTTTAAGTTCAGATCTGGTAATAGCATTTGCCGTCACTCGATCGTACCCTGCTTTTTTCCATTGCCACCAGGCGTCTGCTTGATATTTACTGAACTTACCTCTTATTTGAGGTTTTATGCCTATAATCTCTACTTCTACGGGTAGATACTTTATCATGCCGAAACGTAATGATATTTGCTTTGCACTTCCTGTACCGAGGTTTTTCATATTTTCAGGAGAAATAATTACTTTTGTGCCAATATCCACAATGATTTTATCTTCTTCAATAGACTCAATAAATCCTTTATATATTGTCCCTTCAGATGGACTCAACATAGGAGTACCATATTGTCTTACGAGAAGATTACTGGCAAATTCCTCGTCCTCTCCTTCAATCTCGGCAATAGCCCATCCATCACAAGAAACAGCAACTGCAGCCTTTGCAGTTAGTTCTTTCAGTTCATTCGCAATAGTGGCAGAAACAGCATCTATAGTTTTTTTTTCGTTACCATAGATCTTTATGCATAATGTGATCTTATTCATATCTTATGATCTCTTACTGGTTTATAAGTGACTCAAGAAGATCTTTTGTATCACTGAAATACTCCAGTGTAGCATTGTCGATAGCATGATATTCTTGTATGATGTTCTCGATTTTCTTGAGGTCCCTCTTAAAAGGTCCTAGTCTCATTATAACAGTTTCCCTATCAGCTCCACTGCTGATGAGTTCATTATAAATGGAAACAATAGTATCATTCAGTCTTTTTGTCTTCTCATATATGTCATGCTCTTGATCGGAGATGACTTCTTTAATGTTGGAAGACAAATCTGCATTGCCTTCGTCTTCGGCCTGCCCCATTCCTTCCGGCAATTCTCCTTCCAGTGCAATGATCAGATTTTTGAGGGCTTCCACTACTTTAAAACCTGAGTCTGTAAGCTCCACATATTTGACCCGCCCTTCCATTGTGAATTTTACCAAGCCGTGTTCTTCCATTTTCGAGAGAATCTTCGTCGTGTGCGCAAAAGTCGAGTTGATCTCTTTAGTAATCACAGAAGCATACGTTTTCTGGAAGGACCAGATGGCAAGGAGTGCCAATGTAGGTTTTTCCTGCAGGAAGAGTTGTTCAGCATATTCTTTAGCCATAATTTCTCTCTCTTTTTTATTAGGTCCCGAGAATTAGAAGAGAATAATCTAGTAAATTCTATCTATTTTATTGTATATTACTATATGTAATCATAGATATGTGAACATATTTATATTTATCGAAATCTTCTCAGAGTGTCTAATATTCCCTCAAGTCCTGCATTAGTTTTAAAAGATGTTCCGCTGAAATGTGTTCGTGAAGCTTCAAATCCACTTGTTACTAATTCCTTAAGCAGTTCTTCCATGGGTATGGCAGATATTCCCAGTTTTTTTGACAGAAGGTGTTGGTCGTAAAAAGTAGGTACATCTAGTTCATTTTTACACAGCTCGACCAGCTTCACTGAATGTTCCTTTTTTCCAAATTCTTTTTTATTTAGCTGCACTAATATGGAATCACAAAAGTCTTTGTCATGAAGAGGGCCAAGCCACAGAGGACCAGCGATACTGGCTTTATTTCCGCATATTTCGCATTTCTCGGGTATGCTTACTGCCAATCCATAGTGAACAGACCTACCTGAACATTTCGTACAATGTGCTATGAATCCCATATTTTTTAAGCATTTATCGGTGCTTTTGGCACTTTTTTTTACTTTAAGGTATGCCCTTACATAATGTCTGGTAGCATGGCAAAATAAAGGATCCATAGCCTTATCATGTCTTGCAAGGTCTCGTGCTATTCTACCAAGTAAAATACGTACTCCCATTTCACTGTGATACTCAACGTTCAAAGGCACCGCATCATATTTCCGAATGCCGGAATTCAAATGTGCTCCGCACAAAGGTGCAGTATCCGTAGCTGTAACTGCAAGCATATTTATAACTGAATTGCATGCAGCATCGAGATAAGTAGTTGGTGATCCAAAGGGGTCTATATCTACTATATTATAACGTTCTTTATGCAATAGCACATTAGCATTACCTAGGCATATCCTTATTTTCTCGGTGAGTTGATTAAGTTCTGCATTTTTCTTAATAAGATCATATGCCTCTTCGCTCCAGTCATTAAGGGTAACATTAATTCCTACCTCTTTTGCGATCCTAAGTCCACGAATGCCGGAAGCTGAAAGTGCATCCACATAGGTAACATCCGACAAAGACAGCTGTTTGCGAGATGCTATAAGCTCAGAATACGCAGCGATCGCTGCCACTGATATATCACGATTCAATTCCATTTGCGGATTGTAAAAAACACTTGCAGAAGAAATGGAAAGCGGTTGGTCCTCCGGGACCACGGGGACCAATGCCTGGGTACAACCTTCTAAAATAATCCTGGTGTTCATTGGTCCCAATCGACTGACTGTTATTATTTAACTATGATGGTTCCGCTCATCCTAGGGTAACCTGTAATACTATAATTAAATGTCCCAGTTTCATTGAAGGTATAGCCAAAAGATTCTCTATATCCAAGACTCTTAGTTTCCCATAATCCATCCTCGCTTGTAAGGACAAATAATCTTCTAGGATCATTAAAATTAGTCCAGTATACAGTGTCTTTAGGTGCTACCACAAGTGTATTTGGAGATGATAGATATTTTTCCAGGCGTACGGTAAAAGTACGTGGTGATCCAGTATCTACCACTTTTAGCACATCGGTTGTAGTATCTTCAGTAGACACATTTACAGCAGGCACATTTACAGCAGGCTGCTCTTCTGCAGTTGTAGTAACGCTTTGTTCACTTTCATTCAAATATGTGGTATTTGTAGTATCAGTAGTGACATTCTCAGTACTAATATTACTAACATTATCTGTTGCATTAATGCCACTATCTGTTGTTTTGTCATCAGTACAACCAGACAACATGACAGAAGACAGCATCAGTAATAATATCAAAGTTTTTACTTTCATCCCTATCACCTGTTTATATATTAATACTCTCTACCTAATAAAGTTTCACTTCAAAACTTCAGAAGTTCAACTTCTATTTTATGCTCTATACCACCATTGTTTATCTTTATAAGAGCAGCGTATCCTAAAGCTGCCATGCCTGGGTTAACAACTACTGTTCCCTTTGTTCTTACAACTCCTCGAGCTTCGTGTATGTGTCCGCATACAATAAGTTCAGCTTTTCCTATGAAAGCTGAGATGGATGTACACCCCACATGTCCGGCTGGCACTTCATCCAGATAACCATATGGAGGAGCATGAGTGAGCAATACTATCTTCCTATTATTGCTTTCCGAAACCTTCAATGTTTCCTCTAGTCCCAATCCAATGTCGCATTCTTGCATCTCAAAAGGTGTGCAGAAAGGAGTTGGATTGGATCCTCCATAACCAATGAATAAGGTATCATCGATTGTATAGGATTTTTGGTGGAGGTTTACAGCTTTTGAATTATCAAGCACTTTAAGTATAGATGGTTGATCACAATTTCCAGGTACTGCCAAAATAGGTGCATCAAAAAGTTCGAAAAGCTCCAATGCTTTTTCATCTGGGCCGAAGTTTGTGATGTCTCCTGCCACAAGAACCAAGTCTATTTCCCCAGCCTTTTTTAGAAGACCACCGATCTTCGAATAATTCCCATGAGGGTCAGCAATTGCAAATATTCTCACTTAAGATGCACCTCAGCATTAATATCTACTTATGGCTTTTTCAATCATTTCTATATCCATCTCTCAGAAGGATCTGTCTCCTCCGAGTATTCCACCTATTACTTTTCCCCCAATTCCGCCGACACCAGTTGATTCATCACGGTTCTGGTATCTTGCTGCGGCCATTACCCTGTCAGCAAGTCTGGAGAATGGAAGGCTCTGCAGGAATACTTTTCCAGGGCCACGTAAAGTTGCAAGTACCACACCTTCCCCACCAAATAGCGCATTCTTGAATCCACCTACAAAGCCAATGTCATAGCTAACACTTTCTGCAAATGCACATACACAGCCGGTATCAACTCTGATTACCTCTCCTACTTTGAGGTCTCTTTCTATGATTGTGCCACCTGCGTGAACAAAAGCCAGACCATCGCCTTTTAGTCTCTGCAGGATAAAACCTTCGCCTCCAAAAAGCCCTGCCCCGAGTTTTTTAGTGAATGTAACTTCAATCTCTATTCCCTTAGCAGCACATAGAAAAGCATCTTTTTGGCAGATGAAACTTCCTCCCAACTGTGAGAGATCAAGAGGTACGATTTTTCCTGGATAAGGAGCTGCAAAAGCTACATATCCCTTTCCTTCCCCTTCGTGAGTAAAGTTAGTGATGAAAAAACTCTCTCCAGTAACAGCTCGTTTAAGGCCTTTCAATAAGCCTCCACCAGTTGAAGTTTCCATTTTTATGCCAGGACCCATATACATCATAGCTCCTGCTTCTGCTCTTACGCTTTCCTTGGGATCCAACTCTATTTCCACAAGTTGCATGTCGTTTCCAATAATTTTGTAATCAATAACATCTACCATATTTTCACTCCTTTATTTAGATTTTACCACAAATTCTCGAATTTTAGCATTAGAATTGCTTTTGCTACTCATATATAGTTTTAGCGGAAGAAAAGATAAAAACTTAATTATATCAGGTGTGCATAAGTGACAGAGTGAGATAATCTATGGAGGAGAAGAGAGCAGTTTTTAAGGAAAATGCACATTTAATAGCTCAGTATCATCCTGATATTGATGTTCTCGCGGATGAGTTCTGTGCAAAGGCAGATGCACAAAAAATAAATTCAATTGATTTTAGTACACGCTTAAATCCTTTGGGCAGTGTTTTTAATTACAAACAAAATGATTTGGATCTCAATGGTTTGATAGATGCTGCTAAAAAACAAATTGGCCAATATCCAGATAGCCGATACCTAGAATTTAGAGCTGCAGCTGCAGAGTTTATAGGAAAAGGTCTAACTTCCGCTAGCATTGTGCCTGGAAACGGGATATGTGAAATCATAAGACTTGTTTTGGGTTGCACCCTTGAAAAAGGCCATATAGTACTTACTCAGTTCCCTTCTTCACCAGAGTATGCCCTCAATTCTATGTTATTTGGAGCTCGTGTGTTACCACTTCCTCCTCATGAACTATTGTTAACAGAAGATGATGTGTTATCCTGTGCACAAGTCGTGCTTTTATCCAATCCTGCCAATCCGGGAGGCCGCCTAATTTCTAGAAAGGAATTAAGGCATTTTGCAGAAAGGTGTGCTGAACACAAGACAATGCTCATTGTGGATGAATCCTGCATTGAACTATGTGATCCATCCCAGACTCTTGCAGGCTATACTTTTGGAAATGATTATCTTGTGATCATTCGCTCTATTGCTCATGTGTTTTCAATTCCGGGGCTCAAAGCAGCTTATGCCATCGCTTCCGAGAATTTGGCTCAATATTTAAACAATGCTCGTCTTCCTTGGAGCATCGGTGCGTTTTCAGATGTATTATGCACAGCTGTGCTTAATATGGAAGGTGGAATCAACTCCAGGTATCTGGAGGAATCCAGGCAGCTTGTACAATCTCAACGTAATTATCTGATTAACCGCATAGGTCGGATCTATGGTTTTTCTCCTCAGCATTCTGATGCGAATTATCTTCTCGTGGACCTCAAAGACCTTTTTATGGATTCTCATACGCTTGCCGAGAGCCTTGCATCAAAAGGTTTTCTTATTAAGGACTGCAGTTCCTTTTTCCAGGCAGAAAAGCAGTTTGTCCGAATAGGTCTGCGTATACAGGAAGATAATGATATACTTTTAAGGGCTATAGGTGAAGTTCTTACTGAAACCAGTAAAGAGGGTGCAAGGGAACGATTGGAGGTTGCCATAGAAAGTGCTGCAGCAGGATCCGCTCCGGCGAGCAGGGGCACATGCCAATATTATCCATGTCATTTCAAAGGACAGGACTGTACTTTTTGTTTTTGTCCGTTCTATGCGTGCGAGGATGAGCGTACCGGAGGCAAGTGGATAATAGCATCCAGTGGTAATAAGGTATGGAGTTGCGAGAACTGTACCTATATACATCAGTCAAGGTTATCCCGTCAAATACTTGACCTCCTCATGGAAGACGGGGATACTGAATATAACATACAAAAGGCTTGGAGCTTAGTAATAAAGCCTTTACTATAATTTATGTTACCATATTGGCGTACAAAAACTGTGGAGCTTAAGCTTTACACAAGTTTAATTTAATTGCAGTAAACTTAATTAAATAACTTAATATAGGTCCTGTTATCTAAAAAAAGGCGATAACTGTGTCAAGACAAACAAAATTTATCCCGGTCAGAGAACATCTGCTAAAGGTCCAGCCATGCAAACACGGAGGCTTGGTGAGAAAAACATCACAGCAATACGGCATACCGGAATCCCAACTGTTGGATGCAAGTGCCAGTCTTAACCCATATGGAACTCCTTTTGATCATCCATACACCGGGCTTGATATGGATACTATATTGCACTCTGCTCTTAAGAGAATGGATCAATACCCTGATAATCGTTATATGGAGTTCAGAAAAGCAGCTGCAAGGTTTATAGGAAAAGGCATGACAGCGGAAAATATTATTCCAGGTAATGGTTCATCGGAAATTATCCGGCTAGTTGCAGAGACTGTCATAGAAAAGGGAGATATAGTACTTATTCCATCGCCTACCTTCAGCGAATATGAACAACAGTGCAGTATATTCGGAGCTGAGATCCGATATATACAGCAGGATATGCTGCCTGACGTGCCAACAGATATCTTACAAGGTGCCAGGCTTCTTTTCGTGTGTAATCCTAATAATCCCACTGGTAAGTTGTTCACCAGAGACGAAATCCAGAGCCTCATTGACAAATGCAGAGAAAATGATGTGATCCTTTTCGTTGATGAAGCCTTTATAGAACTGGCAGACCCATCGCAGACCATTGTGGATCTTGTGCAGTCCAATGACCATCTGTTCATCCAACGTTCCCTTACCAAGGCTTTTGCTATTCCTGGCATCAGGATGGGTTTTGGGGTTGCTTCGATAAATATAGCAACATTACTTAACAATGCAAGGCTTTCGTGGAACATAGGATGTGTAGCAGAAGAAGTAAGCACTGTTCTTATGAATATGGAGGGGGGCTGTTACAGTCAATATCTTATAGAATCCAGGGAAATGATCACCCGAGAGCGAGAGTTCCTTATGCAAAAACTGGAACGCCGTGGATTCAGACCCCTTGAGAGCACTGTGAATTATATTTATGTGGACATAAGCGATCTGTCAATGGACTCAACAGAATTAACGGAAAGAATGGCAGTACATGGTGTTTTAATTAGGGATTGTAGTTCTTTCCAGAATATTGGAAAACATCACATACGCATAGCTGTACGTACCAGGGAGGAAAATCAGCGGATAGTGGACTGTATAAGGCAGGTAATCCAGGAATGGGGCAGAGAACAAGCGATTATTTATCTGGAGCGTAACCTTTCAAAGGCCCGGGAGAAAGGGTCTTTGGGAAGCAATAAAGAATGTAATTACTATCCATGCCATTATGAGGGTCAAGATTGCACTTTTTGTTTTTGTCCATTTTATCCCTGCCAGGATGAGCGTACAGATGGCAAGTGGATAACCGGTTCAAGTGGCAATGATGTATGGAGCTGTCTTGATTGCAGAATAGTGCATGAACCTGCAGTAGTTGAAAGGATGCTCTCTGTGCTCACTGCTGAGGGTTGTACTGAGCAAGGCATTAAAAAGGCATGGGAAAAGGTCATGGAGCCTCGATTATGTTCTTCACAATAAGTGCATTTGATCTAATTGCTGTATTATTCCTGGCTTTTATCATTGATCTGGCAGTGGGAGAACCTCCTTTTGCCATACACCCTGTTGTATGGATAGGTAATCTTATCTCTTTTTTCAAGGGTAAGGCACCTTCCAAAAACAGAAGGCTTTATGGTATATTTATGGCATTTTGTTGCATACTTTTCGCTGCTCTTATTGGCATAGTTGCCACTGTGATACTTGATACTGAAAGCATACCTGCAATTATCAGGTACCTTATAGCTGCCTGGTTTCTCAAGATCACTTTTGCCGTACGCTGCCTCATGGATGCAGGTAAAGAGGTATATGGAGAACTTGCAAAAGGAGATTTGGATGGAGCAAGGAAGAAACTCTCCATGTATGTAAGCAGAAACACTTCTAAACTAACGCAGGAGCAGGTGTCATCTGCTGTGATAGAGACATCATCGGAGAACTTTGTTGACGGTATTCTCTCACCGTTGTTCTA
This sequence comes from uncultured Methanomethylovorans sp., assembly GCF_963678545.1. Taxonomy (NCBI): domain Archaea; kingdom Methanobacteriati; phylum Methanobacteriota; class Methanomicrobia; order Methanosarcinales; family Methanosarcinaceae; genus Methanomethylovorans; species uncultured Methanomethylovorans sp. Next base: position 2,141,296 of record NZ_OY782870.1, read on the forward strand.
CTTTGCGTTGTTCGGACCATTCGGGATAATTGCAGCATATGTATTCAAAGCAACAAGCACTCTTGATTCCATGGTGGGTTACAAGGACCCTCAGTACTTGCATCTTGGATGGTTCTCTGCAAAATCAGATGATATATTTAACTGGATACCAGCCAGATTATCTCTGATACCTATATTCATAGCAGCTATTCTCTTGCGCCTGATACCATCATTTTCTAAATCACTTGATCCTCTAAACGCTGTAAATCTTGCAATAGAGGATGGAGCCAAGACTCCATCTCCAAACTCCGGCTATCCCATGGCAGCTTTTGCGGGAGCTATGGATGTTCGTCTTGAGAAACCCAATGTATATGTGCTGGGTACAAGAAATCCCTATCCACAGTTCGTTCATATTAAATTGGCACGTAGTCTTATCTTTGTTTCTTCTGTGATCTCTATACTGATGTGCGCTTCCATGCTTTACATTATAATGAATCGCTTCTATGCATTTTATTAATGACCAAAGTGATGAGTATGAAATTATCAGATATCAAAAATAATGATATGAAAAAGGACCAGTCAAAAGAACTGGAAGGTGATATCCCCTTGGATATAAGAGATATACTGGAGGAAGAGGGTATCACTGTGCAAATGCTAGTTGACACAGCACTGGAGCTTTATGTCCCACACCCGGGCATAGAGACACGGGAAAAAGCAGAAGAAGTGTTTCTGGGAGAACTTGATATAGCTTTGTCTGATCCAAACCTATGTCTTCTGATATATGCTGGCATGTTGCTTGAAAGAGAAGGGCGTAATGGTCATCTTCCGAATATCAGCAGAAAATCATATGAAAGAGACCTTACATTCATAATAGCTGATGAAGTTCTCGGAATGAGTATTTCCAGGTATATCAGTGGTGATAAGGGTACTTTTGAGTTTGTACGTTTCGATAAGCAAAAACCAGGCATTCTTTCAAAACTAGGTCCTTTTATGGACGATGTAATTGGAGGTCTTATTGGCGGTGTTTCCGCAAGTATGTATACCCGGAGCATGGCTGAATCAGGCCTTAAGAAAGAAAAAAGCAGATGAGAAGAAAAGTAAGAATAATGACAACAGTGGTGTGATCGCAGGATGAATAATTTCTTTCTGGCAGTAAGGTCAAGTTTTGGTTTTCTTTCCACTATTCCTGTCGGGCTGACAATGGAAGGTCTGGATGAGTTCTTCAAGAGGACTTATTTACATATCCTTGTAGGCGCTGTTTTGGGGCTACTTATGGGTGCGTTCTCTTTCTTAGCCATGATGACATTGCCACAGCAAATAAACGCTATACTGACAATTGTCTTTGTATACTACCTAACAGGTCTTAACCATCTTGATGGCCTTGCAGATTTGGGTGATGGTTTGACTGCTCATGGATCAGTGGAAAAGAAGATTCGTGCTCTTAAGGATGTTGCACTTGGCATAGGAGGTGTAGGATTTTGTACAATGGGCATTCTGGCATTCTATTCGTCAATAATATCTCTTCAATCTGAAGCTCTCGTGTTTTCTGGCAATGACATATCCAATGCTGCTAAGATATTATTTTGTTCCATGCTGGTAGCGGAAGTATCTGCAATGCAATGCATGCTCACAATAGCAGCTTTCGGTAAGTCTATTCATGAAGGTTTGGGATCTATCCTGGTGCAGAATACAACTATCCCAAAGTATGTTGTCGGACTATTTGGTTCAGTTGTAATATGTTCTCTTGCTTTGGTACCTTTTGGACTTTGGTATGGAGGACTTATTGCTCTTGTAGCTGCTATTATTTCAGCTTTAGTCGTATTGAACATCAGTAACAGGCATTTTGGTGGCATGAATGGGGATGTAATTGGCACTTCCAATGAGGTGGGAAGAACTATTGCCCTTATAATGATCGTATTGGTATTGAGCTATCATAACGGAGGTATTGCATGGATGCTATAATTATGGCCGGAGGTTTGGGAAGTAGGCTTGGAATGGGTGAGAAACCATGTGTGACTTTGCTGGATAAGCCGTTGATAACGTATGTTGTAGATGCTTTGAAGGAGTCTTCTGGAATAGATAAGGTGTATGTTGCGGTTTCCCCTGCCACCCCTCTAACCCAGAGCTTCCTTCAGAAAAAGTACAATGGGGAAGTAAGGGCTATTATGACCGGAGGAGGTAATTACGTAGGTGATATGATATATGCAGTAAAAGAGGCAGCTATAATTTCTCCTGTTCTAATCATCATGGCTGACCTACCATTGCTTAAGGGCAAACACATTGATTATGTTATCGAGGAGTATAATAAATGTGGGAAGCCTGCAATGTCTGTGTTCTCTCCTCTTTCTGTTTGTAAAGGGCTTTCAGTAAGACCAGATACTGTATTTAATTGGGGTGGAGAACTGATAGTGCCTTCTGGTGTCAATATCATAGATGGTAGTAATATCGAGCAGGAACAGGATTATGAGAGTCTGGTGAGCCAGGAAATTGCTTTTGCATTGAACATTAACCGTGCAGAAGATCTGTGTAGATGCAAAGAGATAATAGAACAAAGATTACTATCTCAAGCGTGATATCTATTACAGATAAGATTAGAGAGGTATGTGATGACTATCGCAGGAAAAGTACTCCTCGCAGAAAAGGAATATTCTGTGGATACCCTAAAAGTCATAACAGGACACTCTGTACTCAAAGACCTTGATTCAATATCTGATGAGTTGCTTCTTCTTTGCAGCGTGATCGATAATCCGTATCTCTTGCCTTATTTTCTTGAGACTTTCTATTCCATGCAGCTTAGGGATGAAAATTTTTTTCATTTTGCCTTACTTCGGGTGCAGGTTGATTCTCAGTTGCGGATGAACGAAGATATTCAGAAGCATCAGCATCGAATGTATGTGGCAAGAACCTTGGAGAAACTGCTGTTCAATGAACTTTTGCTTGAGACTGTTTCAGTTCAGGAGATAGTAGAGTAAAACTTTTTTAAAAATATACGAGATTATCTTTATATTCTATAATATAGATTGACCTCTCAAATTAATGATGTATATATAAATGTATATTTTTGTTGGGAGAGGCAATCAATTGACTGAGAGGCAAATCACATCTTCACATCCGCCTATAGCGAGAGAAAATTATTCAATAAAAACGTATATCCAAGAATCATTGTTATCAATATCCTCTAGTTTTGCAACTTGTGAGAATACTGACGAATCCATCAAACAATGCCTTGCCATTATAGGTGAACTTTGTGAGGCAAGTAGAAGTTCTGTTTTTCAGTTCATTGAACATGGTACTCTCATTTCAAATACTCACGAATGGTGCAGGGAAAGAGTAAAATCAAAAACACCAATGTTGCAATGTGCACCTTTATCCAGTTTTCCATGGTGGATGGAACAGCTTATGAAAAGGAACATTATCAGAATAAATGATATTTCTACTCTTCCTCCTGAAGCCTCTGCAGAAAAGAAAACGTTTGAATCTCTTGGAATAAGCTCTATTCTTTCTTCCCCGATCTTCATTAAAAAGGAATTAATTGGATTTGTAAGCATAGAGAATGATGCAGGATTATATTCCTGGCAGCAGAGTGACATGTCATTCATGCGCGTGGTAGCCGATATTATGGGTTTTGTACTTGAACGTCAAGCTGCAGACGTATGTTTAAAGGAATATTCAAATGAAGTGCTATTATACAAAGGAGAACTACGTTCCTTGGAGCAAATGAAGGATGAGTTTCTTTCCAACGTCAGCCATGAACTCAAAACCCCTCTTATCTCTATTAAAGGATATACGGAATTATTACATGACCATGTACTGGGGTACCTCAATGCTCAGCAGGAAAAGGCTGTAGTTACGATCTTGCATAACTCTTCCAGACTCGAACACTTAATTAATTCTTTGCTATACATTAGTTCAGTTCATTTAGGTGATCCAAAATATAAATTTAGCTTAGCAAACATTGAAAATCTGCTTAACAGAGCTATTGAGTCAGCTGTATCGCACACAAGAAAACAAGGCGTTGAGATAATTACTGATATACAGCCTGATATGCCTGATATATACGTCGACGAGACAAAAATTTCCGGTGTATTTTCCCGTTTGATCGAGAATGGACTTAAGTTCACACCTTCTTCTGGAACTGTAAGTCTCAGGGCCTTTGCAGATAATGAGGAACTGCATGTATCAATTGCGGATACCGGTGTAGGTATTCCAACAGAGTACCTTGAGCAGTTATGCGAACTTTTTTTTCAGGTAGATGGTTCTGAGGCACGTAAATATGGAGGTATCGGTGCTGGCCTGTATATATGTAAACAAGTGGTTATAGCGCACAAGGGCATCATGTGGGCTGAAAGTGAAGAAGGTAAAGGTTCGGTCTTTCACGTAATCCTTCCTTTTCAATATGAGGTTTGAATAATTGAATTCCTGTATTCAACTATCCTTTTTTGCTTAAAACGTAGAACAAAGCATTTAAATTGAATACCGCAATAGGTGAATATCTAATAATCATGCTTATGGAGACTTCCTATGCTAAAGGAGATCACAGGTCAATACAACGCAGGTGAGATCGAATCCAAGATACACCTTTTCTGGGATGAGATCGATGCGTACTCAAAAGTACGCCAACGCAGAATGGGTGCAAAGCGTTTCTTTTTCGTGGACGGTCCACCCTATACCACCGGCCATATACACCTAGGTACCGCATGGAACAAAATCATCAAGGATTCCATACTTAGGTACCGTTCAATGAATAATTGCCATATACTTGACCGTGCAGGGTGGGATATGCATGGCCTTCCTATCGAGGTAAAGGTTGAAGGCGTCCTTGGTTTTACGTCCAAGAAAGATATTGAGAGATATGGTGTCGGCAACTTCATCGAAAAATGCAAAGAATTTGCCTTATTGCAGAAAGATGATATGACCCGGCAATTCTATTCCCTGGGAGTATGGCTTAACTGGAAAGACCCGTATATGACACTGCGGGATGAGTATATTGAAGCTGCTTGGTGGACATTGAAGCAGGCACAACAAAAGGACCTGCTTGAAGAAGGAAAACGTGTGGTCAACTGGTGTCCCAGATGCGAGACCGCAATAGCAGATTCCGAAGTAGAATATGAGGAGCGTGTCGATCCTTCTATTTATGTGAAGTTCAAAATAAAGGGTGAAACAAATACATCGATAGTAATCTGGACCACAACTCCATGGACCATACCATCGAACATCGCAGTGGCAGTACATCCCTCATTTGAGTATTCCAAGGTAAAAGCTGTAACATCTGCCGGTGAGACTGAGGTACTTATCATGGCTTCAGCATTGGTAAAAGATGTGCTCAAGAAAGGCAGATATGCTGATTTTGAAATACTTGATACCATGTTGGGTGAAGATCTTACGACATTGGAATATGAGCATCCACTTGCAGACCAGATCCCAAAGCAGGCACGTTTTAAGCATAATGTGTATCTCGCAGACTTCGTAACAGCAGAGAACACAGGTTGCGTTCATATAGCCCCCGGGCATGGTATGGATGACTTTGAAGTAGGTCTAAAACACGGACTTCCCATCTTCTGTCCTGTTGGGTCAGATGGTCGGTATACAGAAGAAGCTGGTGAATATACCGATATGCACATCAGGGAAGCTAACAAAGTTGTTGTGGAAAATCTCAAGGAAAGAGGGCTTTTGCTTGCAGAAGGTACTATTTCTCACCGTTATGGGCACTGCTGGAGATGTAAAACCCCTATTATCTATCTCGCTACTCGCCAGTGGTTCCTTAAGATATCAGAATTAAAGGAACAGATGCTCTCAGAGATCGACAAAGTTGTTTGGTATCCCGAATGGGCAGGCTCAGCGCGTTTCAGGGACTGGGTGGAAGGTGCCAGAGATTGGTGTATCTCAAGGCAGCGTTACTGGGGCATACCCATTCCGGTCTGGCGCTGTACAGAGTGTGAACGCATAGACGTCATAGGTACTAAGCAGGAACTTCTTGAAAGGTCAGGTATGAAGGAAGGAATAGAGCTGCACAGGCCTTATGTAGACTCTGTCACGCTTAAATGTGAATGTGGCGGGACGATGCATCGTGTGAAAGATGTATTTGATGTATGGTTTGATTCGGCAGTCGCTTCCTGGGCCACGTTGAATTTCCCTCAGAATAAAGAAGATCTTGAAAAATGGTGGCCTGCAGATTTCATCACCGAAGGTCATGACCAGACAAGAGGATGGTTCTATTCACAATTGGGTGCCAGCATGGTGGCCTTTGGCAAAGCACCTTATAAGAGTGTGCTAATGCACGGATTCACCCTTGACGTGGAAGGCAAGAAAATGTCCAAGAGCTTGGGCAATATAGTGCAGCCTTCTGAAGTCATAGGCAAGTTCGGTGCAGATACACTTCGTGCTTATGTGTTAGCATCCAGTGCACCTTGGGAAGACCTCAAATTCAGTAACGATGAGATCGCCAATATGCACAGGACGATCAACATCCTGTGGAATGTCTATCGTTTCCCGTTACCCTATATGGCATTGGATGCCTTTGATCCTTCAAAGGTCTCACTGGAATCAGTAAAGCCTAATATGCGCAGTGAGGACAGATGGATCCTATCCAGGATGCAGTCCGTAATAAAAGCAGTTGATTCCGCCATGGAAGCCTGTATGCTCCAGAAGGCTATCAGAGCAATCACTGATTTTGTTCTTGAGGACCTTTCCCGTTGGTACATCCAGCTCATAAGGCCAAGGACATGGGTAGAGGCCGATGATCCGGACAAAATAGCCGTATACAGGGTTCTGTATGAGGTATTCACGACCACTACAAAGGTCATAGCTCCCTTCATGCCTCATCTTGCTGAGGAAATGTATCAGAACCTGGTATGTAATGTGTACAGTGATTCACTTGAATCGGTACACATGAACGATTGGCCCGTGCCCGATGAATCTCTCATAGATATAGACCTTGAGCAGCACATGAAGCTTGCACGCTCTATTGTGGAGGCAGCTTCTAATGCCCGCCAGAAAGTCGGGCGTAAACTGAGATGGCCTGTAGGAAGGATAGTCGTCACTCCATTGGATGAAACTGCTGTCTTGGCTGTCAAGAACCTGAAAGCAGTGCTTATGGATCAGACAAATTCCAAGGATATTGTACTGACAGAAATTGGTGGATCATGGAATGAACTTGGGTTCAGTGCCATACCCAATCCCGGAGCTATAGGGCCGGTTTTCAAAGGTGATGCAGGGAAGGTCATAGCTGCCTTAAAACAAGTTGATGCTATCGCATTGAAGAAAGAACTGGCCTGCTCTGAAGGTTATAGCCTACAACTTGCAGATGGCAATGTCGTGACGATAAGCCCCGATATGGTCAATTTCCAGGAAACATTGCCAGAACTGGCTGCAAGTGCTTTATCATCTGCGGGCATTGTATATGTAGATGCTAAGCTTACCAGGGAACTTGAAGCAGAAGGTTATTCCAGAGAGGTAATTCGCAGAGTCCAGGATATGAGAAAGGAAATGGACCTTGCGGTGGAAGAAAACATTAAGGCCATAATCTGCATCGATGATGAGCGGGTAGTGGACCTGGTGCTTGACCTAGAACAATTGATCGCCAGTGAGGTACGTGCAGATGTTCAGATCATAGGCTTTGATGTGGAAGTGCATGGAGACCTTGTCAAGGACTGGGATGTGGAAGGAATATCGATGCACATGGGAATATCAAGAACTTGATGTCTAGGGAAAACTATGGATTTCACTGTCTGGGAACCTGTGTACAGGGAAATACTTCAAGACTTTGGTTTCAGCAGGAAAGAGGATGAGAGAGCAGCTCTCCTTCTCTCACAGCTGCTGGACCAAAAAGCCTCGCCAGGGCCCGATGCTCTAAAGAAATTAATATATGGGAAAGAAGTCCTGGTTTGTGGTAATGCTCCTACTCTTGTCGCAGATCTTGACAGTTTAGACCTTGAAAGATATGTGGTAATTGCAGCAGATGGTGCAGCGGCTGGTGTAATGGACGCTGGCAGAATACCGAATGTTATAGTAACGGATCTGGATGGTGATGTGGAGCTCGAGATCGAGGCTTCAAAGGATGGTTCACTTGTAGTCGTCCATGCCCATGGTGACAACATAGGCAGGCTTGTCAAATATGTTCCGCGTTTGCAGAACATAATAGGCTCTACACAGGCCGCTCCTCTGGAGAATGTTTTCAATTTCGGTGGTTTTACTGATGGGGATCGGGCTGTGCACGTAGCTTATGAATTTGGTGCAGAAAGTATCAAACTCGCAGGTTTCTTTTTTGATGACCCTTTAGTATCCCCCTTCAAAAAGAAAAAATTAAAATGGGCCCGCAGGCTTATTTCTTCTTTAGGAGTTAAGTTTTGAGTAAGCTGCTCTATGATAACGATTTTCATGAGAACTTATTTATATTTTGTTACGCAATTAGGAATTAGGTTCCATGGACACACTGGTCATTTGTATAGACAGGGATAACGATCTGGGTGAAAAGGCAAAGGTCTCAAGTCCCATCATAGGAAGAGAGGAAAACATCAAAGCAGCTGTTGCTTTGTCCATAGCCGATCCTGAAGATTCGGATTCCAATACCATTTTTGGCGGCGTGAAGGTATTGGATGAACTCCGTGCAAAAGGACATGAGACTGAACTCATAACTTTTGCAGGTGATAAGAGAGTAGGAATCACGTCTGATCAGAAGATCTCAAACCAACTCGATGAGGTTCTGGAAAAGTATCATGCTTCTAACGCTATTTTTATTTCAGATGGAGCAGAGGACGAAACTCTCCTTCCAATAGTTCAGTCAAGGATAAAAATTAATTCTGTCAAACGTATAGTGATTATACAGAGTGAGAATCTTGAAAGCACCTATTATATGCTAAAGCATGCTTTTAATGATCCAAAAATTTCCCAAACTTTCTTCGTACCACTTGGACTTGCATCTCTTATATATTCGATCTTCCTTCTGGCGAATTATCCCGAAGGAGCTATAATAGGCATTCTTGCTGCAGTTGGCCTGTATATGCTGTACCGAGGTTTTGGTGATACTGTCACAATTGTGTGGAACAAGATAAAAGATGCATTCCATACTGGTAGATTGATTGCTGTAACCCATACTGCAGCTTTACTAATAGTTTTTGTCTCTTTTGTGCAGGGATTTGTACGCTTGTGGCAATATTATACCCATGGAGGGATATGGTACCATGGATTGGTTCCGCTGGCTACTGTGTTTATACACAGTTCGATCTGGTGGCTGGTATTAGCTGCGGTCATAATCAATTTTGGTCGTATGATGGATAAATACTTGCATGGGCAATTTAGTTTTAGGCAGATATCGCCTTCTTTCTATGCCTTCTCCCTGGGACTGCTGTTTTGGGGGGCAACTACGTATATACTTGCATTCAATCCTGCTATTGAAGGCGCACAGCTTTCTCTTGTAACAGGACTTCAGTATTTCATTTATTCCATAGTTTTGGCTATCATTATAACTCTTGCAGGTATCAGGATAGCTGCCAGCCCGGTTAAGGAGTGAATGTATGGCTGTGAGCACATGGAATCAAGGGCACGTAATTAATGTAGATTTTTCCTTTGCTGTCATAGGTGGTGTGGGCTTCTCTCACCTTGATGGCCAGTCAAAGATCACAGTAAAAACCGACTATGGTACTGTAGAGGCTTCCATTGTGAAAATGGAAGGCAGTAATTTATTGTTCATCCCAAGACATGCAGGAGATAGTGGACATGTTCCGCCTCATAAGATCAATTTTCGTGCTATTATAATGGCAATAAAGCAATTAGGGATATCCCGGGTGATATCCATCAACTCTGTGGGTACGATGCATGGCCATCCAATTGGAAGTATGGCCTTACCTTATGATTTTATAGACTTCACTCATAAGCGGCCCTCCACCTTCTTTGAAGATAAAACTATACATGCAGATATGTCAGAACCTTATTGTCTCCAGCTTCGTTCTCTGATAAGGTCTATCCTGAAAGAAAAAGGAGTTGAGACTGCTGATGTGATATATGCTTGTACCGAAGGTCCCAGGTTCGAGACTAAGGCTGAGATCCGCATGCTGAGTAATTATGCTGATGTTGTGGGCATGACCGGTGTACCTGAAGTAGTACTTGCTAAAGAGATGCAGCTCTGTTATGCGTCTGTATGTCTGATAACAAATATGGCTTCTGGGATTGAAAGTGCCAGGCCGACGGCAACTGAGGTACTGGATATACTTGTCTCCAGAAAAGAATTCATTTTTGAACTATTGCATTCAATTGCAGTATACATGCCCGCAAAAAGGGACTGTCTCTGCAATAGTGCAATAGAAGACGGAATACTCTGATCTTATGCAATATCCTTGGATGTATCGATCTGAATGCCATCGCATATCTTGAATTTGATTACTTCGGCAGCGGGCAGCATGCCCCTCATCTTAGGAATGGCAAGCTTGTTAACTATCTTATCGGCTCCCCGGTCAAGGGAGATCTCAAAAATGACATCTGCAGAATTAAGTATATCATTTTCTATATTTTCGGGATGACTTCCTTTTAAACCATAGAGGTATGTAAGTGCACCTGTCTCTTTGCTGACCTCATATATGATATTGATCAATCTTTTGACTAATCCCTGACTCACATGTAGGTTCATGAAAAATGAGAAGTTATCAAAAACAAGGTTAATGTCTCCTCCTTGATCATCATTTCTGATGTTCTTCAAGTTGTATTCTACGAACTCAAGCAGCTTGGTATCTGCATAGTCATTTCCTATATTATCTACCATTTCACCTGAAGGCGCAAGGTAATACTCACTATAAACGTCAATAAAAATTATATTTTTGATGTCAAAGTTAAGGTTCAGTATGTCCCTGAGTACATATTTAGGTCTGCGACTAGTGGTGAAATAATATGTCTTTCTTGCTTGAGTAAATTGGTATAGGAAGATTTCGGACATACCGGATGGATCCGCTGAAACATAAATCATTGAACCGCAAGGTAATCCTCCTCCTATGCTCCTGTCAAGAACTGAAATACCTGTACTTGATATGCCAGAACTTGCCATATTCTCAGCAACTGCCTTATTTCCCTGAGGTATATTTTCCCGGATAATATCATAGAGATTGGTGGCATCTTTTTCGGTATTAGATGCATTTTCTTCACTAACGCTTTGCTGCATTTCTGCAGACTTTGAAGTCCCTAGCATGATACTTTTCCTCTTTAAGTAAGACATACCCGCAGATATTTATTATATTTTTATCTGTATATATTGTCTTTGAATACATATAATGTTTTCCAAGCAATAGAGGAAGCAAGCATACATTACTTATACCTTCTCTCCAATTCAGCTGCATAATGACTTTATGGATCCTCATAAATCCCGAAACTACTAAATTATTTGTATTTATCATTAAAAGCGGCAGAAAATTGCCTCTTTTTACTGGGGAACTGATCCTAAATAAAACTCCTGCAGGTCCGAGACCCCATAAGTTCAGGGTACTCAGGGATGGAAAAGAAGAATACATGACACCTGCAGATTTTGTAGATCTGTTACGTATGGCCGATCGTATCATGATCGCAAAAGGTGGTAATGATGTCACTGCTGCAGCTTTCTTAGATATGCTGAAAGGTTTTCAGCTTGAAGGGGAGTTTGTTAATGTCTGCCGTTTTTGCATGCTTAAACACAGATTCAATTTCCTAAACAGAAGGTCAATACAATATCATTCACAGAAGATCTGTGAGGAATGCGCCAAAGAAGAACTTGCCAAGGTCCTTAATGCTCCTTACTCCCATTATAGTGATGAAGCAAAACAGCGCATTGAAGAAATGCTTTTGCAAACAAGGGATTTCGATAGAACTGTAGGTTCATTGGATCCGGAAGGCCTTGACCAGGAACTGACCAGGTTCGATACAGTGCAGGCTTCCTCTAATGCCAAGACTATGAAGATAGCAGATCTTCCAATATCAAAAAGTTTCAAAGATATCTTGTTAAAAAAATCAAAGGAACTGCTCCCAGTACAGACAATTGCCGTGGATTTAGGTCTTTTCAAAGGAAAGGATCAACTTGTTACTTCAGTCACAGCTACCGGAAAGACATTGATTGGAGAACTTGCAGGCATTGAAAACCTATTGCGAAAAAGGGGAAAAATGTTATATTTGGTACCTCTGGTGGCTCTTGCAAACCAGAAATACGACCAGTTCACTGATAAATATGGGTCGCTGGGTATCACAACCTCTATACGAATAGGAAGTGCCCGGATTCATACCTCCTCTACACTTAAGATGCGCAGAACCCTGGATTCGGACATAATTGTAGGAACTTATGAAGGTATTGATTTCATTCTAAGGTCGGGAGATGCTGACCTGTTAGGCAAGATCGGTACTGTGGTCATAGACGAAGTGCACACATTAGAGGACAGTGAGCGCGGCCACAGGGTAGATGGCGTAATAGGAAGGTTGAAATATGTTGCTCCAGCTGCCCAGTTCATATACCTTTCTGCCACAGTTGCCGAACCACTTGCTCTAGCACAAAAACTGGATGCAACATTGGTAGAGTATGAATATCGCCCTGTTCCCATTGAACGTCATCTTATTTTCTGCGAGGAACATGATAAGCTAAAGCTTATGACCCGGTTGGCAAAGGAGGAGTTTGCCAGAACATCCACAAAAGGTCATAAAGGTCAGACTATCATTTTCACAAATTCCAGACGTAATTGTCACAGCATATCAGAAGCATTACCCATGCTCTCTGCACCTTACCATGCCGGTCTTACACAATCAGTGAGAAAATCCGTAGAAGAGCGTTTCCTAAAAGGAAAGTTGCCAGTGGTAGTAACAACTGCCGCTCTTGCAGCAGGTGTAGATTTCCCTTCGTCTCAAGTTATATTTGAATCACTTGCTATGGGGATAGAGTGGCTCAATATTCAGGGATTCATGCAGATGCTGGGGCGTGCAGGACGTCCGGATTACCATGACAGGGGCATTGTGGTGCTGCTAGCAACCCCAAATAAGCGTTATTCCAGCGAGCAGACAGAAACCGAAGATGCTGTTGCAATAAGATTGCTTAAGGGAAACATGCTTGCATCCTCGTTTGATTATGGTGAAGATGAACAGATGGAAGAGATACTGGCATCGGCAGCTGTAACCTCGTCAAGGGCCGATCTGGCAGCTATTCATAAGAGGATGCTGGGTACATTTGAGCTTACAAAGCTTGTTAACAGGCTGCTACACTACAAATTCCTTGAAAAAAGAGAGGACAATATTTCCCTTACACCTTTTGGCCAAATAGCTGCTGGTCATTTCCTGTCAGTATCTTCAGCTTTCCTTATACGCGATGCAGTGCTTAAAGGCAAGGGCCCGCTTGAGATCATTACGAACCTAGAGTTCTTTGATGCCGTTTATTTCAAATATGCGGCTCAGATCTCCACAGCCTTGGATATTAATGTTCCTTCCCGCGTATTCCAAGGTGCTTCTCTTGACATAATATTTGAGGGAGACAATATTTCGCAGCTTGATCTGAACATACAGGAGCAACTCTTTGAATTTGCAGCTGCCTTCCTTACCTGTAAATGCAAGGATTCTCCATATTGTGGATGTGCAGAACGTCGTTTTTCTGCAAAGATTGTGGAGACACGCATGGAAGGTTACGATCCTGCGGGTATTGTACGTAAACTGGAAGATCTGTACGGAGTGACCGCTTATCCAGGCGATGTATTAGGCTATCTTGATAACGTAGTACGCAATCTCGATGCAGTAGAAAAGGTCGCAAAAGTTTATTCTAAAAAAGATATAGTGCGTGCTGCCCGTGAAATGAAGCAGCAGGTTGAAGGCTAATATTATATAGAGGATTCTGATTAACCCTCTGTTTTTTACGTAACCATAAATTTCAAGTGAAATTCATTCTCCCTATCTCTGTTTTTGCTTTATTTCATTCACTTTTTTCCTTGATTTTAGGATGGCCTTTCACAGCTCTCTGCATTGTTGCTGCAAAACCTTTTGTAATTGCTCCGAAATATCCTCGATCCCTGTAAACAATTTCATTCAATTCAGAGAGATCGATCTGAGAAATAAGATAACAAGGGATTCTTGCCTCTTAATAAAGTTTAATTAATATAAATTAACCTTTATGCAAGGAATGAATTAAAATATATAATAAGAGTAAAGTATTAAACTGGAACATGCTAATGGGTGAAAAAGTGATTAATACAATGAGTGAAAAAGAAGCGAAAAACAATAGAATTGAAGAGATTTTCAGTATAGAGAAGGAAAAGCTTCTAAATTTCATAAAGGAAAGAAATGATTACATCAAGAACTTGCCTGAGGTTGAAAAAAAGGCATTTATCTCATCGATAGAGAAGATAAAAGAAAGCAAAGACAAGATCGAAAGGTTGCTCTTAAAAAAGGACACAAATAAAGGTATTCATGACCTTCTTTTCTCTTTTGAAGACCTTCCTCTGTTCGGTAAAGAGTACTGGTTCATGAAATTCACATCAAATGACGGCTCTAAATCTCAGTTCTTCCTTATGTTCGGCAGGTCCGCGGGCGATATCGAGGTCAATGGAAAATATGTAGAGAACAGTCAGGTAATAGATGACAGGACCGAAGGATATTGCATTTCCTGGGTATATGATGAAATGCAGAGGAAAATCACAGATCATCTGGGAACCATTGAATTAAAGGACGATAAAGTAACCTGTTCTACTGAAGATATCCAGGCAAATTTTCATGGATCTTTTCCAAAATATACACTTGATATCTCAAATGGTGAAAAGAACATCTGCTGTCTGAATATTAAAGAGCCTGTAGACAATAAATACAGCTGCGAATTATCGGAAAATTTCAAAGGCCTGTTTGGGTACAGGCTGGCTAACCTGTACTTTGATTTTGAAGGAACTTTATTCGACAAGGATTTCTGCGGAAAATGCTACGTACAGAAAGTGATCGTCATTGGACCCTTTATTCCTTGGAAATGGTCAAGAATAGTTTTCAGGAATGGATCAATTTTTACTTATTATATACCAAATATCGAGTTTGTAGGCCTTGAGTACAACATATACAATTCCATGGAATTTTATGATGCTGATACAAAGATCCTGCATAGATTCAATAAATCCAAAGTGCAGGAGTATCCGTCTAAAAAAAGCGATAAAAGATGGGTAATCACAGCTGAAGATGACAGAGTATTTGTCGTTATGAAAAGTTATTGCAAGGAAGAATTCGATTTCACCCACAACTTCAACTTCAGATATATAGAAAACCTTGTAGATGTCGTAGATCTGAAGATCGAAACAGATGATAAGGTAATAACCTTACAGGAAACCGGCAGTGGGCTGGGGATGGTTGAAGACACATCAGGATTTGTAATATAAGATACAGAATTCCAGATATTTTTGAATAGAATTTTTCTGTAGAAAAGGTGATTGCAGAAGCACTCCTGCAATCACTCTGACCATCCATTTGGACCTTAACTGATTCCTTCTATGATTTCCTCATTAGTTGCTATCATTTGTCACTTTTTCAATTGCATTCTCAATGATCAGCAATCCTTTCTCTAATTCTTCCTTTTTGATGTTCAATGCAGGAAATATCCTTATCCCATTACCCTGTGTCTGAGTGAGGAATAAACCATTTGCTAAGCATTCATTTTTGACCTGAGTAGCAAATTCTTCACTCTTAAATTCAACTAGCATAAGCAATCCTTTTCCCCTAATATCAACAATTATGGTTCCAAAGAGTTGCTGCCACCTACTCATTACATTCAAAGCGAAACTACCCATTTCTTCAACATTTTTAGAGATATCAGTATCAATAAGATGCTTTATCACTCCATGAGCAACAGCACATCCAAGAGGATTGCCACAGTATGTTCCACCGTGATCGCCTATCTCTAATTTCCTTGATACTTCCTCTGACAATGCAAAAGCACCAAATGGAAAACCGCCAGCTATTCCCTTTGCCATTGTAACGAAATCTGCCTTTACACCACAGGAACTTGTAATAAAAACCGGACCAGTCCTAAAAAAGCCAGTCTGGATTTCATCCATAATCAACAGGCTGCCGTTTTTCTTACACAGATTTTCCACCCCTTTAAGGTATTCATCAGAAGGTATGCGAACTCCGCCTTCTCCCTGGATCGGTTCAATGATAACGGCTGCAACGTTCTTGTCCATTGAATTTTCCAGTGCCTCCAGATCATCATAAGGAACGAAACAGTAAGAAGGCATTAGAGGGCTGTACCTGTCCCTATGCTTGGCCTGGCCTGTGGCCGATGTGGTGCTTATTGTACGCCCATGGAAACTCTTGTGGGTAGAAATAATTTCAGGCCTTCTTGTTACCTTTCGGGCCAATTTGATAGCAGCGTCATTTGCTTCAGCTCCGCTATTTGTGAAAAATACTCTTGTAAGATGGAAAGGTAGAATTCCTGCCAGCAAGGACAGTAAACGAGCACGTGCCGGTGAATATGTTAGTCCTGAATTCGGATTTTGGATTATTTTTCTTCCCTGCTCAATCAGAGCGTCGGTAATGACAGGATGGGCATGTCCAATGCATGTTACTCCCCAGCCTGATGTAAAATCAATATACATCTTTCCTTCTTCGTCCCATACAAAAACTCCATCTCCCTTTTCGATGGAGATCTTCTGTTTCACAAAGAAAGGTGCTAAATATTTGTCTTCTATTTCGAATGTATCCTTGCTTGACATTATGGATCATTTCCTTTGCAGACACCCAAATGATTTCGAGAACAATAATTAAAAATTGTCTGTCTCGAATGCCGTTGGGAATCGCCATGTTCAGTAAAAAATAGCTTTCTTCATATTTATGAAACACCATTTACCCCTGAAAAGATCATATTGGATCTCAAAAGCTCCTATTTCAAAGCTGAGAATGATTGTATAAGTAATAGACGAAAAACCTTAACCTTTTGACCCCCCTAAGCTGGATAGTAAGTACTCAAAGAAATTGGGAATGGTAGTTGCAATAGAGATATTTCTATTGCACTTGAAATTAAATGGGGTCAGACAATTCAAAAAAAAAGAATATCTTGAAGCGGTTTTCATCAGTCCTGCACGTAGAGCACGTACAGACATGAATTTTCCCGCATCTCCATAAAGCCCTGTGTTTCGGAAATTCCTGCTTTTTCAAGAAGGACCTTCTTCCAGGATTCAGGGGGTAGTGCGATCTTACCGGTATATGCTTTTGCAGCAATCTGTGCATACTGTAAAGGCTTGCCGCCTATTTTAATTCTCTTTGCTACCTCATTGCGGTATGTCTGGTGCATCATACATGCACTGTGGGCAGCAGAAGGCTGTATAGTATGGTTGTAGTGATCAGTAGCTTCCATATGCACCGGATTGAAATTACCAAGACGTTTGATATATTCCCTTATAGCTTTTGCAAATGGACATACCTTTGTAACAAAGCCATTGGAACTGATCTGTTTGATATTTTCAAACGATGAAAGTACAGATTCTCCATTTACCACTGCATTAGCAAAGTCTTCCCAGTTATCATATTCCTCTTCAGGAACAGATTTTGCAAGAGATTTTGCTTGTCCTACGATATAATTAGTGAAACCTTCCACGCCTTGCTTATCAGAGATATCTTCAAAGAAGAGAAAAACTGACACATCAACAAAAGGATTAGAGGCTATTGCTTCTGCCATTTATTTCACCTTACTCCGCTATTTCCTCACCTGCAGACTTACCTTTTACTATCAATGCAAACACACATGAAGCACTTCTGAGAATGCTTTTAATATGTCTGTCATCGACGTTAATCCTGGTTAGGTTTTCTTGCAGCATCTTTACATCACCCATACGTCCTTTGTTTGCAAGATGCAAACATTCAAGAGGTTGCTTTGCAACAGTTATGTTATTAGCAGCAACTTCTCTGAATCGCTGGTGAGTAATGCAATAATTAGAAACTGCTGAGTCACGGATACGATTATTGTAACTATCAGCGACATCTTCATCCGAGTCGGGTATAGGGCCTATTTTCTGGATGAACCTAATCATTGTAGGAGCCATAGGACATGTCTTTAGTGCATATACGTATCCTATCACATCTCCATCCTTATCTGTGATTGCAAGATCAGTAAGCACATTTACTTCACCTTCTATGGTAAGAGAGGTCCTGCCTTCTTTCATTGCCACATTGAAAGCTGGCCAGCCTACATATGCCTCCTTTCCCATTCTTTCTGCGTAACTTTCTCCGACACGGAGCCAGTATTCCACTACACCCTCAGTGCCAGCCTTGCTAACCATGTCGTCAACAAGTGAGTATAATGCTATATCCATCATAATCAATGCCCTCCGATTAGAATTCCTGAAGTTTTACATTTTTTATAATATTGTGATCCATGTTTTACAAATACTATAGGCAATATTATTATTTATACGAATATATATTTATGGGTTGTATGATTATAAAATACGCTTCCATTTGAATTGTATATCTTCAGGATACACTTTCTCAGTAGTCTCATTATCCTTCTCAATCAACTCAAATGCTTCTTCTACCGAAGATACTTCAAGTGTAAAATTGTCTTCTCCAAACAGATTGTACTCTAGAAATAGAGTATATTCATGTGACCAAAATAAAGTTACATTTTCTTTACTATTTTGGATATTATCTGAATCCGGACAAATACATGACCAGGATGCAACCATTAAAGGATACTTAAGCTCATTGGCATCGATTTGTGAGATATTTGGCTGTTGAAAACTCTTATCATCGCGTCTTTTCATTTGTCTTAACAATAACGGCCAAGGCTTAGATTCCATATTTTCAGAACGCGTTAAATAACAGGTCCATTTATTCCCCATCTTATCCCCCTCATTGAGCATTCACTAATTTGTCAATGAAACTTAGCAATGAACCTAAAGAATCATTATTCAGAAAGAGAAACATATCCCCATAAAGAGTGCAATTGCCTTGAGGACTGCATAAACCCTGTACTTGAAACATCGTTTCAATGTTCAGCACATCGGCAGATGCACCTTTTAGCCGGTTTTCAATTTCATTGAACACTTTTTCTGCATCCCCCAACAAAATAGTAGGAGGAGATTGAATTACCTTGGCTCCAAGGAATTCGTAAATGCTTTTAAGATAAGAACCCGTCAGGATATTCCCCATTTCGTTAAGAGCAGACTCATACATTCCGGGGTCCTCTTCATGTGTAGTGCCACTGATCAAAACGGAACTCAGGGTTGCAGCACTGTTAAAATCAAAAAGTAGCATCATTGTGCCGATCAAGTCTCCTCTGAGATCCATAAGCACAGCCGCCAAAGTCATAGATGATGGAACCATTTGAGACATTGATTTAATATCAATTATCTGTGCATTGGACAGGTTCAGTTGTACCCTGCTGTTCAAGATCTTAGAGAGAGCTGTAGCAGCATTGCCCATACCAATACCCCCTATCTCTTGAAGGGCATCTGACTGGAAACCTGAAAGTTGTGCCATAAGACAAAATCCTATCTTTAAAATCTAGTCCACAGCTTCATTCTCAAGGAAGAAACGCTTACCTGCATAAAAGCGAATGAACTCTTCTTTTCCACCTTTTACTACCTTTATACTGTTATCAGACTCTTCAGCAATATTCACAAAAAGCCCTTCAAGTCTGCTAACTATATCCTTTGGATGTGCAAGGTTATTGATCAGACCGACAAGCAAAATATCTTTAGACGCAAATTTCTCGACCATTCTTGATGCAAAAGTATAGGTAGTGTCTTCTCCTTCTGTCAGGAGTAAATCAGAGAACGGTTCGAATATCAGGGCACAGCCTGCTGGAAGCTTACTTGTCAGGTCAAAGAGGCTGTCAAGTTCATTCTTTGGTAATATGATAATGCCATCTTTTTCCATTAGTTTTTCCTCAGTAGAGGATAACTCGATGAATTTCATAGCTCCGATATCCACTAATTCTCCAAGCCTGTTCTTGTATAAAGAAGTACGAGGCTCGGTAGAGACTAGCACAACATTCATAGTTTCACCATAAAAGCGCAGGCACATTTCTATTACTGAATCTTCATAGCGTGTGCGTGGAGTGTACTCGATCAATGTTGACCACTCTAATAACTTGGAAATATTTTCAGTATCATTCGAGTTATATTTCTCTATCTTTTGCTCAGGTTTTCTGAAAACCATTCCTTCTATGAGAAAATCCCCCAGATTTTGGCGAGGAATGGTCTTAAAAGCCTTGAACATCAAAAAACCAGCTGCTGCAAAAATACTTGTGTACACAGCACTCCAGAAGCCGAGGAATAACAATATCGTATCAACTAAGTTTTGATCAGTTGCGCCAACGGCAAATGAAGGAAAGATTGCGGTAGTTATAAGAAATATTGCTGTCAGAGCAAGAAGAAGCCAAGCAATAGAACCTCTTTTTGTGTCCTCATAGACCTTAATCCAGAAATAAGTAGCAGCCATTCCTCCCAGAAGAGAAATGGATATGAATAAGATATGCAGAATCGTGAGATCGGGACTAAGCATTTTTACCTCCCGAATAATATATATATTTGCGTGAATATAAATAATTAACTATCAAATTTGTGTCTCCCCTTTAGTTGCACTTCTAATAAAATAAATTCCTGTATCAGTATCCAGCACTACGGTGCGTCCATAATTCTTTCCAGTGTCCTCAGCTATTATCGGCACTTTCATCTCAGCCAGTACAACTTTTGTGGCCTGAATATTCCGTTCACCAATGTTCAGGTTTGTATCAGCGTTAAAAGAGAACATTTTCGCCCCGCCAGCTATTTTGGCTACCATTCTTCTGCGTGATGCACCAGCATGTACCATCTCTTCAACAAGAAAGGGAATACCACTATCTGCAAATTTGGCACGATTATCCTTGAAACGTGCATTTTCAATAGTTGGCAGCATTATATGTACCAGCCCACCTATCTTGGTAACCGGATCATAAATGGCAATGCCTATACAAGAGCCCAGACCCAGTGTTGTTAATTTCTCTGGACTACGAGTCACAGCATAGTCTGCCATTCCTATCACTATCATATTATCAATCAATAAATCAAAGATCAATGAAACATTGCATCTACGTGCCCCAGAATTAATTCAAGGGATAAGGGGTCAAACAATGTAAGAATTTTCCCATCCATGCCATTGCCTTTCAGCATGAACAGAGTATCTAGAATGATAGCATGTTCAACTTCCTGGCTCATCTGAATAAGTATATTATCCATTATGGCACCGATCATATCGTACGTATGGAATGGTGCAGACGCAAAAACATCCACTCTTAAAAAGTCTGAAAAAGCAGTCATATAAGTGCTGCCCAAAATATGGCCAACTTCAGAGATTAGAGACTCATTCATTGGATTAGTTATATCTGGATTTTCTTCCTGGGTAATAGTTTTACATATAAGCTGTGCACTTTCCAGTGGTAAGAGCATAACCATATAACCATTTATGCCACCGGATAATTTCATAAGAACTCCTGATACCAGTTTATCAGCACCGCCAGAATATTCTGCCACTTCCTCGATTTTGGCAACTCTCAGGTTAGGAGTCATAATTTTTACTTCGTTACCAAGCATAGTCGCAAGAGAAGTAACCGCGTGACCGATTCCTATATTGCTTATTTCTTTTAAAGCGCTATAATGGAAATCAGTAAGTTTGGAAACATCATAAACCATAAAACCATCTCTTTTAGTTAAGCCAACCGAATTTTCATTTTTGATAGATTCTTTCTCTTGGATTGAATGCTTTGAACAGATCTTTTGAAGGACCTATCAAAGTTTCAGTCTTTCCCATTACAAAAAAACCATCTTTGTTAAGACCATTGTAGAAGTCCATATAGAGGTTCTCTTGCAATTGTTTTTCAAAATAGATAGTAACATTGCGACAGAAAATTGCATCAAAACCCGTCAGTTTCTCTCCAGATATCAGATCGTTCTTGCGGAATTTTGCAATCTTCTTGATATCCTCTTTCAAATGGTAACTATTACCGATCTTATCAAAATACTTAATACGTATATCATTCGGAACTTCTTTCATTTCCAAATCAGTATAAATTGCTTCCTCAGCTCTCTTGATAATATCTTTATCAATATCTGTCCCTGTAATTTGGATGTTATATTTAGAGAAATTATTACCAAGTATCTTTTTTAGCAGTATGGCAATGGAATATGCCTCAACACCCATGGAACAACCTGCGCTCCATATTCTTATATTCTTAAGCCCAGTACTCTTTGACTTAATGATAGCAGGCAGAACTTCCTTCTCCACAACTTCATAAGTTTCCGAGTTCCTAAAGAAGTTGGTCACATTCACAGTGAGTGCATCCATAAGATGTTGATATTCTTCTTTATGGGTGTTAAGATATTGCACGTATTCCCCATAATTTTTGGAATTCGTGGTCCTCATTCTTACGTCAATTCTTCGTTTGAAATGTGCATCCTTATATTGCTCACAGTTGAAGCCCAAATTCTTTTTAATAAGGCCCTTTAATTTCAAATATTCCTGATCTTCAGAGGACTCAAGTTTTAACATCTAGCCAACTCCTTCAATTTAGATTCGATTTCACTGATTTGATTATACGACGTTTTTTAGACAGTACCCGATCTGAACAGATCATCCCATCATTTTTTTCATCACAGCAGCAAGAATAATATCCGATGCTCCGGGCTCAAAGAGCATATTAAATTCGTTTCTGGAATTAGTTGAAGGCACATAACCTACTCCTTTGACAACAATGAATTCATCTGCAAGGGACCCTATAGTTTGTTTGATATATTTCCCAACACCTTCCATATCGACATATACCTCAGGATCACCTATTTGCAGGTTCACACCCAGAAACTCGTTAACTACTTTCATGTATGCAGCACACAGGCGCAGCCCCATTTCCCTCAGTCGCTTTACTTCTTCCTCCTGGATAGTATGAGTGCTACCGATTGGTTTTTTCCTCATAAGATCAACAAACGAAAGTGCTGAGTATTTGGGAAGCAATATTAGTGTTCCACCGCTAACGTCACCTGTGATTTTTAAGTGAATCGCTACAACGCTTTTCTGCTTAATGTCAGAGGCTTCAGTCATTATTCTTTCAAGTGAATACATATCCACTTTTGGAATGTCTATCTTTACCTCACGATCAACCATTTTTGAAAGTGATGTCGCCAGGTGTCCCATTCCTATGTTGCCTGCTTCCTGAAAGGCACCTTTAGTCATTTCATCGAGTTCAGCCATGATCACATCTCCATAAATATCAAACCAATGTTCCTATGTCAATTATAAGACAAACAGTACCATCTCCCAGTATAGTAGCACCTGCAAATCCCTTGACGCTACGCAGCATTTTGCTGTCAAGAGATTTGATTATGACTTCCTGCTGTCCCAAGAGTTCATCAACTACGAAACCAAAGTGATTCCCTAGCTTTTCTACAACTACCACTATCAGGTTTTCTTTAGTAGTTTCTTCAACATGGCTATCAAGTAGCTTTTCAAGCCTCAATAGGGGTAAAACTTCGCCACGCAAGAGTATAACTTCTTGACCTTCTATTGTCTTGATATCTTTCGACTTTATGCCTACATCTCTTACCACATTGTTAAGCGGTATAGCGTACGTTTCACCTGCTGTCTTGATCATTAATGATTGGATGATCGCAATAGTAAGAGGTAATTGAAGAGTAACAATACTGCCTTCTCCTATCACGGACTTTACAGATACATTACCACCCAAAGATTCTATTTTGGTCTTGGCAACATCCATACCAACACCGCGACCAGAAACATCCGTTATAACAGTATTAGTACTAAAGCCAGGGAGGAATATCAAATTAAGAGCTTCTTCATCTGAGAGCTTGGCAGCTTCTTCTTTGCTCATAAGACTCTTTCTTACAGCAACCTCTCGTAATTTAACAGGATCCATACCTTTTCCATCATCCTGCACTTCAATAAGTACAGTATTCCTCTGCCTCGAAGCAGCAAGGCGTACAAGCCCTTCTGATGACTTGCCTGCTTTTGCACGTTCTTCAGGTGATTCCAGACCATGGTCCACAGCATTTCGTAGTAGATGTACCAGAGGATCGCCGATCTCGTCCAGAACTGTCCTATCAAGCTCTATTTCTTTACCTTCTATCACAAGGTTGATCTGTTTGCCTTCAGATTTTGCCAGATCCCGCAACATTCTCGGGAAGCGGCTAAAGATCTGGTCAATCGGAACCATCCTTGATTCCATTACCTCTGTTTGTATCTCATTAGTAAGCCGGTCAAGTGTACCTAGAGCTTCTTCGAGATCTTTTGATTTTATACCTGTAGCAAGCTGGTTCAACCTGATTTTATTTATGATAAGTTCCCCAACAAGATTCATGAGGTTATCAAGTCTCTCAATATTTACCCTGATGCTTTGCCCAGTCTTTACAGATTCATTTTTCTTTTGTTGTACAGAATTTTTGTTTGCTGAATCAGTGGTTTTTTCATTTACAGTTACTCCTACAGCGAGACCTGCAGTTTCTTCTTTGGAGAACAGAGAATTTACTTCAACTTTACTTACTTCTGAAATGTTCTCTATCTTCTGTTGGACTGATGTCACTCCTTCAGAAGTTGCAGCAACCACTACAAAACTAAAATCGAACTTTTCTTCTTCAAGTTCTTTTTCTGCAGGTTTGGTTTTAACTACTTTCCCGATCTTGTCCAGGCCCATAAGTACCATGCTTGAGCGGGCCGCCTTAAGAACACATGATTCGTCCAAAAATACCTTTATGAAAAATAGTTCTTGACCATTTTCATTTAAGTGCTGAATTTCAGCCAGTTCTTCCTGAGTGAACTCAATTTCCTGCTTTATAACCCCGTTATGAGTTGCTGCTTGTACAACATCGACATTCTTTGTCGGAATAACTTCTTTGGTGGCATCCGTTGCAGGAGCATTTTCCTTTATTACAGCAGGTGCTGGTTTTGTCGTGACTGGTGATGCAGTTGATGGTGAAACAATCACATTGTGGAGCTTGGATTGCAGCGTTGATACATCTACAGTACCAGGATTATCAATATTCTCAACAAGCACTTCCAAGGTGTCCAGACATTCAAATTGTATCTCGATTATTTTCTCGGTAAGAGTTATCTGGGACTTTCTGATCATATCCATGACATTTTCCATCTCATGGGTGAGTTCAGCAATAGTATTGAAACCCATAGTTGCAGCCATCCCTTTCAGGGTATGAGCAGAACGGAACATGTTATTGATATATTCCATGTCATTAGGGTTCTGTTCCAGTCCTAGCAACGACTCATTTAGTTGCTGAAGGTGCTCTTCAGATTCAACCTTAAATATCTCTTTGTATTCCGACATTTCCATAATTTCCACCAGCTGCGACTTTCAACCATTGTGTGATATTCTTCATATGACCTGCTGAATTGTTGCAGCTACCATGTCAATAGGCACTACACGATCTGCCAGTCCACGATCAACTATAGCCTTTGGCATACCATAGACTACACATGATTTCTCATCCTCTGCTATGGCTTTCCCTCCAGCTTTTTTTATTAGCTCCACCCCTTCAGCTCCATCTATACCCATACCGGTCAGGATAACCGAAAGGATATTGGCCCCATATATTGGAACTAATGATCTGAACAGTACATTCACACATGGTCTTACACCCTGTTCCCGGGGTTCTTTATTAAGCGAAACCACTTCTACTGTTTTTCCATCTACCATCTTCTGAGTAACTTCCATATGGTAATCACCAGGTGCTATGAGCACAACACCTTCACGTATTAGATCACCATCTTTTGCTTCCCTCACTTCCAGTTCAGATTGGGCGTTAAGTCTTTGAGCTAATGATGCAGTAAATCCTGCAGGCATATGCTGTACAACTAACACTGCAGCCTTCAAGTCATGAGGAAGCTTAGGAATTACCTTCTCCAGAGCTCTCGGTCCACCAGTGGATGAACCTATTGCAAGTATCTTCTTCGTCATTACACGTCTTGGACTGGATTTCTGAGGATTGGATATTGCTTTTGGTTTATTAGAATGTGTTTTTCTCGTTTCGGAACATATCACACGATCTTCCATAAAATGGAGATTCTTGAGTTGTGCCTTTGCAGCAGCCTTAACTTTAGTTCTGATCTCTTCCGCAATCTGTTCTATATCACGGCTTATAGTTCCGGAAGGCTTCTGAATGAAATCAACTGCTCCATATTCAAAAGCATTCAATGTCAGTTCTGCTCCTTTTTCATCTGTGGCCGTAAGCATGATCACAGGCGTGGGGCATTCGCTCATTATGTATCCAAGAGCATGAAGGCCGTCCAGCACAGGCATCTCGTGATCAAGTGTAACCACGTCAGGTCTGAGCTGCTCGACTTTTTCCACAGCGATCTGGCCATTGCGAGCTGTATCGATAACCTTGATCCCGGGATCACTGTTGAGTATATCCGAGATTATCTTGCGCATTAGGGCAGAATCGTCAACAACGAGTACACGGATAGTCATATTCACATTACTTTCTTAACTACTTCAAGTACTTTCTTTGCATCAAATGGCTTTACAATGAAGTCCTTAGCTCCGATTTTAAGAGCCTCAGTGACTACAGACTGCTGTCCGATGGAAGAACACATCACTATTTTTGCATCGGGATTTGATGCCATGATATTTTTGAGCGCATCTATGCCTTCCATATTTGGCATGACTATATCCATGAAGACTAATTCCGGTTTGACCTGCGGATATTTTTTAACCGCATCAAGGCCATCTACGGCCTCGGCAACAACTTCATGTCCGTTCTTTGTAAGAATATCCTTGATGACCATGCGCATAAAAGCCGCGTCATCCACAATCATTACTTTTGCCATGTTCCCTCACCGATAGATTACTATTTTAATAGAACTAATCTATATTTTTAATTTTATAGTAATTCTAGTTATACAATAGTCATATAAAAATATGTTGATTACAACATCCTTTGGACACAACACTGTCAAATAATCCTAAGAAATTTCGCTTATATCATCACACCTGAACATGAATGTAAATAGTAGATAGTACAATACAATTATATCACATAGAAAATAATAGCACATATATTAAAATGATAGAATTACATATCAGATTGCTCAACTTTATCATACAAATGCCTAAGTCTACAATTTGAAAGAATACTATCAATGAAATTTTAATTATTTGAAGAAAAGATAATTATGATATTAAATATATATTCAATTCCACTGATTGTTTCATGGCTGGTTTTAAGCATCATTGCATTATACACCAGCAGAGTTAAAAAATCTTCAGGGACTTTTTATTTTTCGTTGCTTCTGCTTTGCACTGGTGTCTACTCACTTTTTTATGCATTTGAGATCTCTTCGACAACAATAGAAGATATCTTAATGTTCCGTAAACTTGAGTTCATTGGTGCGGCATGGATTCCGGCTTTTTTTCTTCTTTTTTCCATCAGTTATACAGGTAGGAAAAAACGGCTTTCAATATATGAAATTGTTTCTATTCTTATTATCCCCGTAATTACAGTGATATTAATATTTACAAATGATTTACACAATTTGTATTACTCCGACATAAAAATAGATACCAAAGGATTTATTCCAATCCTCATTTTTCAATACCAACCATGGCATTGGATTCAGCAATCTTATGCAATAATCTGTATTTTCCTGAGCATAGCCATTCTGTCAAGCATGTGGTTAGGCTCTTCTCCAGCTTTTCGCAAGCAGATTACTATTGTGATTGTTGGTTTTATGGTTCCTTTTTTTACATTAGGAGCTTCTTTATCAAGAATTCTTTCTCCTGGGTTAGATCCATTTCCATTTTCTTTGATATTTAGCAGCTTCTTGGTTTTCATCGGATTAACACGTTATGGATTATTAGATCTGCCCCCTCTTGCCCGAAGTTTACTTTTTGAAAACATTACGGAGGGAGCTATTGTTTTTGATTCACACTCCCGAATAGTGGATTACAATAAAAAAGCTACCATATATATGGGAATTAATGCAAAGGACATAGGTAAACCGGCACCTGAAGCACTTAGCTCGTGGCCTGAATTACTAAATCATGGAAATGACCAAGATCAGCAAAACAATATAGAAGTTAAAAGAAATGATAAAGGAAAAAACAGTTGGTTTAATATAAATTTATTACCACTTTACGACGAACATAATGACAGGAAAGGGCAAATGCTCTTACTGAGCGACATTACTGAACGTAAACATGCTGAAGAAGAACTTCTTAAAGCAAATAGAGATCTGGAAGCTGCTATTTCCCATGCCAACTGCATGACTGCTAAGGCGGAGCAGGCCAACAATGCCAAGAGCGAATTTCTTGCCAGCATGAGCCATGAGTTACGTACACCCCTTAATGGTGTGATTGGTTTTTCAGATCTGCTTATACAAACAGACCTTACGGATTCACAGTTGCAGTATGTAAAAGCAGTTTATACTTCAGCTAACTCTTTACTCGACCTGATCAATGATGTGCTTGATTTCTCAAAGATAGAAGCTGGCAAATTAGAACTCTATCCAGAAAGAATCAATCTGATGGAACTAGGCGAGCAGGTTACAGATATTGTGAAATACAAAGCTCATGAAAAGAACTTGGAACTATTATTAAACATATCACCTGATTTGTCCTATTACGTTATTGCAGATAAACTAAGATTGAGGCAAGTACTAGTAAATCTCCTAGGAAATGCTATTAAGTTCACTGAAAAGGGAGAAGTGGAATTGAAAATTGAAGCATCTAAGATAATAGATAAAACAAATGAAATTGAACTCACCTTCTCAGTACGTGATAGTGGAATTGGTATCTCAAAAGAAAATCATAGTAAGATATTTGAATCATTTTCACAGGCTGATGGATCTATCACTCGCAAGTTTGGCGGAACAGGACTGGGATTGACAATTTCAAATAAATTGCTTAATAAAATGGGTTCACGACTTGAACTTGAAAGCGAGCCTGGAAAAGGCAGTGTCTTTTATTTTACGGTCAAATTGCAAGCAGAAAAAAACAAATCATTTGACAGTAAATGCATGGAAATACACAATGCCCTTATATTGGACGATAATATCACCAGCTGTTCCATATTGCAAAACATACTGAAAAAGAAAGACATTCAAACAGATATTGCAATTACCTCAGCAGAAGCATTTGAAATGCTCAATAAAGAAAAAAAGTACGATTTGATCATTGTAGACTACCACATGCCTGACACGGATGGCCTGAAATTTATTCGTAGCATACGTAAAATGCTTCATTCGGACCCTGATAAGCAGCAAATAATATTTTTATATAATTCAAATGATGGACCCCAGATACTTGACGAGTTAAAACAGCTGGGGGTGCATTCCTATCTGGTCAAACCGGTAAAAGTAACAGAATTGTTCGAAGCGTTTGATAAGCTTAGTTCCTTTGAAGGCAAACATAAAGAACACACTACAGAAGAGAAAAAACTATTAGTTATTCATCCTGTGGATAGAGTCTACACTATTATGATTGCTGATGACAATGAAACTAATATGATGCTGGCTTCGGCAATTGTCTCAAAATTGATACCTGGAGTAAAGGTTCTTAAAGCCAAAGATGGAAAAGAGGCACTACAAATATTCAGGGAGATCACACCGGATTTAGTATTGATGGACATACAAATGCCCGGAATGAGTGGATATGAGACTGCAATAGCTATTAGGAACTTTGAAGCGAACAGCAATAGTCATGTTCCAATAATTGCACTAACTGCTGGCACTGTGAAAGGCGAGTTGGAACGCTGCAAGCAAGCAGGGATGGACGATTATATCACAAAACCTGTTATATCAGGAACGATTCAATCTGTTTTGCAGAGATGGCTGGTTGACAGCGACTCTTCTGAAGAATGTATAGATAAGAAGTATCAACCTGTTCATTTTGACAAGAGGCTATTAATGGAAAACTTGGGGAATAATGAAGAATTAATTAATAGTCTGATAACCACAGCACTGAAATCCCTGTCCAAGAATCTTGATAAACTAACAATTGCTTTTTCAGAAAAGAATGTGAAAGAAGTCAAAAGATATGCGCATCAAATAAAAGGTACTGCTCTTAATATTGGTTTTAATATTTTAGCGGAATTAGCAGAACAGGTAGAGAGTGCTATTGAATTTAATGACATAAAAACGAGTGATTTATTGGAAAGCATGAAATATGAAATGGAGACTTTAAAGCGCGACATTGGCGAGCTATCCCTAAACTAATAGAAATGGCACCAAAAACTTGATATTTACTGTAATGTATGTTGGTGGTGGTGAGCAGCTGTGAAAGAAGAAATGATGGAGATTCTTGCCTGCCCCTTATGTAAGGGCGACCTTGTTCTAAACATTCAAAGCAAAGAGGGCAATGAAATAATAAAAGGTACTTTGTACTGTAAGAAGTGCAATGAGTATTATCCAATCGATGAAGGAATACCTAATATGTTGCCTCCACACTTGAGGGAATGAGGGACATCAATTGCAAGTAGTTCACATTAACAGACTGGGCATCAATTCCATTGAATTTGATATGGAATCAATGGAGATACCTCTTTCTCCTGGAGAGGAAAAGAGTTTTGAGATAGTAATTATCAATTACGGCTCACCTACACATGTACATATTTCCGTAAGCGATACTCTCAAGCATAATGTCACAATACTTGAAGATAATCCATACGTAACTCATGAAGATTATGTCCCCGTAGTAGTCCGTATACCATTCGATGGGAAAAAGATATATCAAGGGGATTTTTTTGTTACAGTCAGCCACGGCGCGAGGAAGAGTAGTTTTTCCATGGTCCTTGGCCAACCATTAACAAGCACTGATTCCAGATCCATAGAGGTCGATGACTCCCTATCAGCACCTAATCAAGTATATGTAAAGAAAAAGAAGTCTGCTGGTACATGGAAAGAGCAGTTACCGGATGTATCCTTCGATATGCTGAAATGTAATTATGAGACTGCGATCTCCAAAGTAACAGTATTTCTTTCAGGAATCCTACTGGTAATCCTACTTATAGCTACAGTTTCAAGAATATTCTCGTATGGAATCAGCAGTGTTCACGGCTTCTATTTTTCAGTAGCCTTATCAATAGTTTTTACTGCATTCTGTGTATATCTCTTAATAAAGCTTCCAATATTCAAGTGATCGAGGTAGTTGAGCCACATGAAATATATCGTAGTTACAGGCGGAGTTATGAGCGGTCTTGGAAAAGGCATCACTGCCGCATCCATTGGCAGGAACCTTAAGAACATAGGATATAAGGTCACAGCCATCAAGATCGATCCATACATTAACATTGATGCAGGGACTATGAGTCCCTACCAGCATGGAGAAGTCTTCGTGCTTAAGGACGGAGGAGAAGTTGATCTTGATCTTGGAAATTATGAACGTTTCCTTGATACGGAACTTACCCGGGATCATAATTTGACAACAGGTAAGATCTATCAATCTGTCATCCTGAAAGAACGCAGGGGAGATTATCTTGGAAAAACGGTCCAGATCATTCCTCACATCACCAATGAAATCAAGGACAAGATCAGAAAGGTTGCAGCAAAGAGTGGTGCAGATATCTGTCTTATTGAAGTGGGAGGCACTGTAGGTGACATTGAAAGCATGCCTTTCCTTGAAGCTGTCAGACAGATGCACCGTGAAGAGAAGACTGAAGACCTTGTCTTTGTCCATGTGACGCTTGTACCAATAGATACCCAGGGTGAGCAGAAGACAAAGCCAACCCAGCATTCTGTCAAAGAGCTCAGAGAACTGGGATTGACACCAAATATCATTGTCGCCAGGTGCAAAGAACCTCTTTCCAGAAGCACCGCTTCAAAGATATCTATGTTCTGTGATGTACCAGAAGAAGCTGTTATCAGTGCCCATGATGCAAAGGACATCTATGAACTGCCTCTTTTGATGGATAAAGAAGGTCTCACCCAATATCTGATTAAGCGTCTTTGTCTAACATCTACCACCTACGACTCTGCATGGGTTGAAATGGTAGAGCGTATGAAGAAGCTTAAGGGCCAGGTAAATATTTGTATCGTAGGAAAGTACACACACCTTGAAGATTCATACCTCAGTATCAGTGCATCTATCAAACATGCTTCTATAGAATGTGGCTGCGACTATGTTGCTGATTGGATGAATGCAGAAACACTGGAGGAAGACCCCGAATGTCTCAAAAAACTTGATGTATATGATGGTATTTTGGTTCCAGGCGGTTTCGGGGAGCGAGGAACTGAAGGTAAAATGATGGCTATAAGGTATGCACGCGAGCACAATATACCATTTTTAGGTCTTTGTCTTGGAATGCAGCTAGCCGTCATAGAGTTCGCGAGGAATGTAGTGGGTCTTAAAGGGGCTAACAGTACTGAATTCAATGAGGATACCCCCTATCCTGTCATAGATATACTTCCTGAGCAGGAAGGAGTGGAGGATATGGGAGCCACAATGAGACTGGGCGATTATGAAGCTCAGCTTACACCAGGTTCCCTTGCAGAGAAGGTCTACAGCTCATGCAAGATAACAGAACGTCACAGACACAGGTATGAAGTAAATCCAAATTTTGTGGACAAATTACAGGAAAAAGGCCTTGTGTTCTCCGGGGTTAACAGGAATCGTATGGAAATATGTGAACTTATAGACCATCCGTTCTTCTTTGCTTCTCAGTTTCATCCTGAGTTCAAGTCAAGACCAGGTAGGCCTTCCCCACCATTTAAGGCATTCATATGTACAATGATGGAAAGGCAGAAAAAGGAGTAATAATTCAAAAGGTGCATTTACAAAATGCACCTGAATTTAGTAATGGTTTTGTTTAAAATTAATGATTATGAAATTGGAAAATGTTATAGATGATTGAATTGGCACTGTAAAATTACGAGATTTCTCTTTTCCTTATTGTGGTACTAATTGGAGTGCTGGTTATAGCTACCGGATGCATCTCGAAACCTATAGATTCATCCGCAGATTTGAGTGGTGCCACGACGTCTGTTGACCTGACTTACTAAACCAAACAGCTAACCCCCTTTATATTTAGTAGGAAAACGGGACTCTGCAGGGAATATCCATCTCATACATTTTATGCAGTGGTAATTTCAAAAGTTGCGGCACATGATTAACCGCAATATTTATTTATTACAATTTTTACACTAACAAGGTTTCTTGTGCTCAAATTCTAATAATAAAGGTCAATCCAGAGGATAAGTCTGTATCCAATTTCATATAGTATCTTTTATAAAGATACATTATGGATATTATGGGTGTCCCTCTACTTTATTTTATGCTAGGGATTTATAAGTAGATACTGTAATTTTTATGTATGAGAAAGTATACACTTTTTATTATCGTTACACTCGTGACGGTAGCCATCCTTGGTGCCGGCTGTACAGACAAAGGAACAACTTTACCCCTGAATCAATCGGCTAATGCTTCCTCTGCATCCCCGGAAGAGGTTGTGGCTTTTGTAGAGAAAGCTTATGAATATGCCCATATACACGGACAGGGAGCTGCTCTTCGCGAATTCAATAACCAAACCGGTCAGTTTGTTGATGGTGAACTTTATATATTCGCCTATGACTCCATAGGCAAAACACTAGCCCTCCCCTTCCAGCCCGAGATCATCGGCACAAG
This sequence comes from uncultured Methanomethylovorans sp., assembly GCF_963678545.1. Lineage (NCBI taxonomy): Archaea > Methanobacteriati > Methanobacteriota > Methanomicrobia > Methanosarcinales > Methanosarcinaceae > Methanomethylovorans > uncultured Methanomethylovorans sp. Next base: position 2,174,840 of record NZ_OY782870.1, read on the forward strand.
CCGATGGGATACCAAGGATACGAATGGTACCTTATATATTCAGAATGCTGTCACAACCGCACAGTCAGGTGGAGGATTCATCCGATACCTCTATGCAGACCCTGCAGACAACTTCACCGTCAAACAAAAACTCAGCTACGTGATGATGGTGGACTCTGGATGGCTCATCGGTGCAGGCATCTATGATTCGCAGGACAATTCACTGATTGTTAAAGAAGGGACAGATCCCCAGACAAGAGAGATCCTGAATTCTTTTGTAGATGAAGCGATTGATTATGCTAAGAAAAATGGGAAAGAGACTGCAATCAAGGAGTTCAACAACCTAAACGGAAGTTTTGTCCGTGACAATCTTTATATTTATGCCTTTGACTACAATGGAACTACCTTATCACTGCCATACCAACCACAATTGATTGGAACTGATCTCTCAAATCTTCAAGATCCTTACGGGGTGAATTACACAAAGATAGAGACCCTCTTGGCAAAGCAAGGTGGGGGTTTCGTTTTCTACCATTATTACGACCCAGCCAACAATATGACTCTCGAACCAAAGATGAGTTATGTCCAGAAAGTAGACGATACATGGTGGCTAGGCGCAGGCATCTACCTCTCAGAAGCAGAGCAAAAGATGACAACAAATGACCTGGCTGAGTTTGTAAAGAATGCCTCAGAATATGCAACTACAGTCACAGAGCAGACGGCTCTTTCTGAATTTTCGAAAAAGGACGGGGAGTTTTCCCGTGGTAATGAATATATCTATGCCTACGATTATAACGGCACACTCCTTGCACACCCGTACCAACCGGAGCTGGTCGGGACGAACCGGTCAAACTGGACCGATGTACGTGGACTCCCAATGATACAAATTGGTGCTTACACCGCGTCTAATGGCGGCGGTTTCATCGCCTACATGTACCCTGCACCTGAGAGTGGAGTTATTGATGAGAAAGCACTGGATACCTATGAACCGAAGATTGGCTACGTCTACCCTGTTGACGAAAACTGGTGGATTGGATCAGGAGTATACTTATCAGACATCAAGTCTGCAGACCCCGGCCAGCCGGATGCCTTATCGCAGATGACAAAACTCGTGGAAAACTGTGCTGCTTATGGACGCGAAAAAGGATCTGCTAGTGCATTTGCTGAGATCTCAAACCGCTCCGGAATGTTTGTAAATGAAGAAGGGCACTATATCTACGCCTACGATTACAATGGTACTCTTCTGGCCCACCCATACCTGCCAGAGAAAATCGGATCAAGTCTTATCGAGAAACATGATTCATTTGGTATGGAAACTATCCGAGCATTATCTGAGACCGCACACTCTGGTGGAGGTTATGTAGTATTTATCTGGCCAAACCCCAATAATGAGAACAAAGAAGAGCTGAAGATCGGATATGTCCTCCCGGTAGATGACAACTGGTGGGTCGGCTCAGGCATATATTTGAGCGAAATCACTGGAGAGAAGGCATCTATCCCCTCTCCGATTTCCGGATGAGTTCATTTATTATCGAACTTAAGTTTATAGTAATTATATACATTAAATTCGGAGGAAAGGGTTATGGACATTTTTATGCAAGCTGCCCTAGAGGAAGCAAAAAAGGGGCTTGATGGGGGCGGTATTCCCATTGGGTCTGTACTCGTAAGAAATGGAAAAATAATTGGCAGGGGACACAACATGAGAGTACAAGAGAATGATCCCCTTGCACATGCTGAAATCATCTGCATACGTAATGCAGGACGTATCGGCAATTATGGTGATACCATCCTTTATTCAACATTGATGCCCTGTTATTTATGCGCAGGTGCTGCTGTTCAGTTTGGCATTAAAAAAGTAATTGTAGGAGAATCAGTGAATTTCTCCGGTGGTCCTGAATTCATGAGAGAGCATGGAATAGAGGTAACAGACCTGGGTGTCAAAGAGTGCATAGAAATGATGAGTAAATTCATCAGGGACAGACCAGATCTCTGGTATGAAGACATAGGGAAGTAAATCTAACAGTCACAACCTGACTGCGTTAATTCCTTTTTTTATTCTTTCCTTACCCAAGTTCGAAGCTCGTAACCCCATAAACCTTATCAAGCTCTATATCAGGCTCTTTTTGACTGTACATACGTATAGTCTTAAACATCACATTCATGTTGTATTTCTTAGCTATTTCCATTGCTTCTCTATTGGGCTCTGGGACGTCAAGATAAATATTCTCTTTTGGAGCTGAAGACCTAAGCGCTCTGAATATTTTTTCTGCTGTAGCTTTGTCATCCGCAAAAAGAGGGCCTATTTTATAACCAGTCCAACATTTTCTAATCACCCCATACCCTTTGAGCTTTCCATCTTCAAGGGCTGCACAGGCATAAGAATCTGGCTGATTTATCCATTCTTTCAGAAAACCGGAACGAGGAGCAGGAAACATTCTCCTGTCATACTCAAGGAGCTTTTCAAAAGGGACTTCGGAGATCTTTACCAGTCCATCAGGGCTTTTTCCTCCACCTTTACCTTCAAAACGCAGGTTGCTATAAGAGGATATGAATTTCATAACTTTCTGGTATTTTTCTTCATTCTCTACAACACCATCAAGTCCGATATTTCTGTCTCCCATGTATTCCATGCATTTTTCGGTTAGCTTCATTCCTATGCCTTTATTCTGAAATTCAGGTTTAACCACATAGAGCCCCAAAAAACCAAACTTGTCATCATATGCAACAGCAGAGGCACAGCCTACTGGCTTGCCTTCAAACTCTGCTATGAAAAAACCGTTATTGTCAGCCTCATAAAAAAAGTCTCCGTCATAGAGTCCGGGATTCCAGCCTTCAGCAGCTGCCATATCAATTGCAAACTGTACCTCTTCCCGGTTCATTATGCGGATATTCAAGTCTTTTACTATATCTAAATCCTTATCCATGACAAATAATATTCTCACTTTCTATTTAAAAAGGTGTTAGCTCATTTTAAGAGGTTCCACCTTCATATATTCACGTAGCACTGTAGTGGCATAGCTTCCTTTAGGAAGAGAGAACTCCACCATTACTTTTTGTTTCCCTTCGTTAAGTTCATCGCCCTGGATCTCGAATTGCGGCTGTACGTTGAGAAGAATCTCTCTTCTCTGTCCACGGGAAGCCATTGTGGGTATTTCCTGCAGCCTGAAATCTTCGGGTTTCAGTTTGAGCTCATCTATTATTGCTGCTTCCATTTCTCCGGGAATACCCGAAGCTATTTCGGTTTCGTATCCGAAAAGTGGTGCAGTGACGAATGCACGTCCTCTTTTTATAAGATTGTTCATTCCATCCAGGTTCACAACATTGACGCGCTGTATTCTTGAAGAATCAGGCAGAGAGTCACTGTTCTTAAAGCATACGATATCCCCTTCAATTGCCTGGTTTAGAGGAATTCCAGCTTTTATCCTTGCACATATTATTCGATTAAATATGTATGACTGGAATGCGTGTACGAACATTCTACTCATACTTTCTGTTAACATTGAAAAAGAACCGATATAGTCATCAGGATGCTCTACAAGATGGTGCATCATAGCACGTTCATACCGAAGGCGTGGAGGGAAAGTTTTCAGACCCTGTCCAAAGTCTCTGCTGCTTTTTACTTCATCCCTTGCAACTCTTGTTTCTTCCGGTTCGTCTTTGAAACTATCAGCAATGTATATCATAGCTGCTTTTTCAGCTGAACCTCTAACCAGTGCCTCTCCGACCAGATGTGTTACAGGCCTAACTGCACCAAAACGCTGTATTCCAAAGAAATTAGGCACTCCACCCATAACCTGTATCTCAGAAGTAATAATATCCATTCTTTTCTTGAGTTCATCTTTCTCAAGGGCTATATCGCGCATGGTTATCTGGAATTTATTACCTAGCAGATCCCCCAGTTCCACAGATCTCCTGTATCGCCCAATGGGAGTTAGCTGCAGATCTTTTATGTGTATTTTATTAACTGCTTCTTCAGAAAGATCAAAAATACTGATACGCTGGGTAGTGATTGCTCTTTTGTCTTTGGTACCTGCAAAACCAATGCGTTTCTGGCTGATCCCAAGCGCCCTTGACAAGTCCCTAATAATGTGATTTGTATCCCAATCCTTCTTGATAAGTTCCAATATAAGGTGTTTTCCGGAATCTTCCACTTCCCAGCCAGATATTTCATTTACTACAAAATCCTCCGGCTCCTGCCTGAGTATTCCGCCAATACCTTCGGCTGTGGTTGCGTATAACTCCATACCAATTATGTGTTCCGTTTCAGGTACCTGCATGAGAGGCTCTATAGTTCTGGGACTATATCAATGGTATCCCTCCGCTTGTGGATACTATAAGCTCCAAATATTTATACCATACATTAATATAGAATATACAGAAGCGATGTATGGTTGGGGACACGATAGTATGACAGAGGTACCAGAAGAAAAACAGTGTGCAGTGAAGTGTGGAAAATCTAAGGTCGAAGAATGGCTGGAACTGGTCAATCCCGCACCCTTTACGAAACGCAACTACTTGTTTTCATTGAATATGATTGCGAATTCAACGATATGACCCCTGAAGAATTGATAGAGGAAGCAGATGCAGATGTCCGTGCAGGAGTATTGAGCAGGGAAAGGATGATGAAGAAGCGTATGATAACTTTCAAGACTGACATCGCAAACAGAGGGTTTGCTGCAAATACGCAATATAACTACATGGCGGGAGTGAAATCATTTTATCGGGCTTTTGACCATGAGATCCCCAATATTGGAAAATCGGCAAGAACAATTCCCATTCAAGAGCATCTCGATATTCCAAGTAAAGACGACCTACGAGATGTACTGAAGGTTTGTGACCTAAGGGACAAAGCAATTATTCTTGTAGGCTGTAGTTCAGGACTTACTGCTTCCGCTATAGTGAAACTTACCATAGAACAGTTTTTTAAGGGGTACGACCCTGAAACCCGTATAACCACACTCTTTTTACGTAGGGAGAAAACTAAAATAGACTTTGTGACATTCCTTAACCCAGAAGCTACAGAAGCTGTGCTAAAATACTTGGAATATCGAAACAGGACCCTTGATTACACTGAGCCTATTTCAAAACTTCACTCACACCTTTTTCCAACACAACAGGAAACATGCAATATCTAACAATCCAAAAAGAACTAGATGTTGCAAGTACACCAGAGTATAAGAAACTTGTAACTGAGAACCAAGATCTAAAGGCAGCTAAAGAGTACTATCGTGCTGAACGTGGAGAACTTGAAACCCTTGCACGAGAACTTGAAGATATCAAAGCATCCATACGGGAACAGAAGGAAGAAGAGTGGTACTCGTATGAAAAAGGTAAGCCGACCATATCGCCATCGGGCATGGATAACTGCATTAACTACAACATGCTTTTGAAGAGCTTAGGACATTCCCCTACCGAAGGGAAACTTGACCCCGTGGTAAATAGAGTTGTAAGGGATTGGATTGAAGAGCAAGTTGTAACAGAAGCCACACGGGTTCAATATAACAAGAGGAAGGAAACGATAGCTGGGCTATTTTAACCACTACTCAAACATAATCTACGAATCTCCTTTTTAGAATTTATTTCCCTTCCCTTTTTTACTTCCCGACGAGTTCTCTGAATACAAGAAAACCATACTTAAACACATGCTCTTACATCGCAAAAGGGTAGAGGTGGCGAGCAAGAGGCAATAGTTAGAAAGGTGACTTGTCCCACCAAAGTTGGCTACGCGCACTGTTGCACAGCCAGACCTATAAGCAGTGTTTGTCTCATGTAATTCTGTGTGGAAAATATGTTACATTTAGCCTAAACTTGTTGACCTATGTATACACTTTTGTGTATTGTTTACGGTCTTGATTTAATATAACTTTTCGGTCCCCCCAGCGTCACTTGCTAGTGAAGACAGAGGCTATTTAATAGCATTTGGCTTGATATAATAGGGAAGCCAGTCAAAAACGGTCAAAATCTGACTAGGCAGGTTTATCAAAAACACCATGCTGCGACCCTCTCCTTTGGCCCTATAAAGGACTGGCTTTTTTGTGTCGTCTGTCAGTTTTAAAAAACAAAATAGTGGCACTAAATGCTGATATTATCTTCAAAAAATGGAAATCCAACAAAGAATCATGGTGGGGAGCCATCAAAGGAAGTCAGAATCCAAAATTTAAAAGAAGCTAGTATCATCAAGAATTCACTTGAGATATGCGGTTTTGCTATTACCGGATATATAGAAGAAGAAGAAGAAGAATCTCTAGGCGAAATTGCAGCAGAAGATGTTGATGAGATAGCTAAAGCATATTATGAAATGTCTTTGGAAGATATATCTCACACTGAGAATAATTCACCAAAAAAAGTATGGTATAAGCTGCCTGAAGAAAAAAAGCAGTCATACAGAAGTAAAGTAGATTTCTGGCCTGAGATGTTCATTGAATCGGAAATGCAGATGTATAATGTCATTAGACTAATGGAGACATATAAAACAGATTTGAAACTCTTGGATGATTTTTATAAAATAGGTTCATGAAGATACAGCTATAGAATAATGATTTGATCTATTTGACTAAGCTTCAGGGGGTGGAGAATAATAACTTAGACAATAATTATAAAAAAGTATATTTAAGTGGTTGAAACAATAATAGGTGTAAAGGGATTTCAACCACATGATTTACAGCCCCCGGAGGTAGCAACTGATTCAATACAACTCCATTATATTACTTTCACCCAGCTAAATCAATCTGTAAAACTCAAAGGTTTTATAGATTGTTTAGGGCATGTCCTTGATTGGAGCAAACTATCCAAGTTGTCGAGACCTGAATAATAGGTAACCATGGTGAAGCTATTTGCGCCAACAAATAGCACCATGCCTTATTGTAAAAATGCTATAGTCTTATTTAATAGTTTATTAATTGAATCTCTTGTTTTTACTCTTTGAGCTCTTAGTTTAGCTTCATAAATTGGAGAATATGAGGTGTTTAAACATAGTTTTACTTGACCTTAGTTAATGCTTTTTTACTCCGGCTTTTGCTTTATTTTCTTTTACTCTAAACTCTACTATTTGTTTTACAATATCAAACGGGATCGGCTTATCAATTGGGAATTGGACTGCCCCTTTTGACTGCTTATAAGAAAATAGTTCCTTTTCGAAAGCAGTTATCCCTGAAGGAGTAGGATAAAAACCAATATGATTTTTGTATGCTGCAAAATGCACAAGGTTACCATTTAGTTTGAACGTTGGCATTCCATAACTTATGACTTCTTCTGCATCAGGCGCTGATTCTCTGATAATGTCTCTTAGTTTATTCAATATATTCTGGACATTTTCTGGAAATGATGAGATATATTCATCCATATTTTTGAATTGCATTTTTAGAGTATTTTTTTCCATAATATTTGCATTGATATAGGTTATTTAAATCTTTAGTGAAATAATTGTAAGCTGGTTTTAAATTGAGTTGTAGGAACTGTACATACTTCACAAGCGCCTTGAAAGAGCATGTTTTGTAGAAAGTGACCTGTGACTTGAAGAGAATAAAATGCGTGAAAAAAGTTATTCCAATTGAAGGAATTTGATGTGAAAGTCGTACAGCTGATCTGAAAAATATATTCAGCTAATTTATTCTATTTTCCTAAAAATGGTGCTTCAATACATTTGTATTGAAGATCACTCCTAAGTTTTCCAGATTGTTGAATGAAAATAAATCATAAAAAAGATGAGGTGTGAGCGTTCGTTATGAACGCTCAGATCTTTGATGAGGTGGCTGACTCAAGGCACTGGATAGTGCAATACATCGCATTGCGGACGCACTTGCTCAGGACGTACATCTTACTACCACAGTGTTGACAGGTTACAGCTACAAACTCCATATTATTTTTCTCCTCATTCGTTTTTCAGGCTATGAATCCACTTTCAACCGTTTGGATCTCTTTGTGGTTCCGTCACCTTGCTATTGATCTGATACATACCTTCTAAAAACAAGTATATAATTATATCTACATTATTGGATATGCTTATGCTCATGATGATGAAATATGCTTGCTATGGCATACTTGTTGATGCACTAGAAAAGAAGTAAAAAAGAAAAAATACTTTGAACCTGAAATTTATGAAATGTTCTGAAGTGCTTTTGAAGCGGACTCCGATCGCAAGTATTGATCAATAATTATTCTACGATGACAACTCCTTTCATTGAAGGATGAATTGAGCATTCATAATCATATGTTCCAGTTTTGGTAAAGGTATAACTGAACGAATCATCCTTATTGAGTGACTTGGATGTGAAATCTGCACCTTTAATAGTATGTAGTGCTGAATCGAGATTTGTCCACTTTACGGTATCTCCGACAGAAATCGTTACAGAATTTGGTTCAAAAGCAAAATTTTGTATGGACACATCTACAATCTTGCCGCCCGTTGCTGTAGCTGATGTCTCGTTAGCTGGAGAGGAGATAGTTTCATTTATCGGAGCTATAGGTTGTTTCTCGGTGCATCCGATAGCTAGAAATGCACTGATCAGAAGTACTAATAGAATCAATTCTCTTTTCATAATTAACCCCCGTTTTTATGTTAAGTACTATAGCTAGTATGAGAAAGATAAATTTATTGTATCATTGGGTTTTCATCAACGTATTACTAGGCAAAGAGAACTACTCTTTAGCAAGATATTGAATCACTTACTCATTTCTGTAACACATATCCAACTTATTCTTCAACATGGCTGCCATCGCAGAAGGGTTTATTCTTCGATTTTCCACATCCACAGAGAGTAACACGGTTGCGGATCTCGTACAGTTTGCCATCCGCCGATTCGATGGGTATACCTCCGCGTACCCACAAAGGACCGTGCTCACCCCGCGGAGGATACTCTATAACCACGATAGATTTCTCAAATTCAGGTTCCAGCACCTTCTCACTTTCGTTGTCCGTGATCATCAGACGACCTGCTGGACAGTTATATACTTCCTCTATGGCAGCATTTCCAGCTTCTTGATCATCTGATTTGGCTACTAAGCTTCTGATCCCACCGGCTCGAAGGCAAAATCTAGCATGTGCACAGAGCTGTTTTTTATCAGCCAGTGTCAAAGCAGGACCGTGGATCACTTCCGCTGCCTTATCAAAGAGCTCGTAATCTCCTGCCTCTGTTCCGTCAAAGTGAATTTTTGTGTGAGCACCGTCACAGAAGGGTTTGTTCTTCGATTCTCCGCAACGACAGAGAGCATACTTATCCTTCAATGGATACCTATTCACTTTACGCCAAGTCTGGCAGTGACCCTGGTCATCGTCACATATCTCCATGGTAATAAGGGGGACCTTACCGGTGACGATATATGGACCATTTCTAGTCACGGTGATTTTCTCAGAAATGCCTTAAGTTTTTGATGGGGATTCAACTTCTTCTGTCATAATTTGTTATTCTCTATTGTGAGACTTTGAGTGCTGTTTCATACCTTTTTCTTTTGTAGTTTGATGAAGGTTCCATTGTTGTACTCTTCAAAAGCAACACGCAACTCATCTCTTGTGTTCATGACGATGGGGCCGTACCAGGCTATAGGTTCACCGATGGGCTTTCCAGATATGAGAAAGAATCTGACAGGATCTTCTTCGGTTGAGACAATAACTTGATCACCATCAGCAAAAAGGACAAGATCACCATTATTCAGGACTGGATCTGTTTTCATGTCGAAATAGTTGAATCCTTCCGTCTCATAGGAGAAGGGGATCCTCTCCTTACAGAAATAACCCTTACCTTCAATTATATATGCGAATACAGTATGTCCTCGTTTAGTCGTATGTGTGAATTCAGATCCTGCCGGGACTGTTATATCAAGATACTCGGGATCGATGACTATATCTTTAACAGGTCCTTGTTCATTTCCCACTTTTCCGCAAATGATCCTGATCTTTGTGCCATTGTCCAGCAGTACTTCTGGAATTTGATCACTTTTTACATCCCTATAGCGTGGTTCCATCATTTTATGGGACCTGGGGAGGTTAGCCCAGAGCTGGAATCCATACATTGAGCCAGTCTCGTCTCCTTTTGGCATCTCCTGATGTATTATTCCACTTCCGGCGGTCATCCACTGCACGTCACCTGGGGATATAGTTCCTTTATTCCCCATGCTATCACCATGTTCTACATCACCTCGCAGCACATAGGTGATAGTCTCTATCCCTAGATGAGGGTGCCAGGGAAATCCTTTGAGATAGTGGTCCGGATTATCGGACCTGAAATCGTCCAACATCAGAAATGGATCGAATGTAGGAACTTGGCTGAAACCAAACGCTCTCTTGAGGTGTACCCCCGCTCCCTCTATCGTGGGCCTGCTCTTCAGGACCTTGGCAATCTTTCTGGTCTCGATCATTCTCTCTCCTAACCAGTAAAGTGATATCCAAGTCTCAATCCATCTTTACATAAGGCCGATCTGTTTCATCAACTCGATCTTGTCATAGAAAAGCTTCTCTTCAACGATCTCCCCATTGATCCAGTGAGCTACAGTGCAAAACTCGACCTTGAAACTCTTACCTGTCGGCGGAATAATAGTCCCGTCTGCACCTGTCATCGGTCCCTTGAAAGTGCCGGTGAATTCTGCTACCGAACAAGTCCATTCACCCTGACCGAAGAGCACTTTATATGGATTATTTCCAACGTGGTTGTCGGGAAATATCTTAAAGAATGCAATAGCTTCTTCTTTATGTGAAGGTCGTCCTTTGGTCGGCTCCGGCTGTCCGGGCCAGAAGACTTCCACATGAGTAGCATGCCTTTTCTCGAATGTATCCCAATCCTGGGAATTCCATGCATCATCCAAAGTTTTCATAAGTCTAAGGTTTTCTTCCACACTCATTTTAATTACCCCCGAATTCCACAGTAAAATAACACAAATGAAATCTTTGAATTGTTTCATTCGATAAAAAATTTAACCTAACAATAATGAGAATGGTATTTACAGATAATATAAACTTTCCTATTAGGACCATTCTAGTCGTAACCAAACTCCGAAACTTCCTGGGATCCGGTTAAAATAATTTATTTTTTAATACAGTTGCGGATATATGCTCCGTGTATTTACAATCACCTGATACTAGTCACTTTCAATCCACTTAGCATAATGCATATTACTCCAACAGCAAGTATTCAAGTGAGAATTTAACCTCACTTCTACTTAAACCGTGCCAATAACTCTCCTCTCCCCACAAATTCAATAGCAACTCTTACATATTATCCTGACAATTTTTACGTAGTCATGCGCCAACATGACGTAAACTCAGGAGCAAACTATTATGTCGAATATCGAAAACTCATTAGACGTAGCTTCAGCTATGTCTATCAGAGGCTGTGAAGCCTCGCTGAAAGATGTTTCTGAAAGATCCCGCGATATAGCTTGGCTTATCTATGATGACAACAGAGAACTCATTGACAATGATGCAGATTTCGGTTCTGACTGGAACAAGCGTGTAGCAAGAACTATCAAACATCTCGCGGGGATGGCGTGATGTCAAGGCTCGTCTTGCGACCTTTTAAGGAGCAGTCTAAATCCACAGAGGAGATACTGGGGTTTAGCGAGGGAGTGTTCTACACTTCACAGAAGCACAGAGTACTGCTGGTCCCTGTTCCCGAACAAAAAGAGGGATCTCAATGATACAAATCATAACCTCTTTCCTGTATGAGGTAAGGCATATCATCTTCTTCTATATCATAGGGGACCTCATCACTACCCAGGCAGCACTGGGGTCAGGTGCTTATGAAGCCAATCCTTTCCTAATAAGCTTTACAACAGCATTGGTCCTGAAGCTTGTCTTTCTGATCCTGCTGTTTTTGGTCTACAGATCCCTGCAACAAAGACCTGTATCATGGAACATATGCAGGCACTCCATAGCAGGTATCGGAGTGATCGCCACGGTCAGTAATATGCTTGTGATCCTGTGGGGATCATCCCTATTCCAGTTTACAGGGGTGGTGTGATGGCACGGGCAAAATACCGTATCAAGCACAACAACGGCAGCGGTATGTATGTTACCCTGCCGTCCGAACTGGCCTGTTCCCTGGGGATCAAGGATCTGGCAGGGAATCTTAAGGTAAGGTGTGTCAGGTTCGAGCTTGGTTATGATGATAAAGGACCGTATGGTATCATCAGGCCAGCAGCGGACTGAGCCAAAGCAGACTATCCAGTTTAATTTACCTGCGTATGCTGCACAAGTTCGCCCTGCCGGTCACTCATGAGTTTGGGTGTTACTTCCATGTAACAGACCTGGACTTCTATTATGCGGTGGTCAGTTACTACTCTGACAATGTCACTGACCGCTACAATCACCATATCAGGTTAGGGGACCGGGTCTTCAAGTTCTGGAGCAAGCAGGGCGGGCTGTACAATCCAAAGACCAGGAAACTGGCCTTTGAGTATATGCTGCAATGGACCGATAAGGAAGGTGCCAGTAAATGCACTTACACCATCAAGCCTTTGTTTGGCAAAGGTACGCGAACAAAGACAGGCAAGCTGCTTAATCTGCCTTCCGTGGGTGTAAACATTCACATCCAGTCCTCTTACATCGACCTGGACGAGCATTTCCAGATCATCTGGGAGTTCATGCGGTACATCGATGCGGACAGGTTCCACTACTGCATTGACCGTTCAAAGTCCACCATCTACCAGATGGCCCGCCATATAAGGTATCATGAAAAGCACGAGCATGATATGGTAACTATGCTCCAGGCCATAGAAAAGGAATCTTCCATGCTCGGAGATTCCAAGCTCGTTAAAACGCTAAGGTCCGGCAAGTACGATATGTACAAGCTGGACAATCCCAACTTCTCGGTATGCAATATCAAGACAGAGTTCCATCACTCTGTCAAATCTTACAGGATCACCAATTTCCTGGACCGCAGACCAGAGGATCCCTTAAGACACCCCAAGCTTGAGGTATTTCTCAAGTCAGACTCTGACCAGAACCCTTCCATCAACCAATACCTGAACCTCAAGAAGGACCTGGATAACCTGCTTATCAAGCTCATCAACTTCATCGGTCCCATTGAATACGTTTCTGATTCCTATTTCGATGCCGAGAAGATCTTTGAATACCGCTATGACCTTCCAGAGTGGGACTACAAGACAACCTCAACCGAGGTGCAGCACATAGACCTCGGGGAGAACATGCAGGCCATCAAGGCCCTGGCGTTCATAGCCCTGCAATCCGAAGGCTGTGCAGACTTCCGGGACATCCAGGAAGGCACCGAGATCCCGGAGCGATCACTGTGGCGGTACATAAACCACTGGAAAGCCGAAGGCATCCTGGACACCGTAAGACACCAGTGCACCCAGGTCTTTTTCAAGACCCGCTCCCTCTGGGAAGCCGCCAGAAAACCCCTCGCGGACCTGTGCAGCGTCCTTAAGATCGGCTTCAAGAAGATCTTTGGCCAATACTTCGTGGACTCCGGCATCATCCGCCCCTTCCGAGAACGCAACAAGAACCTGAAACCCATCAACTCCACAAAACCCACCAGACAACACCAATACCCCACCGAACCCCCTCTCATAGTCGAAACCTACCGGGAAGCCAACAGTCTCTCCAAAGAACTAAAAGAACTCGGCATCTCCCACAAGATCGCAGTCATCTCAAATTATAACACAATGAGGTATAGCCGTGTAATCTAATAGCAATAGCTGTGGAAAAAAGAGCAGTTGAACTCTGTGATGAATAACATTAGTGAAGTGTTCTATTACCTATAATTAAGGAAGTGAAAAATGGCCGGAAAATTATCAATATATGGGATCATTCGCTAAACTAGACTGTTTAATATTTTTAGTTATACCATATTTGTCTGCAACAGATTTTGTTAATTCATAAAACCATTTTGGGGCAGTCGGCGATACAAATATATTATCAATAAGGATATTTAAATTCACAGATATATAAGATCCCATCTCTACTTCTTGAAACTCATACCTTCCATTTTCAACTTCAATTAGTTCTGTAAATGCAAAAATTGCTCTTAGTTCTTGCTCATATTCAAAACTTTTTCTTTTATGTAAATAACTGTAGAAAACATTCTCGTCAGGAATATAATCTCTATCATAATCAATATATTTTACATCTCCAATAAATATAGGCTCAGGAGATTTATCAAAACTGTCTTTTAATCCTCCGATTGTTGTTTGAATTGCAATGCCTTCATTGCTTTTTAGGTATAAATTCCACATTGCTGCAGATTCATAAGTATTAATGTGCCAGCAATTTATATGGACATACTTACGATAGTCTCTCATAGATTCACTATAAATCTCTAACTTTTCATCGCAAGAATCACCCCAATTTTTGTACATACTTTGTCTACGTTCCATATTGGCTTTTGAAGTCGAACCTTCAAAAGGATCTGGTAATCTATCAGCTCTACAAAAAAAGAGAGATTTCGTATCCAACAACGATATAAATTTAGTAAAATCCATATATCTCCATATTTTAGTTGAATCATCGGGAGATGGTTCAAAAGCTGGATGCTGTATGTACATAAATATACCTTCATAATCCAAAATAATATCTGTTACTGGAGAGGTAAATTACATTGATACATTACTTGTAGTTTACCCATTCCGCCAAGTAAAGGACAGTGTCCAATAGGCTATTTTAAAACTTCCTTTTTCATTATATACTATTTACTGTTTTTGTGCTATTCTGGGACATGATGCCAAATTTGTCCTATATGTTTGCATATTAGGACAGACAGTAACCCAATTATCCATTGGAAAGTTCTACCGGATATCTCCTGTGTGTTCTGAACATCAGTATCAAACTTTTACTTACACAGTTTCTACTTAATCTATTTTTCAATAAAAAATCAAAAGACTCATTTTCCCCATCTACCCAGCGTTTGCGCCGCTTCGCGGCGACAGTGGCTTTTTTCATCCGTTCCCTTAGGTACACGATTAAGGGCTGTGTGCCACAATTGGCCTGCATCCCGATTTCACCCAATTATTTCAAGCCCCAAAACTCCACTGGAAACGTACCTTTGTTCAATATTTGCCTGTCATCTTCGCGATTGTTCTGTGCATTCCATGTATACTAAAACCACTTCCAAGGTATAGCATTGGACAGTGTTCTGTCATACACTCGAGACCTTCTGCCTTGCAGGTTGCCACGGCTTTTTCGGTTTCTGTGTTCCAATGAAGCCAGATTTTGGTTATGCCTTTTTCTTTCAGACTAGGAATAAGATCTCCTGGATCGGTTTTTGTGATGCCAAGTATAGCACGATCAAGACCTACCGGAAGATCCGAAACTTGTCTTAAATTGCCGGGTTCCGGCTTGTCGGAAAGGTCTATGACATAAATAGTCTTGCCCCGTTTTTTAAGTTCGGATATGGTCCACTTCATTGCTGGCTTTGTGTTGTCAGTGATTAATGCATAGTTCTTTGCATTCCAAAAATCCTTTCTTTCGGACGTTGATGATTCCATCTTCATGATATCAAACTTTTGCCTGCACTTTCCTTGCAAATTCCTTTGCTGCCTGCACCCTCGAATCATCCGGCTGCCCTTTTGTGGATGGTCCCATCTCACCAAATGCTTTCATCTTTGGATCATTACCCTTTAACAACATGTCAATTACCGGTTGGGCAAGCTCTCCCTGGCAATCAAATGCATCAACTATATTTGCATCAACTGCAGCTTGCTTGTAGGAACCAGTCCATGAATGGATGGCCTCAAATCCTTCGGGGACAGCATGTGTCATGAATATTGCAATGTTTTTACCTTTAGTATTAGCTGATAAGAAATTCTTTATTACAGGCGGAACATCAAACTGCAGTATAGGGAAACCTATGAAAGCAAGGTCATATCCTTCAAGGTTCTTGACCTCGGATATGGGTTTGATTTCCTTTTCACCATTAAGTTCACCATAAATTGCTTCAGCTATCTTCTTTGTGTTTCCGGTCTGACTCATGTATGTAACAAGTGTTTTCATATAGCATTCCTCTATGTTCCAATGAACGCTGTATATATGTATATACTTGAGCGTCATGATTATGTACTAATTTCTGATTGTATAGAAAAATGACCTTGAATAAGGATGTTCAATAATACTTTCAGTTAAGAACTTTAAATAAGAATTTTTATAAAATAAATTAGATAGGAAATAATCCTATTTTTGAGCATTTCAGAGGCAGATAAAGATGGAGAGAGCAAAAGAAAATATTGAATCGTATTACATAGAGGAACTGCACTCTATCAAGGAAGAAATTAAGACCCTTAAAAATGAGTTTTCACGCTTTTTACAGCGGGTTAACCAGCAGCACATTGAGGAAATCCTTGAAGAAATGAGAACGAGTTTCATGAAACCCATGGTGAACTATTTGTGCGATGATGCGAGTGAGAGAATGCACAGACAGATGGTACAGGACTGTAAGATGCGAGATTTTTGTGGAAAAAATCTTATAGATCTTTTGCAGGAAACTGCAGGACTTATTGGCAGGCGTCGAGTCGATTCCAATGCTATAAAGCTTTACAGGGAAAAACTGGAATATATAAAAAAGGAAGCAAAAAACCCCAATTGTAGCAGTTGCTTTTCGGAAGCTATGGATATTTTTGAAAATCAGGTTAAACTCATGCACTCGCTTCAAACCTATGAAGAAAAGGAAGATGTAACTAAAAAAACTGAGATCAGCGAGATCGAACCTAGCCGGATGGCCTCTGAAATTTGCGAGCCTGTAGCAAATAGTCAGCGTCTCCTTATTCTCAAAGAACTTTCAGGCGATAGCAGGACTTTTTCAGAACTTTCAAAACTTACAGGATTGCGTGGCGGAAATCTGCTTTTTCACCTTCAGAAACTACTCGAAGCAGGTATGGTTTTACAGAGGAATGAACGGGGGGATTACATAATCACAAGAAAAGGATACTCAACCCTAGAGGGGCTTTCTCGGATTTACTCAGAGATT
Source organism: uncultured Methanomethylovorans sp. (assembly GCF_963678545.1). NCBI lineage: Archaea > Methanobacteriati > Methanobacteriota > Methanomicrobia > Methanosarcinales > Methanosarcinaceae > Methanomethylovorans > uncultured Methanomethylovorans sp. The sequence goes on from NZ_OY782870.1 coordinate 2,191,726, forward strand.
GAGCAGCAATAAACAAGAAAAAAGGCAATTAAAAGGTAGTAATAAATGAACATAGTGTAAAAATATGGCACAGTACTGAGAAACCACCATACTCTTCATCCCCACATCGTTTATTGATTCTACTGGTGAACATAAGAATGCTTTTTATTTTTCAGCTTTAACCCACCCCAAGACCAAAGGGACGTATTGCAAAGCAATACGTCATTTCCAGCAGGGAAATATTCCTCTTCTCGTACTCCTGTCCCGGTAATTAGCAATATCGGACAGAGGGGAGCCAACAAATCCCTGCTCCCCGAGAGTCGGTATGTGTGGGGTCTTAAGACCCCACGTTAAATTGTCTCATTAGCAAAACTCACTTATTCCGGCACGGATGCGCTCCGCAGTGCGTATCGGTGCCCCAGCCACGATAGAGGGCTGAGGTTCGAGCATTGCAAAGCAAAGCTGAGCAAGCGGAGAAGGGCAGCCCGTCACATAAGACATCAGACCAAAAAGAAGAGAGTTTGAGATCCTGTAAAGAAGACAAAAAGGGAAAAGTGGTTTTAATAGATGTTGTCGTGATGATCGTAATCTTCAAGGATCACTGCCTTTGAGTCTTCATCTATTGAAAAAACCAGAACAAAGTGTTTATCAATATGTACTCTTTTGAGATGATTCATAGGAGCCCTTAGATTCTTGTATCGATGTGAATTTTCTAAAATCTCAGAGACCTTAGTTGAAATTATTTCAAGTTGCTTTTTGTTCTTCTTAGCCAACTTTTCAAATTTGCTATCGAGCTCTTCTTTGATTATCAAATTGTACATAAAAATCAAAGGTTGTATCGTTTACGGAAGTTCGCAACAGTGCCTACTTCGATAGTTTTTTGGCTCTCTATTCTTTTTAGTTTTTCAATATACTCAGGTTTTAACGCAGGCTCCAAAATCTCTTCTTCGTACTCAGCTGCCATTAAATCAATAGCTTCGCTCTTGTTTTTCAAATCGTATTTTGCTTTTATAATATTCAAAATTCGGTTTGTACGGTCATCGATGTTTATTATCGCTTGCACCATGTATTAATATTGTGTTAATATTGTATTAATATGTATCTCTTTTTTAATCAGAACTCTATTTTCCATGGTAGTGTCCCCCATTTTGCTGTAAAATAGGATAGTTCTGTACCGAATTAGAATATTGCGAACAACTAGGAAGGTACGACACCATGAATCTATATGACTTAGAAGGGCAGCCCGACAAGTACCCTATATTAATAACTAAGGTGTGATTAGGAAAAATAGTAACTTATATATACTGACAGCATATGAAAATTGAGATAGAAAGAATCATTGCCAATTATGCCGTCAATAACTAGTAATTTTCCAATCCCTGTATTTGAAGCAGATTCAAGGAATCGTTTTGAAGACAGTATTGTAGTCCTATCATCTAAAGGAGTAATTATTTGTGCCCACGAAAATTGGGCAGAATTAGTTGCAAATAATCACCTGCACTCAGAGGAACATAGTGAAGGAACCAATTTTTTGAAACTCTGTGACGAAGCAATTGGTAATGGGTCAGATAAAACAAATGCTTTGGCGAAGGGGATTCGGAGCGTGATCAGTGGAAAATTGAAAAGGTTCAATTTTGAATTTTCCTATGATGATCCTGTTGGAAAACGCTATTTTTTAATAAAAATACAGCCACTTTCCCAAGACTACCCAACAGGTGTGATCTTACAACGTGTAGATATCACTGAAACGAGGAAAAATGAATATGAAAGTTCAAATGAGATCACTATCTGGCGTATGCTTTTTGAGCAATCTTTTGATGGATTAGTTCTTATTAACCAGAACGGGAAGGTTTGGAAGGCAAGTCAAAAATTTGCTGAAATGCTTGGTTACTCACTTGAAGAGGTTCTAACACTGCACATGTGGGATTGGGATGCAATTTATTCACGCGAGATTTTGCTGGAAATAATCAAACGTGCTGATAGTAAAAAGTTCATTAACGAGACTTGGCACCGCTGCAAAGATGGTAGTTTGATCAATGTTGAAATTCATGGAGTTGCAGTTGTATTTGAAGAGAAAAAAATAATTATGTGTCTGTGTCGTGATATCACCGAGAGAAAACAGACTGAAGAAATACTACTGCACGCCAAATTGATTGCTGAGAATGCAAACAGGAGCAAGGGAGAGTTTCTGGCTACTATGAGTCATGAGTTGAGAACTCCACTTAATTCGATCATAGGTTTTTCTGATATGCTGCTGGTTGGAGCTGCTGGAAACCTGAGTGAAAAACAAACAAAGTACATACATAACATTTCAAATAGTGGTAATCATTTGCTAAAAATAATAAATGATATCCTTGACCTTTCGAAGGTAGAAGCCGGTAAAATGGAACTTAACTTCGAATACTTCCCTATTTCGAATGCTATCGAGGAAGTAAAGACCCTACTATCTCCTCTTGCATTCAAGAAAAGTATTGAGATTGATGTTAAGATCGAGCCAGAGCTTGGTAGCATCAAAGCAGATAGAACCAGATTCAACCAGATACTCTACAACCTCGTAAGTAATGCGATTAAGTTCACACCGGATAAGGGTAATGTAGGTATAACTGCAAAACGTATTGGTCACGTGATTGAGGTCAGTGTGATAGATACTGGGATAGGGATTGCAATGAGTGACCTTAGTAAATTGTTCCAACCATTTAAACAGCTGAACTCATATATGACACGTGAACATGAAGGCACCGGACTTGGTCTGGTTCTTGTAAAAAAGTATGTTGAGATGCATGGTGGTAAGATATGGGTGACAAGTGAAGTTGGAAAGGGTAGTAGATTCACTTTCACGATCCAAGATATTTAACTGCAGGATTTTTAATTTCTTGCCTTAAGTATTACCTACTTATCCCGGCACGGATGCGCTCCAGAGAGCGTATCGGTGTCCCATCCATTAGAAGGCTGTTGTTCTAAGCGTAGCGCAGAAGGACAGCCCGTCTAACTAAAACAAATTGAAACCCAGTCTAAATGATATCCGTACCTCTGCTTATTATGTCAACGTATTCCTTGAAAAGGTACATCTTATATCTTTTTTTACCAGTCACTTCGTTGAGAATACCTATTTCCTCAAATTTGCTCACAAGGCTATTTGCGGTGACGGACGATATGTTTAACCTATCAGCAATGTCCTTGCTGCTGATAAGGGGACTGTCGAACAGCAGGTTTATCAATCGTATGGCGTGGATGCTTGAGATCGAGTTTTCATAGACCTTATTTGTCATATCGTCTTTTAATTTTATGATCTCCCTTGCGGTGTTAACCGCTTCCTGGGAGGTTTCACTAACACCTTTGAGGAAGAACTTGAGCCAATCTTCCCACGCACCTTCCGTGCGTACTTTCATAAGCAGATCATAATATTCGCTTCTATTGTTCTTCAAGTAAAAACTCAGGTACAAAAGCGGCTTTGACAGTATTTCTTTCCAGACAAGATAGAAGGTGATGATAAGTCGTCCCATCCTGCCATTGCCATCGAGGAATGGGTGAATGGTTTCGAACTGGGCATGTATCATTCCGATCTTGATAAGCGGCGGAATGTTGTCCTTTTCGTTCAGGAACCTTTCCAATGCTTGCATTGCAGGTACGGTTATAGCCGGTGTTGGTGGTACAAAGATCGCTTCTCTTATTGAAGCGCCTGGTGTGCCAACGTAGTTCTGAAGAACTTTGAAATTACCGGAATTCAGTCCATCCCCTCTTGTTCCCTCCAGCAGGATCTTATGGATCTCTTTTATAAGGTCTAGGGACATTGAGGTTTCGACCAGTCTTTCAATTCCATAGTTCAGAGCTTTGATGTAATTTACAACTTCCTTTATTTCACTGATAGCTTCTTTTGGTACAAGGTTCGCTTCAAATTCCAGAACTCCTTCAAGGGACGCCTGTGTGCCTTCGATCTGTGAACTAAGGAGAGCCTCTTTCTTAACGTACATTGCAATGAAAAGGTCCAGGTTTGGTAGAACCGAAGTAATCCCATCCAGCCTTGCAAGATTCCTGTCAGCCTTTGAAAGCAACAAACGTAGTTCATCATCATATTCGATAGGAAGCTCTGGCGGCAACTCCCTGGGTATGAAAGATCTGTAACCTTCAGGCGTCAAAACAAATTTCCCGGCTCTTTCATTCATAAGATAACGATCCTTTACTAAGAGTTCACGTTCACACTTTAAGTAAAGCCTTCTTTACTTAGAATCTAGTTAGCATTTTAAGTAAATGTTTCTTTATTTAAAATAGTATCTTTAACTCTAAGCAAAAGCTCCTTTACTTAGAATAACAAAAGTCAAATCGATTTCTTGCCATCCAGGCATGGACACAAATTCAGGCGCGCAGAACTCGACCCGCCACTTAATCCTAATATTACGTCTATTTTTATCCTTAATTTTAAGATAATTTAAAATGTATTTATCCCTCCGCCCTCATACCTAAACATTGTATCCTTCTTTCCGCAGATGTACTTTGATTTTTGGTAATTTTCGTAGAAATATGTAAATAGGGGTTACTTGATATTGAATCTTTGATTCTCATGCACATTACCACTAGCTCTCTGGATCATCACGGTATAGTTTCTGGAATTTACGATGAACTTGAAATTGCTAGTGTTATTGATGAAGTGCTGCCCAAACATGGGCAGCACAAGTTAGCACATTCACAAATATTGAAAGCAATGATCCTTAATTGTCTTGGTTTCACTGATAGTCGATTATATATGTACTCTCAGTACTTTGAAACTATCCCTATTGAAAGGCTTCTAGGTTCAGGAATTAGTGCTTCTGATCTTACTGATGATGTTTTAGGCAGAACACTTGATAGTATCCATAATGTTGATCCAACTCAGCTTTTCATGAAAATCGCTCTGAAAACGATGAAAAAGATCAACCTAAAAACTCAACTGCTTCACTGTGATACCACAAATTTCAGTGTTTACGGCGATTATGAAAATAGCAGCGATGGATCTACAATTGAGATAACTTATGGTCATGCCAAAGACAAAAGGGATGACTTGAAACGTTTTGGATTAGGAATGATCACAAATCAGTGCGGAATCCCATTATTTGCAAAGGCTTATTCTGGCAACACTTCAGACAAGGAGAGTATAATTAAAGCCATGAAAAGACTTAAGGAAAACATAACTTTTCCGGATGATGTTTATTACATAGCTTACAGTGCTTTATATTCTGAGGATAACATAAAATCAATGGGAGAAAGCATGAAGTGGATTACCAGGGTTCCTCAAACACTGACTCTTTCTAAGGAGTTATTGAGCTCTGATCTGAAATTCACACAAGGAGAAGATCATCGATACTCTTTTCATGAAACCTTTGTGAACTATGCCAATGTAGAACAAAAGTGGGTTATTGTTCATTCGACTGAAATGCAATTTATTAGTAATTAAATGGTTTCTAAAAGGACATATAATGATGAATAAAGGGATGGTTATTTATGATACCGGGATCGAATATTCTTGAACAGTTGATAACTAATGGATTGACAGCAATTCGGTATCAAGTGGATTATGGAGCGAGAAGAAGCTCATTGCAGTAGGAAATACTTGATTTCTGGTTATTAATCGTGAAAACAACATTGGAGACACAATATGCCAAGCAATCATAAACCTGGAGACTCATCTACACAGAAAGAAGCACATGAATACATCAGAAAAGAGTTGGCTGCAATATTGGGATTAAATGAACGCAGACTTTCAGACACAAGGATTGATGTAAAAGATTCTTTTATGGAATTTACTTCCCTCTCCAAAGATCTAAGAATCGTTTGTGAGGCATCTGCACATATAGGAAAAACAAAAACTGCTCAAATTCATAAAGTAATGAACAATGCAATGAAAATGTTATTTCTTGAGCAGCTTGAAGGCGTATCATATCGAAAAATACTTGTGTTTATTGATGACGAAGCTGCAAGTAAGTTTGTAGGAAATGGATGGCATGGAGAATGTTTGAGAAAGAATGGTATTGAAGTAATGGTTGTCAATGTCCCCGAGTACATTAAAGAGAAAGTTAAAGGAACGCAGAAAGATCAATCTAGGTAAGTTAATTTATACCTGAATTGATATTTCGTATGGGTGTGATTGCACCCCGTTGATTACCGTACTTCCACCAGGCACACTAATCCGGCATGTTCCCTGAACTCCAGCATAGTTCCCTTTTTCCACCCCTTGAGATCAGCAATACTTTTGGGTATGGTCACAGACAACCTATGAGAGTTCTCTTGAATCTTTACTGTGCTCATGATTTCACCTCGACATATACCTTAATGTCTACATAGTACATAACCTTAACATCGGTAAGGAAAGATTAAGTAAAAAGGACCCATCTACTAAATTGGGCTATTATATCCCAGTTTGCGAGGGTACCATATCAATTGTATCCACATTAAAAGTGTTCGTGTATGCCTACCACTTAGTAGGTGCTGCATCATACACAAAAAAAAATCACCAGCATATTGCTGGAAATACTATATCCCTCTACGGATAATATTTAGAGGAGCTTGAGATCCTTGGTTATTTTATCCAGATCCTGAGCCCTTGCGGGACCAATACCCAATACAGTTACTGTCCCTGGTTCTACCTCTGTAAGACCCGCATCAGCAATAAGCGCAGTGGGAAATCCCTCTCTTCTGGCCTTTTCCTTAAACTCGAAAAGGTCTTTGAGTGCTGGAACCCTTAAAACCACTTTTTTCTGTCCACCTTCTTTCCAGTTATCCAAAGCGGACTTTGAAGCCCAGCTGCTGGCAGATACAGCTGCATGTGCAACTTGTACTGCAAGCTTGCCTTTTGAAAGTTTCAGATCATCTCTCACAATAATGCATTGTTTATATTCATCCATTAACTAAGCCTCATATAAAACATAAATTTGTAGATCAGAATTTTGATGGTATATAATCCAGAATGTATCCGGCAACATTAATTCCACATGACTTATATATACCTGCGCCTGAAGGAGTTCCATTTACCTCTAGCACCATAGTTCCTTGCGGTCCTTCTATGAGGTCCACTCCTGCAAATACAGTACCTACAGCTTCTGCAGCTTTAGCACAGATCTCTTTTTGGGATGGAGTAAGAACACAAAGAGAGGATGTACCACCCTGGCTAAGGTTGTTTATCCAATGGCCTTGCTGTGCAGACCGATATATAGAACCCAGTACTTTTCCATTTACTACAAAAGCACGGATGTCCCTTCCCTGGTTTTCTATGAACTCCTGAATATAGAGCATGCCCCAGCTATCGATCATTTGTGTGATCTGGTCTTCCCAGGAAATTTGTGAAAAAGAACCATTCGGTTCTATCATTTTTCCATCTTTAACCCTGATGATTCCTTTTCCTTTGTAGCCAAAGACGGGTTTTACGACTGCATCTCTGAGGTCACTTATTATTTCAATGGCTTTACTTCTATCCTGTACTGAAAAAGTAGCTGGTACCGGAAGGCCTGCTTTTGAAAGCAAATATGTGGTATGATATTTATTTGCAGCATTTCTGATAGCTTCAGGGCTGTTAAGGATAAGCGTACCTTGCATTTCAAGTTGCCTTAGGACATCGAACCTAAAAGAAACACCGTCCATTGATCCAGCACCGACATCCCTCACCACAAGGGCATCAAGGGTGGGAAGAATTAGACCCTTATTAGTGATGATTACTTCGTCCCTGATGACAACTTCAGTATCCCTAAGATCAATTACATAGGCGTCAAAACCTCTGTAAACTGCAGTTTTCAGAAGTGCAGAAGAAGTCCAATCATGCGGATCAGTGACAGCAATTCCAAGTCTCATTATGGGGTATAAAGAAACTCTATACGTATTAAAGTACTCACTAAGTATACTGTGTTGGTATTGTGAAGATACGCCATTATAGATGTGATCGCTCAGAACTTTGAGGGCATCATAAACAAAATTCTCTGACATACAACCGTTTAATGTGAGAGCTAAAAATAGAGATATCAATAGTTTAAGAGACAAATACCATTGATATTACATAGTATATTTGATTTTGTTCGCTTGAATCCCCGCTTGAATATAAAGAATTTCTATATACCTTTGTATTTACTTCCTTTTATAAAATTCAATAAGCCCTGCAACTCCAACTATTATTAAGACTACAGGAAACCAGGGGATATTGATTGTTAATATATTCAACTCATTTATTAACCACAATATACCGGTAACCAATATTATCACCGGGATCGTGGGAAAAGTTTCTTTCTTGGGAC